>NZ_JAVTIZ010000008.1:0-199595 GCF_031843845.1 Microbacterium sp. WCS2018Hpa-23
CACCGACGCCTGCTCCCACACCGACGCCTGCTCCCACACCGACGCCTGCTCCCACGCCGGCGCCGACGGATGAACCGACGACTCCGTCCCCGTCGCCAACTGACGAGCCTTCGCCTGAGCCCACACCGGAGCCGACCGAACAGCCGCAGACCCCGAATCCCGACCCCACTGACGACCCAGCACCCCAGCCGAGCCCCTCTCCCACGGATGACCCCTCGACGGGCCCGACGACACCCAACCCGGAAGTCTCACCGACACCCAGCCCTGAGCCCGTCGATCCGCCTTCCACGGGCGGGGAAAGCGACGTGAAGGCGCAGGGTCTCCCGTTCGCTGTCGTCGAGGACGGGTACAGCGTCCTGATGCACGTGACCGGTGACTTCGACCTCTCGGATGCCGTCTGGACGCTGGAGCAGGGCGAGCTGCCGACCGGCCTCGCCGTTGACAAGGCAACGGGGACCATCTCCGGTATCCCCACGTCGTCGCCGGGGAAGTACCTCTTCCAGCTGGCCGTCGTCAACGAGAAGACGACGGTGCGAGGGTGGTTCTACATCTGGCTGCAGGCTGCTACCGAGCCGAACCCAAGCCCCGAGCCCGGCGACGGCACTGATGAGCCCGGGTTCCCTCCCGGTGGAGGTGTGGATCCGACCGACCCCGTTGACCCGCACCCAGGCGACGGCGGCAGCGAGACCGATCCAGGCGACGACGGAACCCCCGGAGGCGAAGGCCCGACCGATCCCGTGGACCCCACTGATCCCACGGCGCCCGTTGACCCTGTCGATCCCACTGATCCCTCGCAGCCTGGCGATGGGGGAAGCGACGGAGGCACGGGGACTGACCCCACCGATCCCTCAGAACCCGCGGAGCCCGGCGACGGCGGCACCGCTGAACCTGACGACCCTACCGACCCAGACCCGGTCGATCCCGGAACCGAGACACCGACCGAGCCGGGCGACGGATCCGAGGTAGACCCCGAGGACCCGACAATCGATCCTGGGGCTGGCGGCGCGAAGCCGGACGTCCTGACGTTCCCGGTTCCTGCCACGGTCGCCGTGCAGGTTGGCGGCGTTGTCGACCTGGACCTCATTGCTACGTCGACGCTCGGCTTGGAGATCTCCTATGAGGCAACCGGCTTGCCGAGCTGGCTCTCGTTCACAGAAGGTCGACTGGTCGGTACGGCCCCATCAGCTGCGGGATCGTTCACGATCACCCTGACGGCGACCAATGCGAAGAACTCGGAGACGCAGCGCACGACGGTGATCGTTTCTCCTGGACGCACAGAGATCGACGCGGCCGCATTCGACCTGGTTGTGGGGGAGTCGAAGTCGATCGAGCTGAACGCCACGAACGGCTCGAGCAATGCGAACTTCGTTTACTCGCTCGTGAAGCAGGTCGCCGGCGTGACGCTCGAGGGGAACGTGTTGACGGCGACTGCAACGACTGCGGGCTCGTTCGATTTCGAGATCCTCGTGCACGACACGAACGCGCCGACCGGCGGCCGCGCAACGTTCACCATCCCGTTCACTGTGGCCCCGAAGCCCATCGTGTTCGTCGCTGGCACGCGCACCCTCACGCAGTACGTGGCGTACTCGAGCGCGTTCTCGGCGAGCGAGGGGTGGGGGCGGTACTCGTATCGTGTGGTCGACGGCGCACTCCCTGCAGGGCTGCAGCTGAACGTGAACGGCACGCTCAGCGGCTCCGTCGCCTCCACGGGCACCTTCACCGCCACCATCCAGGTCACGGACGCCGAGGGGCTGTCGGCGAAGGACGAGTTGACGATCGTGGTGCGGCCCAACCCTGCGATCACGCCCTCCGGTGCCATCGAGGTCACCCAGAGCACCGCGGCGCCCGCTGTCTCACCTGACGGCAACACCCTGTACGTCCCGAGCGGCAAGGTGCTCAACGTCATCGACGTGGACACGAGCACGATCCGCAGTCAGGTGCCGATCACGGTCACGTCAGTGCTGTCTACGAAGATCAGCCCTGACGGATCTCGTCTGGTGCTCGTCAGCGAAAGTGTCGCCCAGATCTTCGACACCTCGACCATGACGGTAGTCGGCTCGGTGACCGCGAGAGATCTCATCGACGCGACCTGGTCTCTCGACGGCACCGATCTCTACCTGGTTCGGACAGGCGCCAGCACGTACGCCCAGTTCCTGGTGGTCAATGCGACCAGTTGGGAGACGGTCAGCACACTCCGTCTGGGGGCCACGGGGAGGTACTGGAAGCTGCAGACGCTCTCGAGCGGCCTCGTGCTCGCGAACAGCAGCGGTTCCGCGACCAGCTACGAGATCGACCCCGCCGGACAGAAGGCTCGTGCGTTCTATAGCGCTCGGGCGGCGACGCTGATGGTCGACGCCGGCGACGGCACTGTGTGGATGGCCAACGGGCCCCTTCTGCAGCGTGTGGATGTGGCATCAGGAACCCTCCTCGCATCGACGAACATGGGCCAGTCGGCATCGGTGACCGCCATCGCACTGTCCCCTGACGGGCGCTGGATCTATCACCTGGGCTTGGGTGAGATACGCGTGTACGACGTGGAGGAAGACCTCGTGATCGCTCGCGTTCCTGTGGACGCGAATCAGAGCGCGAAGTTGGCGATCTCTCCCGATGGGACGAAGGTGTACGTCTCATCTGGTTCGACCTATTCCACGGTGATCGTACTGACGCCCGCTGCCAGCTGACCGCGGCCTCAGCAATGCCCCGGGTCCATGGCCTGGGGCATTGCTGACCCGTGGGACGACGCGAAGTCGTTACACATCGTTAATGCTCAGGAACGTGTAGACCCTGCTACGTTTACGCAGAGATCAGGAAACTTAAAATCGGAGAACCGTTGCCGAACACTTCCCCCAGTTCTACTGGTTCAGCAGCTTCACACCCCCAGCCCACCACCGCCGAGCAGCTCGCGCGGGAGAACATGCCACTGGCGACATACCTCGCCGTGGAGAAAGCGCGCACGGCCGAGCATCTGGATCTCGATGATCTGCTCTCGGCGGCGCGCATGGGTCTCGCCCAGGCGGCGGTCTCTTTTGACCCCTCCCGCGGCGTCCCCTTCGGTGCGTACGCCAGCTCTCAGATCAAGTGGGCGATCCTCAATGAGATGCGAGGAATGGACCCGGCGGGGGAGCGGAGTCGAGAGAAGATCAAGCTGCTCCGCGTCGCATCGGACCTCGTCGTCGCACGACACGACCGGGCTGCGACGGTCGCTGAACTCGCAAACGAGTCCGGCCTCAGCCTGGAGGTCGTGACCGAGATGATGAAGCTCGATGAGATGGTGCGCACGTCAACCAGCTACGAGGAGCACTTCGCCTCTGAGAACGGCCGGCATGAATACGATCTCACCGAGACCGTGATCCTCCCCGATCAGACCGCTGAGCAGACCGAGGAGCGAGAGATGCTCGTCCGCATGGTCGACGCTCTCCCTGAGCCGATGCGCACGATCATTCGAGGCATCTACCTCGAAGACCGCTCTGTGAAGTCTCTGGCCGAGGAGATGAGCGTCAGCCACCCGTATGTGTCGAAGGTTCGAACCAAGGCGTTGGCTCTCATGCGCGAGGCGATGAACCACTGGAACGACGGGGCGCCTGTGCACACCACGAGCAAGGCCGGCGCGGAGTTCTTCCAGACCCTGTTCGGCGAGTCGAAGGTTACGGCGGCGACCGTCGACGAGCACCTCCTGGCCGTCCTCTAACACCACCTCTCCGGCAGCTGTGCCGGGGTCGCCGATATGATCGCGGGATGGGCATGGGACAGATCGAACGACTTCTGGTGGCGGAGACCGACTACATCGCGGCGCAGGACTTCCGCAAGCTCGCCGAGCACTCCGTGAAGCTGTACGAGGAGAATCTGGGGCTCTACCGCACCGCCGGCGAAGACATCCCCGACGAAGCGCTCCGTGCCCTCGACAGCGCGCGCCTCGAGTACCAGCAGCTCAATCGAGTCTGCCTTCGTCACGCCGCGCGCCGGCTCGACGCGGCGAAGCGCGCTGAGGGGGAGGAGAGCGAGATGGAATCGGCGGTCATCATGTTCGACATCTCGCATCCGGTCACGGCCGCCGCCTGACAGAATCGACTCAGAAGCCCGAGAGGATGACTACCTCTCGGGCTTCTGTCGCGCCAGGGGCTACGGGTTCGTCTTCAGCCAGATCCATGCCCGCGCCAGCAGCCCGGTGGTAGCTCCGGATGCGGCGAGGCATTCGATGACCCCCATGCCGGTCACTGCCATCGGCACGCCGACGCAGAGCGTGACAACGACGAACGTCACAACGAGCCTCTGGGCTCAGAATCAGGGTGCCGGAGCGTCTGAGCAGGTCGACCCGACGCCCGCGATCGCTTCTTGGACCCCAGGATCATCACACCCTCAAAATGTATGATTGACTCATTTACGAGCGAAAAACGACCTAGAAGGAGTCGCCCATGACACTGGCAGTTCTCACGGAGAAGCCTTCGGCAGGGCGAGCGTTCGCAGCAGCCCTGGGTGGCGTTCAGGGCTCATTCAACGGCGAGCCGTACGTCGTCGTCTCCGCTCGAGGACACCTGTTCGAGCTCGCGCAGCCTGACCAGCAGCTCGCTGGCGCCACGGCCGACGAGGCCGCGAAGATGAAGTCATGGAGCCTCGGCAACCTCCCGTGGGACAGCGCGCGATTCTCGTGGTCTCGCGTTCCGATCAAGGGTACGAGCGACACGCTCAACCAGCTGCGCCAGGTGCTCCCTCGCGTCGACGAGATCGTCATCGCAACGGATCTCGATCCCACCGGAGAGGGCGACGCGATCGCCTGGAACATCATCGACGAGCTGCACCTGCATGGCAAGAAGTTCTCTCGGATGGAGTTCACCGATGAGGCGCCGGCGTCCATCCAGCGCGCGTTCGTCAAGCGGCGCCCCGTCAAGTCGATGCTCGACGAGGGCGACTATCTGAAAGCGAACTTCCGCGATCGCTTCGACTTCCTCACCATCCAGTTCACGCGGGTCGCATCGCTGTGTTCGGGCCAGCAGGCGGTCCTGCGACAGGGGCGACTGAAGTCGGCCATGGTGAAGCTCGTCGGCGACCAGCTTGCAGCGCACAAGAACTACGTCAAGATCCCCGAGTACCAGAACCGCTTCCGCGACGAGAACGGCGTCCTCTACACGAACCCCGAGGAGCCGCGCTTCGCGACCGAGGGCGAAGTCCCACAGATCTACAGCGCCTCCCGCGTCGTCCTCGACAAGAAGACCAACAAGGCGACCGCGCCCAAGCGGCTACTGGATCTCGCGGGACTCTCTGCTCGCCTCTCCAGCCGCGGCATCAAGGCCGACCAGGTGCTCGCGACCTACCAGAAGATGTACGAGGCACAGGTGGTGTCGTACCCGCGGACGGAGGACAAGACCATCACGACGGAGCAGTTCAACGAGCTCCTGCCCTTCGTGAACCAGATCGCGGCCGTCGCCGGGGTGAATCCGCAGCTTCTCACCCACCGGGCGCCCCGCAAGACCCACGTGAAGGACGCCGGCGCGCACGGCGCGAACCGTCCCGGACCTAAGGTGCCCGGCTCTCTCGACGCGCTGAAGTCGACGTTCGGACCGATCGCACCCCTGATCTACATCGAGCTGGCACGCTCCTACCTTGCGATGCTCGCCGAGGACTACCTGTACGAGTCCCAGGAGGGGCACCTGGAGACATACCCCGCGTTCAAGGGTCGCGCCAACGTACCTCTGAGCCTGGGATGGAAGCAGGTCTTCCAGGACTCCGACGACGACAAAGACGCCGAAGGGGGAGAGGAGAGCGAGGACAACCCGAAGGGTCTCGGAACGGTCGGGCAGCCCTTGGTCTACGAGATCATCCCGCCACGGCCGGAGCATCCGTCCATGAAGTGGCTGATGAAGCAGCTTGAGAAGCGAGACGTGGGAACCGGTGCGACGCGCACCAGCACCTACGCCGACGTCACCAACGCCCGAGCGAAGTATCCCCTTCTGAACGAGTCGCGCGGCAAGATCACGATGAGCGAGTACGGCGACATGAGCCATCGCCTGCTGCCGGGCACCCGTATCGGTGATCTCGAGCTGACCGAGCGCGTCTACGCCATCATGCGCGACGTCGCGACGGGCAAAGCGAACGCCGACGAGCAGCTCGCACAGGTGGCGCAGTGGGTGCGGGAAGACATCGAGACGATGCGGCACAACGCCGTGCAGATGCGGAAGGACTTGGGGCTGAGCGATATGCCACGCGAGAAGGCGAAGCACGAAGGCGTCTGGGTAGAAACCGGACAGGTGGTGAAGTTCAACCTCGAGTGGGGTGGACACACGTTCACCGATGCGGAACTCGCCGCCCTCCTGGCTGGCCAGGAGATCGCCTTCGATGCGATCAGCGCGAAGGACAAGAAGCCGTACCCGGTGCGAGGCAAGCTCGCCAACCAGGTCTTCGAGAAGAACGGAAAGTCGTACCCGTTCGTCGGCTTCCAGCGGAACATGGAGGGAGCGCGCGACGCGCGTGGCCAGCAGATGCCCCCTGAAGCCTGGTGCAGCCACGAGTTCACCATCGACGAGCGCTCCGATCTGATGGCCGGCCGGAAGGTGTACGTGCCCGATTTCGTCAGCCCGCGGACCGGCAAGACCTTTGGAGCAACGATCCACTTCGGCCCGCCGAAGCGCGGAGCGAAGGTCAAGAAGATCATCGCCGAGTTCGCGAAATAGGCGCCAGCCACGGAGCCGCGTGGACCCCCTGCCGGAGCACCGGTAGGGGGTCCTTTTGGTGCAGAACGACGCGGATTCTCGGTTACGAGCCGAATCGTCATTTCCGTGCATTTATGAGGGAAAAACGACGGGTCTTGATGTAGACTCGACAGATATCTGGGCACGTCATGCCCACCGAAATCTGGAGGCGACCCGTGGCGAAGCTCAACTACAAGATCCCGGTTTCGCTGGCACGCTCGGTCCTCGATCACGAGATCACCCTCAGCGGCGGCGGCTTCCAGATGAAGCCACTGGCCATGAAGGTCCTGTTCTTCTACGTCGGTTCGATCCTCATCCTCATCTGGGCGGTGGGGAACACCTTCCTCAAGCACGCGAACCCGTTCCTGCTGATCGCAATCGTGATCTGGTGGCTGGTCGCGACCGCCTTCCTCGGCAAGTACTCGAAGACCAAAGAGCTCAACCTCAAGAGCATCCCCGCACTTCTGAACTACCTGCCGAAGTCCGCCCGCCGCGTCCCCACGCGACAGGACTCCGACCCCAGCGGCTTCTACTCGGTCCTCGGGATCGACGAGATCGACGCCAACGGCTTCATCACCTGGGGCGACGGAACCGTCGGCCAGGCCTACATCGTGGTCGGCTCTGCATCCGTCCTCGTGTTCGAGCAGGACCGCATCTCGATCCTCGATCGCGTCGACGCCTTCTGGCGCAAGATCGACACGACCGTCGAACTCATCTGGGTCACGACGAAGGAACCACAGCGCGTCTACCGCCAGCTCGCCAACCTCGAGCGCATCAACCGCGGCCTCGAGGTCCGAGACCCCGATCTGCAGGAGCTGATGGAAGAGCGGTACTCGATCCTCCGCGACTACGTCGGCGACTCCTTCACCTCGATCCACCAGTACGTGCTCATCAAGGCGGACAACCGCGAGGCGTTCCGGAAGGCGCAGGTCGTCCTGCAGGCCGAGGCCGAGGAATCGTCTCTGATGATGAAGCAGCTCACTCCTCTCAACGGCAACGAGGTCCAGGAGGTCCTTCGTTCCGTCTACACCGGCTCTCGCTGACGTTGACGCCGCGGCCGACCTCCCGACAGACGAGCACGAAGGACACGACGATGAACGCGAACACCCCACTGGACACCACCACCGCCTCTCCTTTCGGAGCAAGCAGTGGTGGATTCGCACGTCTGCGCGAGGCGACGAAGGAAGCCGAGATCGACAAGGCGCTCCAGGTGCTGGAGGAGTCCGCCACGGATGACGCGTTTGCGGGCATGACCCCGAAGGAGCGTCGCCTCGCCGAGCGCCAGCTCCGTCGCCTCAAGGGCAAGATGGAGGACTACCCGCACCTCATGGCGATCAAGCCCACCGAGGGCTACCTCTTCCGGAGTGACTACTTCCACGTCGACCGCGGTGTCGCGTGTGTTCTGGGCTTCTTCCACGACGATGCAGCCAAAGATGACTTCGGTGCGTTCTGGGGGATCAACAGAATCCCGGACGGCCTGGGTGACGGCGTGAGCGTCGTCGTTCTCGAGCAGGTGCGCCGAATGGGCCAGCAGTGGATCGACGACAAGACGGGCGACTCTGAGCGCCTGAACAAGCTCGACGCCGGCGAGAACGATGCGACCCTGTCCGCAAGGACGAAGCGCAAGGCCGCGAAGGTCCTGTCCGACGTCGAGATCGCGACCGACGAGCTCGCAGACGGGGCATCGTATCTTCACGTCCACAACCGCCTCCTCGTCCGAGCCGGGTCCCTTGATGCACTCGACGACGCCCTGGAGAAGGTTGCCCGTCTCTACGTCGATCGCTTCGGAACCCTGAACGTCGCCGCCTATCCAGGGGAGCAGCGCGCAGAGCTGTCCGGCCTCATGCGCAAGATGGACAAGAAGCGAGGCAGCGGCCAGCACTTCACGTCCGTCGAGTTCGCCGGCTCCCACTCACTGGTCACGAACGGTCTCAACGACCCCAGCGGCGAGTACGTCGGGTCCATGAAGGGCGACGTCAACAACTCCGCTGTGCTCTTCGACGTCAACGACTACTCCCACCATGTCGTGGTCGCCGATTCGTCGATGAACGACTACCTCGGTCGCGCCCACGTTCCCGACATGTGGGGGAGCAAGATCAGCCAGAGCGCTCTGCTCAACAACGGCCGCGTGGTGCATCTCGTCCTCGACGGTGCCGACCTGGACCGTCTCGGCCCCGCTCTTGAGGGCATCACGACGCGCCTGGACATGAGCACGGGCGACATCAACATGCTCGAGATGTTCGGAGATGTCGAGGACGAGCAGGCAATCTTCTCCGCGCACATCGAGAAGCTCGTCCTGATGACCGAGCAGGTGTACGAGGCGACGGACATGGATCGATCCATCATCCGAGGCACACTCGCCGACACCCTCACCACCTTCTACGTCGACAAGAACATGTGGGTCTTCAACGCCCCCGAGAACCGCAGTCGGCTGCGCATCGTCGGCATCCCTCACAACCAGGTGCCCCGTCTGCAGGATCTCGTTACCTCGTTCCAGACCGGCTACCGTGCCCTGGAGAGCCGCGAAGCCCGGGACCCCGAGATGCTCCACGCGTACAACGTGCTGCAGAAGGTCTACATGAACCTCCTCAACACCCAGGGTGACCTCTTCAACACCCACACGAGCGAGCGCATCGACGGCGTCGGCCAGGCGCGTCGCGTCATCTATGACTTCTCCAAGCTGCTCCACCGCGGTAAGGGGGTCGCGATGGCTCAGCTGGTGAACACGATCGGTTTCGCTGTCGACAACCTCTCCCTCGGTGACACGCTCGTCATCCATGGCACCGAGCACATCGACGATGCGGTGAAGAAGTACATGCAGTCGCAGCTGGACCGACTCTTCACTCGCGGCGGCCGCGTCGCGTACCTGTACAACTCGGCCGAGAAGATGCTGCTCGATTCGGCGTTCAACCGCTTCGACGACGCCAACTGGACCGTGCTCGGACCGATGACCGACACGACCGTCGCGGCGTATCAGAAGAAGCTCGGCCGCGACATCCCGCCGGACCTCGAGCACCTCATCACGCAGCGCGGTGAGTCACTGGCATACCTCCGTCGCGGAGTGACCAACGTGGTGTTCCACCTGGATCTCGCGCTCGGTGTCAATCCGGCTCGGGCGGCTCAGCGTGAAGCCATCGCAGAAACTCAGCGCCGCCAGAAGGAGTCCGCACGACCTGCCGCTACCCCCAAGGGTTACGTCACCCAGGAGCAGCACAACGAGACTCGGGCGCCGAAGGCCCTCCCCGGGATCACCCCCTTGGGACGGCCGGCGTCCCTGCAGCCGCAGCGGCGGATGGTGCCCACCCGATGAGTACTACGCAGACGATTCGAAACGACGAGCAAGGGATCCCGATGTCGGACATCACCACCTCCCCGGGGGCGCCGCGCAACCTCCTCACCTTCCTCCGCGAAGGACGAGCAGGGAACGCACCTGCGGTCGAGACTGCTCGGTCTCGGTTCTGGAGCTCGCGCCGGGTGATCGCCCTCGTGGCAGCTGTGATCTTCCCGCTCATCGCCGTACTCGGGCTGTTCGCCGCTCAGAGCGCGAACGCCGCTGACGAGGACGCGATGAAGTTCTCGTTCTACAAGGTCGCCTCGTCGACGACGGCGTTCTTCTCCACGGTGCAGGAGCCGGGAAGCACGGAAGCGGCATTCAGCCACGAGTGGGGCGTCCTTCTCCAAGACCCCGGTTCGGCCGGATCGCTCCTCGGATATGCCGACCCTGATTTCTCCAGCGTTTCCGGCTGGCTCATGTCCAAGCTCTCCGGCTCGTCTGATGCGATCGGCTACGAGACGCTGTTGGTCCGCGACGGCGAGGGCAACTTCTCCTCGTCCCGCTTCCAGGGCATGGTCGACTACGCGTACTTCGGAGCCGCGCTCAAGGGGATGGGGCTGGACAGCACCAGCACCGGACTCGCTCTGCCGATGATGAACTGGCTCGGCGGTGGTGTCGTCATGCTTCTGTTCATCCTCGGTGGTGCCGTGGACTTCGTGTTCAACGCCTTCGTCAACATCCTCGCCTTGCTCAACCCCTTCAAGCTCTTCTACGCAGGCGTCAACGCAATCAGCCCGACGCTCGCTGATGGCATGGTCGGCAACGGCACGCCCGACGTCGGTCCGCTCAGCGGTCTTGTCAGCTGGATCGGAGGCTGGTACCAGACGCTCGTCACCCTTTCCTGGACCGTCATGGTGCCGCTCTTCATCGCGGTGCTGATTTTCGGGCTGTTGATGTTCAAGAAGATGGATCGCGGCGGCGCGGTGAAGAAGCTCATCATCCGCCTCCTGTTCATCGGTCTGGGTCTTCCTCTGCTCGGCTCGATGTACACCGGGATGCTCACCTCGATGCAGGACGCCTCGAGCGAAGGAAACTCCGGTTCCGCGCGAGTGGTGATGAGCACCTATGTCGACTTCGAGAACTGGGCGCTGAAGAGCCGTCTCGCCGTGCCCGAGGGCGCCACCATTCAGTGGGACTCCTCGTCGAACACCCCGAGCGGCACCGCTCAGGCGAACGTGCGCAACACCGCTCTCGCGATCAACAACCAGACTCACAACCTGGGGCTGAAGGCGATCGTCGCCAGCGGGTCCTACGATGCAACCTGGTCGGCAGAGATCATGAGCAAGGACGGCAAGGCGATCGACGCCGCCACCGGCCCGGTGACCTTCATCAAGACGGTCGATCTCCTGGGTCGGTTCATGAGCGGTAAGCAGGTCTCGGCTGCGTCGTTCGAGACGATCGCAAAGGGTGACCTGTCGCAGTCTTCGTACTTCCAGAACCACGGCAACGACACCGTGAAGGCCTGGTTCGAGGATCTGACCAAGGGTGCCGGCGACCTCAACAAGTACAACCCGGTTCCGAACCCGCTGGTGTCTGTCCAGTCCGGTACTGGTCTGCGGGCTGGCGGCAACTCGTCGCTGCGCACGTTCACCACCGTCAACAACGGCTGCAAGTTCACCGGTACGCAGATCGTCACGAGCGACGGCGCACCACGATCGTGCAACCTGTCTCCTCTGGCGATGTACAACTACCTGAACACCGACTTCGACTCAACGTCGATGCGCATGTACTCGTCCTCGAACGTCGCCTCGGAGGCGACGCGGTCGATCCACAACTCCGTCAGCCAGGTCGGCACCGGAACGATGAGCTTCCTGTACTGGCTGAACTCGACCGTGCTTCTGGGCGCCTTCGTCCTCATCGGATTCGGTTACGCGTTCTCGATGCTGTTCGCCAGCATCCGGCGCTCGATCCAGACCGTCACAGCCATACCGTTCGCCGTGATGGGTGCGATGGCCGGAATCGCGAAGGTGATCGTCTACTCGATCGCGCTCATCCTCGAGGTGGTCGTGACGATCTTCATCTACAAACTCGTTCAGGAGTTCCTGACCTCGCTGCCGCAGATCATCGAGATGCCGTTCGCTGCGGTGCTCAGTAACGGAGCGGGCGGAGATCTCGCCGGGTTCGTCACGTTCCTCATGGCAGGGTGGGGCTTCTCGCTCGTCGTGACCCTGCTGTCGATCATCGGAGTCATCGCGTTCACGGTGATGGCGCTGCGCGTTCGCAAGACGTTCGTCAAGGCGATCGAGGAGGCGGTGACCAAGCTCGTCGAGAAGTTCATGGACACCCAGGTCGGCATCCCGGGCAACAGCGGCCTCGTTCCAGCGATGGCTGGCGGACTCGCCTCGGGTGCTGGTGCCGCCGCGGCGACTCAGATGCTGAACAAGGGCGGGAAGGGTGTCGTCGCGGCTTCCTCCTCGACGCCCGAGCGCGGACGCCCCGAGGGGATCTCGACGGCCGGCGGCGTGGCCCCCGGTGGACCCGCCGGACCTGAGGGCGCCATGGGTCAGCTCGAGATCACCAGCGGCCCCGATTCTGGAGCTGCAGGCAACGGCGACCCGGGAACCGACCCTGGGGCTCTTCCGGGCGGGTCATCGAGCGAGCTGACCATGATGTCCGAAGAAGTGTCCCTCGGTCGAGAGGTGCAGGCGAATGGCCTCTCCAAGCCCGGCGAGATCGCAGCCCCGCAGGTCGAGGGGGATGCTCTCAGCGACGCTTCTGCGTCGATCGACGAGTCGAACGCCGGATTGAAGGAGGCGAAGACGAAGAGGCTTGCAGCGGGCAAGGAGGGTGTCGAAGCCGTCGGTGACGGTGCTCTTGCGGTGGGTCGCGGCTTGACCGGTGATGCCCAAGGCGCGGCTGAGGACGGCGGCAAGGCTGTGCAGAAGGGTGGGTCGGCTGTTGCCGGCGACCAGGAGGCGAAGCACGCGAAGGCCGAGGCGACCAGGAGCTCGCTGGACAAGCCGAACACGAAGAACCTCAAGCAGGCCGAGAACGCACGCGCCATCTCGGCAGCGGGAGGCACAGTCGCAGGCGTCGCCGGTGCAACTCGAGGGGCTAAGGGCTCGTCGGGGACGACGCCGAGCAGCGGAGCAGCTGGAGCGAAGACCCCGGCCACCTCGAAGACCCCGGCCACCTCGAAGAGCGCGTCCACCTCGAAGGCGACAACTGCTACGAAGGCAGCGCCCACTTCGAAGGCGGCCACTTCCACGCGGAGTGCAGGAGCCTCTGCAGCATCGACGAAGCAGGGCTCTTCCGATCGCCCGTCTGCGGTCAAGACGGCTTCTGCCTCGAAGACGCCCACGCCTACTCGGACTGCAGGAACGTCTGCCACAGCGACGAAGCAGGCGCCGGCTTCGCGCCCATCGACGGGCAAGACTGCGGCCGCCACGAAGACCTCCACCCCCTCTCGGGGTGCAGGGTCGACATCTGCCCCCGCAAAGCAGTCTTCGCCCAGTCGGCAGGCTACGCCCACGCAGACTTCTGCACCTCGTACCGCAGCGCCGGTCAAGCAGGCTCCTCGTGGCGCAGCTCCCGTCAAGCAGGCTCCGCGTAATGCAGCGCCGGTGAAGCAGTCCACGAGGGGCGCGACGCCAGTACGACAGGCGCCGTCCTCGGCGGCTCCGGTGAGGCAGGCGCCGACGGGCACTTCGGCACCCGTGGTGACGACGCGTTCGCGGCCGGCTCCGGCGCCCCAAGCGCCGCGGGCACCACAGGTGTCACGGCCCGCTCAGGTCGCGGCGCCAGTGGTGCAGGCTCCGAAGGCAGCCCCCGTCGCTCCCACGCGAAACGCGCCCAGCCCCGCTCGGTCCGTGCGGGCCGATCGGACTCCTCGTCCGAAGGGCTCAGAGAGGCGGGATCGATCCGGCAGCTAGTCGGAATCCCTCGTGAACGAGAATCGGCTGGTGAGCTTCAACGCTTATCAGCCGATTCCCGTTTTTCACGCATTTATGAGCGTAAATGGGGTATGGTAATTCGCAGGGCATCGACCCCTAACCACCCACTCCCCAGCTAGAGCGAGGACACATGAGCACCACGGCCATCATCCAGAACGCAGGTGACGTCACAGACACCCCGGCCCTTCCCTTGGGCGCCTGGGACCTGGTCTCCTTCCTCACGAACACCACCGATTACGCCGGCTTCGTCGGTGGTGCCCTGGTCACCCTGCTGGGTCTGATCATCCTCATCGTCGCCGGCGTCTTCGTCACCAAGAAGCTCTTCGGCAACGGCCAGCAGCAGGAGAAGTCCTGGATCATGATCGCCGTGATGATCCTCCTCGGAGGCGCATTCTTCGGCGGCGGTCTCGCACTGATCCAGATGGTCGCCTCCGGTGGAGAGCAGACCATCAAGGAGCTCGGCGGCGGTTTCATCGTCCTGTCGGGCTACCTCGGACGCTGAGCGACACAGCTCACACAGAACGCGTGGATGCGGGGTCGGCGGCTAATGCCGTCGGCCCCGTTTCTCATCGATAGCAGCACCTCCACCCGCTCCAGACGACCACCCATCAGAGAGGCATCCCGACATGGGCATCAAGGATTCGATGAAGAACGTGAGCACGGCATTGCGCCTGGACTCCCATCACGGCATCGAGCGCTTCGGTGTCTTCGTCGCGGCGATCGCGGTGAGCTTCGTGCTCCTGTTCGGGTCGGCAGCGGTCTCATCGGTGACCAACCAGCAGGCGGACCTGGACAGCACCACCCTGTACACACCTACGTTCACCACATCCCGTACGCAGGTGTCGGGTGAGGTCAACGGCGTCTACGTCAACACCGATCGCACCCGAGCACTGCTCCTCATGCAGTTCAAGAGCACGAGCGTCATGTCGGCCAACGCCGAGAAGTACAAGGCGTATCTCACGGGCGCCACCTCCGATCTGAAGGACCAGCCTCTCAAGAGCGCGGTGACGGGTGAGATCGTCGTCTTCGGCTCCACGGGCTACATGGGGATGGTCATCGACAGCGATCGCCCGTTCGAACAGCAGATCCTCAATCTCACGATGCGCTCCAACTCCGAGCTCGTCTACAAGCCCGCTGATGCGCGAAAGCTCCGCGAGGATCTCGCTGGCCAGAAGACGTTCGCCGAGTTCGACCAGTGGCGACTGTACTTCAACCCCGGTGCGTCGGGTGCGACGGAAACTGCCGCCCTAGACGGCGACACCTTCGACGCAGGCGCGGTGTACGCCGACCTCGTCGTCGCGCCCCAGGAGGAAGAGGTTCGCGCGGACCTCGACGAACAGCTCGAGCAGATGAAGGTCGATCAGGCACGCATCGCCGAGTACACGGCTGAGGGTCGTCGTGTCAGTGTCGACGGCGTGCAGATGCAGCTCCCTGAACTTCCTGCACCGATTGCGGGTGACCAGGTCACCGGTGACGTCGCCAAGGACGACACACCCTCCACTCTCGAGCTGGACGCCGAATGGGTATCCAGCCGCGGGTTCAACTTCGACTGGCGAGACGGGAGCGTCGAAGAGGGCTACATCCGACACATCGTCCCCGAGGGAGACTCCTACGTCACCTACCTCGCCGACAAGGCCGCTGCAGGCAAGAGCGCGGAAGAAAGCAACGTTCGATCCAGCCAGCTGGAATGGCCACTGACCAACGGACGCCTGCTGACGGACTACGGCACGAGCGACAAGGCGATGCAGCCGCTGTTCGAGATCCGCAATGACCTCTCCCAGGCCATGGACGACTACTTCAAGCACAAGTCGACCTATCAGAACGAGACCCTGGCGAAGCTCGTCGAGCTAGAGGTCGACCTGGAGACGGTGCGCGCGAGCTCGTCCTCACGTACTGACGCCGAAGCGCTCTTCACCTACTGAATCCGTCACCTACCGCATCACGTATCCGACGAAAGGGCAGGCGATGTCTGACTCACCCCTCCGTGGCGCAGGTGGCGCAGGTGGCTTCGCCGCTCCTGGTCAGCCTGGGAATGCCGCTGTTCCGAACACCGAGCCTCCTGCTGGGGGTATCGCGCGGCGTCAACCGGCATCCAGCGAGCCGACCCGCGACAACGGCCAGCCTGGCGCACCGGCCGCACGCCCTGCAGCGGGAGAGCCCGCAGGCGGAAAGGACCCCGCACCGAAGCTCGGAGCGGGCGGAACGTCTGCGTCCGTGGATTCACTCGAGAAGGACGACACCAACGTTCTGCGCGGGGGAGTGGGGAAGGCAGCAGCTGTAGGTGCAGCCGTCCCTGCCGCGGCAACCGCCGGGCAGGCGCTCATCTTCATGATGTTCATCAACTGGCTCAAGGGCATCCTGATGAACCTCATGGCTCTGGCAGCCAACCTCTGGAACCTGGCCATGGGCCTTCTGCTCACGCTCGGGAAGACGGTCGTGGGCTCGATGCTCGCGGTCGGCACGGCCATAAGCACAGCGGTGGGCGGGGCAGTATCCGCCGTCGCGGCCGGGGCAATGTCTTTCGCCGCCGGCGGCCTCGTCGTCGCCATCGTCGTCACCACCGCGGTGACCATGATCGGGGAGAACATCTCGATCAAGGACTCGACGCTCGCCCAGTGCACGGTTGAGGCCGAGGCGGCACTCGAAGAGATCGATGGGTCTGAGGGGTCCGTCGACGTCCAGACCCGGGCGAACGCCGAGATGATCTACTCGGTGCTCAGCGCGTGGGGGATGCCCGACGAGAACATCGCAGGCATCATCGGCAACTGGGACGCGGAGTCGGGCATCGACCCCACCAGCGTCCAGAACCACTTCGATTCCCCGATGAGAATGTCGGAGGTGAAGCGCAGCGCTGCGTCGAACACGGATAACGGCATCGGTCTCGGGCAGTGGACGTTCGGTCGCAACTCCAACCTGCGCGCGTATGCAGACGGCCACAGCAAGGACTGGTGGACGCTCGAGATTCAGCTCGGCTTCATGCTCTCCGCGGCCGAAGGATCCGACGCCGGCGTGGTCAAGGACATGATCTCCACGTCCTATGGCACCCCGGCGGATGCCGCCGCACACTTCCACGACGCATGGGAGCGTTCCGCCGACACCGCCGCCATGGCGGCACGTCGCGGCACCTACGCGAACATGTGGATGGGGATGTTCAGCGGATGGACGTCGAACAAGGCGTTGGCCGACTCGATCCTCGCCCAGGCCGGTACCACTGTCTCTGGAGCGAACGGCGGCCGCGCCGAGGCCGTCCGTTCCGACTGCGTCGAGGTCGAGGAGGCTCCGGAGTGGGTCGCGGACGGCACGGCACCGGGCGCGTGGGGCGGATTCGAGAACGGCAAGATCCCCCAGAGCGCCCTCGCTCCGATCCCGTGGGCCCAGCTCGGCCCCGCGTACCTCCGCACGGACGCCGTCGAGGCCCTCGCTGAGCTGAACATCGAGTTCAAGGCTCAGTTCGGATACGACCTTGCGATCAACGATGCCTACCGTGACTACGCCGGGCAGGTCTACCAGCGCAATCGCTGGTGCTCACTGGGTAAGTGCCAGAACGCTGCTGTACCTGGCACCTCGAACCACGGCTGGGCCCTCGCTGTCGACATCGGCAACAAGAGCCACACCGTGCTCGGCTTCAATTCGCCCGAGTACATCTGGCTCAAGGCCAACGCCGGGAAGTACGGCTGGGTGCACCCGAAGTACATGGAGCCCGGCGGCAGCGGACCGTTTGAGGCCTGGCACTGGGAATTCTACGGCGTCGCATAAATTCCAGTTCAGAGGCTATTTCCGACTTCCTATCAACCACAAGTGTACGACGAATCGAAGGCAATCACCATGGCAGATGAGAAGAAGGGCCCCGCAACGCGCGAGAGCGTGGACGCGTGGTTCGCCGACCGACTCGAGGCGAATCGGCGCGCTCGAGAGACGAAGGTGACCCCGGAGGCCCTCCTCCGGGATCTGGGCGAGCGCAGGGAAGCGCGTAGCGATCGCCCTCGGTCCGCGATGTGGCGTGCCGTGCCGGCCATCCTTGGATGCGGATTCCTGCTCGCAGCCGGCGCGGTGGCCCTCGGAACGAACGGCGCCACGCAGACCTACGAGAGCGAGCATGCGAGCTATCTGCAGCAGATCGCAACGGCAGAGGTGGCGCTCGACGAAGTCGCCCTCCTTGAGCCCGGCACGCCCGAAGCTGCCGCCGCGCCCGCGATCGATGCGCAGTTCGCTGCCGCCGAGGAGGCCGGTCGCGCGGTGGCAGATCTTCAGCAGAGCTATGCGGAGATCCTGTTCGCAGGAAACGACGAGATTGCGGACGACAACGGCCCGCAGAAGGCGTACGAGAATGCGCTCGCCCACCAGAGCACCCTCGCTCCATTCTTCGCCGACCGGACATTCAAAGCCGATCGGGGCGACAGCCTCAGCGACACCGACATCGACCCCCGGTTCCCTTGGTACATCGGCTACGCGAGCGACGGGGTCACGATTCTTGCCCCGAGCACGTCCTCCTGGGCGTTGACTGCCGTCGCCCCGACTGACACCGTCGGAGTCCTCGAAGTCACCTGGCTCAACCGCGGAGGATCCGGCGAGCTCTATGCATGGGCGACGTCGGACTACTACGTGAGCGAGAACAAGTTCGGAGATCTGACCGTGGGCAAGACCACTCTGGGCGACCAGAGCGCAACCGAGCTGCAGCTCTCGAGGAAGTGACGACATGTCGACGATGAAGAAGCTGGCTTTCCCTCTATTCGGCGCCGCAGTGCTCGTGGCGACCAGCATCGTCGGAGGCTCGATCTCCGCGAGCCATTCGGCGCAGCTGGATTCCGACAAGGCGACCCTCGCCGGGATCCACGACGAGGTCACACAGGCCAAGGCGGAGGTGGACATCGCTGCCGAAGACACGGCCCTGGAGTTCTCTGGTGCCCAGCGCAACAGGGTCAAGGGGGACGAGGCGATCATCGAGGATCTCGCAGACCGAGCGCTGAGCTGGGACGATCACGCGGCCTACCAGGAAGCCCGAGCGAGCACGATGCGCACGTACGGTCTCACTGAGGACTCCGAATTCATGACCACATTCCTCCCGCCGGCGCCGGTGAATCTGGACAAGCAGGGAAACGAGTACCCCTACATCGACGCGGCGGGACTCAACTCCCGCGCTGCGGGCGTCACCGCGCGACTGCTCGGCGTCGACGGCACGGCGTACTCGTACATGGCGCTGGTCGATGTCGAGTCCACGTCGAGCGACGGGCTCGGAACAGCGTCGAACGTGGCGACCATCTTCCTCACGCTCGACAGCGACGGCCGGGTGACAGCCCTCTCGGGCTACGCGGCCACCTCGGCACCTGCGACGTCGAAGTAGCGTGCCGGAGGAGCGCTCTTCCGCGTGATTCCGCGGATCTCGACCTACATGGCGGGGTATCCCCATCCAGCGTCAAGTGATACGCTTTTGCTGATAGATGAGCAGAAAACGCGTTTCGCTTGGTAACTGGAGATCAGAATGACGTCGAAGAACACCGCCCGCACCGACACCCGTGCTCCCCGCTTCCGCGTTCCGCGCGGCAAGATCGGAGCTGCATCCGCTGTCGTGATCGCTCAGGCGGCCAGTCTGCTGGCGGTCATCGTGGTGTTCTACATCATCGCGTTCTTCGTAGCCGTTCGCGTCGTGCCCCTCACGATGGGTTTCGTGAAGGATGGCACCGGCGTGACCCTGGACATGCCGGTCGAGACGGTTGTGGCGGTGTGGATCGCCCCGTCGTTGTTCCTCCTTGGGCTGCTCTTCTGGCTCGTCGTCGTGGTGATGCGCAGCATCTGGAAGCTGCGCACAGCCCTCATGAGCACCGTGAAGGCGTGGGCTTTCGGGCGCGAGAGTGCCACTGTGACCCCGCTCGCTCCGGCGAAGAAGTCCGGTCGCCCGGCATCCTCGCCCTCCGCCAAGACCGCCTGAGACCCCCACTCGAATCGACGAGGAGACAGACATGAAAATCGCACCGCTCAAGGTCACCGACCCCTGGTACGGCCGCATCGTCAACAACGGGAACATCCACGCAGACGCTCTTTCTGGCGTTCCGATCGAGGGCCTGGTGGAGATGGAACTCATCGAGCTCCTCCACGGTGGTCCTGAACGCAACTACCGACCGTACCTCCACCTCCGCGGAGAGATGGTGCAGGTGACGCCGAGCGTCGCACTGCCCTACGGCGTGACCGAACTTCCCATGCGACAGGGATCTGGGGTCGCGATCGACGCGTTCTACGACTTCAACCAGGATCAGCTGGGCGTTCTCGTCAGCAAGGGGTACTTCACCGAGGCGTTCGAAGTTCCAGAGAACCTCGCCCACGCGGAGTGGGTGCTCCCTGGCACCGCGGACTTCCTCGTTGTCGCCCCCGACTACGCAGACGACGCCCCTCTGGTCTTCATGAACGTCCACGACGACACTCGTCTCGAACTCGATGAAGCGTCCAGCGGGTACGAGCTGACGGCGTACTTCCCTGACTACACACCTGCCGCGGAGAATGAGGCCACGCTGCAGAGCGGGCTGGACGAGGTCCCGCGCAGCGAGCGCACTTCGGACCTGTTCCGCGATGTCCAGTTCGAGGCGCACACCCCGATCGCAGAGTTCACCGCGCCGGAGATCCCACACGAGACCGACGCTCACCAGGCCGTTCCCGACGGCATCTTCAGTCGCCTCATGTCGGAGATCGAAGCGCGTGAGCCCGTGGCCCCTGTTGCCGAGCTCGAGGAGCCCGCACTGACGGAAGAGGCGCCGGCCGGAAGCGCCTGGGACACGTACCTGTCGAAGGTGGCCCCTGGCGTCGAACGCGCACTGACCGCACCGGTCGAATCCGACGACGATCTCGACCTCAGCCTCGACACGCTCAACTCCGAGGATGCGCCGGTCGACGAGTCTGCGGGAGAGGTTGATCTGGACGAGACGCCGACCGGCCTTCTCGACTTCTCCACGGTGGCGCCCCAGGTCGACCTCGTCCCCCTCAGCGAACAGATCGCTGAGGACGGCATCGACCACGAGGACGCTGCCGCAAAGCGCGCCGCCCGCATCCGCAACCAGATCGCCGCCGCCGAGTACGACGGCTCCTCCGAGGACGCACAGCCGGCGCTGTGATCTGTCCTCGGGCCTGAGGGCGTCAGCCCTGCAGGAGGGGGTTCGCATCCGGTAGCAGCCCGGTAGCGAACCCCCTTTCGTCATCACACCACCAGCGAACACAGGAGACAGAGCGTGGGACTGAAGCAGGACGTCATCATCGTCAACGAGTTCTCGGTCCCGCTGCCCTCTGGGAGCAAGAAGAAGGGCTCGCGGGGAGGAACTCCTGGCGACTACGTCACCCGGTACATGGCACGCGAGATGGCGACGGAGTCACTGGCGCCCATCCGCCAGAAGCGCACAGACGAGTTCATCACTCGGTACATGGCCCGCGAGAGCGCCACGGAGAGCCTCGAGGTGAAGTCTCCTCGCGCGCTGAAGCGGAAGATGTCTGCCGCGCAAGGCGACGCCGGCGTCGCTTTCGGATACGACTCGATTTCCCTCTCTCACGAGCAGCTGCAGTTCGCCAGTCGCGACATCCAACGCCTCTTCGACGAGGGGCACACCGTGATGAAGACGGTGATGAGCTTCGACCAGGAGTATCTCCGCAAGCACAAGATCATCCCCGAGGACTTCGTCTGCGAAAAGCGCGGCGACTACCGCGGGCATCTCGACCAGATGAAGCTGCGCCTGGCAATCATGCATGGGCTCGGCCGCATGAGCCGCGTGCTCTACGACGACCTCCGATACGTCGCCGTCATCCAGGTCGACACCGAGCACGTGCACTGCCACCTCGCGATGGTCGATGCCGGCCCGGGCACGCTCGCTCCTGATGGCACCCAGCGCGGCAAGATCACAGCGCGGGCCCGAAACATGCTTCGCCGTGGCGTGGACGGTTGGCTCGACGAGAACCAGTCCGTCCGCCACCTCGCCAGCGCCGTCGGATACGAGCGTCGCAACGTGACCACCTACGTCAAGCGCTGGGCCCACCAGCAGATGCTTCGCGAATCCCTCCCGCAGTTCCTGCTCGCCTGCCTGCCAGCCGATCGCAGACTGTGGCGTGCAGGGACGAATCATCACGCGATGAAGAAGCCCAACCGCATCGTGCATCAGCTGGTGCGGGAGGTCCTCGACCGTGACGGTTCACCCATGAACCAGGCCATGGTCGGGGTCCGCGAGTATGCGGACCACCGGCGGCGCAACGAAGGTCTCAGTGCACCTGAGTGGCGCAAGCTGGTCATGACGGGGGAGGAGCGGATCATCGAGCGCAGCGTCAACGCCGTGTATGCGATGCTGCGCCAGCTTCCTGACGACGCCCTGCAGGTCCGCACACCGATGCTGGACGCAATGGGCTTGGACTACGACGACCTCGCCAAGCGGGCGCACGACGACACCGAGGACGATCTGGTCGGCTTCGGCTTCCGGATGCGGTCATTCGCTTCACGGCTGGACCACCACACCGAGAAGCGAGAGCACTACCACGAGCAGGTCCGCGCCTGGGAGGCCGCGAACGCTCAGGGGAAGGCCGCTCCGTCATCACGCGCGGTCTACGAGATGTACCTCGAGGAAGAGGAGTACCACGCGAAGGTGGCGTCGAAGTATCGCCACTTCCTGTCCTTCACCCCACCATCGAACACCTGGTACCAGGGGTGGAGCGAGGTCGCAGAGTACGGCGAGCGGATCATCTCACTCGAGTCGATGCGCAGAGATCTCTCGCTCCGACGCATGAAGGACGAGGATGAGGCAGAGCGCATCGGCTTCGAGATCTACGGTCAGCACGGCGGACGGCACGTTGCGAACGGCAGCGATGCATCCGCGCGCATTCTCGAGGAGAGAGTCAGCCGCATGCGTGCCTCCTATGCCTCTCAGGTCGACGATCTTCGCGTGAGCCTCGCCGGGAAAGGCCTTCGCCTCGATCTTCAGACGGACCCGGCCACCGGGCGCGACGCGGCGGCGATCACCTCCGGTGCCGAGCACCCGTTCGAACAGGTGAAAGGTCTGGACCTCCATCACATGCGCTACGACTTCGCGGCCGATGTCGAGATCGGCCCGCGAACTCTCTCGGCGTTCATCGAGGCCGCGCGACGTCGCGCAGAGGCCGTAGAAGCAGCCGAGGAATACCTTGTCGCATCGGGGCAGCCCGAGGCCATCCAGGAGCTCCCCATCAGCGACGTTCGCAGCATGATCGCTCTCGCCTCGAGGATCCGACAGGCCGAGGAGCCGACGCTCCCCAGCGAAGTCGCCCAGCTTGCGCGACAGCGAGAGATCGTCCGCCGCAGCCGTACGGTGCAGCTTCACACAGACCTCGCAGAACGCCTGGACGAGCAGGTGCAGATCTCTGCCAGCCAACCGGTGTTCGAGGATCAGGAGCCCACGGACACCCCACTCACTAGCGATGAACTGACGTAGCTCATTTCCGTCGAGAAACGCAAATCTCACCGTATACGGTGTGTTACACGTTTTTCACTCGTAAATGAGTCCTTCTGTGCTACTCTCGAATCACTCGAGGGGGCATCTCGGGTGCGTTACCTCAACCACCTTTGGTCGATCGGAACATCACCATCGACCCGACGCACAACGGAGATACATCATGGTCAACCTCAAGTCTGAAGTCCACGGCAAGGGCGCAACGAAGGAAGTCAACCTCGTCGTTCTGGCCTACGACAACCGCGTCGCCAAGAAGGACGGCGTCGTCACCACGCGCTACCTCGACGCCCGCGTCCACCCCGGCGACCGCCGCGCCCCCGGCGACACGAACCTCGCTCTCGTGACCAAGGACGACCCCAAGGCGCCGGGCGGCAAGTCGAACTCCGCACGCTACTCGGCGAACCAGTTCGAGGCGATCAAGCAGGCCGCCGGCGACAACGTCACGGACCTCGTCGACCGCGACGGCACCGTCAGCGGCAAGATCTACGGCGTGAAGGCCGACCTGCTCATCAACAAGGGCGAGGTCGTCATCAACACGAAGACGCTCGACGGCCCCGGCCTGTCGATCGCCGACGAGAACGGCAAGGACATCCGCACACGGATCTTCGACTCGATGGCCGAGGCCAAGGCGGCGCGAGCAGCCGCCAAGGAAGCGGCCGCTGCCGAGAAGTCGGCTGCAGCCGAGGCTGAGGTCGATGCACCCGACGCCGCGCGCGAGCCGGTCCTCGTCGGTGCCGGCGCACCGGACGCCCCGGTGGCTTCGTCCGACCAGCCGGAGCTCGGCTAACCAAAACACGAAGGCCCCGTACCGGAGGATCACTCCCTCGGTGCGGGGCCTTCGTCGTCTGAGGAGGATGACGATGACACAGAGACCGACCACAGCAAGCAAAGGGCAGGACATGGCGATCGACTTCGAGAAGGATGAGCAGAAGCCCGAGCCGCGCAAGGAGCAGCGCGCTCAGAGCATCAGGACTCTTGCGCGCACGGCGCAGACGGCTCACCACATCGCCATGGCAACCGGGGCATTCGACGACGCGAAGTCGGGGCTGGGTCCCGCAACCGCCTTCGGCGCAGCCATCGAGGTCGGCGAATCTCTCGAGGCGGGCCTCGCCACTCCGTCCGTGGACGAGCGCATGGAGCGGTTCCCTGAGTTGCGAGGCGTGGAAGTCGCTTCAGGTGCCGCTTCGCGTTTCCCTGAGCTCGCCGAGGCTCCTCGACCTGCCTCCAGCAAGGAGACCGATGAGGAGGAGCTGGCGCGATGAGCGACGCCAAGAGGCGTGAGCTGTTCGTGGACACGGCATCGCCCCGCGTCAATCAGACCCCGTCGATCCCCACGTTGACACGAGCACCTCGGCGCCCCTGGAACGGGGTCGTGGGGGAGATTGTGAAGAAGTTCTCTCCCGACTATCAGGAGGCAGTTCGAGATGAGCAGGCTATACATACTCACCGAAGCATGAGTGCGCTGAATGTCGTATCCATGCTGAGGGAGCGAGAACTCCGCGAACGCCTCAGCATCACCACGACACGTGAGCGCATGGGGTCGTCC
Source organism: Microbacterium sp. WCS2018Hpa-23 (assembly GCF_031843845.1). Taxonomy (NCBI): domain Bacteria; kingdom Bacillati; phylum Actinomycetota; class Actinomycetes; order Micrococcales; family Microbacteriaceae; genus Microbacterium; species Microbacterium sp. WCS2018Hpa-23. Next base: position 24,903 of record NZ_JAVTIZ010000008.1, read on the forward strand.
ACTCCAGAGACGAAGGCCGCCGAAGCGGAGATCCTGCGACGTGAGGTTGACCTGAAGCTCGCAGAACTTGGGACGAACGACGTGGAGCGTGAGTACGTCGAACACGGGCTCCTCTCCTCGAGGAGAGACCTCCCCAGCCGCGAGGCAGACGAGTCCTGGTACGACAGCCAGATTGAAGCGATGGCGAGAGTGTCGCCTCTCGCAGCGCAAATGCGTTCCGATCATGCTCGACCGACGTTCGGTGATCTTGTCACCGCTCGGAAGAAGGTATCGCCGCCGGAACCGTCGGCGCCATCAGCGACTACGACCCCGAAGGTCGCCCGTCCGAGCCACCTCAGTCGATTCCCCGAGCTGCAAGGGGTAACTCTCGACCGCTCAGCATCATCGGACGCCTCGGCGACGTCTACGACAACTGAACGCGAGTACGACACCTGGTGACCGACGAGGGGCCGCTCATGCCGGGATCAACCCCCGATGGGCGGCCCTTTCTCATGCCCAGAACATACCTCCTCGTGCTACCATTTAGGCTCATAAACCAGCAGAAACGAGTGCATCATGCCGCTGCCTTCGACGGAGCTCAACACCCGGTACCCGACGTTGTCGAAGTACAGCGGGCCGCTGGCGGCCCCTGAGCGACAGATCGTCGGCCGCGACCGGGAGATCTCCCAGCTCATGGCGGCGATGAGCCGCCCCGAACTCTGCAACGCGCTGCTGCTGGCTCCTCCTGGATCCGGAAAGACGGCGCTCGTTCAGGCCGCATCCATCATCGACACCGCGAGGGACTACCTCGAGGTGGATCTCGCGAGGATGATCGCCGGCCTGTCCCACTCGGATGAGATGGCTGCGCAGCTCAAGACGCTCTTCGACGAGGCTGAGGAATATAGCCGCCAGGAAGCGCGGCAGCTGGTTCTCTTCATCGATGAGTTCCACCAGATCGTCCAGCTCAGTGCCGCCGCCGTCGAGGCTCTCAAGCCGGTGCTCGCCGCGTCGGGCGCCAGAGGCATTCGGGTCATCGCCGCAACGACGGACGAAGAATTCGATCAGTACGTCAAGCCGAACCAGCCGCTCGTGGAGCGTCTGCAGCGCATCATCGTGAGTCCTCCTGGAATGGCGACCACGATCGCGATCCTCAAGGGCATGGCAGCGCGATACGAGGTCGCCGATCAGATCTACGATGAGGGTCTCCTGCCCCTGATCTACGAGTACACCGAGCGCTACGTCCCCGCGGCGACCCAGCCACGGAAGTCGATCCTCGTCCTTGACTCGATGGTGGGCTGGCACCTGTCCACCGGGCGCAATCTCGACCGGAAGCTGCTGGCGGACGTCCTGCAGGAATCCGTGGGTGTCAACGTCGCCCTCGCAGTCGACGCCGCGAAGATCAAGTCGGACCTCGACAGCAAGGTCTTCAGCCAGCATTGGGCTACTCACATCGTCGCCCAGCGCCTTCAGCTGTGCGTCGCCGACCTCCACGACAAGACCAAGCCCGCCTCCTCGTTCCTGTTCGCCGGGTCGACGGGTGTCGGCAAGTCGGAGCTGACCAAGCAGTTGGCGCAGCTCATGTTCGGCGATGCCCGCAAGCACCTGATCCGGTTCGACATGACCGAGTACGCCCGAGACGAATCCCTCGATCTGTTCCGCACGGAGCTCACCAGTCGGGTATGGCACACGAGTCACGCCGTCGTTCTCTTGGACGAGGTCGAGAAGGCATCCGCGATGGTCAACCGACTGCTCCTGCAGGTGCTCGACGACGGTCGCCTCTCAGACGCGAACGGTCGCCAGGTGTCCTTCCTGAACACGTACATCGTGATGACGACGAACGCCGGCGCGGAGATCTTCAAGACCATCGCTCAGTACAGCCCGGACGCGACCGGGTCGGGCCAGTTCATGAAGGACAAGATGAAGGAGATCACCCGCTCCATCACTCAGACCCAGGCTCAGAACCGGTTCCCTCCGGAGCTCCTCGGGCGTATTGACGCGATCGTTCCCTTCCAGCCCCTCGCGCGCGAGACGCAGCGGCAGATCATCCACAACAAGCTCGCCGGCGTCGTCCAGGAGGTGCTCACCAAGCACGGAGTGATGACGACGATGGATGAGCGCGTCCTGGAGTACCTCGTCGAGGACAAGGCCGACACCGACGCAGAAGCCGGTGGTGCGCGAGCTGCGGTTCGCCTGCTGACATCTGATGTGACGACGCAGATCGCGACGTTCATCAATGCGCACCCGAAGGTGCGCGCCATCCATGTCGAGGTCGAGGGTGAACTGCGATCCGAGAACAAGAGCCTTCGCGAGAGCAGCGCTGAGGTCGTGGTGAAGCTGCCGATACTGCGCGCTGGCACTACGGTCTAATCTGTCGTTTTTCCTGGTTTATGCGCGAATCTGTCTGTTAGACTCATTCCTGAGAAGATCAGGAAAGGACGTTGACCATGGCATTGTCTTTCGGTCGCAAGAAAGATCAGAGCGCAGCTCCGAAGAAGAAGAAGCGGAAGGAAGCGTCGCTCTCCGACGTCGTACAGGAGAGCACTCTCGGTGCCGCCGTCGACGTCCTCAAGCGCAACCAGAACTTCGCACTGCCCAACGGCACCGCGTGGATAGGGCTCCTGCTCAACGCCGACAGCATCGGTGGGCTGAGCACCAAGAACAAGAACGATGCGGTCAAGGGTTCGATCATCGAACTCATCACCGCAGACAAGATCGAGGTCGTCGCCACGAAGGCGATGCTCGAGGAGAACTACCTGGCGATCATCCCGACCCCGGGGACGCTGGCCCGGCTCAGCGGCTTCCAGCTCCTCATGGACGCTCCGTACCACTGGGCGATCCTGCTTGAGGGCAAGGACCCCGAGACCGGCGAGGACGTTCTGCTCGCTGACACCCTGAGCGACGAGGCGCAGAGCCGTGCGACGGTCGCACAGGCGACATCCATCTCCACCGGTGAGCTCAAGCTCTCCGAGGTCGTTCCGCAGGCCTGGAATTGGGCCTCGGGTCAGCGTTCTGCTGCCACCCCCGCACAGTCGGAGTTCGATCTCATCGTCAGCGGAGCCCCCGCGGCAACGGCTGCGGTCGGTGCCCAGGGCGGCACGTCGACCCTCACCGTGGAGGCGGACCCGCTGGCCGAGGCCTTTGGCACGAGCGATTCGACCCAGTCCACGTTCGACTTCAACAGCGCCGACAGCGAGATCTCTTTCGACGCGGCCACGGGCGTCGTGGATGACGAGCCGGATCTGTCGATCAACTTCGATGCGTTCGAGTCGCAGTTCAGCAACCAGGACACCGCGATCGCGCCCGATGAGACCCCCTCCGAGGTGGACCTGTCCTGGCAGAGCGACGACTTCCCCGCGGAGCCCGAGGATGAGTCGGACGCAGACGCCTACGTCCAGTACGTGGTCGAGAACGCCAATCGCGTGGTCGACGAGGAGGAAGTACGCGACACCATCGTCCGCCGATTCCTCAGCGACGATCTCGCTCTCGTCGTGGACACCGAAGAGTTCGACCGGGTCTTCGACAGCGAGGCTGAGGCGATTCTCCTCGAGATCCCCGACGAGCAGTCGGACTGGCTCGGTCAGCAGGTGGGACAGCTCAGCCGCCAGGCGAACGCCGAACTGGCTCAGCTCCATCGCGATCACCAGGACGAGCTGCGCGAGCGGTTCGTTGAGATCAGCGCTCACCACGTCGAGCAGACGATCAGCCTGCTGTCCACCGACAGCCCGGGTTCGCGATTCCACGCTCTGATGGAAGGCGCGAAGAAGGACTTCGAAGCCGATCGCGAGAAGACCCCGGCGGAGCTCGCCGAGCAGCGCCGCGAACTCATGGCACGCTTCGACGCGCAGGCCCAGAGCCGCGCAGAACAGGCGGCTGCACACGCCCGCGCCACGTACGAGGACAAGCACCGTCCGAAGCTCGAGCGCGACATCGCCGAGCTGGGACGTGAACTCGACCGACGTGTCGAGGAGAAGTACAGCCACAACAAGGCGACGGTGCTGGAGATGCGCCGTCGCGAGGCGAACACGCGCATGGAGATCGGCACCAACCGCATCTTCGAAGATCTGCGGGAGGTGCACGGCACCCAGCGCGAGGAGCAGCGTGCTCTGCTCAGCGAGTGGAACCACCGCCTGATCAAGGTCATCGACGAGAACCGCGCGAACGACATCGCCCGCGCCATGGTGCTCGCGGAGCAGCTCGCTCGGAGCAACGATCTCGCCCACGCTCGAGAGCAGCACGAGATCGAGAAGCGCCAGATGCGCGAGGACAACGAGGCACGTGAGGCGCGCCTCACGTCGGAGCTGCGCCGTCAGGGCGAAGAGGCTGCCCGAGAGCTTGAGACCCGTCGTCGCGAGTTCGAGACCACCCTCACGCTGGAGAAGGAGCGCACCCAGGCGGGAAGCGTTCTCGCCGAGCAGCTGCGCCAGCAGAATGCAGAGCTGGCAGGCGAGTTCCAGCGCACGTACGACTCGCGCATCTCTGAGCTCGAATCGGCCAAGGGATCGGCCGAGACGCAGCTCAAGCAGCAGAACCGCATGCACAAGCACTCGATGCGCGTCATCGCGGTTCTCGCGGTGGTTCTGCTCCTCGCCGGCGTCGCTGTCGGAGCAATCGTCGGCTGGTCGTTCGCACAGCAGCAGATCGCCTCGATCGAACCCGCCGCCTTCGCGGCGTTCACTTCGATCGTCACCTGACCGGTGGTGCGATCGGTCTCCTGATCTCCCCGGTCGCACCGCCTATTTCCTCAGCGGGGCACGTCGCCATCACAGGTGCCGTGCCCCGCATTCTCGCTACACCAACAGGGAGTCTCCGTGACGAAGAACCCGAGCCACCCGAAAGCCAGCAACTGGGACAAGATCTCCGCTCGCAAGGCGGACCAGACGCTGAAGAACAGGGATGTCTACGAGAGCCAGCAACTGGATCGCTCGAAGATCGACCCTCTCCTGACGAAGACCGGCCGCACTTGGGCGTCTGCCATCATCGGAACGATCACCGCGATCCTGGCGTGGTTCGTCCTGTCGGCATTCGGCCTCATCATGGCGTTGCTCGGCCCTGCTGCGGGCGGCGACTCCAACCTGTCCGGGCAGTCGAAGTTCTACGAGATCCAGCAGGTCAACGGCTCATCGGTCTTCCACTGCTACCAGATCCTCGATGCTGACGGCTCGGCGCTAGAGGGCACTCCGTGCTACAAGACCGAGCTCGAGGCGGTCCAGAACCCGCCGACATGGTGGGTGGAGCGCAACGACGCCGGAGAGTCGACGGACGGCAGCGGATCAGAGGTGACCGCATCACCCAATGACTACTTCGGGCAGCTCCTGAGCTTCGACCTGCTCAAGGCAGGCCTCTCGCTGCTCACTGGTTTCGCCGTCTTCGGCATCGTCCACTCGCTGCTGATGCGCAACCTCGACGCCCAGAACCTGATGAACGACACCTCGGACATCAACCAGCACACCGGAGACCAGCAGATCGCCCTGCCGCAGGAGGTCATGCGGAAGTTCGACTGGTTCCCTGACGCCGGCGCACACTCCGACGTCCAGTTCAGCTCGATGATCAGCCACGTAATGCTCACTAACAAGGGGCTGAAGAAGATCGAGGCCTCCGTCTTCGCCGACAAGGACATGCTCGACGAAGACGGCGACGTGGAGTACATCAAGGGCGAGATCCTGCGAGACGACGACGACAACGCCATCACGAGGACAGTTCCTCTCATCGACGAGGAGTTCGGCGACGCGCTCTTCGAGGCCTCCGGTGTGCCGGCCGGCAAGAAGTTCCGCAAGCGATTCGACGCGACCTCCGTCCCGTACAACCCTGACGGCAAGAACCGCGAGAAGCTGGGGCAGTACGCCACCGTCGCGGACCTGATCAACAGCGACTGGACGCTTCCGGAGTACGAAGTGCAGCGCCCGGGCGGCGCCTATCTGGTCGACACCGCCCCTGTGAACACGATGGTGCTGGCGATCACGCGTGGTGGAAAGGGTCAGGGGTACATCGAGCCCGTCATCGATATGTGGCTGCGCGAACGCCGCCCCAGCAACATGGTCATCAACGACCCCAAGGGCGAGCTGCTCGTGAAGAACTACGTCCGAGCAACGATGCGCGGATACCAGGTGACGCAGTTCAACCTGATCAATGCGATGAAGACCGACATCTACAACCCGCTGGGTATGGCAGCGGATGCCGCCCGCGAGGGCGATGCCCCGAAGTGCGCTCTCTACGTCGAGAACATCGCCGACGTGTTCTTCCCGCTCGATGGTGGAGAGGACCCGGTGTGGCCGAACGCCGCCAACAACGCGTTCAAGCGTGCCTCCTACGGTCTCATCGACTACTACCTTGAAGAGGAGCGCGAGCTGCGCGCCTACGCCGCCCGCACGAACATGGACCCGAAGGTGCTCGAGCGCAGACTCGACGAGATGTGGGGCAAGGTCACGCTCTACAACTGCTATCAGCTGTTCGTGCAACTGACGGCGAAGAAGATGAAGAACCCGCTCAAGGTGCTCGAGGGCCGAGTGAAGCAGGGTGAGTTCGGCAACCCGCAGGAGCCCAGCGAGTTCGACGACGAGGCCTACGAGGCCGAGCGTGAGATCGTGATGAGGAAGGCCTTCCTCTGGGACGACAAGGACGAGCTGGACATGCTCACGCTCTACTTCAACGCGACACAGGCCCTCCCGAGAAACGCAATGCGCACTCTCGTGAGCAACGCCGACAACGCTCTGCGCGCAATGGGCGGGGCCGAGAAGATGCTCGCGTCCGTGTACGGCATCGCCATCACCGCGATGAGCTTCTTCACCGACCCCACGATCTCGACTCTGACCTCCGGCGCACCCTCGCAGAACACCGACCTCGGAGGGCTCTCCTTCCCCCGGCGCATGGGTGTGCGATTCGGCATGAACTACCTCAAGCGCGATCACCTGATCGGCATGCAGGTTCGCTGGAACGCGTACGGCGATTCCCAGTTCACGACTCCTCTCGGTGAGGAGTTCGAACACGAGGACATCGTGTCTCGAGAGGGGTGGGCCCGCTACTACTTCAAGGGCAAGTTCGCCACCGACGTCGCGTTCCTCCGCCTGCAGGTGCTGAACCCGAGCACGGGCATGCTCGTGCGGGAGTTCTTCTTCCGCTTCACGAAGGACTACCAGACCTCGCTCAACGGCCGGTACTTCATCAAGGACCCGATCTCCGGGGAGAAGATCGTCAAGAACGGCATCCTCGTCGAGCTGCGTCGCAACTCCGCGACAGGCGTCTACGAGCAGGGTCACACCACGTACGAGCAGGAGCGACTGGTCAACGTCTCGTTCGCGATGCCGGACAAGGAGATGGGTCAGGCGCAGGCCATCGTGTCGACGATGGTTCGCTACAGCGAGAAGCCGAAGGCCGTGTTCCTGGTCACGCCGCCGCACCTGATGAAGTACGCCAAGCTGATCCTGATCCTCGTCAAGCAGCTCGTGGACCTGAACTTCGACAAGTCGTACATGACCAAGAGCGATCAGAAGCCGCTCTACAAGACGCGGTTCATGCTCGACGAGCTGGGAAACCTCCAGTCCGAAGGGCACGGTATCGCCGGCTTCGAGACGATGCTGTCCATCGGCCTCGGACAGGACCAGCAGTTCACGATCATCCTGCAGACGCTGCAGCAGCTCCGGGACGTCTACGGGGAGTCCGTGGACAAGATCGTTCAGGGCAACACCTCCAACATCGTGTTCCTGAAGTCGACGGATGACGCGATGATCGAGACCCTGTCGAAGATGTCGGGCACCCGCCACAACGTCTACCGCGACTCGAAGACCGTGACCAAGGACACCGAGCGGATCATCAAGAACATCAATGTCGAGGGCAAGGTCTCGTACACGATGTCCGTCAAGGAGGAGCCGGTGATCTCCTACAACGACCTCGCGTACCTCTCTGAGCGCAACAGCATCGTGCTCCGCGCGGGTGATTCACCGGTGTGGAACCGCAACGAGACGATCCTGCCGATGTCGTGGCGACTGTTCAAGGACACCATCATCCACCCCGGTCACGAGTACACGCTGCAGACCATCCCGACGCTCAGCTCCGCTCTCGACTTCGATGTGCGACTGAACCAGCCTGACTTCGAGAAGATGCTCGCCAAGCGCATGCTCCAGGCGGAGGCCGCCGTGGACAGCACCGCGGTGTACAAGGCCGCGTACGAGTACGAGGACGTGGACATCGCTCGCCTCGATCCCGACGTGTACAGCGACGAGGTCATGGAGATCGTCGATGCGGCGATGCGCGAGGTCATCGCGGACGAGTTGGGACTGGACGCCGATGACGTCGACCTCGAGGACGCCCCGGAGGGGTTCTACGAGAACGACAACTGGGAGGAGGACTACGAGATGCAGAGCGCCGTACAGAGCGCTCAGGTGAACGCAGCGGATCGCCAGCAGCTCCGGTACGCAGGTGGTCAGATCAGCCGCGAGATGCTCGTGCGCGCAGATGGAAAGGCACTGCTGAACCCTCTCGATCGCGAGATCATCGAGGCATACCGCGCAGCCCGTGCCTACATGGAGCGCGACTCTGTGCACTTCAGCGTCGGCGCCGGCGGGTCCCTCCGTTCGGTCGATCGTGGCACGCTCTACCTGCAGAAGCGTGACGAGTCCGACTCGCTCAAGCAACTGACGGCGGCCGCCCAGGACGACACGACCCGGGTGTACTCCGAGGGCGATCTGTCGGAGCTTGGCGGCTACGAGGTCACGGGGGAGTTCTACGAGTACCTCGCCTCGCTGGAGAGCTGGAGGGATATCGCTGGTGGCGAGTTCGAGCGCGCAATGATGCTGGCGATGCGCGATCAGGCTGGCAACTAGCTCGAAGCCCGTGAGGCGTATCTGGCCCCTTCGCACACAGTGCGGAGGGGCCATTTTCGTGCGTTCGTCCCCATCTTGAGCCGCACCCCTCGAAAACGTCAAAATCCCTGATTTATGAGTGAAAATGTCGATTCTGCTCGATAGGATGAGAGCAACCAATCACCGAGGCCGGCTGGACCGGCCTGACGAAAGAGAGAATCCGTGGATCCTCGAAGCCCGGGTATGCGTCGCTACCTGTACGAGCACCTTTTCCAGCAGACGATCGAGCGCACGCAGGACGCGACCGGGAAGATCATCATGGTCTCCGCCGCGCGTGATCTGCGCGCGAAGGTCGAGCAGAAGCTGAATGCGCAGCAGCTGTCGATGGGGAGCGCCGATCTCGGCATTCCCCCTGTGCTGTCCGCCATCGAGCAGACGATGCAGGAGAACGTTGCCGGATACCCCGGCATCTTCACCGATGCCACCTCCGCATCCCCCGCGTACGTCCAGATGCAGACGTCCTTCTTCGACATGGCGGGATTCTCTCGGCGTGCGCAGGACGGCTCTGTCATTCAGCCGTCCCCGGGCAAGGCGGGCGCCCGCCTCCCCATCTCCCCGTACGACCCGCGTTGGGCAGTACGCAGCTCGATCAAGCAGGCCGGGTCCCGGGTGCGCTACATCCTCGACGAGGACGTAGCCCAGCTCGCGGGCGGCCACGCCGATCGGATCTCCGAGCTGCGCACACAGGATCTCCACGTCTACTCGATTGACGAGGACGGACAGGCCGTCGAGGCGGGGGAAGCCTTCAGCTACGACGACCTCAGCGGTATGACCGAGCTCATGGGGTACATGAGCGAGCAGGAGTACCGCCACGTTCGCGACTGGGTGATCGACGGCGCTCGAGGTCAGGACGGGCAGATCCGCCCGGGCCGATACATGAGCGCGGAGGCGCTGCAGCGCTCGACGGCGATCCTCGACGATCTGCGCAGCCAGGGCATCGGGTACACCGTTCGACGCGACCGCAACCAGGGTCAGATCAAGGCGGAGATCACCGGGACAAAGATCGCGGTCCGACTGACTGAACCGCGCACTCAGGAGCACTTCGTTGGACGCGTCTACGACGACGGCGTCTCGACCTGGTTCACCACCAACGTCAAGGTGGACGGCTCTCAGGCCCAGGCGGCGTACACGCCCACGGCGGCCGAGGCAGTGGACCTGTTGCGCATCGCACTGGGAAAGCCCGTCCAGCGGGCCGACGGCAAGGGTCTCGTCGGTGAGCGCGGCACTCACACGGTCACGGAGTGGAGCAAGGCCGATCGCCGCCGCGTCCCCGTGGAGGTGCAGGACTCCTACTTCACCAAGAACGACCGCTCCTCCATGGCGGTGTACGGAGACCTCCTGATCGACGGCAAGATCCCGGAGGAGGGCGCCAAGGTGCTCATCCGCCGCTCGGCGCAGGCGCGAACCGCCACGGCGCAGTTCTTCCTCGACGCCGAACGCGGAGAGGCGTACCTCCGCGAGTCGGTGGACAGCGCGCGCGAGAACCTCGCAGCCGCCCTCGAGGTCGACCGCCTGGTGAACGACTTCAACGAGCACGCCGAGCTGGCCTCGACGGGGGAGTGGTTCCCCGAGTTCGCCGGCGACGCGGAGATCGCGTCGATTCAGCGTTCGTACTGGGATGTCCTCCGCGGCGCGCAGACGACCCTCCTGCGTTCGGGTGCCACCGAAGAGCAGTACCAGGAGAAGGTCGGCGTCATCGGCGAGCTGCAGGTCGACACCGACACCGCCCGCACCACGCACGACATGCTGGTGCGCGATCTCGCATACGTCGGATCTGCCGAGCAGAAGGTCCGCGACCATGCCGATGACGTCATTGACGAGCTGATCGGCAGCTACGACCAGCATGACCTCACGCTCGCCGACGGCGAGGTCGTCGTCCGCCGATTCGACCCGGTGCGCGTGGCCAAGCACATGACGAGCGAGTTCGGCGCATGGCGCAACAACGCTGACATCATCGCCGCGCTGCGGGTCACCGGCATCGACGGTGACGAGATGATGGGTTCGAGCTTCTACGCCAGCGCGGTCAAGGACAAGCTCGTGCAGTTCGACGAGAGCACTGCCGTCGAACCGAACATGCACGAGGACGCCTTCGTCAGCCAGATGGGCACGATGATCGGTGAGTCCATCGAGCGCAATGGCGGTCGGGTCATCAGCCTGGCGATCGACGAGCACGGCATCGCTTCCTGGGAGGCCGAGCGCCTCAGCCGCACGGGCGTCGCGGAGACGGTGAAGGGTCAGATCGGTCAGCTGTTCGGCCGAGGCGAGCATGGCGAGGTCGTCACGCGTTTCGCGGGAGGCGAGAACTACCTCTTCGTCCCCGGCTACGAAGCCCGCATCACCTCCCAGCGCGCCGGCGAAGACCTGAGCGTCGAGGAGCGGACCATCCTGCGTGGGTACGAGCAGATCATGGGCGACCAGATCGAGTACCAGATCGCCAACGACATGCTGGTGATGCGCACGGAGGTGGGTGAGCCGACCTCCCTGAACGGCGTCTACCGCCGCCTCTACGACTCCCGTCACGAGGTCGACTACATCGAGCGCGCCGCAGAGGAGGGGCTCGAGCAGCACATCGTCGACGCCATCCTCGCCACCGAGGCGCGTCGCGTCCGCTACCCGAGCGAGATCGCATCGGGATCGACCGTGCACGCCGCATGGCGTGCGGAGAACTCCAGCCAGGCATCCGACCCGGCCAACGACAACCGCCACGACGCATGGATCCTCACCGGCGGCCGCAACATGGCCATCATGACGGAAGAGGCCGACGGCTTCTTCGACCCGGTGATGACCAACGGCGCTGTCTACCAGGGAATCACTCGCTACATGGTCGAGGGCGCTCGCGTGGACGCAGCCTCGGGGCGGATCATCCAGAGCGACGACGTCGAGGACCGTGCGCCGCTGATGAAGCTGTCCGAGACGGAGTTCATGAAGTACGACCCGTACGACCGTCAGCAGATGTCGGCGTCCAACCTGCTCAACGCCGCAGCGGTCACCGAGCCGGTGGGCGTGGCGATGATGACCTTCGGCGGCTGGACGGCCGATGACCCGATGGTCGTCAGCAAGGAGTTCGCCGAGAAGCACGCGATCCGCGGCGCCGACGGCAACCCCCGCGCTCTCGTCCCGGGCGACAAGCTCAGCGACATGCACGGCAACAAGGGCGTCATTTCCCTCATCGTCGACCGCTCGCAGAGCCTGCTCGAGTACGCCGAGGACGAGAGCATGATGTGGGCCCTCGAGGCGTTCAAGGAGAACCCCGAACTGGACGTGGTCATGAGCCCGTTCTCCGCGGTGTCTCGCTTCAACGGCGGTACGGCTCGCGAGCTCATGCAGGATCCGGCCGATCTGCACGTCCCCGGTCGGGGAATTCACGCAGATGCGATGGGCAAGATGCGCCTGGTGGTCACCCACAAGGACGTCGAGCGAGGCACGCGGGTGTACGACGAGGCCGCACTCCGCGAGGGCCGCGGTCGCAAGGCGTCCAGCCAGCTGGCTTGGGCGCTGGGCTCCCAGGGTGCGGATCAGGTGATGGCCGAGTTCTACGGACCGAACAACTCGGCCGTGGCCAACTTCCGCGAGATGCTCGTCACGATGGGTCTGGACCTTGAGCCCGACGGCACGATGCGCGTCGGGTACGACGACATGGCCGAGGGGGCGGAGCGTCAGCTCTTCCAGATGCCCGAGCTCGCCGTCACCGCCCGGGGCACTCTGAACGCGAACAAGATGAAGGCCGACTTCGGTCAGCTCATCGGCGATCGCGGTGGAGATCTCGAACTCCCCTTCCCGCTGAAGTTCCCGACCGGCCAGCTGATTCCGAAGGCGACCGACAGCACGTGGAAGCTGCCTGTGATGAGCTCCCACCTGCGCAGCGGCCAGGACCTCAGCGACGGACAGAGCACGGCGCACGACTACACGAACCAGTACCTGGCCGTGCACGAGATGGCGTCGCGATACCGCTTTGCGAAGGACTTCCTCGCGACCAACCGGCCCATTCTCGAGCACAAGAAGATCAGCGACCTCGAGGACACTATCGCCGAGATGCCCCGTCGCGCGCAGGCCGCGTTCGACACGATCACCGAGGACCTGAAGCAGAAGCGTTTCTCCGGCCGGCGGAACATCTTCAAGGAAGGGCTGATGTCCTCCCGTCTTCCCAACTCGGCGACCGCGGTGTGGACGAGCGACCCCCGTCTGGACGCAGACCAGGTGGCCGTCGGCCCGGCTATGGCTGAGGCGCTCGGTCTGGAGAACGACGACTACGCGCTGATCTGGCGCGACCCGGTGCTCCGGGATGCTGGAGTGCGATACATGCGGGTGAAGGTCGACGAGCGCCTCACCGGCGTGGCCATCAACCCGGTCATGGACAAGTCCTTCGACGGCGACTTCGACGGCGACTCGGTGGCCGTTGTTCGCCTGACCAGCGACGCTGCTCGTCAGCAGGCCCTGGAGAAGCTCACCATCGAGGCCAACCTGCTGGACCTCGGTCAGGTTGGCGACGACGGACTGCACCCCCTGGCGATGCAGGACTCGCTGGACGTCAAGGTCGCACAGCACGTCGACCCCGAGCTGACGGAGCGCTTCGCCGCGATCCGGATGCGCGCGAACGAGATCCAGAGCGACCTCGACGCCGGCGACATCGACGACTTCGATGCATGGGAGCAGCGCCACGCCATCGTCGGAGAGGTCAGCGACTACTACCGCGATGCGATGAAGGGGCAGTACGGAGACGCCATCCTGCGATTCGGAGACGCCGGCGACCACGTGAAGAGCGTGATCGAGGCGTGCATCGACACCGGCGCCAAGGGCTCGATGTCGAAGATCGGCGACTACTGCCGTCACCTCGGTGTCGACCCCGTCACCATGGCGGATCTCGGCGACACCCAGCACACCCGCGATGAGGACGAGGGTGTCATGATGGCGACCGCGGTGAAGTCGCACGGAACGGGCATCGCTGGGGCCTTCTCACAGCGCGGCGTGAAGGCGCTGCGCAACGTGGAGCTGAAGGCCGTGCTCGAGCTGACCTACCCGGTCACGCAGTCCGTCCTCCAGGCAAAGCACGACCCGGAGGAGGCTCGTCAGAAGTACAACATGCTCATGGGGCCCGCCCGGGCGCTGTGGAAGGGACGCAAGCTCGAAGCGGTTGCGGGCGACAACGGTCAGCGCGAATGGGCTGTCGTCCGCGACGATAAGGGTCGTGAGGTGCAGGCCGACGCCGAGACCTGGAAGAACCAGTTCGTCGAGCTCTACACGGCGAAGGACGGCCTGAACGTCTCGGTGAACACCGAGAACGTGGAGAAGGTCGCGGCCGCTCTCACCGGCCCGGATGGACGGATCATCGACATCGAGGACACGGACGCTCCTTCCCTGCAGAACACCGGATCCACGATGGACCGCCTCGCATACGGGGGCACGTTCACCGATGTGTTCGCTGCGGCAGAGCGCCGCGAGAACATCTTCGCCGGCACCGAGAACTCGCACTTCGCCCCGTACGCGGTGCGACGCAACCAGCGGGCGATCGCCGAGTGGGAGAAGGCAGCGGAGGAGGGGTTGCAGATCGCAGCCCCGGACGTCGCCGTTCTCACCAACCGCGATGTGCTCGCCGCTCACGATCCGCGGGCGCGCTCGCGAGGCGCAGGTCGGACGTCCCCGGTAGCCACGGCGGTGCGTGCGCCGCGGCCGCGTCTCCGCCCCGAGCTCGTCACCGCGGACGCGAGTCCTGTCGTCGAATCGGATGGATTCCAGCCGTAGGACGTAGAAGAAAAGAACCCCGCCCCGGTCATCCCGGGGCGGGGTTCTTTGCGTGGGACCAGACTGACCCGGCGATTCATATTCGCTTATTTATGAGGGGAAACGGTAGAATCAGGCCATAAATGAGGATATTCGCAGCCTGCGAGATTCTTCGCCCGTAGGCCGTCAGGCCTCAACACGACCAGAGGACGTAGTGATGGCTGATCCGAAACGCACGCTGAACATCCCGATGTACGACCTTCAGGATGAACCCGCTGGGAGCAGTTATCAGGATGACGACGTCATCGATGTCGAGGTCATCTCCGATGGGCCGTCGTTCTCGGAGCGTCTGCGCGAGAGGGCGCGTGGTGGGGCTGACTTCGTGTCGGAGGCCGTGCGCAACATGAAGGTCAACGGCGCCTGGGACGGATTCGTCACACAGCCGGCGGATCGCCGTCGCGCAGCCGCAGGATCGAACGACCCCCACCTGGCCGCTCGTGAAGCCGGCCGCAACCGGCGACGCCAGGAGGCGCGCATGAGGGCTGCGCAGGCTGCGGATGGAAGGCGCATGTCGGCCGAGAGGTCGAGGCTCGAAGGGGAAGCGCTGCGGGATCCTCTTTCCCAGCTGAAGCTGGACACGATCCGCGCGGGGGAGTCGTACATGGAGAGCCTGCGCTCGTCAGGCATTCTCGGCGCCGACGCGACGAAGGATCGGCAGCGTCAGCAGCTCACCGGCCTCCACCAGGTCTACGCCTCGATGATGGTTCTCCAGTGCGTGGCTCCGCTCAAGCAGGGGCTCACCGCCGTGAACCTCGTCTCCACGCTGGGCATGGCGGCATCGATGTGGGCCCTCTCGCCCGATTTCCGCACTCAGCTCGGCCAATTCCGAGGCAAGATCTCTGACTCGATTCGCGAGAAGATCGAGGGTCGCGAGGACAGGAAGAACGACAAGGCGCGCGCTCAGTTCGACAAGCTGGTCAGCAAGGGCAAGGGTGACCAGCTCAGTGCTCGGCGTCGTCGGCGGCTCGACCGCATCGAGAACGCCGAGAACGGCCACCGGCTGCCGTTCACGGCAGAGAGTGCAGCGATGACAGAGGTGGCCCTCGCAGAAGCGGCGTACGCGGACATGCGGCGACCGGGTGCGGATCGGGATGCCATCACCGCGCGGTACCAGTCTGCTCGGGACCTTCTGTACGGCTTCGTCGCCGAGGACCACCTCGGCAAGGAGGAGGTCTCCAGGGCGATGCGCGTGATCGTGGGCCAGCGCCTCGAGCGCGAGCCCGAGATGGCGAGCGTCTTCGCCGAGCTGGGGCATGGGCGACTCAGCAAGAGCGAGCCGCGTGAGGTTTACCTTCCGGGGACCGGCGAGAAGCGCATGGTGTGGACCGGCGACTTCGTCGACTCGTACGAGGGCCGCCTCGTCGACGCGGGCTCGTTCTCGCTGCGCCCGCCGATGAGTATCGATGAGCATCGTGTGATGTCGAGTCAGACGCTCACCGCTGAGATGGTCACCGCGACGACCGTGGAGGAGATGAACGATGTCCTTTCGCAGTACGTGGTGGCAGCATCTGTGGAGCAGTTCCCGAGTGTGGCAGACGACCTCGACGACCCCAGGGCCCGCGCTCGATTCGGAAAAGCTCGGACGATGTTCGCGTCGATGAAGGCCGACGGGCTCACGTCCGGGGAGTCTCACTTCGCCTACACCGCGGCGTACGTCGACGCGGTCGAGAAGGTGCAACTTCTCAAGCCTGAGCTCGCCTCCGCTTGGGTTGCACAGTACGGCGACAACTGGCAGCAGAAGGTGGCCGAGGACCTCGCCCGCTACCAGACCATGGGTGCCGGCGCGGCGCGTGAGGGTGCAGAGCCCGAGGCACCTCAGGCCGAGCACTACGCCGCGTCGTCTTCTGAGCGGTCCAATCGCTCGACCACGGCTGAGGACATCGTGGATGCGGAGATCGTCGAGGATGAGGACGACAGGCCGTCAGCCGGCACTCGTCCGACCTCGGATCCCAGGGCGCCTCGACCGAATGGTGGGGGCGGCGCACCGAGGTCACCCCGCACACGATCGCCCAGGCGGCTCGATCAGCCCGTGTATGAGGGTGAGATCGATGACGAGGACGATGAGGTTGACGCCGAGATCATCGACGGCGTGGCATACGACGTCGAGCGTGTTGAACCGGCGAAGCATCGAGACGCGATCGAGGCTGCGGCAAAGAGCATTGCGCCTGAGCGCGATCCTGGCGGCAAGAACGCCAAGCGCCGTCGCAACGCCGTCGCACGTCACCTTCGGGCGCGCGTGAACCAGGGGTACAACGCTGTCGACACGGGCCGAATCACGGGTATCGGGCACGACGACGCCACGCTTCTGCAGGACGTGGATTTCGAACTGGGCTAATGCTCATTCACGCTAGACTTACTCATATACGAGCGGAAAACGACTAGGAAGGCACGACATGGGCATCATGGGATTCCCCAGCGAACACGAGATCACTTCGATGATGGGGTTCGTCAATGAAGAGGACCGCACCCGGTGGGAGAAGGAGAAGGCAGCCTCCGACGCTCGCGTCGAATCTGCACGCGCTGGTCTCAGCGCGCGCGGCCTAGCTTCCACGATGGCGCAGCCGGCGATGGGCATCGCCGAGCGATCGATCAACGCGTCTCTGCACGCAGCCCGTACGGAGGAAGCGCGTAATACTACGGGAAAGCAGACAAAACGTACATCCACCACGTTTATCAGCGAAGAGCCAGTATCCTCTGATGAGTACAGTCCGGAGTTGTGACCGACTCCGGCAGTCACAGGAAATTAGGGCCTCGGGTAGCCGTGGACACGGCTGGCCTGGGCACAAGACGCTCGGCGACGAGCAGTATCCCATTGGACGGTAGGCACATGAGCACAACCTCAACGGCCGACAGCACCGGCAAGAGCACGACCGGGCGCGACGCCGAGAAGCGCGTCAGCAAGCGCGAGTTCATCCAGCGCTTCGCACGCCGCGGCGGAGTATCCCCGAACATCGCTCAGAAGGCGTACCAGGCGCTCATCGACGAGCTTCTCGATCTCGTCGCGCAGGGCAACACGGTGACCCTCACGAACTTCGGGAAGTTCTACCCGCAGACCCACAAGGGACACCGCGTCCAGTTCGCCAAGGACGACGCCGGCGGCGAGGTCAAGGACTACACCGTCCTCAAGTTCTCCGCCACGCGAGAGGTCAACCGGCACATCCAGACGGATGAAGAGGTCAAGGCGTAGCCCACCTGATCCGGAATCGTAATCCGATCGTAAACGAGGAAGCCCCGAGTATTCGTGCTCGGGGCTTTTTCGTCCGCCGAGTGTGCTTAGTATGTGGATGAATGAAAATTCAACCACTATGGGAGTGGTTCGCGCTGTAGGCAGCTGGGGGGCTTGCATTGACAGTGAAAGAGAGCAAGTCCGATGCCGTTGCGAGCACGCAATCAGCTCGTGGTCGACCACCTGCACATCGTGGGTGCGGCCACCGCACATATTGCGGCGAAGCTGACGCAGGCGCCGAGGGATGACCTCGCGGCCGCAGGGGCCTTCGCTCTCGTTCGCGCTGCGGAGAAGTTCAACGAGTCGCTCGGGGTGCCCTTCGGGGCCTACGCGAGGGAGCGGATCAACTGGGCGATGCTGGATGAGCTGCGCTCGATGGACTGGGCGCCGGCGGAGGCGCGAGCGCGAGCCAAGGCGACGACTCGCGTGCAGGAGACGCTTTCCACCACCCTCGGTCGCCGTCCGACCATCGCGGAGATCGCCGAAGCGATGGGTGTTGCGACGTCGGCGGTCAAGCAGGGGCTCGAGGATGCAGGGCGCACTGTGACGAGTCTCGACGTCCCTGCTGCAGTCGACGTGATCTGGGCTGGCGATATGCCCGAAGAGTCCGCGATGTACGCCGAGCGTGACGAGCTGCTGCATCACGCCATCGACGCGCTCCCCGATCGCAAGCGTTTCATCATTCATGCCATCTACTTCGATGATCGGACGGTCAAGGACATCGCCGCCGAGATCGGCGTCTCACATGCCGCAGTGTCTCAACATCGCTCGGAGGCGATGCGTATGCTGCGTGACGCGATCGACAGACACTACGCCGATGACCCTCGGGCCGCGTCGGCCCCGACATCTCACTCGTCACCCACGGTCCTCGATGCGTACTTCGGGAGAATCGCGGAGAAGGGGCAGCGCTTCGCCCGAGCGTTCCTGAACCCGGCTCACGTTTAGGTCGGAGGAAAAGAAGAAGCCCCGCGGTCTATGCCGCGAGGCTTCTTTGCGTGATGGGCGGTGTCACCTCAGGGGCGCGAGCTCTGCGGCGATCGCGTAGTACCGCGCGGCCTGAGCTGATCGCTCAGCCTTGACGACGGGGTCGTCGCTCGTACTCGCGCTCCGCGCGAAGTTGTCGCCCATCATGATGTGCCAGTCGACCCCATCTCCGACGGGAGAGGATGCGGGGCGCACCTTGGTCGAGAGCACGAACGGCCCTTCGTAGCCGCCGGTGGTCGGCTCGAGGGCGTCCCCGTCTTCATCGGCGAGCCAGGCAAGGAGCGTCTTCTCGTCGGTGCCGTAGTCCTCGCGGAACGATGCGTCGTCATCGGTGAGGATGTCGGCGAACGTCTGCAGCCACTTCTCGGCGGCCTCCTCGGCGGTCTGGTCTTTGCTCGCCGCAACTTCCATGACGACCAGCGCGCGGACGGTCGTTTTCACCAGTTCAGGCTGGTGTGGGGTGCTCTTGGCCATGGGTAGCCTCTCAGTTCTTCGTGTTCTTGGCGCGGTGGCGGAAGCTCATCTCCTGGAGATGCTTCGGCGCTCGTTCGTACATGTCGGGATGGGTCAGCAACGTCTTTCCGATGACATCGGCGATCGTGGCACCGGGGCGGAAGACGGCGTACGGCTCGATCCCGCTGAGCCGGCCGACCACGAACTCGCGGTTGGGCGAGTGAGGCCACTGGGCCTGATGGGAATCCCACAGCTCCCGGTAGTGAGGAAGCACCTGGTGCAGGAGCGCCTCGTCCGCGGACGCGACCCAGACGAACGGCTTGGCGTGGTGAGCGCTTCTACGCCTGGGGGAGTCTGCCGGTTCGTAGATGCACGGAAAGTCGTCAGGCAGAGTGATCTCTCGATCCAGATCGAGGTGGAGCGCCTTGGCTCGGATGCGGTCTTCCCAGTGTGGCGACGCTGCGAGCATCATCATCTCGAGGTACGGATGCTCCGCGTTGCGCGCTTCTACGAGCACGTGATCACCTCGGAAGCGCGACAGGGCATTGACGTTCTCAAGCGTGTACTGCACCGTGTCGTATAGCACCGTCGACTGCTGGTAGGAGATCGGCGTGGGGTCGAGCTCTGCGGCCATCTCGGCGATCTCCAGATACCGCGTGAGCGCAGAGCGCACGTCGTCTGCCGCACTCGACAGATCGTCCGCGATGAGTGAGTTCACCAGGTCTGTGTGTTCAGGCATCGGCGTCTACTTTCGGTCCTGCGGCCGCGGCCGCGGTGAGGGCGGCGACCTGGGTTTCCAGGTCGCGAATGTGAGCGATGATCTGGAGCACTGTCGTCGGGTCCAGCAGCTGCAGGTACACGCCGTCCTGCGGAGTGAGGGTGAGCCCGTCGAACGTGTGGCCGACGACGTACCGCTTGAGCTCGGGCTGGAACAGCCCTTGGATCTCTGTCGAGAACGGCAGGTTGTGGTCAAGCTCCCACGGTCCGGGTGTGGCCTCCTGGGCCGCCATCTCAAGCCAGTCGAGATCGATCTCGAACGGGGCCGTCATGCCGCCACCTCCGAATCGACGTCCGCGTTCCGATTGCGCCTGATCGGGTCCCACGCAGCAGGCTCACCAGGCGCTCCGACGATGATCCGGTCGATAGCGAGGTAGTCGTATGCAGGGATGTGGGTCGCGATGTTCGTGACGACGGACGTGACGTAGAGGAAGACGAAGCCGTCCGAGGGGCGCAGCCATGCGGACTCGACGCGAACGGGATCCCCGTTGTGGAGTACGCAGACGCCATCGCGGTTGCATTCGTGGTCGGGGATGGCGAACGGTGCGCACCCCTGAGGGATGTAGCCGCCGATGCGGCCGGCGCCGGTCGTGGCGGGGTGGTTGGGGAGGCGGGTGAGCATGACGGATACCCCTTTCAGGCGGCCTGCGGCACGAGCGTCGCGTGCCGGTCGATGATGATCCTGGCGGCGCATTTCGCGATGCAGGTGAGTCCCGCGCGCGTGATGTAGTCCCTGGCGGAGGCGACGGCGACACGATCGAACGGGATACGCGCAGAGAATCGGCCACGACGGTGGACCGAGCCGGGATGGCGGCTGTCGAGCTCGTTGATCGTCATGGCGTCCCAGCGCGCGAGCGGGATGGAGTTCAGATGCTCATCGGCGGCGAGAGCGTCGGCGAGAATCTCCGGGGTGAACCAGAGGAGGACGTGTCGGATGGTGTCCTCGGTGACGAACTGGGCGAAGTAGTCGTGGTGGGTGATCGCACCCTCACGGACGTACTCGTTGCGCGTGAAGATCCGTGTGCGGTCGGTGTCGGCCATGAGGACCCTCTCGTGGTCAGTCGAATGTCGGTGCGGGGCCGTGGCCGCCTTCTCGCCACGCCTTCGCGAACTGGCTCGGGGTGAGCTTGCGGAGTTTCGCGGACGTGGGCAGCTTCTCGCGCTTCTTCAGGCGGCGCTTCGCGATCGCATCTCCGTGACGGGCATCGCCGTGAGATGCCATCCACGCCAGAACGGCGTCGGAGGGCGCGTGCGCCTGACGTTCGATCTCGGCGACCGCGCTGATCGCATCATCACCCCGTCGGAGTTCCTTCTCGCGGAACTGCTCGAGATCGGTGACCGTCGCGAGTGTCGTGTCGGAGGTCGCGTCGTGCTGCGTCGGGAGCTTTCCGAGCTGCGCCATCCGGCGCAACGTGAAGATGCTCCCGTATCGGGGGCTGCCGTCGATCGCGGTGATCTGTGCGGCGTCCTCCAGCGAGATGGACGTGTTCGCGGATGTGGACATGGGTCAACCTCTCTGAAGGCGTGGGGACGGGAACGGGCGGCGACCGGCCCGAATGGGTGATCGCCGCCCGTGGCGGTGCATGTGCGAGTCGGGCCGCCTAGGGTGCCCCTTCGCCCTCAGCCGGGGCATCCCGATGGGTGGGGGCTGGCCGCGAGGGGTCGTGCACGAGTTCGGCCCTGAAGGGCCGCACCTGGACGGTTACCAGTCGCGGTTGCGCGGGTGTTTCGTCGGCCGGCGGCGAGCCGGGGAGGAACGGGTGAACCTGATTGCACCTCGCGCACAGAGCCGGCGCCCTGTTCTCTGTGTCGCCATCCGATTGCTCATCGGGGTTCGTGCCGAGGGGGTACATCCTCGATTCCGTGAGCACCCCGACGAAGCTGAAGTGACCGAGTCCGCGGAACACCGGAAGCGAGGGGTTCGCGACGGTGAGGTACGCGGTGTCGCTCGAGTCGTGTTCGAAGTCCACCGCGCTGTCATGGCGGGTGCGCAGCCGAACGTTGGTCATCGCTCCGCTGGATGAATCGAGTGTTTCGAGGTCGCCGCCGATGAGCACAGCGAGGAGACGGTTGTCGATCATCGGGTGGCTGTCGAAAGCCTCCACGGTGATGAGGTTCCCACCGCGCCCGAGAGCGTAGGAGTACTCGGGCGCCGTGCGAGTGAGGAACAGGTTCCCGTACGTGGTGTCGTAGGTGGCGTAGCCGGCACGTTCCAACTCGGCGATTGCATCGAGCATGCGAGGCGTGGGCTGGAACGACTTCTTCTCCTCGTGGCTGACGTACTTGTACCGCCAGTCCTTCGCGAAGAGGTCCCGGTCGAGCCTCTGACCGGCACGGCGGTAGAGGATGCGGGCGTCCTCACTCAGCGTTGCCAACGGCACGAGCGGGTAGGTGAACGCTCTACGGTCCGGCGGTGTGCCTCTCAGGGCGCCGGTGTCGGGGTCTACTGCGATGGCAGGCATTGGCCCTCCTTGGGCGGTGTGAGGCGGTGTCTGAGGGGTGACCGGTCGGCCACCCCTCGATGACTCACGCGGCGTGCGCGGTCTCTGCAGCCTTCGAGGTGGCGCGTGCGTGCTGCACCGCGCGGAGAGCGTCGATACCGAGCTGAGCGTTCTCGAAGCGTGCATTCATCTCTTCCAGCTCGTGCGGGAAGTAGTGGTGTCGGGCGTCGATCGCTCCGATCTCCTTCAGGAGACCGCGGCTGGCGATCTCGAGGACGGCCTTGAGGGCGTCGTCGCTGATCTTGATCGTGTCCGCGACGGCCGCCCGGTGGGCGATCGCTTCGGGCGTCTTCTCGTACTCACGCCAGAGCCGAACGGTCAGCTCGATAGCCCAGCATGCGAACAGGAAGTGGACGTCGAAGTCACGGAAGCTCCACTCCCAGTGGGCGTCAGAACCGAAGGTGTCTTCGTGCTCCTGGACCCACTCGTGGGCCGACGCTTCTGTCTCGGAGTAGAACCGCGCGTCTTCGATCAGCATGGTGCGGCGCAGCTCCGGTGACTGCTCGGGCAACTCCTGGCCGAAGTACTCCATCTCGTCGTCGTCATCCTCGTCGAGTTCGATGCCGTCGAAGAGGGCTTCACCCTTCTCGCCGGCACGGAGCTTCGCGACGTACGCGTCGTAGTCGACTCCATTGCGCGCGCAGACGCGCTTGGTGACCGACTCGATCGCGGCGTGGATGCGCTGGGCCTCGAGACCGAGGTCTTCATCCTCCTCGAGGTGCTCAGTGACGAGACGGAGGAACTTCTCGGCCGAGTACACCCTGACGTCGGTGCGCCCTGCGAGCTTTTCGGCCCAATATCTGAAGTCAACGCTCGGGGCGCCATCAGCCTTGTAGCGTCGCGAACGGGAGCCGTTATCGAAGAACGCCATCATGTCGGTGTCTCGGCGGAACGTGTAGCCGTTGGCGACGTCACCCACCATCGCCCAGTGCATGTCCCAGGTGTGGACGGACCAGCTCCACATGTTGCTGTCGGGAGCGCCGACTCGGAGCCGGCGATTCAGTCCGTCGTCGACGATGACGGTGAGCTGGTGCCCGGCGGTCTGCTCGAGGAAGTTCGCGTAGGCCCTCGCGTAGGGGTTCTCGGGACGCGCAGAGGTCTCCGTGGTCATAGGATTTTCGCTTTCTTGCGGGAAGTGCAGGGTGAACGACGCCGCCCCCGCCCGGATCGATGATCGATCGCAGACGGGGGCGGGGCCGAGGGGTTGGCGTGCGCCTGGGCTCAGAGTCCGAACCCGTAGGTGGCCTGGCCGACGAGGGTCAGGCTGAGGCTCATCGGGTAGACCTCCGGCTCGTCGTCGTAGTCGTCGAGCAGGTGGATCTTCTCGATCGGGGCGTGGATGCCACCGTCCTTCTCGAACACGAGGTCCGTGGCACGGAAGGAGACGAAGATCGACCGGTTGGAGTTCTTCAGCTCGTACGTGTGACCCACGTCGCCGCGCTCGAAGAGGTTGATCTCGATCTCGTCCGCCCAGATCTTGCCATCAGGGAAGCGCGCTTCGACCTTGTAGGTGCTCGGGTCGACGGACTTGATGTTGAGGTCCTCGACGATCTCGGCGAACAGCGCATCGGGCTGCTGCAGCTCGAACGCGATGGCGCGAAGGTGGTCGTAGTTCAGGCGCGCGCGGCGCGAGAACAGGGCGACGTTCTCGACCTCGTCCGGGTGAGCGTCCGGCGCCTGGTCGGCGAGGTACTGACGGACCTCATCGGGACCGGGGTAGTCGAAACGCATGTGGTAATGGAAGCGACCCGGACGGTTGACGATGTACGTGCTGACATCGGCGACGTCGTTGACCGTCAGGCAGTAGATGCGCTTCACGGACGAGAGGCCGTCGAAGAGCGACAGGAACTGGTTCTGACGGTTGATTCCATCGCTCAGCCCACGTCGACCCGCAGGGAAGGTCTTCTCGAACTCGTCGAAGACGATCAGGCACTCATCGAGGCTGTCGAGGAAGTCGACGATGCCGTCGTTGTCCTCCGTCACGATCACGACGGGCAGGTTGTTGTCGCGCGCCTTCTGAGCGACCATGCGCAGGAACAGAGACTTGCCGATCCCCTTGTCACCGGAGAGCATCACGCCCAGGCTGCGGTCCGAAAGCCCGTAGGAACGGAAGATCTTGTCGACCTTCTTGTCCCGGCCTCCGTAGACGCGCTCGTCGCCCACGGAGAGGTCCTCAACCTGGATCAGGCTGAACCCTTCCTTCGAGCTGAACTGCACGCGGTACGTGCCGAGAGGGAAACTCTCATGCGCCCTGACGGCGTTGTCGTAGACGCGGACCTGTCCGCCGGTCTCGATGTAAGTGCTTGTCACGATTCTCCGATCTCCATATGGTCTATCGTCGGATCTCGCCTAGCCGTAAGGCGAACACGAAAAGACGATGGTCGATAGTGGTGTCGACCATCGTCTAGACGGTCGTGGTGGCCCCTTCGGGGTGCACAGCGGGTGTGGCGGTATTCTCGCCGTCGCCCCCGACATCCGAGGCGGCACACTCGCGGTCGAGCCGGCGCAGCTTCCAGTCGAAGCCGCCGATGATGTGAGCAGGAGTCGGCCAGACGCTGAAGACCTCGGTCGTGAGGGTGTTGCCGTGCACGATGTGGGCGGGGATGAACGCCAGCGCGCAGTGGATGTAGGTCATGTGGACCGCGACGATGTCGACATCGGTCGCCGTGACGTGGATCTCCTGCTGGTAGTTCACGCCGATCTCGCGCAGCTCGTTGGCAACGGCGAGCACCATCCCTCCGCTCCCGCAGGCCGGCTCCTGGATGGTGATGATCTCGGGGCGATTCTGCGCCTTGGCGATGTCCGCGACGGTCATCTTGGCCATGACGGTACTAATACTGAACGGCGTAAAGAATTGGCCGAGGCCTCCGTTGCCAAGCTCGAGGCTCATGTAGAGGTTGCCGAGGACGTCGTCGAGTCCCTCCTCGAGGGTCACCACGACGTGTGCGAGAAGCTCGGCGAATCTCTCGTTTTCCTCCTGCGAGTATCCGCCGGCGATCTCGAGGTATCGTGCTTCTCGCGTGTCCCAGCCGCCTCCGGTGTGTCGACCGTGAAGGTCGGCGCCGTTGCGGAGGGAGAGCGCTGACAGTTCGCAGAAATCGCGGAACACGTCGACGAGGCGGCGCTGACCAGAGGCGGTGTTCGCCTCGAGCAGCTTCTTCATCGTCTTCATCGAGTCGGTGTTCATGCGTATTCGTCCTGTTCTTGGTCTTTCATCGGCCAAGCCGGCAGCTTGAGCTGGTGCTTCCGGATGCGGAGTACCGATCGGGGGTCGATGTGCAGCGCCCTGGCGATGCGGTGGTCGTTCCAGTGGCGCGAGTGGAGCTCCGTGACGACAGCCATGCGCTCGTGCTGCGTGAGCCTGACGCGTTCACCCCGCAGAGCTCGCTCCACGGCGATCTCATCGAGGTGGAGCTCTGGCTCGCGCTTCTCGGCGTCTGGGTCTTCCTCGTCCTCGGCATCGATCTCCTGATGCCCTCCGTCGACGTTTGGCATCGAGGCGGGGTCGTCGATGTCGTCCCACGCGAGTGGGCCGAACCATCCGTGCGCTCGTGCGATGGTGCGCGATCGCTCACCTGATGGACCGTCGATCGGATGCGACCAGGTGTCCACGAACAGATCGGCGACGGCTGATCGCAGTCGTGCGTCGACGGACTTCTGATGTCCGAGGAGAATCAGGGAGAGCGACTGAACCGAGATCCCGAGTCGCTGAGCGAGTCCGGGTTGGCCGTATCCGATCGCGACGAGGGCGCGCAGCCTGCGGGAGGTGCCGGTCGCATCGACGAGGAACGACAGGGTTCTGCGGTGACCGTCCATCTGCCGTCCTTTCGAGTCGCGTGATGTCGCGACCGCGGTGGCGGAGGCGGTCAGTGGCTCGTGTGAGCCTCGAGTGCAGCTGAGACCTCGTCGAGAGCGGCGCCGCGATGGCGTCCCGCCTCATAGAGGGCCTGGAACGCGTCGCGCTCAGCGGCGACGAGGGTGAGCGCCCTGCTGAGTGCCTCGACCCGCTGATCGGCGGTGTGGCCAGCCAGGGCGCTGATCTCTGCGGCGATGTCGATGCCGTGGACCTTCACCTGCTCTTCCCACTTGTTGAAGAGGCTGTAGGTGTCGGGATTGCGACGAAGACTCAGCGACAGCGCGATCGCGGCGTCGAGCTCGCGGAAGTACTCGGGCTCGAGGATGGTCATCTTCCGCTGGAGGCGGGAGGCGTCGACCGTGTGGATCTGCTCGCAGAGAGCGAAGGCGGTTCCGCCGTTGCCATCGGGCGCTGGGATCTCGACGTGTGTGGGGCCAGAGCGCTTCCGTGAAGCGGTGGTCACGTAGACGATCTGAGCTACTCCGGAATTGGAGTTGAGGACGTTGTTCGATACGACGATCGCCGGACGGTTGCTCCAGAGCTCGTTGCCGACGGTTGGAGTCTGGGGGTCGGCAACGACCATCCAGATCTCACCGCGACGGAATCGGCTCTCCGGCGTCGCGACGGGGGAGCGGCGGGGCATGTTCGCCGGCGAGGGAGTCGGGTTCTCCGTAGCCATGCGGGATCACCTCCTGGGTGCGTTGTGGGGTGGTGCGGGTTGTCAGCTCGTGACGTCGTGACCGGTGTAGGTCTCGCCCTCGTCCTGACGATTCGCGCTCATGACGTAGAGACGCCCACCGGTCTGGACGAGGTTCCGGCCGATGGCTGCGATGCAGGTCTTCTCGTCAGCAGCAGCGAACTGGTCTTCAGAGTCGGGTCCGGTGATCTCAGCGGCACGCGTCCGGAGCTCCTGAAGGAGGCCGTCGTGGCTCGGGTGGTGCGTGATGGTCGTGGTGCCGTCGCCGTAGTCCGTGAGGACCGTGAAGAGGGATGCGGGTCCGGCGTCCAGCTGCCGCGTACCGAGGTGCACCGTGATGTCGACGCCCACCTGGACGTATTCGTTCACCACCTCGACGAGTGCACTGTCTGCATCCGCGCCGCCATACGGCGCAAGGATCTCGACGACGTCCTCCGGCGTGACCTCATCGTGGTTCGCGAGCAGGAGATCGACGATCGCGCTGCGCCGTGCGGCGGGGGTTTCGAAGGTCTCGTCGAGAACGACGACGGTTTCGTCGATGACAACGGCCGAGTGGACGGTCTTCTGGGCGCGTGCGCCAGGGTTCGAAGTGGGGGAGCTCATGGTGCGTCCTTCGTATGAATCTGCGCGAGCGCAGCGGTGAGGTCAGAGGAGGTTCTCGGTCTGCACGATCTCGATGAGGGCGCGTGCGACGGAGAGAAGCCCGGCGAGGCCGGTGAGAGATTCGTCGTCGATGAGAGACTCAGGGCCGCATCCTGCGGCACGGTAAGTCCCGGTCGCGCGGTCGTGGATTTCGAGCATGCACCACTCGAATGCGAGGTTGTCATCGCGTTGGATGGAGACGGTCAGCCCCGGGACCAGTCCGCAGTTGTGCAGCGCATCGGCGATGTCCTCGACGATGCTGTCGAAGTCGCCGCCGCTGAAGATCTTCTGACCCTCGTAGTCGTCGAAGTCGAAGGGGGTGTCGTTGTTCCGGAGAGCGAAGGTCAGCGCTTCGTCGCTGAGGGTCTCGACGTTGGTCGACACGAGTTCTTCGATGCTCACGAGCCTGGGCGGGACGGCTGTGTTGGCGTGCTCCCGCTCGAATGCTTTCGCCGCCTCGAGGAGGGACGGGGCATCGACGATCGTCGCTTTCGCGCCGTTGTCGTCCACCGATCGGACCCACCGATGGTCGCCGGCGGGGGAGAGGATCGACTGGGACACGATCTGGTACTTGGGCACGGCGGCTCCTTTGTCGGTGTGTATCGAGGCAGATGCACCGGTGCGCGACGACTGTGGTCGCGCGGAGCCAGGCGCTCCTGTGAAGTGAAAGGGGCGACCCAGCGGTCGCGGGAACAAGAGAGAGGGACGACCCTTGCGGATCACCCCTCTCTCTTGTGTTGGGCTGCGGCTAGGCCGCGGCCGCGGTGAGTGCCGGCTCATCGGCACTGTCGGTGCCCCCGATCGCACCGGCGAGCACGGCGTCGGCCTCCGAGGAGTCCAGACGTGCGAGCTCTTCGGTGAATTCCGCCTGGGCGGTGGCGACGTCGAGCGCGACGTCGATCGGGTCTCCCGAGCCATCCTGATCCACCGCCGAGGCGGCGAGGGTGGCGAGGGCGAGAGCGACATCATCGTCCGACAGCGAGTCGGTGTTGATGCCCTGAGCCTGGAGAACCATGAGCTGGTCACGCTTCTCCAGGGCGGCTACGAGCATGTCGTAGTCCGACTCGATGCGGGGCTTGGGCACGTTGCCGTACGAGAGCACGTACATCGTCTTCATCGCGCGGGTGAAGGCGACGTAGTACAGACGCTTCTCGTCCTCGTCCATCGCGGAGTCGAACTGGTGGATGACCACGACGTTGTCGAACTCGAGACCCTTCGCACCGTGAACGGTGCTCACCACCAGCTTCGCATTCGCCTGGATGTTGGCTTCCTTGCGCTCACGGTTCTTGCTGTTGGTGAGGGTCTGCTTCATGCCGTTCTGGGCGATCTCGAACTTCAGGACGTTGTCCTGGAGGTGATCGTAGAACTGGTCCGACGTCATCTGCCCCATCTGGAACAGCCCGAGCCACCCGTTGATGGTGGTGCCGTTCTTCGACCACCAATCCGAGGTCATCCGCTTCACGTGCGGGGCGGCCGCCTCGTGCTGCTTGGACAGCGTCGCGAGGTTATCGTTGATCCCCTTGTAGATGACGAACGCGGCATCGGCCGGGTCGACCTGCATCACGTCGTTCCAGAACATCTTGATGTACTGGGAGAACACCGTGGTGCTGTAGGTCTTGTCACTCATGAGGTTCGCGACGTGCTCGTTCGGGAACATGCTCTGCAGCTCCTTCTCGATGACCAGGATGTCCCCGCGCTTGTAGCCGAGGAATGCGACCTGCTCGCCGCGCGCGAGGCACTGCTCGATGTAGGAGCGAGTGTTGCGGGCGATGAAGCCCGGAAGGAACTCCTCTCGGAACTTCGAGATGTACTTCAGCTGCTGGTAGTCGAGCGTGACCTTCTCCCGGAAGGAGTCGGCCGTCGGCACGACCAGCGAGTTGGCCTGCAGCTGCAGTCCGGCTGCCGCGTTGGCCTCGATGTCCGCCAGGTGGACGTTCGCGAAGTCCAGGATCTCCTGGTTGCTCCGGTAGTTCGTCGTCAGCTGGAACGTCGAGAAGACCCCCGACTCCTCGAGCGCGTTGAGCGCCTTCGGGTTCGAGGCACGGAACTCGTACAGGGTCTGCGACGCGTCGCCGACGATGAAGAGGTTCTCGCGGTGCTTCGCGACGTACTTGAGCAGGTAGATGAACTCGAAGATCGAGTTGTCCTGCACCTCATCGATGATGAGGTACTCCGACTGCACACCCTGCGGCTCGAGCATGGTGTCGATCTGCTGGTAGGCCAGCACGATCTCCAGCTCCAGGCAGGTCTGGCGCATGCGGTCGAGCATGGCGATCACCGCAGCCTGGTGGGCTTCGATGAACGCATTCAGGATGGTCGTCGACCCCGGCTTCAGCTTCTTCACGTCCAGCATGATGCCGCGGAAGCCCCGCGCCACGTCGTCGTTCGGGAAGAAGATGTCGAGGCTGTTGAGGATCGTGTCGATCGACGACAGCTCGTGCTCCGGGTGGTTCAGCGCGTAGATCTCGTGGATCATCTTCGCGATGGTCATCGCGTGCACACCGGGGTTGCGCTCGACGATGTTATCGGCTGCCGCATTCGTGAACGACAGCACGGTGATCTTCGAGGGGTCCACGCCGTGAGCGACCAGGTGCTCGATGCGACCGAGGATGACCGTGGACTTCCCGGTGCCCGCACCGGCCTGCACCAGGGTCAGCGGCTCCGGGGTGGAGATCGCTGCCCGCTGCTGGACGGAGAAATGCGCGGGGAGCACGAACGGCGTTGCCGGCGTCCCTGACGGGGTAGCCAGCTGGCCCTTCAGCGATCGCAGTTCTTCGAGCGTGTGCGACATCAGCAGGTTGAGGTTCTGCTTGCTGAGATCGCGAGCATCGTTCGGCGGGCACACGCCGTTGATGGTGGCGTGGATCGCACGGTATGCGCTCAGCGAGACGTTGTACGACTCGAGGTAGCGCAGCTGCAGGCTGAGGTGGTGAAGCGCCGCCTGGTCGGGCCGACCCTTGGCGTAGAGCTCGGTGATGTGCGTCGACAGGATGTCGGCGACACCGTCTCCCGACCACGTCTCGGCGAGCCGGCAGATGCGCTCGTGGACGTCGTAGGTCGCCATCCAGGTGCCGAGCTCTGCCATGTCGACGTACACACCGTTCCCGGGGTTGGCGGAGATGAGGTGCGTGGCGTTCTTGATGAACTCCTCGACATCGTCGAGCGGCGCGTAGCTGTACTGCATCATCGCGAACTCGTCCGCGGCGCCGAAGGGTCCCGCAGTCGGACGGGTCGCACGAGACACGAGCTTCACGCGCTCGCTCGTGGAGCCCTTGGCCAGCGTGTACAGCTCCATGCGGTACAGGATCCGCAGGTCACGAATGACCTTGTCGCCGCTCTCGTCCTTGTGGAGGACGATGCCCTGAGGGGTGATGTCGAAGAAGACGTCGAAGTCGTACTTCGTTGCGTTCTCCGTGACCTCGAACCGGTCGGTGTCGAACGGCACCGGGTAGGTGAGACCGCGGTTGGCGTTGTGCTCGACGGAGTACGGGGCCAGGATGCCGAGCGGGATGGTGAACGTGGTGTTCTTGGAGCCGTAGCTCTTGCCCTTGGTGAGCACGGCCTTCGCCGACATCGTCGACGCGCTGTGGCCGGCGGGGTACCGTCCCGGGTGGACGGAGGAGTTGAGCAGGCCGACGGCCTTTCCGGAACCCGTCAGCTCGGCGCTGAAGTACTTCGGATCGAGGGCCTTGACCTTGCGGACGGTCGTGGTGGTGAGATCATCGAGCAGGATAGGCATCGTCTGACTTCTCTCTGGTGATTTACGCCCGAAGGCGGGGTGGTTTTTCGTGGGGAACGTGCGTTGTCGCGAGGCGATCGCGAAGAGAGCGGGGCGGAAGAGGGGTCGCCCCTTCCGCCCCACATCGAGCGACTATTCCTCGTCGGAAATAGCCCCCGACCCGGTGCCACCGGGTGTTGCCGCCGGAGCGAAGCGCACGGCGATGACGGCGTCTTCGATCAGCTGCCGCGCGGCCTGTTCTGCAGGTCGTGCGCCCTGGTCGGGCAGGAACGTGGCCTCGACGGTCTTCGCCAGCAGATCGGGATCGATCGGCTCAGGGATGTAGCTGGCGGTGACGGGATCGGACTCCTCGATGCGAGCACGCTCTCGCGCGTAGCTTGCGACGAGGATCTCCTGGTACGTGTCCCGGCTCAACGGCTGGAAAGGCACGAGCTTGGAGAATCGGCCGAGGAGTTCCGGCTCGAAGCCCGCATCCTGAAGCGCTCGCGTCAGCTCTTGGCGGCTCAGCGGCCCCTGAGCTGTCGGTGAGGTGAACCCGATGCCCTTGCGACCGATGGCGTCTCGGCCGGCGTTCGTGGTGGCGATGATGATGGTCTTCGAGAAGTCCACGATCTTGCCTCCGGCCATCCGCATCCATCCCTCATCGAGGGCAGTGAGGAACAGGCGTCGAACGACGTTGTGCGCCTTCTCGAACTCGTCGAGGAGGATCACGCGATAGGGGTTCGATTCGAGGGTGTCGAAAGGCAGCTCCTTGTCCGAAGTGCTCCCGACGTAGCCGGGTCCGGATCCGATCAGTCGCGAAACGTCATGCTCGTGGGCATACTCGCCCATGTTGAGCATGATCGGCGGCTGGTTGGTCAGCTGCGAAGCGATGAGCTTCACCGACTCCGTCTTCCCGACGCCGGACGGCCCGGCGAACATCCAGGCCATAGGACGCTTCCTCGGGAATGCTCCGAGGTCATCCCGGCGCAGCGCGTCGATGATGTCTTCGACGATTGCGTCTTGACCCTTGAGGCGCTTGAGCCCCTCCAGCATCTCGACCTCGTTGAAGGCCTCTTTCGTCGCCATGCCCGTCATGAGGCGGACGGCGACAGATCGGATCTTCTTCTCACTGAGCGGAAGTACCGGAACCTGCTGAAGAGCCTGAGCAGCCTGGGTCTGACCCTGGGCCTTCGCCATGGCGATCGCGTTGCTGTGGGTGACGATGGCATCAGCCATCGCCCGGTCGAGCAGCGTGAGGGCGGTGTCCGGACGATGCGACGATGCGCGCGAGTTCTCGTCCGCGATAACGGCGAGCTTCGTGAGAACGTCGTCGTCGATCGCGACCTTGTGGTCGTAGTGGGCGATGAACGAAGGACGAGCGGCGAACAGGATCTGCGTGGCCTGGTCGCGGGTGAGCTCGTCCACGACGAGCCGCGAGAATCGCCGCTGGAATGCGGGGTCATCATCGAAAGCCTTCGCCTCGTTCATCGTCGTCGCGCCGATGACGCGCATCTCACCGCGCGCGAGAGCGGGCTTCAGGATCTGAGACACCTTCTTGTAGACGGGGTCGTGACTGTCCTGGAGCAGGTGAATCTCGTCGATGAAGAGGATCGCGTCGTTCGTCTTGTCAGACGCCCAGTCCACGAGCATCGCGAGTCGTTCCTCGAGCTGACCCACGACGCCGGCGCCGGCGACGAGGTTGCTCAGCGGGAGCTCGTAGACGGTCGACTTACGCAGCATCGACGGGATGAGCGGGTTTCCGGTTGCGATCGCCCGGGCGATCTCCTCGACGATGCGGGTCTTTCCGACACCGGCGGGACCGACGAGCAGCGGGTTGGGCTTGCTCTTGCCGATCAGGACGGAGATCGTCTGAGCGATGAGAGCATCGCGGAACAGCGCAGGCGTTGCAGCCTTGAAGCGCTCGTTGTAGTCGATGAGAAGTTCGGCGATGTCCGTGACGCCCCTTGTGGCGGTGGTCATCGGCGGGAACGAGGGCAGCGTCGGCGCACCGCCGTTGCCGCCACCTGAGCCGGATCCGGCCCCGGTTCCGTTCGTGTCGTCATCGTTGGAAGTCATGTTGTGGAGACCCATGGCGGGTAATTTCCTCTCGTGAGTGTGACTGCGAACGGCCTCGGCCGCGGAGCGCCCGTTGGGTGACGTTCCGCGGCCGAGGCCGTTCGCTGGTCTTGCCGTCTCAGTCGTGCCTGGTCAGACGACCAGGCCGATGAGTTTCTGGTGGATGGCCGGATCGATGTGTCGCATCGAGTTCGTGAAGTCCTTCGCGTTGCCGGTGATCATCGACCAGTTCATGCTCGAGCAGGGCGCGTAGTAGAGATTCGCGGGATGCTCGAAGCGCTGGCTCGGGGCGGTCCACTCGAAGTCGGTGACGACGAGCGAGAGTCGGCGCTTGCGCTTCTCCGAGGCATTGATGTACTCCCAGATCTGCTTGTACTCGGTGCCACCGCCCACCTTGTGGACCTTGCGAAACTCTTCCCAGATGCGCGCGACGGACTTGTCCTTCGTCTTCAGCAGGGTCTCCTGCGACATCATGTGCGAGAACGAGTTGAAGTACAGGTTCACGTTCATCATCTTCGCGAGGCGAATCAGCATCATGATCGCCTGCTGGTAGTTCGCCTCCGAGATCGATCCCGAGGTGTCGATGTACACATGCAGGTCGGGCAGGTAGTGGGTCGAGGTGACCCGTCCCGGCCGGTTGTAGTCCATCGCGTCGCGGCGGTTCGCACGTGCGTAGCTCGTGCGCGACTTCTTCAGGATGTTCGTCGATCGGCTGACCTCCTTCATGCGCTTGAGCACGCGGAGGAGACCGTTGAGGATGTCCACCTTGGTGGGCGCCTGCTTCCGGAACATGATCTTCGCCGATCGGCCGTTCTTCGCCCCCGCGTTGGTCTGAGCGTTCGCGGCGACAGCGCGGGCTTTAGCCGCTGCACGTGGCAGGGCCGTCAGCTTGCTCAGAGCCTTGTTCGAGATGACCTTGACGGGTGAGGCGATCGACGCGTTGATGAGACGCCACTCGTTGTCGACCTTTCGAGGGGTCGATCGGGCGTGGGCCTCGACGTTGACCAGGAGGATGGTTCGAGGGTTGAACAGCTCGGACACGACGAACGGCAGGGTGCCGACGCCCTGAGGGGAGCCTGCGGCTGTGCTCTGCTGTTGGTACTTCATCAGCATGTGGACGATGAGTCGGGCGAACGAGTAGTCGTCGTTGCCGTCGGTGTCGTCCTTGCGGAGCACGTACCCCTCGAGGAGCCCGGTGAGCGACGTCTTCGCGAAGTCGCCGATGAGCCGCGTCGTGTCCGGCGGAAGCACCGGTCCGAGGACTGCGAGCTCGAGCATGAGCCACGCCTTGAAATCGTCGAAGTGCGCGGCGCTCATGAACCAGAAGCCGAGGGCTTCCGGGTGGTAGGTGTAGGCGATGCTGGCGAAGAACTCACCGTCATCCTTCGCGTTCCCCGCGAGGAGGTTCTTGGCGGAGGGGATGATGTCGTGCTGAGGGGTGTACATGGCCTTGGACGCCGGCGGCATGCGGTTGGCGTGGCCAGCTTGCACGACGAACATCTCGTTGACCAGCAGGGGGTTGGTGGAGTCGTAGTTGACGAGGCCCTGCTGCAGGAGCGTCTTCATCTCCTGATCTGCTGCGGCGTTCGCGGTGGGACCGACGGTGCTGCAGAACAGCCCTTCGATGTCGTCCTCGTCGAGCGAGGAGTTCTTCTGGTTCGTGACGCGAACGGATCCGCCGGGCACGAGCGGTTCGAAAAGGGGCTCGATGATGGAACGACGAATGGCGGCCTGCGGGTCGTAAGCACCCCGGATCGGGAGCGTGTACACGGGGCTGATGGTGGCGGGCTTCTGCCCGCTGAGCGTGAGGGTCACGTCTCCTCCTCGGTTCGAATCGGCTCGTCGGGGTACTCGACGAGTGGGTGGAGGGCCCTACCCGAGTGGGTAGGGCCCTCCGTGGGTGTCACATGAAGGCGCTGAGCATCGCCTTCGCGGTCTCGCCGACGGGCGTGCTCGTGTTGAACAGCGCGGTGACGTTGTCCTCCTCGAGCTGGTTCGCCATGGCCAGTTCCATGAGACGACGGGCGTGCGCCTGCTCCAGCTCGGTGGTCTGCTGCGCGAGCTGCTGCACGATCACCTTGTTGTCCACACGCTCGAAGAGCGCATAGAGCAGCGAACCGGACTTCTCGTGGTCGGTGAGCCCGTTGATGATCGCCTCGAGATGGTCGACCGTCGGGGCGCCCTTGAGGTCGGTGAAGCAGTTCGGCTTGGGAGCCGTGAGCTGCTGCAGCTGGGCTGCGGCGCCGGAGTTCAGCGCGACCGCGATCTCGGCGACCAAGTGCTTGGCGAACTCGGTGCGTCCGATGTGCGCCTCGACGGCCTCTGCGAGCACCGTGACCTCGGAGCCGTCTGCGGCGACCGTGGTCTGCTGGATCCACTCGGCGAGCTTGGACGGGTCGATCTCGTTGAGCCAGCGGCTCACGGCGTCGATGGTGCGAGGCGTCGTGAGCTGGAGCATCTCGTCACCGGCGTCCATGATGTCGGTCATGAGCATCGTGGTCTGTGCGTCGTCATCGTCGTCGTCGTTCGGACCGCTGTCGACCATCGCCGCGACCATCGGCGTGCTCGTGGCGAAGATCAGGTGCGGGTGCTTGGCGAGCACGGCGGCGACGTACGCGTTGAGGTTGGGCAGCACGCTGATCAGCGTCTGGGCGTCAGGCTCGACGTTGTAGATCGAGAACCGAGACAGCGAGGCCTGGTCGAGGGTGGTGACGTTGCCCTTGGTGTTCCCGGCGATCATCAGTCGAAGGTTCGACGGGAGCGCCTGCGACCCGATGCTGCGCTGGGTCGGAAGCGAGAGGGCGGCCGAGGTGACGTCCGAAGTGGAGCGGTTGATCTCATCGAGGAAGAGAATCGGCCACTCACGCGGGTTGTCGTTGGCGTAGTCGATCGCGTCCTGGATCACCTGGTGCGGGTAGAAGACCTGCTTCCACTTCTGCTCGCCGTTGTGCTCGTACGGCACGAGGCGTGCGCCGGTGAGGTCGGCCTTGTCCGCGAGCTGGTTGCAGGGGAGGGTGAACGCCCGCGTGTCCATCGCCTTTGCCAGGCTCTCGACGAACGAGGACTTGCCGATCCCAGGTTCGCCCATCAGGGCGGGGACTGCGCCCACCTTGAGGTCGAGGCTGACGATCTCGGTGAGAGTGTCGGAGAACTTCATGTCGATTTCCTTGTCTTGTCGGCAGGGCCGGAGATGATGCGGTCTGAGGGTCAGAGCGGGGTGCTGATGAGTTCGGGCAACTCGGCGATGACGATGTCGGAGTTGCCGTGGGTCGCCAGAGCACGAGCTTCGAGTGCGGAGGCGTTATCGCCGAGAGGGTCGATCACGATGAGGATCAGATCCGGCGGCGGTCGCTCATCGACGATCGAGGAGGCGGGGTTGCCGTACTTCTCGGCGAATGCGATGACAGGCGCCGCGGTATTCGCCGCGGGCGCGTAGAGCAGTCGATCGGATGCTCGAACGAGGCCAGCGAGTACGACACTGATGCGTTCGTGTTGGTGGATCGATGTCGTGTCGGGGAGGCAGACATAGACGCTGCGTGCTCCGTTGCGAAGCGATGCAGGTCCGAACTGGCCGGCCATGACGGTTCTTCTGGTCACGAGTCCTCCAGCCAGGCGAGTCGAAACTGGAAAGGGGACACGAAAGTCCCCCGTGGAAGGCGAGCCCTTCCTCCAGCGACACCGGGCAGGGCTTATGCCCCTGCTCCGGTCGTCGCAACTACTCCCGGCTGCGCACTGCGCAGCTGCTCTGGCCACGAGGCCAGAGAGACTTCTGCGGAACGCAGAGTCGGACACCGGTTCCGTTCCCGGTGTCCGCCCCCCGTTTCCATGGCGTCAGTCAGGATCCACTGCCTGAGCGATGCCGTCGTGATCTGATCGGTCGATCGACATGACCGTGTAGCTGGTGTGGCTGTGGTCAGGGACGTATCCCTCGAAAGGTGTCGGGACGAACTCGGCCGGCACATACACGGACGGCTTCTCGATGCCGTTCGCGCGGAGGATGGCGGCCTCGCGGTTCGTCTGTTCCGCCGCTGCGATCTTCGACTCGCGATCTCGCCTGGCGCGGCTCATGGCCACGTCGTAGATCGATCTGTTCTGCTCATTGAGCTGTGCGCATCGGATCGAGGCCGACTCCGCATCGGCGAACCATCCTTCGTTCTCGAGGATGCTGTCGGTAGCGGTGGGGCGACCGTCCTCATCACGCGAGTGATACGTGCTTTGGATGACGTGGACGACGTTGGGATCCGTCGTCTCTTCAGTTGTGGGGTGTGACACGGGCCCTCCTAGGCTCTGTCGAATGCTGCGCGCTGCGCTTGCGGCTGCCGCATCACGGACTGTGTCCGCGACTTGGCTCTGGATGATGTGCTGCGGTGGGGAGCTATCCCTTGGCGTCCTCGGCCTGCTGGTCGCCGAGCCGTCTCGCGACGAGAGCGACAGCGGTGTTGAGCAGGAGGGGCATGCCGTTTCGCGTCTCCATGTGCTTGTCGCGCGGCGGAAGGATCTGGGTGGCGGCCTCAAAGAGAAGCCATGCGATCGCGGACTCGTTGTAGTCGAAGTCCGGCTCGGCCTCCCGGATCGCGATGAGGATCGTCTTCAGTCGGTTGAAGAGCACCGCGAGAGTGCCGAACTCGTACCGGGAGGCGTCACCGTGGTAGTCGTCGATCCCCTTGGTGACGGCAACCCGCGTCATCAGATCGAGGATCTGCTCACGTCGGGGTATCTCGGGCCTGGTGTCATCGAGGTTGAAGTCGACGGTGGGCGCCTCGACAGCGTTCTTGGCCAGGGAGTCGTAGAGCTGCTCCCATGCACCCGGCTCGAAGTTCTTGTCCACCCTGCGGCCTTCGGGGATGGGCTTGCGGGTGAAGGTGACCCAGTGGTCGAGGAGGATCTCGTACCAGCCGTGGGTCTCCTTCAGCACGAGCTTGCCGGTGGCGATCGGGTAGTCCCAGAAGTTGGCCGGCATCGGCATCACGAGGTGATAGCCGTTGCCGCTCATCGAGAGCTCGTCATACAGGTTCGGCAGAGCGAGGAGCTCCCGCGCCACTTCCGGCGGGCACTTCGGCTCGATGTCGAGAACGAGGACACCATCGGTCTGCGCCCGCAGGTAGAAGGCGTTGTTCGATGCCGACGGGAGAGCGTCCGTGAGATCGGGAAGGCTCACGAGGCACTGTTCGCTGATCTCGTGCGCTCCCCAGATGCGGCCGGAGGTCATGAGCTCCCGCATGTTGATGGGGACCTTCTCGTTGTCGGACACGGTCCATCTGGGGATGCCGGCGATCGCGCCGATGATGGGGTTGTTGTAGAACTCCGGGTACGCGGAGCGTGGGTCGGTGGGACTCACGTGGTTCCTCTCTGCGCCGACGGCGACTACTTGGCGATGGTGAAGGTGAGATCGCGTTCGATGACGCTTTCGGTCGTGGCGTCGTGCTGCTCGGAGAGCGAGGTGGTGATGAAGTCGCCGTCACGCTCCTCGAGCTCGTCTGCATCGAATGGCAGCGAGAGTGCTGCCAGCTGTGACTCGGTGACGTTGTATGTGGTGATGATCGTCTCGGTGACCGAGATGGTCATGGTCGGCTCGAAGTAGCTCTCGCCATCGGGGAGCTCCGGCTGCGCGTTCCACATGGCGACCATGACGGGATCGGTGTGCGCGTCCGACATCGAGGGGTCATCGGGGGCCGCGGTGTTCACTCGGCTCCCTCCTCATCTGAGGTCACGAATCCCTGATTCCTGAGAACGTCATCGAGGATGATGTCCACGGCGACCCAGTCGTCATCGCAGTTCGTGAGGATCTTGCAGTCGCCGGTCGTGAGGGAGTCGATGACTCCGCGCTTCTGCGACTCGGTGAGCTCCGGAATCACTCCGTCGTCGATGCGCTCCTCGAGGCGCGACTCGAAGTCCTCAGGGAACCAGCGCTTCTGGGCGAGGTACTGCAGCGGCTCCTCGACGTTCCACGATCCGACGAGCTGCCCGTCCGCCTGGATGCTGCGATCGAAATGCGCGATGTACTGGTCGTGGGACAGGGCGTTCGCTTCGACCATCGGGATGACTTCGGCGGAGAGCCTGTCCGCGAGTGCGCGGAGATGGCCGGCGACGTCGGC
This sequence comes from Microbacterium sp. WCS2018Hpa-23, assembly GCF_031843845.1. Classification (NCBI taxonomy): domain Bacteria; kingdom Bacillati; phylum Actinomycetota; class Actinomycetes; order Micrococcales; family Microbacteriaceae; genus Microbacterium; species Microbacterium sp. WCS2018Hpa-23. The sequence goes on from NZ_JAVTIZ010000008.1 coordinate 64,543, forward strand.
CGACGTGGCGACCTTGTCGCCGTCGATCTGGATGTTGAGGCTGAAAACGGTCACTTGCTGGGTCCTTCGTGCTCGGGTGTCGCGGCGAAGCGCGAGGGAATCCGTCGGTTCGCGCGATCGGCTTCGATGGCGGAGACGATGACGGAGATGATTTCGTCAGCGTCGATGTCCGACTCGGCCTGGGCTCGCGTGAACCCTTCTTCGCCGTACGGGTTGGGCTCTTCCCATGGGCTGTCGATGCCGTAGGCGCGGTCCATCGCTTCGCGTGCGATGAGCATCGGGCTCTTCACCTCTGCCTGCTGACCGCATTGTGTACAACGTGTACATACCGGCGCCGCGCTGATCGCACGAGCCGCCACGGCGAGAGCCTCAGCGGCGGATTCGACCTCCCCGGAGGGGTCTCCCGGGTTGAGCGCGTCCCACGCGGCGAGGGCCTGCTGAAGCGTCTGCTCACTGTCCGACTTGATGGTCATGCATGCCTCCATGGGCAGAGTTGAATTCGGGTTATCGGTGACCGAGCATTCGCAGCAGCTCGTTGGCCGCCGCCTCGATGGCCTGCGGCTTGCCCGCAGTGTCTGGACGGTCGAGTGCACTCTTGAGACGGTCAGCGCTCGATGCGACACCATGGGTCCAGCGGTGGGCGGTAGACCACGGTTCCCACTGGTCTCGGCGAAGCTCGTCGTACTCCGTCAGCGGAAGACGAGCTGCAGCCGCAGCCGTGTACGTCTCCAGCTGCTTAGCCGCGCCCTCTGGGGCCGTGGCCGCGCCCTGATCAGATGCCGAGGCACTCTTGATCCAGAGGCGATGGAAACCCACGGGCTCAGAGGAGGTGTTCGACGACAGAGGTGGCAACATGTGGTCGCCGCGGAGGACATCGCCCTCGCAGTACGTCAGTGTCTCCCCGAGGATCGAGCGCATGACGTAGTAGTGCGAGGAGGAGAAGCGGACGATTCGCCACTGCCCGCGGATCAGGGCGCTCTTGAGCTGAGCGTCCCCTCCGGAGCCGGCGAAGAACGCCGAGTCAGCGTCGAAGACGCGCTTGGCGTTGCGGTCGTTCTCCGTGACGATCTGGTCGTATCGAGGATCGAGGAGGATCTCACGCACAGCGTCGAACGTGTCGACGGGTGCCGTCGAGATGCGGGCGAGCTGGTCATCGATCTGAGGCCAGAAGCCGTCAGGGATCGTTCTGGCGCTCATCAGTCCTCCTCGCGTTCGATGTGCTGGTCGCGGATGTGCCAGCTGGGTGCTTCCTCGTCGTCGACGGAGGGGCGATAGTCCAGCTGCAGATGCGACAGCATCTCGGGCGTGGTCATCTCTCTCGTCAACGGCTGCGACTCGAGGAGGAGACGCACCGCGGCCGCGAGCTGGGAGGCGGCATCGAGCACGCTGTAGGAATCGCCGGTCATGGTGTCCCTGCGGCTGATGGTCTTCGGGTCCGCGGACTCGTAGTAGGTGAGCGCCTGGGTCGCGATGGTGCGGGGATCAGTTGCGGCGGGTGCGGTCGTCATCGAAACTCCGTGATGTCGGGGAAGGTGTGAAATGAAGAAAGGCCCGGGCGTAAGCACCGGGCCTTTCTTCATGGGTGGGCTGGGTCAGCCCTGGAACGCGGCCGGCGCCTGGCCGGGGAGGTCCCACGGCGACAGCGAGCCGGCGCCCGCAGCCACGGGAGCCGCAGCCGCCGGAACGGCGCCGTCGAACGCCGAAGGGCCACCGGACGCGAGGTTCGCGGCCTCGGAGTTCGCCAGCTGCTGACGCAGACGAGCCAGCTCCTGCTCGGGTGTCTCGCCCGTTGCGGCGGCCGCAGCCGGAGCGGCGGCCGGCGCAGCCTGAGCCACGGGTGCGACCTGAGCGACGGGAGCCGCCTGGGCCACCGGCGCTGCAGCCGGGGTCGAGACCGGGAACTGCGCGACAGCCGGGGCTGCCGCAGGAGCGATGCCCTGCGCGCCCGGCATCGGGACGGGGAACCCGCTCGCGTCGACACCGGTGTTCAGCGGGGTCGGGAAGCCGGTCAGCTGCGCCTCCTGCTGGAACTGAGCCGCGGCCGCCGCGGTGGCAGCAGGGGCTGCCGCAGGGGTCGCACCCTTGACGGTGACGACGGGGCCGTTGACGACGATGCCACGCGCCTGGAGGGCTGCGGTGTCGATGCCGGCGGAGCCGTAGTAGCGCACGGGCTCGTGCACGACGACCTGCTGGAGACCGAGACCCTTCTTCGCGTAGTTCTTCGGCGCGAAGACGTTGATCACGAGCGTGACCGGGAGGTCGCTCGCGAGGTCGCGCTCCAGGATGACCTGGCGGAACTGACCCTCGTTGTCGGGGTCCGGCTCGAGCACGACGGGCAGCGTGGTCGACTTGTTGTCGATGCTGAAGCCCGTGCGGCCAGCGTTGTCGCCCTTCTTCAGAGCGAAGAGCTTCTGCGAGACGAACAGCTCCTCGTTCGTCGGCGCCGCCGGGTTGGCGTAGGCGACCTGCGCGTCGACGAGGCTGATCGTGGTGTGCGGGACTTCCGTGGGGTAGTAGGCCCCGCGGTCGCGCTCCTGCTTGATGCGGGCGGCGAGAGCCTCACCGTCGATGACCTTGGCGATGCGGGAGAAGGACGTCAGTCCCTTGACGATGATCTGCTGACCCTCGCGGAGGGACTCGGCGGCGATCTTGGTCATTGTGACCTGCTTTCTGGTTCGGGTTTGACTCTGTGAAGTGATGGGGCTCGTAAGTCGAGCGGTGCTCAGATATACTGATAAATGAGCGAATTTGGGTTCCGGTTCGAGTTCGCTCCTTCCACAGAAACGAGAGGCATGCGATGACCGAAGAGCAGGCGGCGAACAGCCAGAACCGGATGGTTCCTGTGATCGCGGCAGGTGTCGCGGCGCTCGCACTCGTCGCTGTCCTGATCGTCGGAGTTGCTGGCGCAGCGGGCGCGATGGCGAACCCGCGCTACCCGGCTCAGCCGGCACCGACCACCGGTGTCGAGACACCGGTTTCGGACCCTTCAACACCCCCGGATCGCGATAGCGATCAGAATCTGGAAGCTCCTCAGGAAGACACGATCTACTACATCGAGCGAGGGGACACCCTCACGTCGATCTCTGCGGAACTCGGTGTGAGTGTGGACGCGATCGCCGAATACAACGCAGTGCGCGACATCAACGTGATCTCCGAGGGCGCAGTTCTCCGCGTGCCGTACCTGTACATACCGCCTGTGGCTGGCCAGTAACCCATCAGACCTTGACGAAGACCCCGCTCTCCTCGGAGCCGCGGGGTCTTCGTCTTCTCCGGGAGTTGGACAACCAGCGCCGGATTTGCACGCCTTCGAGGAGCACGGAGACACTGGATTGATGAGCGACGACTGGGGCACGTACTTTCGCAGGCTCACCGCCGGCGCATCCGGCGCCGAAGTCGCTCGGCGCCTCGGGGTGTCCGACTCCAAGGTGAGCTACTGGCGTCGCTCCGAGAGGCCTCCCACAGTGAAGGAGGCCATCCGCGTCTCGCGGGAGTACGGTCGGTCACCGCTCGAAGGACTCGTCGCCGCAGGGCACCTCGAGCCGGATGAGCTTTCCGAGACCATCACGGTCGAGCCGCTGGGCCTCAGCGCTTTCACCGATGTTGAGCTGGCCCAGGAGATCGCGCTCCGAGCAAGACGGGGATCGATCCAGCCGTAGTCAGAGGCGATCGCCCAGTCGCCCAGGGCGTGTCGTCAGAGCGGCCAGTTGTCGATGTCGCCGACGTCATCCAGCGGATGAGCCTCCTTCTCACGCAGCTGCCCTGTCGCATCCTCGAAGCAGTCGGCCAGGTCGTCTCGGGTGAGAGTGCGAAGGTCCACTGTCGCCAGGTCGACGACGACGACGCCGGGTCGGATGTCGATTCCGGCGCCGTCGTTCTGCGTGACGCTCGCGGCACTCACGCGGCCGCCAGTGCGAGTTCGCCGAGGATCTCTGCGACGTCCTCATCGATCTCGACGATCTCGATGCGGACAGCATCCAGGAGCCCCTGCTGCACCAGGTACTTCCTTCGGAGCATGCCAGGCATCTTCTCGTCACGCGTCCCCTTGGTGAGGAGACGGTAGATCGTGACGGGGTGCGGCTGCCCCATGCGAGCGAGGCGAGCGTTCGTCTGCAGGTAGTGCTCGAGCGAATCGGGCAGCGTGTACCAGATCAGCGTGAAGCCACCGTCTTGCAGGTTGAGCCCATGGCCCGCGCTCGCGGGCTGCAGGATCATCACGGGGATCCGTCCCGCGTTCCACTGCGCGATCATGTCGCGGCTGCCGTCGAACGCTCGGACGTCGTGCCCCGCGGCCGCCAGGTATTTCAGCAGCTGCTTCTTGTCCGAGCGGTAGCGATAGGCGATGAGCACGGGCGAGCCGCCGTTGTTCCGGATGAGGTAGTCGGCCATCGCCAACTTCTCTTCGTGGATGACCGCGTAGTTGCGGTCTTCGTCGACGTACATCGTTCCCGATGCGTACTGCAGCTGCTTCCCGTAGAGGATCGCTGCGTTGTCGGCCGTGAGCGTGAGCGTTCCGGGGTTGTCCTCGTCAGGGCTCGCGAGATACAGAACCTGGTCACGGGTGAACTGCTTGTAGGCGTCCAGCACGTCGCTGGGGAGCACCACAGAGATGTCCTCGACGGAGACCTCAGGCATCGGGATCTTCGTATTCTCTGCGCTCATGACCAGGTGGCGAACGCGGGCGTAGATCTCCTCCTCGGCTCCGGGACGAGGTTTCCACTTCGCCACACGGTTCTGCACGATGAGGTCCGGCGTCATGTAGCGGTCGCGGAACTCCGTGATCGAACGACCGAGCGCGAGTCCGCCATCGAGCAGGAACATCTGGCTCCAGAGATCCTCTAGCCCGTTGGGGGTCGGGGTTCCGGTGAGCTCGATGAAGCGGATCGTGGCGCCGGCGACCTTCGCGAGTGCGCCGAAGCGGACGCCGGAGTGACCCTTCAGCGTCTGCGATTCATCAACGATCACCGTCTGGAACGGCCAGAGGATCGTGTCAACGCCGTCGATCTGCTCCACCGGCATGTTGTCGACCAGATCGGTGATCAGATCCACGTTGATGAAGTACATCGAGGGCGGAGAGTTGAAGATCTCCTCATAGCGCGCGAGCCGCTTCTGCTTGCTCAGCTTCTTGTCGCGTTCGTCGACGATCAGACTGACCGCCCTCAGGGGGAAGCCCCACTTCGCGATCTCGTCGACCCATGTGGAGCGAGCGATGTTGATCGGCGCGACGACGAGGATGTGACCGGCCGGGCGTACGTGCGCGAGCGCGGTCAGGGTGCAGAGCGACTTGCCGCCGCCCATCGTGAGGAAGATGCCGCACTTGGGGTTGCGGATGATGAATTCGCGCACGATCTCCTGATGGGGAAGGAGCGTCGGCATGGTGAACGTCACGATGACCTCCAGGGTCGGGTGTGTGGGCGCGTGAAGAAGCCCCCAAGGGCTCAGTGCATCGGGGGCTTCTTCACTGCCAGATTCATGCGGGCGGCGAGTATGTATTGCGCTGCCATCCCGGCATTCGCTCGTTCAACAGCCCGACTCTTTCGGCAGAGAGGCGCTTGGACTTGCCCTGTTGTTGGAACCAGCCACGAAGACGGAATGCTTCACGCCCGTCGTCCGGGCGAGGCAATCTGCCGCGCACCTTGATGAACGCATCAAGTGCCTCAAAACGTTCGACCCAGAGAGGCGTCTCTCGGGGTTTCCAGTCCACCTCTGGAAACCGGCTCTGGAGGAGAGTGCGCCTGTCCTCGTGAAGATCGACGCTTCGTCTTTGGACTCGCGCCCACCCCGCGATCGACGATTCGATGGGATCGGCAGCGTTATTCCTTGGCATTCGCCCATACATCTCGTGAAACGCGATCAGGGCATCGAGGTTTCGCAGCCAGGTGTACTCGGATCGTCGAGTCGCCCTCCAACCGGGTACCTGATCATCGAGAACCGCGGATTGTTGGTTCGTCGCGGTGGCACGCTGCTTCGCAAGCCATCTCGCGAGCTGAGACTCACCAGTGTCGCCGGCGTACCTACTCGGGAGGCGATCGTGCTGCGACTTGAAATCCAGCACCGCTTGGAGCCGGTGGTTCCAATCCCAGCCGCGATCGAAGACGCGGACGGCGCGCAGCGAGAGATCGGCGAGCAGCGTGTCGAACGCGAAGAACGGTCGATCTCCCAGGTCGAACACCGCGTTGTGAGGAAAGTCGACGTGGATGCGTCGACTCCCCGGGTAGTTTGCGACGGCGTCGGCATCGCGCGGAACCGATGCGTAGGTTCTGAGCTCGCCACGAATCGCGGTGTCGTTTTCCGCCATCTGCGCAAGTACTGAGGCCATGATGTCCCAGCCGGGCCGATCAATCCAAGAGTCCGGTTCTTCAGGGCCGGCGAGGACTGGGATGATGATGCGACCCACGTGCTTCCCGGGTGCGCGCCGAAGCACGCGGCCCACCGCCTGTACCGTGTCGACTTTGGCTTTCCGCGGATCCACGAACAGGACGGCATCGAGGTTGGGGACATCGACACCTTCGGTCAAGCACCGCACGTTGGCGACTACCCCATGAGGGGAATCGCCGAATGCGGCCTCCAAGATCGCGCGCCTATCGCTGGCTGGGTCATCCCCGGTAATCACGAAGGCATCGATACCCGAATCCTGCGCCATGAGGACAAAGCGACGGGCGCGTTCGACGCTTCGCAAGTATGTGATGATTCGACCGGCCCCCAGCTGGTGGCGTGCGCGGTGGAGCGCGGCTACGCCAAGGTGGAGGCGGAGTTCATCATCGTCCAGATCAACAAGTGCGCCAAGGTGCTCTTCGGCGATGACAGTTGCGTGCACGCTGTAGTCACAGAGAACCCCGTCGCCGATAGCCTGGCGCAACCCGTACTCGTGTGCGATGGGGCCATAGATCGTCTCGTCCAGAAGGTCGCCCTCGTCGCCACGTTCACCCTCGGCGGTGATGTGAAACTGGCGTGGCGTTGCGGTTGCGGCCAGGCGCTTGTGGGCGAGGATCGACGAAGCGTCGAGAACGTGAAGGCCAAGGGCGCTCCCGGGCGTCACCCGATGGGCTTCGTCGAGTATGACAAGTTCGAAAGCCGCGGGGTGCCCGACGGCGACCATGCGGGCCTGCGCCTCGGCGATCTTGTCGCTTGAGTGATAGGTCGCGAAGACGACCTGCGGCAGATCCGGAGAGGCCTGGGCCAGAAGTCCTGACAGATGGACGGGATCAGTGGTGACTATCGCGCCGTAGGCCTCAAGATCCTCTGCGGAGACACGGGTCTCATCATCACCGCGGTCCGCGACAGACGCATCCGAGCAGACGACGATGGGGGTGTTCCAGCGGTCTTCGTACTGGGTGCGCCATTCGCGTAGCGTCTGGCCGACGAGGAACAGGGACGGGAAGAACGCTCCGATCAGACCTGCAGGGGCGACTGTGTTGCATACCGCCTGCAACGTGATGGTCTTCCCCGTGCCGCACGCAGATACGAAGAGTGCACGGTCGAGGCTCTCGAGCGAATTGACGATGTCGTCGTGCGCGGCCACCTGGTGAGGACGAAGCGCACGACGCGAAAGGTTGTCGATGGTACCCATGTGGACTCCTACTCGTGGGATGGTGGCGGCGGCAGCTGCTCCTATGCGACTTCGAACTCGACGACCGCGAGAGGATACGCTCCGGGCCACGCAAAGATGAGAGGGCAGGGGATCAACTCGGGGTCTGTCGGGGACGCTGGGTAGCCGGCGTTGTAGAACTGTCTCGCTGTCCAGTCGACCGCGATGCTGACCCCACGGCTGTCCGCGAGAACCGCAAACCAGTGAGGCCCCTCGTCGACGGATGTGACGTGCACGAGCTCGCCGTCGAGACCCTCTCGGCGCGCGAGCTCGAGAAAGCGCCGACTCATGATGTCGCAGTCGGGGGACTCCCACTCGGACTCATCCGGGTACAGAAACGCCCACCCCTGCGCGTCGAGATCCTCGAAGAGGAACAGGTCGCAGAGGTGGGCGATGTCTGCAGCGGCGTCAGCGGACGACGCGCTCATCTTCGGGGATGATGAGGTTCTCTGCCTCGAAGTTCTGGACGGTCTCCGTCCACTTGTCCATGCGGCCGCCGGACCACCAGTCGGTGACCCATCCGTCCTCGGACTTGATGACCACGACGGGCATCTCGCGGCCGTACTTCTCGACGACGTACTCGAACGGCGTCAGCCCGCCGAACTCGTCACGCGGTGCGAGGTCTTCCTCGACGTTGATCTCTGTGAACGGGACGCCTTTGCGCTCGAAGAGACGCTCGGTGGCGACGCATTTGTGGCAGTCGTTCTTCGAGAAGATGGTCATCGAGAGCGCGGGTGCTTCGGCCGGAGCCTCGAGGGTTGCGGTGCTGCTGCCGTCGGCAGTCATAGGGGAGTCCTCTCTGGGTGCGGTGCACCCAGGGTGTGGGGCAGCCGAGAACAGGCTAACCGTATTTCCTGATTTATGGGCGAATTATTCGTTTCGCTTCGTATCTGAATCGATCCGCGTGCGAGGGTCAGAGGGTCTCGATACGAACCGCGAGGTTCACGCCGTCGATCTCGACGTAGAACTCGCCGGGCTCTGCCTGCCCCGGTGCGCTGACGGAATGACCGGCATCATCGAAGGCTTCTCGAGCGATGTTGAGAGCCTTCAGCGCTGTGGAGTCGGTGCGCGAGACCATCGCCTCGACATGGGCAGCCGCTGCGGGGCGGGCGACGTCGACGGGCGTGTACTTCTTGGGGTCGGTCGCCCACCGCAGCATCTGGGGGATCTGCGGAGCGAAGGCGAGGCGCGCGAGGAGGTCAGAGCCGAGGAGTCCGTCGCGTGTGTCCCTGGCGACCGGATCGGTGCGGTTCGGCGTGTAGCCGGCGAGCTCCGCGTCGCGCGCGTGCGTGAATGCCGTCCCGACCTCCAGGAAGTGCACGGCACGCACCATCGACACGTAGGTCTTGGTCGCCGCGTCGTAGGACGTGATGATGTCGAGCGCTCGCGCAGGATCAGCCGTCGCGTAGCGACTCTGGGCGTACGCACCCCCTCGCTCGACGGTCGTGGTGGGAACAGGCGGAACAGAGGGGCTCATGGTGATCTCCGGTATCGGGTCAGCGGACGAGGAGCAGTGCTGGCGGGCACGGTGCGTGGGCCCAGCCGACCTCGGCCTGGATGATGCTGTCCCCGGGCGCGAAGCTGCCGCCGCAGTCGGCACAGGTGCCTGCATGGGCGGCAGCGAAGGGGCGAGGGGACGCGATGAACGCGGCGGGGCGGCTCACTCGATGCGGGTGGGGCCGTGGCCCACGGGTCGAGGATTCATGCAGCAGCCTTTCTCTCGAGGGAGGTCAGATCACGTCCGAGGGTGAGCTCCTCGATGAGGAGGTCGACGTCGTCCCGGTTGTCGATCTTTCGCGCGTCGCCGCCGGACGCGAGGATCTCGTCTCGGCGTACGCGCTGAAGCGGGTCGAGGGTCCTTCCCGGAGCCTTCGTCTCGACGAACACGGTGTGCCCGTTCAGGACGATGATGCGATCAGGGACTCCGGAGGTGGCAGAGGTGAACTTCCAGCAGACCCCGCCGGCTCGCTTCACGCGATCGCGGAGGTAGTGCTCGACGTAGTTCTCGGCCTTACCCATCGGCGTCTCCGTGATCGTGGCGGCAGTCGTCGCAGCAGACGTTCGATCGGCTGGTGCATTCCGCCTTGGGGGCGTCGCACGCCGGGCACGGGTCGTCATCCACGCCCGCATCTTCGCCGGAGCAGTCGGGACAGAAATCTTCGCCTGCCTCGTGCGTCCATCCGACTTCGAGCGCCGAGTCGATCTCGTTCGTACCGGAGTCGTAGGCCGTGCTGGCCTCGGCAGAGGTTCCGCAGTCGTCACAGGTGATGCTGACGGTCATACTCACGGGGCACCGTCCTTCGGGGCTTTCGGATGCAGCGGGCAGATGCTGCCGAGCGGGAAGGTCTCATCGTGGGTCTCGCACCACGCGAAGTCGTAGGGCTTCTCGGTGACCATGGAGCACGGCGCCTTGTCGGCGGCCGCGAGATCGATCACCTCGGCCTCGCTCCAGCTCATCTGGCACACAGGGCAGTGAAAACGGACGCCCGCTGCATCAGCAGTCCGCTCCATGGGGGCTCTGCAGTCGGGTTCCGGGCAGGGGGTGGCGACCTGGGTCTCAGCCATGGATGTCTCCGATCTCGTGTTCGGGGCAGTAGTCGAGTCGACGACGACTCTTCGGGTTTTTGACTGCGACGGCCCACCCCTGGGCTCGAGCGCTTTGGCGGCCGAGTCGCGCATCGAGATCGCGCACGCTTCGCCCCTTGCCGTCTGAGTGCTTTCCGTCGCAGGTGATGCTCACCACCGCCTGGTTCCAGAACCGGGCGTTGCGCCGCGCGTTGAAGTCGCGGACTGCGGTCATCATCGGGCGACCTACAGCTTCGGGTGGCTCCGCACGGATGCGGGCAGCACCAGCGATCGGATGTAGTCCACGTCTTCGCGCTCCAGCACGTAGCCCGGCTGGAGCCACGTCGCCTCGTCGTCGGAGCCATCGAGATCCGCGACCGTCTGAGTCGTGTCCTCGTAACGCGCGTCCTCCACGGGTGTCAGCGTCGCGCGGTCCAGGGAGAGTGTCTCTTCGCGCTCGCTCATGCGGCCACCTCGGTGATCTCTTCGGGCTTCGGTCCGTCGTGGCGGATACCCATCAGATCGGCGAGCGTGCGCCAATGCTTGAGGTCCTCGTCGCTCTGCCCGCCGATGGCCGGCGAAGCGATGGCCTGCCAGAAGGTCGTCAGGTCCGAGGTGATGTCGGAGCTCCGGTGCTCTTCGTTCGCACCGAGCGTGACTGCCGCGAACTGGCCTAGGCGCGCATAGCGGCTGGTCTTCACGATGTTCTCGATCGAACCGACGTTCGCGCGGTAGGTCTCGACCTCTTCCTGAAGCGAAAGGAGTTCTGACTCGATCGCGCGCAGAGCGTCGATCTCCGCGGACCAGTCGTTGGACTTGTCCGAGCCCATGAAGCTGACGATGTTGTCGAGCTCGGAGACGCGGGACGGGGCGGGGGCGGCGGCGGTGGTGGTCATAATGGTGCCTCTCTGGGCGACGAAGTGGGTGGAGGTCAGGCGGGAACGTGGTCGTCGTCTTCGTCTGCGGCTGCGCAGACGTCGTTGCTGACCTGGACGAGGACGAGGTCGTTCTCGTGGTCGAAGCCGACGATTCTCTCGCTGGCGCCGTAGGCGTGAAGGCCGCGGTGAAGTCGTTCGACGAGGTCGTCGGTGAAGGAGTCGATGTTCCCGCCTTCGATGGCGGGCTGGTAGAAACCTGGCTCGAGAGCGAGCACTCCGGTGTAGACCCCGTCGGGGTTGGCCGTGGCCAAGGCGTACTCCGCGCTGACCGGTCCGAGCTGAACGACGATCTCCCGATCGCCCGAGGTAACGACTCGGAATTTCTCAGGGTCGAGGGTGCCGTACATCGTGATCTCGTCTCTATGATCAGTGGAAGGTGGGCTTGTTTCTGGGGATCTGAGCGCACTGGCGAAGGACTCTGTCTGGGGAGATCAGAGTCCTTCGCAATCCAGATGGTCCGGCATGGCTGGAGCGGAGCCACTATCTCTCGATGCGCACTAGTCGCTGGCGACGTTCTCGAGGCGGGCACGAAGGGGCCCCAGCGTGTAGCTGAGACCCCTTCGCGGGGATGGGCGAGATCGCTCTAGTCCTCGTCGGACTCGTCCTCTGCGGAGCCGTCCGCGGAGTTCATCCAGCTCACCTCGAACGTGCTGGCGAGAAGACCCACGTAGGCGTCGATGTCCAGGCAACCGAGGAGGTCGCGCAGCGCATCGTCGCCCATGCAGAGCAGGTCACCGTTCTCGATGAGGACACTCCAGGCAGGGTCGATGCCGTTGATCTTGCGAACAACGACGTCCTGGTCCTCGGGAAGGAGGGTCCTGCCCGTCTGGGTCGTCTCGACCCGGCTGCGCGCGTAGCCGTTCTCCTGGAGGATCTGCAGCGCTATGGGGTCCGTCACCACCGGTGACAGCTGGTCCTTCGCGCGCTTCACCTTGGAGGCCGGCGTCACGGCCCACGCACCGGCTGCCCGGAGGGACACGGCTCCGGGTTTCCCCTGGTGCACGATGAACATCCGGTTGTAGTGCTGCAGCTTGCGAGGGTTTGTGACCTCATCGAGCTTCGGGTCGATCGGATCCAGCGGATCCGCCGCGAACGGGATCGTGACCGTCGCGTTGGCGGCGGCGATCACGTTCTGGAACAGCCGTGCGGCGAGCACGGGGTCGCTGTTCCGAATCGCCTCGAGCATCAGCTGCTTCCCGAGACGCCTGTCGAGCGGCTCGGTGATGCTGATCGGAGTGTCCCGCCACGAGGGCACGTATCCACCCACGATGTATCGGAGGTACCTCACCAGTGCCCAGTCGAGCACCGCGGGGTGCGCGAGGCTCTTCGTGGGCTGAGGCTCCTTGAAGCACGCGAGCGTGCCGCCCGATGCCGACACGAACGGCGCCTCCCACAGAGGCGTTGCCGGGTCCTCTGGCACCTCCATCTCGAGGCGATTGTTCGAGTCCTTGCTCACGATGATGAGCGGCTCGGGCTCGATCTCGACGTTGATCAGCGCCTGCTGTTCGGCGAGGACGCGGTTGTTGGTCTCTTCGTCCAGGACGGAGTAAAGACCATCGGTGTTCGTCGAGATGATCCGGGCGCCTGCCAGCGTCTGCGCCTGACCGATGCGCCAGGAGAAGAGCTGTCCGATGATTCGCATCGAGATGATGGCGTTGTTGACCCGGATCGGGGTGTGGTGGGTCGTGTCGCCGGCACCGGATGCCGAGTTGAGGATGAGCTTCGTCCCGTTGCGGAGAACACCCAGGCGGGTCTTCTCCTCGTCGCTCAGCCCCGGCGCCTTCATCATCTGCCCGTAGCGATCCTTGTCCGCGAGGATCTTCGCGTACCGGTCCTCCCCGAGCTCGGCGTTGTAGAACGCGCTCATGTTGCGGAGCATGTTCGGGTAGTAGCTCGTGAAGTCCTCGTGGATCGCGGTGTCGACCGAGGTGTAGGTGTACTTCTTGTTCAGCTTCGTCGAGCCGTCCTTGAGCACCTTGAACAGCTCCGGCTTCGGGAGCGATTCCTTGTACCCGACGGACGGGAAGCGGGCGGCGATCTCGCGGTAGCGCTCGTGGTCGAACAGCTCTTCAGGGCATGTTGCCCATCCGGGGTATTCGACCTCGAGTGCCTCGGACATTGCCTTGAGGTTCTTGATCGTGGACTTCGAGGCGAGGACCTCGGCGTGCTGCACGACCCGCCCATCGGCGAGCGTGACGCCGCCCTTGGTGGTGCGCACCACGAGCGGATCCCGATACTCCCTCTTGACCGCATTGAGCAGGTCGTTCTTCGGCTCCCAGAGCGCGATGTCGGCCATGTAGCGATCCCACGCCGCCTCGGCCCCGTGGATGCCACCGGTGGAGAAGGTGGCGAAGCACGTGGAGGGTGACCCGTCCGCATTGAAATACGGCAGGTTGTTCGCGGTCTTCGGCATGTACTTCAGGACCATGGGCCGGTTGTCGAACCCGTAGGTCTCGGTGTACTCCCGAGAGTCGTTGAAGTTCTGGCCCTCGATCGACTTGTAGTAGCGGTACACCTCGTCGAACTGCGCGCGCGCGGATTCGTCGGTGATGTTCTCGTAGAAGAACGCTCGGCACTCATCCAGCACGTTGACGCGCTGGATGCCGCGCTCCTTCGCGACCATCTCAGACGGGTACATGAAGCTGACAGCCTCGAGGTCGTCCAGGTTGCCGTAGGGGCTCAGGATGAGACCTACGAGCTTCGCCGAGGATGCGTCGGGAGTCAGGCGGCCGCGTCGAACAGCCTTGGGGCTGATGTTCGGGCTGCTGGAGAATCGCGACTTCTCGTAGATGGTCTCGGGGTACTCGTCGATCAGGCCCTTCTTCAGGTCGAAGCCTGAAGCGTAGGTGGGGTGCTCGAAGAGCTTCGCGAGACCGACGACGTCGGAGACGTTGTAGGCCAGCAGCTCGTAGAACTGCTGGAGCGTCTCGACCGTCGCGTTGCGCGAGTCGAGCTTGTCGCTCTCCATGATCTGGCGACCCAGGCCGCCGAGCTGCCGCTTCAGGGCGACCATCCGCTGCGCCTCGTTGAGACGCGCGGCATCGATGTGACGACCGGAGTTGATCATCGACGCCCGGATCCGGTTCGGCACGCTGCCGTACTTCTTGCCGCCGGCCACACGACCCTCGGTGAGGTACGTGTGCATGTACTTCTTGTACGGCTCCTGGAACATCTCGTCGTTGTAGGAACGGAGGCGAGATGCGGCCGGGGGCATGAAGCCGGTGGCCGCGTGCTGGTTCTGCGAGAGCGCACGCGGGAGATGCGAGAAGGCCTCCATGAAGTACAGCGCCAGAATCGTGGTGTCGTAGCTGTACGAGTTGTACCCAACGAAGTAGGGGTGCGCTTCGAAGGGGTCGTACTCAGGGTCCGTGTCGCAGACCGGCCGGAGGAACGACGAGTACGACGAGCGCGAGTCGGGGTCGTTGACGGAGTCGGCGTCGCTGAGCCCGAACATCTGCGCGAGAGCGAGGTTGCCCGGCCACGTGGACAGGTCGTGCAGCCTGACGGTGCGCTTCATGCCGTCGACCATCTGGAAGGCGGGGTTCGAGGCGATGATCATCTCAGCTGCGTCCTGCAGGCTGACCGGCTTCTCCGCGATCTCCGCGGCGAGAGGTCCGGTCGGGTCGATCAGGTAGAACGCATCGATCGTGTTGGTGCGCGGGGCGTACGCGCAGAGGGTCCAGACGTTGTTCAGCGCCTCGATGTCGTAGAACACGAAGCTCGCGGTCTTCGCCGTCACTGGACGGGCCGCCTTCGTCAGCTGCGCGTCGGGGGTGGGCGCCAAGAGAGCATTCGACATGCGAGATTCCTTCCTCTTGGTGTCGTGGGGGTCAGGTGAAGCGAGGCCGCCGCTTCGGGCGTTTCGCGGGTACGGCTTCGGCGATGGCGCGTTCTGCCGCGTCTGCATCGAACGCTGCGGCTATGAGCGCACCGGCGATCTCGAGGTTGCGACTCGCGTCCTCGGACGGCTTCCAAGCCGCAGGCGGCCAGGGCCAGCCGCCGGGCGGCAGGTAGCGTCCGTCTCGGTCGTGCCAGGCGTCAGCGCCGTAGTCGGCTGCTTCGAGATAGCAGCGCGCGGCTGCCATCAGCTCGCGAGAGCGTCCGATGTCCGCAGCGGGTTCGTGGCCCTCTTCATGGATCTGCCGAGCTCGCTCGCTCGCCATCCGTTCGATGCCGCGATTGGCGGTGTCGGCGCTGAGCTTGAGCGTTTCGGCGATCGCCGCTCGAGCAGCGACGCGCGCGGCCCATTCGGAGCCCAAGCCGGGGCGCTTGACGACGGGGTCGATGTCGTGCTGGCGGAGCACTCGTTCGATGGCCTCCTCGACGCGGTCCAGGAGGTGACCGGTAGGGGCGGGGGCGGCACGTGAAGAGCGAAGTGCTGCGGCCGCGGTGCGAAGAGCTGCGGCGATCCGGTTGCGCATGAAGTGGGCGAGGGGCACGAGGTCACCGCGAAGGGTGCCGTCGGCGAAGTCGGCGCAGATCTCGAGTTCGTCCACCAGGTCTTCCTGGGGGAGCGAGAGGTAAGCCTCTGAGTTGTCGCCTCGTCGCTGCGCGATGAGGGCCTCGTAGATGGGCTCGGACATGGTGCTCCTCTCCGGAGGGTCAGTGGATGGGTGTGAGTGGGTGCTCGGCGGCTATGCCGCGTCTTCGTCGGAGTGCGACTCGAGCGCGCGGCCGGCGGTGAGGTTCTTCTCACCGGTGTTCGCTTCGTAGCCCGCCCGCACGCCTTCGGCGTACGTCAGCTCATCGGCCGGCTTGCGAGTCCTGGCCTTCGGGTGCTTCTTCTCGTCGACGACCGCGTCCACCCGATCACGGCGGGAGGAGAGCACGAGATCGGTCCCCGAGCCGGCGTCCTCGACGATGGTCTGACGGTTGCGGCGAATCCGGGCGGATGCGCCGGCTCCGAAGCCACGGATGAATCCGCTGCGCGCTCGACGCTTCTCGCTCTCGGAGCTGTAGCGGAAGAGCGGACGATTGGCGCGCCACCAGGCACGCATAGCGACCATCGCCTGAACCTCCAGGCTGGCGATGAGCAGTCGGGCCTGGCGAACATCGGACTCGAAGCCGACGATGTAGAGGATCGAGCCGAGTCCGGCGACGTCTTTCTGCAGAGGACGCAGGGTGCCCAGAGCGAAGGTGACCTGGCCACCCATCTCGCGCAAGTCGCGGGCGTAGACGCCGGTGAACAGCTGCGTCTCCTGGACGATCTGCTCCTGAGACTGCCCGAGCTTGGCTCGACGTTCGTCGATGCGCGCCTGCTCGATGCCGTATTTCAGCATGAGACGTTCGGCGTGCTCGGTGAGGGCCTCAGCCTCCTCGGGTGTCGTGCTCTCGGCCTTCGCCAGCATCTTGGCGATGAGATCCAGCTTGCTCTCGCTCATGGAGGAGCCCTTCTGCGGTGGGGGCCGTCGATACGGCGGCGGTCGAAATGGGTGCTGAACGCGGGGTCTCGCGGACCCCGCGTTCAAACGACTCAGTCGTCGTCGGTGGGCGCCGGCGCCGCGGCACCGGTTCCTGCCTGCCGCTGCAGTCCGCGATAGTTCGCGGCCAACGGCGAGAACAGCGACTTCTTGAGCGGGTCAGTCCCCAGGTAGCCGGGGTTCATCCAGTCCCTGAGGTCGAACCGCGCGATGAGCGGCTCGGGCTTGTCCATCCGGTTCGCCGGGCGGATCTTCGCGGTCTTGTCCTGGCAGTACCAGAGCTCTGACTTGTCGACGATCGCGACCAGGTCCGTGATGAAGTTGTTCCGCCCGATCGGAGAACCCGACGGGTTGGTCTTCGCGAACCACGACTTGTAGAGGTCGTATAGGAAGGGGAACGGCAGGAGATCCCAGACGAAGACTTCCTCGAACTCGTCCCAGAACGCGCGCACCGGGTCGTTCGCCTTCTTGTACTCGTCGAGCACAAGACGCGTCGCCTCGGGCTCGGAGAGCACGTAGTAGTCCATGTGCAGAACGCGCTTGAGCACGTACTGCAGGACCTGATCACGGCCGACGTAGTCGTCCTTGATGTAACGGCGCTCGGCACCGGTGTAGCTCTTCTCGAACGGCACGAACAACTGGCGACGATAGAAGCTCTCGGACTTGTCCTTGATCTTCGGGAACCCGTTCAGACACTGGACCATGAAGCCCCAGAACTGATACGCGATCGGCGTCTTGTACTTGCGGTTGATCGAGATCACGTCGTTCGTGATGATCGCCTTGAGGTTGGCGGCGCGATCGATGAAGGTGCCGACGTCGTTCTCGTCGACGAGGATCGCACTCGCGCGCGTGAGCGGCTCGAGTAGGAAGTCCTTGCCGAAGTCGGCGATCGGGATCGAGGCGTAGCTGGCAGTTCCGACGAGGTTCCTCATCAGCTCGACCAGGGTGCCCTTTCCGTTGTTGCCCTTCTCGGAGTAGAACCATGCGCTCTTGTTCCAGCGCACGTGCGGACGCACGATGGCGCCGAGGATCTCCCAGAGCAGGTGGACGACCTCGGGATCGTCGCTCAGTCCTTGGATCCACTCCTCGACCTCCCAGGTGTCCCCATCGGGGGTCTGGATGCCGGGCGAGAGAGCTGTGGCGACGTAGTCGACGCGCGCCTTGGACAGGAACACCTTGGACGGGTCGAACGGGAGGAGCTCCTTCGACTTGAAGTCGAAGATGCCGTTGTTCACCGCGATCAGGTCGCGGTCGGAGCAGCGGCCTACGCGGGGCGCCTCCTCACGAAGGACGGTCATCACCTCTCGAGATTCGTTGATGGTGAGTTCGCGGTTGTAGAGCCGGCCGACGCTTCGGATGTGATCCTCACTCGTCGCGTACACACCCTTGTCCTCGCCTCGGTCGACGTACATCGCCAGTAGGTCCAGGTCACGGTCGGTGTTCTTGCCCGACGGAGCGATCCGCACCACCCTGTGGAGCGTGATGAGGATCTGCGCGATCTGGGAGAAGGTCAGTCGCTTCAGGAGGTTGATCTTGTGGGTGCCCTGGCGACCCGCGTTCTCGACGTTGAACTCCTTGTTCGTCTCTGCGAGAAGTGTCTCTTCGATCGTCGCGGGGCTGGGGAGCTTGCCGCCCTGGAGAGAAGCGAGGTACTTGGTGGTCACCTGCTTCGTGATCTCGTTCTGGGTCTTCGCCATCGTCAGAGGCCTTTCGGAATTTCGTGCGAGCCGAGGGTCCACGCCGTGCGCTTTGGGCGCAGTGGAGGGAGGTGGGTATCGGCGGAGCAAAGAGGTCTGGGCGTCCGATGTCGCGCTCGGCTGAGCCTTGCGACGAAGCAAGGCCGCACCCCGGGTGGGGTGCGGCCCTGAGGCGAGGCGTTAGATGCCGTCCATCTGTTCGCGGAAGTCGGCGATCAGCTGATCCTGCGGGCTCACTTCGGGGGAGAGGCGAGCCGCGTGCCGGCGGAGGTGATGGTTCGCCGATTCGAGCGCGGCGAGGCGTCCGGCGTCGTCGACCGTGGCGGGATTCTTCGCAGACATCGTGAAGAGCGCCTCTCCTGCGTTCCACAGGTGAGGATCGTTCGGGAACGCGCTGTCGAGGAGGTCCCAGAGCTGCTCGCGGTGCGCCTGAATGGCGAGCGAGACGTGCGGGGCGCTCTTGGCCTCTTCGATGGTCACGCCAAGCGACTTGGAGAGTGCCTCGCGGATCTCCACGGGGATCGAATCGTCGGCCAAGAACTGGCTGACGAGCGCTTCTCTGATCTCTGGCGGGAGGTCCGCGCCTTCGGAGAAGAACCCCACCGGGGTCTGAAAGGCGAGATGGATCTTCGGCGGCGACTCCCCGTCGGGCCCGTCGTGCTCATCAGGCGTGGTCATGAGGTCTCGCTTTCCGCCGCGCCGTATCTGCGCGGGTGGTGTTCAGAAGATGGAGGGAGGAGCCGGCAGCTCGGCGTACGCGATCAGCAAGATCGTGAGCAAGGCGGCTGCCGCGATGGTGAGAGCGGTGTACGAGATCCACAGCGCCGCAATCGCGAGTCGACGTCCGCGCTTCGGCGTGCCGTTGCTGCGCTGGAAGTACATCCGGATGAGCGCGAGATGTCCGAGCACGATCGCGATGACGAAGCCGATGGCGGTGAGGAAGCCACATGCTGCGCTGATGAGCGCGACAACGGCCGTCCGGCTCACACGCGGCCGAGGGGCATCAGAGATGCTCGTGATTTCGTGCTGGAACAGCCCCATGGCCGACCTCCTTCGCTGAGTGATCCAGCCGGCGGTTATCGCTGGCGGATGCGCAGGAAGGAAGTCGGGTTGGGGTGGAACGTCACAACCAGACCCGGTGCGCGCTTCGCGCGCGCCCCCAGTCATCGACCAGGAGGGGTCGCCTCGACTGGTCGGGTGAGGGACGAGATGCGATCGAGCATCTCGTCGCTCTCCTGCAGGATCTGAGCCGACCGGAGCAGGACTGCCGCGAGCTGCGCATCGACATCGTCGTACGCGTCAGCGAGCTCGTTCGGGGTCGCCCGGGCGAAGCGCCCGGTCGACACAGTACGAATGACCTGATCGCGGTCAACGGATCCTCCGACTCGCTGACGGCGTTTCATCACCGCGGTGATGGACTTCGGGGACATCGGGTCGCTCGTGACATGCCCGTACTGGTCGATGGCAGGCAGGAGCGTCTCAGCCTCGCGCCAGACACCATCCAAGCTCGAGCGACAGTCGTGCGAGAGCTGATCCTGGTCGGGCGTCACACTCTCCTTCACGTCGGTCCACCAGTGCCGCGACGCAGCCCCGACAATCCGGAGCCAGCGCGTAACGGCACAGGCCGCACATGCCGCGGCAGGGTCGCTCTTGGGGATCGGCACGTCGCGGATCGAGAGAGACGGGAACAGCGTGACTTCGGCCTGCATGACAGAGCGAGCTTCCGCTCGGGACAGTCCGACGACTCCGATCAGTACGAGAAGCCAGCCGTCACGTCGAGCCCGCATCGCCTGGGCGAAGTACTTCCGATGCTGATAGGGCGACAGGTTCGCCAGGGCGTCCGGGAGCGAGGCCCAGCCGTCACCGCTCTGCAGCGCCGATCGTGGCGGCGTCGACGGCAGCTCGAGAGGTTCACCGGCTCGAGCGTGGGCGCGACGGATGGTTCTCACCCTGTGACCCTGCGCGTCGAGGGAGGCGGGAAAGGCAGCGAGGAAGGCCGCGATCGTGTCACTCGTCGTCGGTAGGGCCGGTGCCTTCGTGGACGTGCACCAGTCGAGGAAGAGCGCCCACTCGCGGGCCTCTCGGGACGGTCGACGCGTGGCTGTACGTGTCACGGTGAGCAACCTCCTCCTGCAGATGGGTGTCAGAGCCCGATGCGGGTGACGGCGTTCTGGCGGAGAGGGTCGTGTTCGCGACGGTAGATCTCGACGGTCTCGACACGTTTGTGGTTCGTCTGCCGCATGACGGAGGCCGGAGAGGCGCCGGCGCGAAGAGCTTGCGTCACGAAACCGGCACGCAGCGAGTGTCCGCCGAACCGTTTCGGGTTCATGCCCGCGCCGTCCAGGCGGAGCTTCACGACGCGATCGACCACCGCACCGCTAATCGGCGTCGCTCCGACATGGCCACCGCGGCGCACAGGGCGAAACAGCGGCGTCTTCGGATCGAGCCGGTCGAGCTCAGGGGTGGGCCCGTGACAGATGTGCACGTCGGTGCTGGACTCGCGGAGAAGAGTCATCATCTCGCTCCTCGTGGCGTGAAGAGCAGAGTCAAGAACGCGCACCCACCGCAGGAAGGCGCACGGCGGGCACGTGAGCGGATTCGCACCGTACGGGAGGCCCTTCACGGATCCGCGCCCCTCTTGGTCGGTCTTCGAGGTGAGCAGTCGAACGTGCAGGCCGTCCTCGGTGTGCACGGTGACGTCGCCGACAAGACGGGATGCGAGCTCTGAACGACGGAATGCGCCGGCGAAACCCATGACGAGGAGCGCCGCATCGCGGTGTCCGAGGATCCCGTTGGGAAAGCCGTGAAGGTCGATGCCGAGAAGCACCTTCTTGAGATCCTCGAGCAGCAGCGGGGCCATCCTTCGCGTCGGTCTCACGTGACCGCGCCGGATGCCGGCAAGGGTCCGTTTGACCTCAGCCGACGAGCCCGGCTGAGGCATACCAGCGCCGTGGTGGTGGACGTTGATCGAAGTGACCCAGCGCTGGATGGTGCTCGGCGCATAGACGTAGTCGCCGGACTCGGACACGAGTGCTGCGCGATCGGTCATGTACGCCGCGACCGTCTCACCGGTCGCGGGCAGTGAGACCTGGTCGTGCTCATCGCACCAGCGTTCGAACGCGCGCCAGTCGGCTTCGTATGCGCGCGCTGTGTTCGGCGCTGTGGCGACGGCCTGGTGCTCTTGGATGCCGTCCAGCAGTCGCTGGGGGAGCGGCGCGCTCGTTCTGGTGGGCACCTGTGCGCCCGGTGGCAGAATCACGACGGGCGTGGTCAGCTCTTCGGTCATCGCCACGCTCCCGCCTCGTGGCGGGTGATGATGCGCTCGCGTGCTTTCGCGTCGTCTGGTGAGGGAGTCGTGGGGGCGGCGATCATCACTCGGTCTCCATTCTGGCCGTTTTCGGCGTCTCCCCGGGAAAAGAGGGGCTGCGCCGGATAGCTGCGATAACTGGTCTTATCGTCGGTAAAGGGCCAGACAGGGAAGTGAGATGGGGCTGAGCAGGTGAGAGCGCGTTCCGCATGATTTCAGGCGACGCGCCGCCGCGTACTGACTTGATACCCGGGGCGGCCAGGCGCCTCAGTCGCGGCCGTCCGCGACGATGAATGCGATGCCGTCCTCGTGCCGCCACTCAGTCGCGATTCTCAGGGCGCGCTGCTTCACCTCGCTCCTCAGCGCCTCGATCTCGTCCTCAGAGAAGATCCACGCGCGGGTTGTGCTGCGCGATCGATACGGGGCGAGGGCGTAGACGTTGATGCGGCTGACCGTGGAGGAGAACTGCACACTTCTCGGTAGCTCGAGGCCCGAGGCTTTGTCGTCTTGGGTCGGCCAGCCGTGGTGTGTGCCGTAGGGAGTGCCGTTGTGCACGATGGTGGCGACCTGATCGAGCCCGGCCAGCTGTTCTGCCGTCGGGTAGGTCGGGCGACGGGCCGCCATGAGCTGGTCGTAGCGATCCATCCTGGCGCGCTGCTCTGTGATGTGCGCCCAGCGTGACGCGTCGAAGGCCGCCTCGAGGGCGTTGATCTCATCACGCAGTGTGACGATCTCGTCGGTGTCATGAGTGGTGGTGCCGTAGATGGCGGTCATCGGATTCTCCTGGATGGTCGAGTGGCTGCCGGCGTGCGTCTGTCAGCTGATCTCGCCCGCTTTCAGCGCGCGCTTGATCTCCTTCAGCGATCGCCAGGGTCGACCTTTCAGTGCGTCGTCCTGCGTGATGACGATGGCGCGGATGTGCCGGGCGGTCTTGGGGTCGAGCGGCTTGGGTTCAGGCATGAGAGTTGTTCTTTCGGGCGCGCGAAAGAGCCGCCTGGACGCAGTGTCCGGGCGGCTCTTGGTGTGTTGGGACGAAGGCGGCTACAGCTGCCTGTCGTCTTCCGATTGACGACCGACTGCGCCGCCGATTCCGGGCCGGTCGAGGTGAACGTCTCGAAGCTCGGGGAAGCGGTCGGACAGTCGAGGCATGCCGGAATATGGAGCTGTCGGTGCGGCGCGCTTCGGCCGAACCGGAGGCTGAGCCGGAGCGGGGGTGTGCGTCTGCATCGCAGCGGATCGGACCATATGGGAGGTGAACTGTCGCGGGCGCATGATGAGCCGTCCGTTCCAGGCTGGGCCGAGATCTGTCAGGTGGTGGTCCGAGGAGACGATGACGTCAGCGTTGACGGAGGGGTCTTTCGCGAGAGCGAGGATGTGGTTGTCCTCATGATCTCCGATGCCGTGATCCAGCACCACCGGGTCAACGATCGCTCCGCCGGTGAGTTCGCAGGTCTCGGCGATGAACTTGAGGAACCTCTCTCGAGTCTCGGGCGATTGACCGTTCTCGCGCATGACTCGGCTGATGTTCCGCAGGATGTGCGGCGACGCGAAGAGCGCGTAGCGATCGTCGAAAGCAAGCGCCAGGGCGTCGGCCGCGGGGGAGGAAGAGGGGATCTCACTCTGCGTGGGGAAGAGCATCCTGCCGTCGCCACGACCGATGAAGTCGAGATAGACGTTGATGTCGAGGACGACGGGGATCTTGCCGGGTGCCGCAGCAGCCGCGGCGCTGTCGGTCACGGCACCCGGAGATCGTCGATGAGCTTGAGCGTCTCCTCGGTCGTGAAGACCTTGCCGCCCCGCTCGGCGAGTGCATCGGCATGAAGAGACTCAATGCCCTTTCGCACCTCCTGTAGCCGTTTCAGGCGCAGGCGCTCCTTGAAGTCAGCCATGGCGACGCGGAGGAACTCGCTGCGGTTGCCGTCACCGAACTCAGCGGAGAGTTCGTCAAGCAGCGGAATGTCCGTCTCATCGAGGGCGAAGCTGATGGGTCGAGCGGCCACGGCGGGCCTCCTCACGCGTTAGTAATCGGTTATTAAGGGTACTGCGAACGAATGCGACAGGCAAGAAGTGTCGCTTCAGGCGAGACCCTGGCCGAAGCGGTGAAGCCAGCTCGAGTGGTAGTCCGGAGCGGAGTGCCGGCGGCCTGTCGTCTCGCCGGCCGCGATGATGTCGGGGTATCGGGAGAGGAGCCCATCCCATCCTTGATCGCGCGCGGGCGTCGTGGAGACCAACGGCAGAGAGTCGACTGCGAGGCTGGACTTCCGCGTGTTGCACATCGCGTGCAGGGTTGTGAGATTCGACGGGTCGCTCGATCCGCCACCGGCATGCGCGAGTACGTGGTCGGCTTCGGGCGCGAGCGCCCAATACGCCGGATGCACAGTGCCGCGGCGGTAGTGCGCGTAGTACGGGAACTCGTCGGGGAACACGTCGCTGATCGCGACGAGGATGCACCGGGGGATCGTGCGGCCCCCGCAGTACGTGCAGAGGAAGCCGTCGCGGAGGAACACCTCGGCACGCGTGCGATCGGAGACGCGGCGAGAGGTGCGGGCATCGCTGCCGGCCGTGGCCACGCCGTGAAGGGTGAGACTGCCCATCCACACTTCGCCGGCGATCGGCTCGAGGATCTGACGTGCACGATCGATGGATGACGGGAGCGCCGCTGTCACTTCGTCGAGCACCGCGCTGTACCAGGCGGCGGCATCACCGCGGAAGGCGTGGATCTCGCGGGTGCTCATACGAGCGACCTTACGCCCCGCGCACTGCGGCGCTATGCGACGACGAGGTCAGCGCATCGGATCGCGAACTTCGACGTGTAGTCGGAGTGGCCGCAGGCGCTTGATTCGGCGCGAAGCACTGCGTCCAGGTCGACAGGGGCGGTGTTCGCTTGGCTCCGAAGGGCGTTGACAGCTTCGAGCATGCGCTCGCGTTCGAAGATGACCCAGCCGAGCTCCTGCCCGCCGTCAGCATCCGTAACGAACTCGCTTCTCTTCTCGCGTTCCCGCTGCGACATTCTGAGCGTGTCCAGGAGGGTGAGGTACGCCTGGTGCCAGCGGTTGTCGGACATCGCAGACTCCTCGTCGTATCGTCACTGGCCGGTCAGCAGGCTACCGCTTGATGCAGGCGCCCGTGTCTGAGTAGAGCGCGCCAGTCTTCGTGTTGGTGAGCTTCACCCGGACGCCGGGGTCGCCCACGATCGCGACAATGTCGACCTCAGGGTTCATGCGCTGCCCTACCAGGCCGTAGGCCATGGAGACGGTTTCGTCTTCTGGGGTCGACTCGGGGAGTCGCACGGCGTAGTCACCGAATCTCGTCAGGTCATCGTCCTCACCCAGCGTGAGCGGTTCGCCAGATCCGAGGTTGTCGAGGAGTGCAGCCGTGTTGGGGTCGTCGGACTCGAAGGAGAGAGCTTCGTCCGTAACCGTTGCAGTGAAGGCCCGGAGCATGAAGACACCCTCACGGTCTGTACCGGCGCACTCCCAGGTGCCCTTGAGGTACTCGAGTGTCGGTTGCGGGCTCGCGGCGCATCCAGAGAGCGTGAGCATGGTCGCGGTTGCGATCGCAGTGAGAGTGAACGTCTTGCGGAGCATGGGGTTCCTGTCTGAATGAGGTCTATGGCGACTATGGCGTCATGATCGGGCCGCGGTCACCTCGCGGCTGCATAGCCATATGCCGGGATGGTCTATACGGTGAGGGGCATGCAACTGCTGGAGCTGCCCGACCCGACAGGTAAATCACCGTCGATGTGGATCAACGCCGATCACGTCGTGAGCGTGATGCCGGTGATCCGGAACATGGGCAGCGGGTTCGAGGCTCAGGCCGAGGTGAAGCTCGAGGGTATGCCCCTCCACAGGGTGATGCTCGGAGTGCACGAGTCGAAGGATGTCGCGGAGGAGGCGTTCAAGGGGTTTCTCGAACGCCTCCAGGCGGGCTAACGACGCCGAGCGATCCAGTTCAGCAGCCGACCGATCGGGCTGAGCCTTGTCTGCGCCCACCACAGCGACACCTCTCGCGGAGCCGGGTACGGGTCGTGATGGATCGGATCGAGGGGATCCTGTGCGCCCTCAGCGCGGCGGAAGGCACTCGCGAGCGTCAGCCCGGAAAACCGTCGCGACCGGTCGTCGATCAGCGTGACGATCGTGATGCCGGCGCGACTGATCGTCTCGATGTCGTACTCGGTGGGGACGCGTTCGCTCCTGATCACAACGGGCAGAGCTTCGCGCTTGAGCAGGGCGATCATGCTGCCACCTCCTCCTCGAACTGAATGGTGACGAGGTCCCAGCGTCGGAAGACAGCCCAGGCGTCCTCCGTCTGGTTGCCGTCCGACGCTTCGTCGCGCACCCATCGCACAGCGATGTACTCGTTGGTCTCGAGGAGTGCTGCGACGGCCGAGGTGGTGGGCATCGGCTGCATGCCGGACTCGCCGGAGGAGGTTCTGACGGCGACCGTGGTACGCGACGACAGGAACAGCGCCGGGCGGACGCCGGGACGGCTGATGTGACTCTGGATGTGCCGGCCGTCGGCGCCATCCTGGTACGCGTCCAGGCGCACACCGGCCATCTCAGCACGCATGGCGGTTTGGTCAGCGTCCCCGGCCGCGACCATCTTGATCACGGAGTCGCTGGCGAAGTGCACGTCGAACGCGGCGCGCCACTGGTTGTCGATAAGGATGAAGTCGTCGTCACGCAGGTCCTGCGCTCGGACCTGCGCGGTCGTGATGATGGTGCGAGTCTCACGCGGTGTCGTGTCAGTCATGGGTCTCTCGATTCGGGATATCAGCTGAGGTAGGTGGGGTTGTTACGGCTGCCGGGGCTACCCTCCGGAGGCCCCAGAGCGCACGCGAGTCCGCTCCGTTGTGCGACCAGGTCTTCGCGGTTCGCACGAGCGGCTCGGAGGCTTGCATGCGAGATCCGGGGCGGCTACGAATGTGCTCCCAGCGACCGCTGTCGACCGCGACGGCGATGAGTCGACGCATGAAGGTCTCTTTGCTCAGCCCACGACCGGTGGCCTGAGGCCACGCTCGGTAGAGGGCGTAGAGAAAGCCGTTCGGGAGGAAGTCCCATGCGAACTGCTCGGAGTGATCTGTCCAGAACGCAGCGACCTGCTCGAGTTCGATGGCCGTGGACACACTGAAGCGTTTCTTCACCGCGTTGGTCGAGTCGGACTGAACGGCGCCTGTGATCTCGCTCCAGGAGCGCGGCTGCTTGGGGTCAGTGCGAAGTTCCTGCACGCACGCCCTGAGGAGATCGTCGATCTCGCGTTGGGCTATCGCCAAGGCGCTGAGCTCAGAGAGCGTGGCGGGGGAGCCGTCTTGGATGCACTGGAGCTCGCCGATGGCCAGCAGGAGATGGTCTTGAGCGTGGCGCACGGAGGTGCCCTTTCGTGATGTACCGCGGGTGCAGAATGCGCCCGCGAAGTGGCGAAGTACCTTTTCTGAATAGCGAAATCGGTACCGACCTGCACACAGGAATCCCCAGCTCAGGAGCACAAAGGGGCACGCATGGCATGACGGTGGGTACCGTTTTCAAGAAGCACGAAAGGGGCGAAACGGTACGCGCTGGGGGCGGCTTTCCCTTGATATTTCAATGAAGTAAGAGAGAAAGAAGGGGGGATGTAACCGATGTACCGTGAATTCGTAGAAAGTACACACATGCGCGCATGCACGCGCACACGCATATAGTTCGTTCAGCGGCGCGGTACATTCGGTACTTTGCGGGTTTCTGCCAGGTCAGCTCACAAAAGAGCATCAACGAAAGCGGTACGCAATCCGGTACGCGCCTCTGGCGTGCTCGGCAAGAGGGCATCAAAAGAGCCTCGCCACCTGGGGTTTTCGGCGACAGGTGCTGCTAGCACTGCGTACCGGCGAAACGGTACGCGCCTGCATGGGGAGAGAAAACCCCCGAGGAGCGGATGCTCCCCGGGGGTTCTTGAACCGTTCTGGCGCTGGGCGCTGAGCTCGGGCTGAGGGCGCCGCTGAGCGACGGCCTCGGATTCTCCTTCTACCGTTGGTAGACGAGATGCGGGATGGTCCAGCCATCCCCGGTCTTAGCAGGGGCGTGTGCCACCCATGCCGTTGTCCACGACACAGCCGCCAGGGCCGCCTCCGACCTGACCGCCACCGGGAGGGCCTCCGCCGCCGGGCTTCGTCCCGCCGTTGTTGGCCGGGGGTCGGCTCCCGCCGCTGTTGCCGTTGTTGTTGGAGCCGCCGCCGTTGTTGCTGGAACCACCGTTGTTGTTCCAGTTC
The DNA here is from genome assembly GCF_031843845.1 of Microbacterium sp. WCS2018Hpa-23. Lineage (NCBI taxonomy): Bacteria > Bacillati > Actinomycetota > Actinomycetes > Micrococcales > Microbacteriaceae > Microbacterium > Microbacterium sp. WCS2018Hpa-23. The sequence continues at coordinate 92,296 of NZ_JAVTIZ010000008.1, forward strand.
TGCTGGGCGTTCTGCTGGCGCGCGGCCTCTTCAGCGGCACGCTGGCGCTCAGCCTCTTCGGCGGCGAGACGTGCGGCTTCCTGCTCTGCGGCGATGCGTGCGGCCTCGATCTCGGCAGCGATGCGTGCGGTCTCCTCCGCCTGGAAGACGGCGAAGTCGTCGGTCAGCACCTGCGTGCTCCCGTCGAGGTCGGCCGCGTCAGCGGTCGTCGACTTGGCGAGCTTGGTGATCGCCGCGGCCTCGGTGCGGTCCTCGCACTCGTCAGGGATGATGACGTTCGCGAGGGAGACGCTGCCATCGGTGACGTTCGCGATCTGCTCGGCACCGCTGGGGCGAGCGGGGACGGCGTCGACGGCTTCGACAGCCTCGACCCCTTCACTCGCTTCGACGGCTTCGACCGCGTCGATTGCCTCTGCTCCGGCGCGGTCGGCGTAGTTGCCGCTCACCCAGCCGTCGGTGTCGGGGAGCGCCGTCTGGGCGACAGCCTCGAGGGCGGTGTTGGCGTTCTCGACGGACGTCGCGGCCGCCTCGGCAGCAGTGGCTCCTGCGTCGAGGGCGACGGTGCACTGGCGCAGCGTCTCTTCGGCCTCAGCCTGAGCGACCGTCACGGAGGTGACCGTGATGCCGCCGGCGAGCACGACGGCTGCGGCAGCGATGATCGCGATGGCGCGCTTCTTCGAGCGGCGCTTCGCGGCCGGTGCGTCCGGCGGTGTGCTGATCTCGTCAGACATGGTCATCTCCTATGGGGACTCGGAAACGTTGGGTATTGGGAAGAGGGCGACGTCAGGCGCCGAAGTCAGGACACTGAGCCCACAGGCCGGTGTTGTTGGCCTGAGCAGTGGACTGGTTGCCTTCGTACGAGCCGCTCCAGGCGTCGGTGGTGAGCGCCATACCGTCGACGATCATCCGCTGGGCGTAGGGAAGTCCGGCGCCTCCGAGGAATCCGTAGTGATCCCCGGCAGCATCGATCCACTCGCCACCAGCGGGCTCGGACTCGTACATGATCTTGCGAGGACCGCCGAAGAGGTTCTCCTCGGCGTGGGCGACGGCCTCATCGAAGCCGCACTCGCCTTCGGCGGGCCCTTCGATGTCAGAGAGGTGCACGGTGAACTCTTCACCGAACAGCTCATCGCTCTCCTCGGAGGGCGTGACGACGAGCGTGGAGAGGTCGGTGACCTCTACGACGGTGACCGACCGATTCTCAGGACGGGTCTGCGCAGCCTCGGAGGGCTCGCTGGAGGGCGCGGCCGGCTCAGAAGGAGCCGAGGTGCACCCGGTGAGGATGAGGGCGGCGAGGACGCCGACGGCGACGAGGCGCGCCTTTCGGGCGAGGAACATGGTGAATCCGATCTCGCTTGCGAAAAGCGCGTTCTGGTTGCTTTACGAGCGTTCTGGGGGTGCCCGTACGGAGCTAACTTACCGCTCTCCGGCAGCCTCATGAATCTCGTCATCCGCAGGAACTGCGGCAGGCGACGGCTCGTCCTGGTCGTCTACCGTGTCGGCGGGAGAGAACCTCGTTGGAGCAGCGGGCGTCCAGTCGAAGAAGGACACGGTGGCTGTGATGATGAGGGCGACGATCGCGACGATGATCGATGGCCACGGGTTCTCGGATGCGCCGGCGATCTGGATGCCGATCACGATCTGTCCGAGGATGACGACGAGGAGCAGCAGGGCGAGCGTCCATGATCTGAACGTCCGGGTCGCCTCGCCGAGAGCGGGGGTGAACACAGTCAGCGCGACACTCGGAAGCGTCGCGACGATTACCCCTGCGCCGTCGATGCGGTTGAGCGTGAGCACGAAGGCGATCACGTAGCCGAGGAGGATCAGCCCCAGCGTGAGGCTGAGGAATGTCAACTGTCGGCGCGTGGGCTTGGTGTTGTTCATGCGGTCATCCTCCCAGGATTCGCGAGGTCGGATGGTCGCCGGCATGTGGCGGAAGAGAGAGTGCGAGGGGCTCGGTGAGAGCCCCTCGCGGGGGTACCCAGGGGCAGCCTCCGCTCAGGGAGGCTCGGGGAATCTAGGTGTCAGCGCTGATACTGAGTCAGGCTGTCCATCAGGTAGTCCTGAGGAGTCATCGTTCGGCGCTCGGAGACCGGAGGCTCGACGACGTAGATGAGCTCGACGTTGACGGTGTGGAACGAGTCCATCCGGACTTCGTAGTCTCGCACCTTGAGGACGGAGCCTGTGGGGGCCGTGGCGAGCGTGTTGATGAAACGCTGCCGAAGTGCGCCCAGCTCGCGGGCGTTAGACGCCGAGAGACGAACCAGGTGGTAGTAGCCCACGTCGAGGGTGACGTCGCTGGCGACGTTCGTTGCCAGCTTCACGTCGAGGGCGCGAGGCATCATGAGCTCGCCTTCAGCCGTGTAGGAAGTGCGTCCGATCCTCATCGCACTCACCTCCTTAGGCTGATCTTGCGGAAGATCCGTGAGAAGACTCTACCCAGAATCTCTGGTCATTCTTCTCACCCACCCACCCGGGTGACCGGCAACCCCGGTCACCACAAGACCCTCCACGGCGAACAGCACCGAACGGCATCAGCCGTTCGGTGCCGCCGTGTTGCACGTATGCACCCGCTCGAATGCGCACCAGCGCACCCGAGCGGGTCGGCCAGCACCTGCTGGCCAATATCGGCGCGTCAGCGCCCCACGCTCAGCGGGAACCCGCACCTGCGGTCTCCTGATCGCCCTGCTCCGCCGCCGACTCACTCGTGGCACGGGCGAGTGCGTACATGCTCAGAACGACCATCGCGGCGAACCCGACGATCATGAACGGATTCGCGATCGCCGAGACGAACGCGGGAGGCGTGAGGGTCGACGCGACGTTGAAGAGCACGTGCATCGCGATGACCGGCCAAAGGCGTTGGCTGTGCTCATAGACGAGGGCGAGAAGCACGCCCAGCGGCACCGTGAGGGCGATCTGCACGAGGTTGCCGTGAAGGAGCGCGAACACGACGGCCGAGAGCACCGCCGCAGCCATCACAGGCCAATGACGGCGCAGCACCGGGTATGCGATGCCGCGGATGAGCGCCTCCTCACCGATCGGTGCGAGGAGGATGCCCGTGAGGAGCACAAGCCAGACAGGGGAGTCCATGCGGGTCTGGCTCACCGCATCGAACCCTTCCGAGCCGATGGCCGAGTACAACCAGACCGCGGCGGTCTGGCCGAGCAGCCAGCACGACACGAGTCCCGCTGCGGCGGCGAGCCAGAACTGTCCGGTCCTAGCTCGTGGCGACGCTCGACCGGCCCGGAGTGAACCAGTCGAACCCCATCGGTATGCGAGCGCCATCACGAGAGCGACGAGGCTCGATAACGCCGCGCCGGCGATCGGGTCGCCGGTCAGCAGCGTGCCCAGGAGGGCCGTGCCCACATACGTGGCCAGGGCCGCCCCCAGGATCGCGAGCGTCTTCCCCCAGCGCCGCATGGGCGCGGGAAGGGTGGCGAAGAGGTCCTTCATCGCTCGATCACTCCTCGTCGGTGCTTCCGGTTTCCAGCGGCTCCACCAGCCGCTCGACGACTGCCTGCACGGACTCGTGACCGCGGAACACGTTGATGGACAGCTTCGCACGAACCCGCAGCGTGGTCGCACCGCGCTCGGGGTTCTTCGCCAGCGATTCGAGCGCATCCAGGTGCTCAGCGGAGTTCCACCAGAGCAGCTTCATCCCGATCGGCAGGATGATGCGGATGTGCTTCTTGTCCTTGCCGAGGAGCCCGATCGCAGATCGCGTGAGATCGATGACCAGCTCGATCTCCGGCCGCGGGAATCCGTGGCCGTAGGGAGTGAGGGTCTCGATCCCGACGACGAGCTCCATGAGATCTTCGAGGTCGGTGAGGCCCGCGTCGCAGTCGGGCGAGGGTCCCAGCACCAGGTCGGCCTTGTCGGCTTCGCTGAGTTCCCCGCTGAGCACCATCCGCGCGTGGATGGACGACGCGGTGTCGTTCATCACTTCCGCGAAGGTGACCAGTTCCTCGAGGTTCGCCGCGCGCACACCGCACGCGTGTTCGTGCCCGACCGCAGTGAATCCCAGCGGGGTCATCGTGGAGATGATCGGGAACCACTCGGGCGATCGTGCTGAGCCACCGCACGGCGCTGACGGATCCATGGTGCGCTGAACGACGACGGTCGGACGACCCGTATCACGCATCACGTCAGACGCGATGAGGCCGAGCATGCCCGTGGGAGCGTCGGTGAAGAAGACGCCCTTCTCCTCGAGCGGCTGCGGCTCATCCCAGAGACGGTCGATGTAGTACTCGCTCATCTCCTTGCGCTTCTCGTTGACCGCGATGACTGCCTTGGCGTGCTCGAACTTCTCGTAGGCCGAGGCGGCGGTGAAGACGCCGAACGCGTCGTGCATCGAACCTTCGACGCGACGAATCGCGTTGAACGCCGGGGCAAGGTAGAAGGCGTAGAACTCCTCGTCCAGCTCCGAGATCTTCTGGAGCTTCCCCGCCTTGAATGTCGGGTTTCCGGCGTAATCGAGGACGGGTTCGCCCTTGTCGTCGAGTACCGGCTTCCGGTGTTCCTTGAACGCGCGCATCATGAGAGCGAAGCCCTCGAACACCGAGACGAACGCCGGGTGATGCTGCTGCGATCGCAGCAGCATGAGGAGCGTGCTCTGGTTCACGTCGTACGGCGTGGTCTCGTCGTCCTCCGGGAGGGGCACGTAGAGCAGGCGCGCCAGGGACAGCGAGTCGCGGACCATCTTACGGTTCTCGTAGAAGAGCGGCATGACGTCGGAGACGGTGCCGATTCCCGCGAAGAGCTTGAGCTTGGCGATGCTGCTGAGCTTGTCCGGCGCGTAGTGGGTGGCGTACGCCGTGAGGACCTGGTGGAGCACGAACGCCCCGCAGATGCCCTCGTGGGCGTACGTCTCTGAGATGCGCACGGGGTCGACGGCGATGTCAGCCACGCTGCCCGGCGGCAGCTCCATGTGGTGATCGGTGACGAGGGTGATGAGCCCGAGGTCACGAGCCTCCTGGATGCCTTCGTTGCTGTTGATGCCACCGTCGCAGGTGATGATGGCGCGGGCGTCGGGGAACTGGGCGCGCAGCTCGCGAACAGCCTCGACAGTGACGTCGTGACCGCGGCGGTAGTCGGGGACGTAGAGCTGAGCGTCGAAGCCCATCTCGTTGAGTCCGGCCCAACCGAGCACACCGGAGGTGATGCCGTCCATGTCGTAGTCGGGCAGCACCACGATCTGCTCGCCGGCGAGGCGGATGCGGTGCAGTTCCGCAGCCATTCGGTCGACGTCCTTGAGCTCGTCGTGACTGGGGTCGTTGATCGAGAGGAGGAAGTCGGTGGTCCAGCCGCGGTTCTTGCACAGGATGGCGAAGAGCGAGTTGTCCTCGAACCCTCCGAAGTCGGGTTCCGCCACGGCGGTGGTTCCGGGTTCTCCGGGGTCTGTCATGGTGCTCCTTCGCGGAAACAGGTAGAGGTGTGGGTGCACGCACAACGGCGCCGCACCCCGATGTGGGATGCGGCGCCGTGATGCGCGTGGCGTCAGGTCAGACGGATGCTCCGTGCTCGGAGACGTGGATCACGATGCGCTCGTAGGATCCGTCGTCGAGTCCGCGGAGACCTCGTTCGGGCGGGAGCACGACGGTGAACTCGCGGTTCGTCTCCTGCAGCTGGGTGATCGCGACACCCGAGATCGTCTCGGGGCTGAAGTCGATGAGCTTCTCGTCGCTGCCGACCATCGCCGGGATGAGCATCACGTTGGCGTCGATGGCCCCGATCTCTGCGATCGGTACCTCGACCACGCTCGAGGCGAGGGTGCGGAGACTCTCGGCCTTGTCGGTGAGCGTCTTGAGCGTGATGCCGTCTGCGAGAGATGCCCAGCTGCCATGCACGGTGGGAGCAGCTTCGGCGAACTCACCATCCTGGCCGTAGTCGAGGGCATCGAACGGGATGCCGGCATCGTAGAACGCCTGAGCGACCGTGATACCCGCCACGCTGGACAGGTCGACGAGTCCGCGCTGGATCTCGAGGGACTCGATGACCTTCTGGACAGTTTCCTCGAGGAGAAGGTCCGTCGCGCGCGGATCGGCGAAGAACGCGAGCGTTCGCTCCGTGGTGATCGTCTCGTTGGTGGATTCCTGTTCGTCCGTCACTACGGCTCCCTCTCTCGGCGTGGTGGCCTCATCGTGTGGGGCCGCATCCCAGTCTGGAGCATCGGATGCCTCGGACTCGAACCGCGCTGGATCGGTCATGCGCTCTCCTCGCCCGTGAGGGGCAGGATGAACTCGTACCAGCCATCGCTCTGCACCTCGGGGGCGTCGAGGAAGGCCCAGATGTCGTTGTCGACTCCGATCGCCTGGATTGCCTCCTGGGCGTTCACGATCGCGCGCACCTGGTCGTCCGAGAGGTCGTGCGTACCGTCCTCTGCGATGTCGAGGTCCTGGACGCCCGGCTGCGCCGCAGTCAGCTGTCCGAGGTAGTACTCGTCGGTCTCCCAGTTTCGGATGAACACCGCGGTGGATCGCTGCAGGAAGACAGCGTTGAGCTCGGCGCGGGCCTGCTGAACTCGGATGTGGTCAGCGACCCGCTTCGTCTCGGCGAGGTGGGTCTCGACGAGGTTGCGCGCCATCTTGATCTCCGTGAGGGACGGGTTCGGGATCTCGATGAGTACAGACATGGTCATGCTCCTTGGTGGGTCGTGCGCGCGATGGCGCTCATTCGGTGTCCCACCGTGGCTTCGAAGCCGTTGTCGGTGGGGGAGTAGTACTCGGTGCCGAGCATCTCGTCGGGGAGGTACTGCTGGGCGACGATCCCGTGCGGGAAGTCGTGTGGGAAGAGGTATCCCTGGCCGTGGCCGAGCGCCTTGGCGCCGGGGTAGTGCGCATCGCGCAGATGCATCGGTACGGACCCGGTCCGCCCCTTGCGGACGTCAGCGAGAGCGGAATCGATCGCGGCGATGACTCCCGGAGACTTCGGCGCCGTGGCGATCGCGATCGTCGCCTGGGCGAGGTTGATGCGCGCCTCTGGCATCCCGATGAGCTGGACGGCGGATGCCGCTGCTACGGCGATCGGAAGAACCGTGGGATCGGCCATGCCGACGTCCTCGCTGGCATGCACGACCAGCCGCCGGGCAATGAAGCGCGGGTCTTCGCCGGCCTCGATCATGCGCGCGAGCCAATGGATCGCACCCTGAGGGTCGGATCCGCGCATGGACTTGATGAACGCGCTGATGATGTCGTAGTGCTGGTCGCCTTGGCGGTCGTATCGCTGGATCGCGGCACCCGTGGTCTGTTCGACGGTCTCGACGGTGATGCTCGAGGCGCCGCTTGCGACTGCGGTCGCAGCTGCAGTTTCGAGACGACTGAGCGCCTGGCGGACATCTCCGCTGGAGAGGTCAGCGAGGATCTCCAGGACTTCAACCTCGGCAGTCACCTTGTCGGCGAGCTCGGGGTCATCGCGCAGTGCTCGCTGAAGCAGCACGACGATGTCGTCCTTCTCCACAGGTCGGAGTACGAGAAGGATCGACCTCGATACGAGCGCCGCAATCACCGAGAAGCTCGGGTTCTCCGTCGTCGCGCCGATGAGAGAGATGAGGCCGGTTTCGACAGCCGGGAGGAACACGTCCTGCTGGGCCTTCGAGAACCGATGGATCTCGTCGAGGAACAGAAGTGTAGATACACCTTCCGCCCGGTCTTTCTCCGCAGCCGCGAGCACCTTGCGAACATCGGCGACGCCGGCGGAGGTGGCGGACAGCTCGACGAACTTCCGGTTCGTGGTCTTGGCGATGACGCTGGCGATCGTGGTCTTGCCGCATCCGGGAGGCCCGTAGAGCAGCACGGAGGCGCCACCGTCACCTGTCGTGAGCAGCTGCAGCGGCGATCCTTCGAAGGTCAGATGATCTTGCCCGACGATCTGGTCGAGGGATTGTGGACGCATGCGCGCCGCGAGGGGTTGGGTGGTCACGCGATCCGCCTTTCGTCAGGGGGAGGTGTCTGAGGTCTACGCCATGCTTATGGGATGACGGGAAGCGCAGACCGAGGTGTCGCCGGTGAGTCCGCTCGGCGAGAGTATGAGCGACGCACGAAACGGGATGAGCGCCGCGTATTGCAGCAGAAAGCCGACATACACGCGCGCTGGGGCGATGGACTCCTTGGCCGCTTCGTCGCTGCTGTGACGGTCGACGACACACCCCGATCGAGGACCACGGTGTGGGCAGTCGGTGCCGCTGGAGAAGAAACCGTTGCGGCGATGCTCGACTCCATAGAAACGGGCACGGCCTTGCACGATCGAAAGATCCCGGGCAGTCGCGCGAACATCGACCACATCTTCGTCTCGCCACGCGGAGTGTGGGTTGTCGACGCAAAGAAGTACGTAGGCAAGCGTCCGAGGTTGTCGCACGAAGGGGGTGTTTTCGGCTTCGGGGGCACCGAGCGCCTTCGGATCGCAGGCCGCGCGAGCGACCGTCTCGTTGACGGCGTTCTCGGGCAAGCACAACTCGTGACCGCGGCGCTGGGGCACTCAGTGCCCGTCTCCGCAGCGCTCTGCTTCGTGGACGCAGATTGGCCTCTCTTCGGAGGAGCCTTCACCGTTCAAGGTGTCTTTGTGGGAAGCCCCAAGATGCTGAGGAAGCGGCTGACCTCGCAAGAGGGCGATGAACCAGTCATCGACGTCGATTGGGCGTCCGCTCGCCTGGCCCGTATGTTGCCGTCTGCCTAGCTCCTTGGAAGGAGGTCGAAACCGCCGCGCCGGCGCTCAGCCTCTCTCTCCCGGACGGCGGTAGCCGTCGGCTCCGCCAGATTCTCGATGAGCTTGTCGAGCTGCGCATAGCCGTCCCCCTCGTTGAGGGTGCCGGCGCCTTCGATCTCGAAGTAGAGCCGGGCCATCTCGCCTTCTCCGATGTCGTGTCCGACGATCGTGGGGTTGCCGAGGGTGGACCAGTCCCATCCCTGGATCCCTGACTCCCAGTCGCCGTTCTCGTGATCGGTGATGACTTCGAAGGAGACGAGGAGGGTGCTGGAGGACACCAGCTCCGTCACGATGGCGTCGGCCAGCTGCGCGGTGCCTCCGGCTTCTGCGTTGCTGATCACCCCGATGAGCCGGTCGCGCAGAGATGGGTGGCTCGGGTCTTCCGTGGCGGGCAGCGTTTCGCTGACGATCACGGGTTGGTCGAGCGGGTACTTCAGATCGCCGTGCTCGGTTTCGATGACGATGATCAGGTCGTAGACGTCGACCCGAAGAATGGCAGACCGTCCCCCTCGTCGCCCGACGAGCGAGAGGGCTCCGTGCGCGGGGTTCTCAAGAAAGGCTGCGAGGTCCCCTGCGTGGATGTGGTGCTCGATGCGGGGCATGAGGTGCTCCTGGGTGGTGTCAGGCCCGGAGGGCGCGTATGTCGTGCTCGGACAGGTCTACGGTGCGAACGACCTTGGTCCCGAGGTCGGTGACCCTGAACACACATGCGTCACTCTCGGTGGTCGAGGTACGCCCGAAGACGTCGGCCCAGATGGTTGCTGCAGCCTGTTCGGGCGTGAAACCTTCGGCGTTGATCGACCATTCGATGAGGTACTCGTGCTCGGAGTCAACGGCGGACTCTTCACTGATCGTGATCTCCAGGTCGGGCTCGAGATGGACGGTGCCGTGCTCGGTCTCGATCCCGATGGTGTCTCGGATGACATGCGACTCCTCGACGTCCCCGGTGATGAGGGCCAGGCCCCCGTGGTCTCCGACGAGGCTGATCATTCCGCGCTGGGGATCGGCGACGATCTCGCCAAGGTCGCGGACGAGGACTGTGTGCGGGGTGCGGATCATGACGATGCTCCAGGTTCGGTGAGGCGGCCGCGTGGCGGTGCCTACGGGTCTGATGGGTTCTGAGGGTCCGATGGGCACTTGACCCACAGTTCGGCCCCGACGCGCGCGAGGGTGCTTCCGCCGATGTGTCGGGCGGGCACCATGTCGCCTGCGGCGTGGGAGGAGGGGCGCTTGGCCGCCGCGTCGAGCGCTACCCGTTCGTTCTCGAGCCGGGCGATCTCGGCCGCCTTGTGCTCCTCCACGCTCGGGTGAAGCGTCGGTGTCGATCTCAGCAGTTCGATGATTTGCTCGGGACCATGGTCCGGGAAGTGCCGCGCGGCCACCTCGGCAGGACGGAAGGCGTAGCCGTCGGTTCTCACGAAGATTCCGATGGCGTCACGGCGAATGCGGCGGAGGTTACCCACGGGCGTGGGCGATCGTTCTGTCAGCGAAGTCAGCACGAGTGGCGAGCCGTAGGTATCGCCAGCCTCGCCCCTCGGACAGTGCGGGCGACATCTTGCACTTGTAGTCGATGTAGAACAGTTCCTGCGCGGTGAACTGTGAGAGGCGACTGTCGATCTGATCTTCGCGGATCAGCGAAGATCCGACGGCCTCGCTCAGCGAGAACGGGTCGAGCCTCTTGACGTAGCGGTGGCCGTCTGAGACCCGCTCCACGACGGCCAGCAGCGGCTCGACGCCTACGGTGTCCATGAAGGTGTGGGAGCCGACCTTCAGCCCGTAGGTGTCGTTCAGCACGCTCGCCAAGACGAGCGGGGTGCTTGCGGATCGGATGCTCGCGACGAGCGTGTCTCGCGCCCGGTCGAATGTGGTCTTCGCCATGGTTCTCCTCGTGTGGTGGGGGTGGGATCAGCAGCGATCGAGCGCCTCACGGGCCGCCGACTCGTCGTCTGCGCCGGCTGTAGCGATGAACACGAGGGTGCTCGTGTCGAAGCTGTCTCCCGTGAATGCGCCGACGACGCGGCAGAGATCTTCGTCGTACTCGCCGTACTGATCGGCGAACTCGGAGGCGGCCATCTCCGTGGCTTCGTTCGCGCTGAGAGCTTCCACGAGGCGAACCTCGTGGTCATCGCCTTCCACGACCCAGACGTTCGGGTTCTCGGCGGGTGCGTGCGTGGTCATGCGGAGTCTCTCTGGTCGTTGATCGCTCGGCGGTCGTGAGCGGTTCGTGTGCCCTTCTTGGGGGCGGGCACGTGAGGCTGGGTGGTGTTCGAGCTGCCGATCGCGTGCTGCGTCCGGTTCCACTCGGGGTTGGCCCAGCGATGGGGGTTGCGGTTCTTGGAGCCCATCGCCGGGCCTCCCTTCGTGTTCGTGGTGATGTGCGGGCGTTTAGCCTCGCTGCCACTCAGGCAGCGATCGCTCTTCGACGGGGATCCCGAGAGCCTTGGCCCTGTCGATGCTCTGCTGCATCGCGGGGGTGATGCCTCGATCGGTGTAGACCACGATGGACTCCACCAGCGGGAACCAGCTCTGGCCCGCAGCGACCCCGAGGGCCTGCTCGGTCGCGTCGGCTTCGTCGAGAACGAAGGTCTGCGTGTACAGCAGGTGGCTGGCCATTGGGGCCTCGCCTCGCAGAAGCGAGTCGCGAAGGGCGGCTCGACCGTAGAGCTGGTTGTACTTCGCTCCCGTCGAGGATCCGGTCGAGTACGGAGATTCGATGGCCACTCGCGTCAGATGGGGCGCCTCGGCCTCCGCGGCAGCGGCGATCATCGCGGCGCCGCGGATCGCGACGTCGCTCAGAGTCGGGGGCGCGATGAAGGTGGGGGTGCTCACGCGAGGTGTCCCTTCTTCTTGGTCAGGGCGACCCAGCGCTGGGCGTCGTCTCGCTCCAGGCCGAAGCTGCGTGCGACAGCCTGTACCGGGAAGTCCCCGACGAGGCGAGCGAGTCGGTAGATGACCCCGGCGGTTTCGAGGTGCTCGTCACTCGGCTCGAGGCGAATCTTCTCGCCCACGGCCCGGCCCGCAGATCCGCGGAAGTAGCTCTTGACCGCGGCGCGTCCGGTGAGCTCGGCGTTCTTCTCGCTGAGCGCGCTGCGAAGCGCATCGCGCCGGACGCTTCCGATCCGCATCTTCGCGAGACGTGTCGGGGTGATCGGCACATCGGGGTGCTCAGCGGTGAAGTGGATGGTGGTGTAGACGCCGGACTTCACGTCATGGCTGAGACGGAACGAGAGGGCTGGCCGTTCGGCAGTACCCTTCACGCTGAGGCTCAGCAGGGATGGTGCGGTGATGGTGGGGCTGGACATCTGGTCCTCCTTCGGACGATGACGCGGTGGATGTTCGCGCCGACGTTCGGCGCAGGGGAGTGGTTCGTGATGGTCAGTCGGTTCCGTTGGCTCGGCGCTCGAACCGGTCGAGCTCGCGGTTGCGGCGTCGTCGGCCACGGGAGTTCTTGGTGAGGTTCGGGCAGCAACCGCAACTGAGCCAGTCGCTCTTGCGCCGCCTGTGCCCGCCGCGCTGGTCGCGATCGTCATGGGCCATGGGTGATCTCCTTCGATCGAGGACACCGGGTCCCCTCAGCGCGCGGCCGAAGGAACCCGGTCGGTCCGGGTCAGGGTGTTGGTTCAAGCAGTGCGCGCACGTCGGCGCGCGAGGCGACGCTGATCGCACCCTGCTCTCGCACGAGGAAGTTGCAGCCGGCCGATGCGGGGGCATCGTCGGGACCTTCTACGGCAGCGACGGGGATATCCAGGAGGGCGGCGTGACCAACTACGTTCAGGTTCGACGACCGCATGCCCGCCTCCACGATGACGATCGCGTGCGAGTTGGCTGCGAGCAGCCTGTTCCGGGCGAGGAGTTTCCACCGGGTAGCGGTGGAGCCCGGCGACTGTTCGGTGACGATGAGTCCTGTCTCCGCCAGTCGGCTGAACAGCGCCTCGTGTCCGTACGGGGTCAGACGGTCGAGTCCGCCGGCGAGGAATGCGACTGACGGTGCGTCGACGGCCAGGGCGGCTCGCGCAACGGCGGCGTCGATCCCGTACTGACCGGAATGGTTCACCACCACACCACTTGCGGCGAGGTCGGTGACGAAGTGGTGGGCGCGCCGCTCACCGTCCAATGTCGCAGCCCTCGCGCCGATGACCGCGATGCGTCGAGGTGCGTTCAGGAGCTCTGCGGCACCGAGCGTCCACAGCAGCAGCGGTCGGTGGTTGCCGAGAGCATCCATTCCAGTCGACCACCCTGCATCACCGGGGAGGATGAGACGGACACCGATCAGGTGGGAGGACTTCACTATCGCGGCCGCGACCTCTGCCGTTACGGCGTTGCTACGCCAACGCGGGATCTTCTCGATCAGCTCACGGGAGTCACGAGCGCCGGGAGTGCGCACGCCAGGCTGCAGCACGGCCCGGAGAGCTTCTGCGGCGCCGCGCTCGGCGATCAGCGCACCGACCTGTGCGTCGTTTGCATCGGCGATCATCGACCAAGCAACCCGGGCGACGGCGTCTTCGTTGTCGTCGCGCCCTGGGCGCAGAATCTCGAGAGCGTCGCGAACGTTCTTCTGGCTGATGATGTCGTCGAGCATGATGTTCCGTTCGTCAGGGTCGCGGCTATGCCGGGGGCGACCAGCAGAAGACCCCCTCGACTTGTCAGCCGAAGGGGTCGTGGGAGAGCAGGGAAGGGTCAGTCCGAAGCGCGTTCTCGCAGCTTCCCCAGGCGGAGCAGCTTCTCGATGGATGCGACGGCCTCAGGGCCGGGTGTTGTGTAGTTCGTCATGCCGTGCTCGGCGGCCTCGCGGCCAGAGGAGAACAGTGGCACGTCAGTGGAGTAGTCGAGCGACTCCGGCGCGAGATGGCCGCTGACAATCGCAAGCCGCACAGCCAACATCTCGGCTGGATCACGGTGTCCGAGCCAGCCGCTGCAGGCGCATCCGTCCTGGAGGTGGCAGAGGAAGACGCCGGTAGCTGTCTGGTCGGCGATGTCACCGTCGTATCGCTCGAGCTTCTCGTACTCGGAACGATCCCAGACAGCTTGGGAGCTGCCGCGGCGGAAGGGGCAGGTGGCGCACGGAGTCTTGCGTGGACGAATCTGCTCGCTCACTGTGCGCCACCTCTCTCGCTTCTCAGAACTCGTAAGTCTTCCCTACGAGGGCTTCCGGCCCGGTGAGAACCTTCACTTCGTGGAGGGACCCGAGCTTCGGGTTTTCGACGCCGTGCCCGTCGCCGAGGCATGTGAAGACCTCGTCTTCCAGCCACCCCTCGATCTCATCGGGGTCTTCGATGTCGACGGGCGCCGGGAGGAGGAACAGGCGCTTCGATGAGTGGCCATCCTCGTAGGTGTTCTCGACCTCGACGCGCACGGCTCCGAGTCGAGCTTCTACTGCGGCGAGCTGATCATCCGACAGACCGAGAGTGGCCCCGTTCGAGTCCGCAGGTCCAGTGAGAACAGCGGGTCCGACGATCACGTCGGTGTTCGAGCCGTGCCGCTGCGTCCAGAGCGATTGGGCACGCTGGTTGAACATGAGCTCGAGGTGCTTGCCCTCGTCGTTGAGCCAGAGCGAGACGTTCTCGTTCAGGTCCACGCACAGGTAGGTGCCCAGGACGATCTCGTTGACGCGTGCGTCGAACCGTCCGGGAAGGATGTCGATGATCTCGACAACGTCGGACGGGTCAGCGGGGATGATGATGCTGCGGACGGCCATGGTCATCCTTCCTTCGAGGTGAGTTCGGAGATGTTGGCGATGATCGGGTTCAGCTCGGCCATGCGGCGTTCGCTGATCGACTTGCCGCCGGCGAACACCTGGCGCCACTGACCCTTCGCGCGACGCCATGCGACGCGCTCGTCGCTTCCCACCGCAGCGTCCGCGATGACGAGGTCAGCGTCCATCCAGTCGTCACGCGCCGCGGGAACGCGAATGAGGGCACGCACGTGTGGGGCGACCGCCTGAGGGTCACGCTGGCCGAGGTGGGCGAGTCTGTTCAGCTCGTCCTTGCGGGTGTGGTTGCTGTGCGGCGACGGCTGGGCGACGCGGAAAGCCCCCGTCGGTTCACCTCGGTTGGTGTCCTGCATGATGTACCAGCTGCCGAGAGTGCGATCGGCTGCCTCGGCATAGGTGATGACCTCGGCCTGCTCCCACCACTGGTCGGGAGTGCCGTGGAAGATCGGTGCGTCGGGTGCGGTCATGAAGATCGCCCTTCTGTGTCAGCGGCCAGCCAGCGCCTTGGCGACGGCGGCTTCGCGTTCTTGATGGATGAGTTCGTCGAACTCGCGACAGGCGAGCTCCTTGGCGTCACGGCGATTGATGCGCCCGCGCGCCTCGAGCAGGAGAGTGTCCTGACGGGCGTTGATGTAGTCCTTGCGAATCGCGGTGTACGCGCGCGCCATCAGTGGCCACTCCGCTCGAAGAGACGGATCGTTCGCTTCACCGCTTTCCGTCGCGCCTTCATGGCCCGATAGATGTCGACCTGCGCCTCGTACTGAGCCAGATGGTGAGGGCAGCACTTGTGCTCGGGGCGAGGTGTGGCCGGCGTACGCGATCCGCGCAGGTAGCCTTCGGTCTCGACGAGCTTGTCGTACAGCGCGCCGATGACGAGCGATATCTGATCGGTCGTGAGCTCCACAGTGCGGGCGTCTGACGGCTCGCACGAGACGGGAGCAGCCTTCGTCGGGGTCTCCATGGTCAGTCCTTCGGAGTGATCGGGGCACGCGGAGAGGCGTGCCGTGTGCGCCGCAATCGCGGGGAAATTCTGCGCGCTGAATTACGGGGAAAATACGACGGAACGATTTCCGTCGATTCCGCGTGCGTTGGGCGCAAAGGATGAGGTGTGGGGTCCAGGGTCGTGAGCGTGAGCTCAGACCCCGGATGCAGGTGCTCGAAGACCTCGACGAACTGGGCTCGCGTGAGGTGCGAGATACTCAGACGGATCGAGATCGGTCCGAGGGCGATCACGGCGTGGATGAGTTCTTGCAGTCGCTCCGCCGACACGTCATCCGTCACGAAGTGCTGTGCCGTCCGATCGAATCCCCAGTTCACCATGGTCGTCAGCATCTGTTGACGCTGCCCCTTGTCCAGATGCACTGGCGGGTCGAAGCGATATCGTCGTCGCGCCTTCCGCTCCGCAGCGCGAGCCACTCGCCGGCGGTCCCAGAGGAGACCTCCCTCAGCGATGCGGTACGCAGCACGACGGTTCGTCTTTCGGGGCATCGAGAGCCGTCCGAGATCCGGGATCTCGGGAACCTCGTGAGGGGGCTTTCTCGTCTCGCGATGACCCCTGTCCTTGCTCTTCGCCATGGTCGGAAATCCTCCTCGGCATATCGGTCATCACGGTCTTCGATACGTCACAGACACCAGGCCTGTGACGGACATCGAACCAACCCCCGGGTCGGCACCCGCCGACCTCCTGACACTGGCGCGCAACGCCTTCGCTTCATCGATCCCGAAGGGTCGCGATGCACCGCGCCGCTGGTTCCTGATGGATGCTCCCGCGGCTTGCCGCGCTCGTGCACCGCGCCCGTGAAGGGCGGGGGTCAACCGGTGATGTCCGGGATGAAGCGAAGCGGAATCGCGGCATCGACGGGAGCACCCGACAAGGCCCCCGACGGGGCGTTGGAGGGCAAGGAGCGCAGCTCCGCAGTGTGGGCCCTCGAAGCGCAGCGAAGAGGGTGAGGGAGGCCGAGAGATGGAGCGAAGCGATGATCGAACGGGTGACCGAAGAGGTGTCGGCTGTGCCGACCACCAAGCGAGATTTCAACGAGCGAAGCGAGGAAGGAAACGACGCGCGGTGCCACCTCCCCTTATGCTCTTTTTCTCTTTCTTGGCGCTTTACGAGCTTCAGCGAGGAAACGCCTTTGGAATTGCTGCTGCATCTGGGAAAAAGTATGGGCCCATGAGTCATGGGACCACGACCGAACCCGAAGGGCCCGCAGGGGGTCGTGGGACCGCGGCCATACTTTTTCCCTGGTCAGGCGGGTTCCCATGGGACCACGGTTTAGAACGAAGTGGCACCGTGGGCCCATGGTGGAGCGCAGCGACGTCAGGGGAGCGCAGCGAGCCGTTGTGAACCCGCCGCGGCCGCCCGGAGGTGGCCGCCCTTGCATCGCAGCAGCGCAGGTCGAAGCGCAGCGGAGACCTCCTTTGTGACGGCCGTCACAGCATCGATGGGGGCGACGTAGGAGCCGTCATCGGAACACCGTCGACACGGAGCGCAGCGACACCTGTAGTCACTTCCGTTGAAGGATCGGTCACGACTATGGAGTGACCAGGGCGCCACCTCTGCGACGCTGAGGTGGCCTCAGAATCAGATGCGATCGCCGGTCGGAAGACCGGTGCTTCGTCCGTCTCTGAGCCGGCGCGCGCAGCGCTTCATCGCCGTTGCGCCGAGTCACAGAATCCGCTGCAGAACCGTCTCAGATTCCGCCCCGGAGGCGTTGTCACCTCACACGGCTTTCGGTATCCAACCGCATCGGTTCGGACCCGTTGGAGCATGTCATTTCGAACTGCTCGACAAGGCCTCATCGGCCCCTGTCACACCTTGTCGAGCAGTTCGAAATTAAGGGATCAGTACGCCATCGCAGGATCGGGTTCTGGGGTTGAGCTGGGGACGAAGTCGGCAGCGCGCGGGTGCTGTATGCCTCCGGGGCGGAAGCCCCGGGGACGGCCTGTGCAGGATCAGGCTCCGCCGCCGAAGATCCCGTTCGCAGCATCCCTCGGACGTCGGCCGAGGGCTCACTCTCCTCGAGGAGATCTCATCGGCGGGGGCGGGGAGCGGCCCGTCAGCCGTGGATCCTCTGTGCAGTATTGGGACTCGGTTTGCCCACCCGCCAGGTGGTCGCTCTAACGGCGTAGGTGCCGTCCAGCGAGGAGGAGAACGCCGAGTGACGCAGTCACGGAAGCGGGCGACGAAGGAAGCTGGTAAGGCTCCTGGGACGGTAGAGCTCGAGTCCCTTCGCGAGACTTAATCGCTCCACGGCCCCGCCCACCTATCGCACCTACATCGCCTCAGAATCCGATGCATCGCATCGGAAACCGTGACCGCTCGGCGGTCACTTCTCGGCCATGCCACGGTCACTTCACGCCCACTACCGGGCGTATGGTGACCGCATCGTGACCGTCAGGTGACCGCCTGACGCCCCCATCACCAGGACCGAGGCTCCGTCCGAGGGAGACTGTCCTCGAAACGCGCCCGTGACCGCGCGGTGACCTCTCTGCGGCCAGATCACGGTCACTGGGCGGCCATTACCGTCGAAACTGGCGTCGGACTGCGCTCTCGAGTCGTTTTGTGGGCGCAAAGCGACCGCGCCATGACCACCAGGCGGCCAGGAGGCGGTCACTACTGCCGGGGCGACCCAACAGCCGCGATGCAGTGGATCGGGAGAGCCACCTGCGCGATGATGTTCTGGACGGCAGCGGCTCGAAAGGCGCACGATGAACATCGAAGACGAGATCGACAGCATCCTGGATCGCACGCTCTACATCCGACCTGAGCTCGAGCGCGCGACGTCGTCCCGGTGGCGACCGTTCGCCGTTGACCGCGCCCCGAAGCCGTTGCCCGAATCGTCGCCGTTCACCCACGTCTTCGGTCCGCACGTCACCATCGATGGCGACGAGGAGACGGGCCGTGTCCACATCTACAACGAGGAGTATGAAGTCGAGGTCGTGGGTCAGCCCGGAGGGGATCTCACGGTTCCGGGCGTCGACCGTCATACCGATCTGGATTACTGGCTGCGCAAAGTCCACGCGCGTTACTGGGAGTTCGCCGCTGACCTCAACAGGGTCGCGCATGAGAAGAACGACGCGCTGGCGGCAGGTACGGAGCCTCTTCCTGAGCCCGGGCAGCCTCGGCTCTACGCTCCGGACTTTCGCGTCCCAGTCCCTGAGTGGGTCACAGCGGGAGTGACGATCCACCTCAACGAAGTCGAGGAACTCGACACGGAGGAGTCACGGTACTTCGATGTGTTCGAGGTCGACCACTCCGAGCATCACGTTCATCTCGGGTTCCTTCTCATCTCGCACGATGGCCACATCAACGCCTTCTTGAACGAGGGCGTCGTCGCAGAAGAGCTTCGACCCGCGGCGACCAAGGCTCTCACCCAGATGGGGGCGGCGCGATTCGCTCGCGACATCATGCACAGCCATCTCCACATCATCGTGAATGGTGCGATCCTCGGAATCGACAACGAGATGGTCGCCCGTACCGGCTGGCGGAATTAGCTCGCGAACCCACTACCGTGCCGGCGGAAAAGAAGAACCCCCGCCACCCGGTGAGGGTGACGAGGGCATGTGGCGGGACGACTTGATCAGACGTCCAGCTTCTCCGGGCCTTCGTATGCGGTGTGGTGAAAGAAGATGCCGTCTCGGAAGTGGGAGAAACCGGCCGCCTCGAATGCAGCTGAGATCTTCAGCTGAGCCATCAGCGGGTCGGCGCCGTCGAGGTCACCCTCGCGTGGCACAGTGCTCAGCGCGACCACCGAGGTGAAGCTGCTACCGGCCACCGCGTTGGCGAGCGTAGCAAGGAGACGGGGGCCGAGCTTCTGCCCGCGGTATTCCGGCTCGATGAAGATCTCGTCAATGACGATGAGCCGTGTCATGTCTTCCCCGAAGACTGAGTCCAGGTTGATGGCCTCATCAATCGTCGGTGGGGTGAACAGCTCTTGCACGATGGCATGCGCCGTCGGATTGTTGTGCTTGAGGCCGGTCGCGGGGTCCTGGTTGCTCCCGCCGTCGGCATCGAAGTCGATGACGAATCCGTTGATGCGACCGAGCGGCCGGGCCGAAAGTTCGCCTGGGGTGGCCTCGCTGAAGCTGACGCGCGACGCTGTCAGGGTGACAGGGGTCGTCATGGCGGCGTAGCTCGTCCACGTCGAGTACTCCCCAGCGCCGAAGGGCTGCGCACTGAGAGCGACCTCACACATGATCTCGGAGAGGTCGACCTTCTCGCGCCGGACTGCTTTCTTCGTGCTCATCGTCGTGACTCTCTTCTGTAGGCGACAGCCGCATCGTATCTCAGGGCTTGCATCCCGAGAATGAAGAACCCCCGCCGCCCGTGAGGGCGACGAGGGTGTGAGCGTGAGACTCTCAGCAGCGAGGAGTCACCACCAGGTGTTGTTCTTCTGCCAGAGCGAGGTCCACTGCCCACCCTTGGCTTCGCAGCCGGTGACGGGATCCCATCCCGAGAAGTACATGAAGGGCATGTCCCGAAGGCAGTCAGCCATGCTGCCGTAGGTCATGAGCGTGCGGTACGGCTTCGCATCTGCGGTGACGCTCGTCGCGGCGGATGCCGCGGTGGTGCCTCCGAGGACGAGGGCCAACGAGACCGCCGCAGCTCCGACGATTCTGAGTGACTTCTTCATGTTCTATATCCCTTCGGTTCCGTATGACTTCCTTCTCGAGAGTAGGCAAGCACCGGGCAATTCGTCTGTCCCCCGAACGGAGGACACGGCCGGAGAAAGAAACACCCCCGCTGCCCGAGAGCAACGAGGGTGTGAGGTGGCGGGCGGTGAAGTCAGCGCGCGATCACATCGGGGGATTCCATGCTCTCCGCTCCTATGAAGGCGTTGTGCCGCCAGTAGACGTTGTCGCGGAAGTGAGCGAAGCCGACGGCTTCGTAGGATGCGGCGACCTTCTTGCGCGCGCGGCGCAGCTTGAGCTCCGACAGCTCACTCCACTGCAGTGGCTGCGCACGTAGAACAATCAGTGTCGAGTGGCCAGTTCCGTCGACGACATCGATGAGCGTGGTGAGCAGGCGCGGCCCGAGCCTCTGGCCGCGGTATGCCTCCTCGACGGTGACGTTGTCGACGAGTACCAGCTGAGTCACCAGAGACCCCAGGAACTCGTCCTTCTGCTCGAGCATGTCGAAGAGGCTGTCGCTGGGACGGTAGATCTCCTCGACGACAGAGAAGATCTCCTGGTCGAGGTGATCGAGTGCGTCCACCGGATCGTCCGTGCGGTCGAGAGCGACGACGTACGCCGAGGCGCCGGCGATCACAGATCGCTCGCCATCGCCCGTGTCGTCGTAGCTCGTCAGTGTCGCTGTGGCTTCCACGCGCGAGATGCAGCTCGGCACAGTCGTCCACGAGAGGTCATCTGGTGCACCGACGAGCGATCGAAGGATCCGAACGTCGCAGTCGACGTCGGCGAGGTCGAGCAGCGCTTCTCGAACGACTGGCTTCCTGGTCATGGGGTCTCCTTCGGTTCACCGCTCGCAGCGGCATCGTATCGTCGGCCTCACTCGAAGAGGCCCTTCGGTCTGCAAGAGAAGAACCCCCGCGGCCCGTTAGGGCAGCAGGGGTTCAACGATGTCCAGGTGCGCATCCGGACGTGAGGTGAAGAGAGAGGATCGAGCGCCCCGCGTTGCCGCGTGCCTACGCTCTTCTCGACGAGGGATGATCAGTCCTTTCGCCCACAGTCGGCTGGTTGACGGCCAGCTCTCGGATCTCGTCCGAGCTCTTCTCGCTGCGTGATCCGTCGCCCGTGCCTTTCGGCTGCATGACGACGGATCCGGTCCCGCGCGACGCGCAGATCCCGTTCGGAGTCCCCGGTACACCCGGGCCTGCTCCTGTCACCCATCCACCCGGAGGCAGCTCCGCTGGCTCCCGCGCCCGAGCTGGACGCTCGAAAACGAGAACCCCCGCTGCCAGAAGGCAACGAGGGTTCTCGCGGAGGAAGGAGACAACATGCACGACCGAGAGAGGAGGCTCTGTCACCCACCACCCCGGAGACAGCTCCGCTGGCTCTGAGCCAGGCGGCGAAGCCGTCTGCCATGATCTCCGTATGACCGTGCTCTCGCTCGTCCTCACTCTTGGGGGCATCGCCATCGTCGGCACCGTGGTGCTCGGCGTGATCGTGATGGCGATCATCATGCTCTCGAGGCGCGGGCCCAGTCGTGCGCAACGCGCTCAGAACCAGCAGAACGTGGAGGAGTGGATCGCTCGCACGAAGGGCGAAGATCACGTCCGTCGCATGCGCGGCGAGTGACCTGCCCCCCCCCTGGGAAAGGAAGAGGCCCCTGCAACGTGGGGGAGTCAGCAGGGGCCCATAGGGGAAGACGGCTGGGGAACCGTCTTCCCCTACCGTTTCATGACGGCGGGGGTCTTTACAAATCAGCGCGCGGCGTGTCGAAAAACGAGGATTACCTCATTTATGAGCCGATTCGATACTGTTCGAAGCAGCAGACCCCGCCCCTGGGGAGGGTGCGGGGTCTGTCGCACCACGAGTCAGAGAACGACAGGTCCGCGAGTAGGAGCGAACTCGTAGACGGTGCGCACGCGATCGGTGAGTTCACCGATGTCCTCGCGGGTGATGTTGATCGATCCGGAGCGATTCTTCAGGATCTGCACCACCTCGCGCTCCGGCCAGAACAGCTTGTCGATGTAGGAGCTGAAGCGGCGGCCGCTGGACTTCACGTACGCTTCGACGACCTCGTTGGGCACCCTGTATTGACCGAGCACCAGCTCGATGTCGAGATCGCCCAGTGGATCCACCTCTGGGTCGAGGTAACTACCGAAGACACGGAGACGTTCGACGAAGAAGATCTTCGCGGGATCCGCGTTGATACCCTCGGCTCGCTCGATGACGCCGGCGAGCAACCGGTCTGCGGTCGCGCGCGTGATCGGCTTTCCGAAGCTGGCCATGGCGAGGGCATTGCCGTTGACCGTCGGTCTCCACCACGTGTCGCCGTCTTGGTCCTTCTGGACGAACTCGAACAGTCCCGCATCGGCGAGAGCCTGAAGCGCTGCCGCGGGGTCGATGTCGAGGCCGTCGAAGAGCTTCGCGACGTGGGCGTGATAGATCTCGCGGCGCACACCCTTGCGCAGCACCTCACGAGCGAGGGGTGCGGGGAGCCCGGCGATCACATCCGTCTTCTGGACACGCATGGCCTTCCTTCGGTCGAGTGCAGGGTATCAAGATGAGACCCCGCCACCGATGACGGTGGCGGGGTCTCATGGGTCTGATCAGCCGCAGACCGTCAGGTCGGTGATGATCTTGCTGAGGTGACCCTCGAGCTCGTCGAGTGCGTCGGAGATCGCGATCTCGCCGATGGCGCGAAGCGCGGTGCTGACGAGCACCACTGCAGGGCGGTACTTCTCGGCGCGGCGGAGGATCACGTGCGGGTCCTCGCCCGCGGCGAGCTGATGACGGAGCGAGCCGGCGTTGTCGAGCAGGTCCATCGCCTTCACGATGAGTGCGTCGACGGCCACCGGGTCGGGGACCGTGCCTCCAGCGCGCTCAGCCAGCGTGGCCAGCTTCATCCAGTAGTCCTGACGTGTGCCACCGACCTTGTTGGAGACCTCGAGCACGATGTCGGCGATGTGCTGTCCGAACGCACCCGCCATCCACAGGAAGGCGGCAACGCGGCGACCCCTGATGGTCTCGAGGTTGACGTGCGCGGGAAGCTCGTCGACGTTCACGAACATCCGCACGATCTCGTCCAGGCAGTCCTCAAGGGTGTCGTGGAGCAGGTTCGCTGCGATCAGCTGAGGGGATCCCTTCCCGAAGCGGAGGGCGCGAAGCGCGTTGCGGATCGGGTGCTCGATGTAGGGCACGCGGGGCAGGTCGCCTCGGACGCTGCGGGTCTGGTTGCGGTGCAGGTGCGTGGCGATCATCGCCGCGTTCACGATGAGGCGGTCCTCGTCGTAGACGAGCGCCTCTGCTTCGCGGGTCAGCTCGAACACGAGCTGAGCGGCATTCATGTCTTTGAGCGGGATCTGGGGAAAGACGGGGGTCATCATGGTCTGCCTCCTCGGCGTCGTCTCGGCAGAAGTGCCTGAGTCCTGTCGAGGGCATCCCCGAGACGGCGTCGCCGTCTCCGTCTTGCGGCGACGCGATTCGCAGCTCGCGGAGTCTGTGATCGAAGCACACGCCATCGTGAAAGAAGCGCTGGACACGTATGTCGAGCGCCACCTCGGTTGAACCTCCGTAAGAAGAGGACCCCCGCCACCCGAAGGTGACAGGGGTCTGGACGGCGAGGCTCAGCCCCACTCGGGGCGGCCGCCGGAGACGTACGCGTGCGCGATGGCAGCGGCTCCATCCGTCGAGCGACTGGTGAGTGGAATCACGAAGGCTTCCTCGATGTGCGCGAGCTCGGCGCGCAGGACGTCGAAGTTGTTCATGCCGTCGTTCGGATCGAGCTTGTTGCTGAAGAGCGTCTGTCCGTTGACGGTCGTCTCGACCCAGACGCGGTCTCCGGAGCGTATGACCTCAGTGCGTCCCGGGAGCGGAACAGAGTCATGCGGCCGGACGATCGCGAACTCGACAAGGACGCTGCCCGGGCTGTCGTTGACGGCGGGCTGGATGTGAAGGTGCTGGGGTGCAGGCATCGGAGTCTCCTTGGTCAGATGTCGAGGGTCGCGGTCGGGTAGGTCGTGCCCATGTCGAACGGCTCGATCGCTTCGCGCTTGTCGATGAACGAGTAGACGAGGACGACATTCTTCAGGTGAGGCAGCGTGTGACCGTGAAGGCTGCGCTCGAGGAGCAGCTCCTGAACGAGCGGGCGGATCTCCGGGTTGAGCCGCAGCGCCTCGTCGATGACGATCGTGTCGACGTCGATGAGAAACTCGGGGCCGTCGGCGCCGTGGCCGCTCGCGTCGTAGCGAAGGCCGACGAAGTCCTTGACGGCGCCGTTCAGGATCGCGAAGCGACTACCGCGCTCGACGAGCTGCTCGCGAAGCTGCGCGATCGCGCCGCGACCGGGGCGCGTGAAGACGAGGGTGTTGGAAGGCTGGATGGTGGTGGCCATGGGAGGCTCCGTCTCTGTCGGGGATGTCTCGTTCTCGAGGGGATCCCCGGCGCCGGCTCTGCCGGTGCTGCTCAGCGAGAGCGTGGGATGATCAACCCATGCACGACGCTGAGGAGCACGACATCGGCTGGTGGGAGATAGACGGTCAGGACGTCTATCTGACCCGGAGCGATGTTCACGTAGGTCGGGCACTCTTCCACCTGCTCAACCGGGGAGTGGCACTTTTCGGCCCGGAGATGGTTCCGATCGGCATTGAGCCTGGGCTCTTGTCGGGCGATGCCAGCGTGTTGGCGCTAGATGCGGACGCAATGCTCTACCTGATCAACATCACCCGTGCGCCTGTCGACGAGAAGATGGTCGTCGATCTGACGCTGGCGATGAAGGAGTTGGAAAATCCGTCGAACATCGACATTGGTGGCTTCGACAGGGTCGATTCAGCGCGACCTCAGCGCAACTTCGAGGACGTCTTCGGTAAGCCGTTCCCTGGACTGCAGCCGCGCATGAAAGTGATCCAGGTGACCGATCGAAACATGGAACTCGAGGCGGTGGACTTGCTTCACCGCATCGGAGGTCTCGACGTGTACTCAGGCGCTGTGCTCGAGACCGATAGGGGTGATCTCCTGATGCCGCTGGACCAGTTGATCCCTGAGATCGTTCGAAGTCCGATCCATCACCTGCCCTCCGACCTCTGATCCACTTGCTCAGCGGGCGTAGGCCGTCGCGAGCTCGTTCCAGTGGGTCGTGGCGCGGAGGGAGAGCATCTCTCGGCGCATCTCGAATGCGGGCCCGGTCTTCATGCCCGCGAGGCCGAGACCGATGACCTTCTCGCCGTGGCGCTTGTGCATCTTGTCCAGGAGCTCGCCGACGCCGCGGTGATCGTACTCTGGCTGGAACATCGGCAGGAACGCGTGCGACTCGGCGGGGGAGAGCTTGTTGAGCATGACGCCGGCGCGGACGTACTTCACGCCAGGCTGCAGCTTGTCGTGCAGTGCCCGGGCCACCGCCTTGGTGATCGCGACGGGATCATCAGTCGGCATCGCGAACACCGCCTGCCCCCAGGCAGAGGTGTAGCCGTCGGCGTAGGGGGAGGAGGCGGCGAAGGCGCTGACGAGGCCTGCAACCGAGCCCTCGGATCGCATGCGCGCGGTGGCGCGCTGGGCGAAGACGGAGAGAGCCTGCTCGACCTTCTTCGGATCTCGGAGTGGCTGCGAGAACATCCGGCTGGCCAGGATCTGCTGCTTGGTCTTGCGCACCGGCTCGAGTTCGATGCAGCTGATACCGCGCAGTTCGTAGACCAGACGCTCCTCGACGACGCTGAACCCCTTGCGGATCTCGGATGGCTCGGCGTTCCGGAGGTCGAGCATCGTCTTGATACCCCGAGCGGCGAGGCGCTTTTCGAGGCGTCCGGCGATGCCCCAGGTCTCGCTGGTGGGGTAGTGCGCGAGGATGTTCTCCTGCTGCTCGGGCGTGTAGGACGACCAGTCGCACACACCGTTGAGTTTCGGAGTTCTCTTCGCCCCATGATTCGCCAGCTTCGCCAGCACCTTGGTGGGTCCGATGCCGATCGAGACCGGAAGGCCGACGTTGCGCCGCACTGCGCGACGTATGTCACGGCCGAGCTCTATCAGGTCGACGCGACGCTCGTTCACAACCCCGAAGCACTCATCAATACTGTAGCGCTCGACCTCGGCAACGTGGCGTCCGACGACCTCGTGCATGCGCTCTGAGAGCGATCCGTAGAGTTCATAATTCGATGAGCGGGCGACTCCGCCACGCGCTTCGACTTCACGCTTGATCTGAAACCAGGGCGTGCCCATCTTGATGCCGGTGGCCTTCGCTTTGGCCGACATCGCCACGACGCAACCGTCGTTATTCGAGAGGACGTAGCATTCTGCGTCGCGTAGCGATGGGTCGAAGACCGCTTCGGCTGACGCATAGTAGCTGTTGGCATCACAGAGCAGGTAGGTCATGTTATGCCTGTTCAGGTGCGCTTTTGGTGTCGAGCTGGGTGAATCGAGAATGTGACGACTCCCCAGATCGTCATCTCCATCTCGCCTTCCAGAGCGATCGATGGAAAGAGCGGATTCTCGGCCCGCAGGATCAGCCGGCCACCCGAACGCGCGAGTGTCTTTAGGACCAGTTCATCGTCGACGATCGCGACGACAACGTTCTCGAGCTCGGGGGTGAGAGAGCGGTCGACGATAATGTAGTCGCCGTCGAAGATCCCGACGCCGGACATGCTCTCGCCGCTCACGTTGAGCACGAAGGTGGAGGTCCGATCCTGGATGAGGTGATCGTTGAGATCCAGGTCGCCGAAGTAGTGGTCAAGGGCCGGCGACGGGAATCCTGCGGACACCGCGGCGCCGACTGGGGTCCGGATTCCAGCGGGCGGCGCGAGCGGATCGATCCTACCGAGGACCTCGAGAACGCTCATCTCACCGCCCCACTCACTGCCGTCACACGTTCGAACCGATGTTCGATCTGTCGAGTGTACGTCAGGAGGGCGGACAGCGTGAAGCCGAGTGCGCGTCCCGCGCGCGCCGGGAATGACGAAGCCCCCGGCTCCGGCGACGCAGATCGGGGGCTTCGTGCTCGGTGCGCCTACTCGTGGAGGCTCCACGCGGCGTAGACCTTCTCGCTGATCTCGGTGCGGTAGGGATTCCCGTCGAGGTAGAAGTCGGCGTGCATCTCGCCGGTCTTGCCGCTCGCTTCGCTGGCCTTCTTCGCGTTGCGGAACGTCGGTTCGTCGGTCTCATCCTCCTCCGTCAGGCGGAGGTGCACCTCCTTGCCCACTGCGAAGTCGTCGAAGCTGCGGTATCGGAATGCGTGCGAGTTAGCCATGGCACCCATGATGCCTGTCGGCGGCGCAGAACGCGTCTGAGAGGCCGGTTTGGGGCTCACGGCGGCGTGTCGCGGCGAATGAGAAGACCCCCGCCGCCGTGAGGCGACAGGGGTCTGATCGTGGAGTGAACTACGCGAGCTCGGCGCGCAGCGGCGGGATGATGCGACCGACGTCGGTGATCTGCTCGGTGGCCGGGAAGTACTTCAGCCCGGTCTCCTCCATGAGGACATCGCGCCAGATGCTGACGCGCATGCGGCCGAGCTGGTGCTCTTCGAAGTGGCTCTCGGCGATCACGGGCAGCGCCTTCAGGCTCGGCAGCACCTCGTCGAACGCCGCGGTGTCCTCGTCGAGCTTGTTGAGCCTCTCCTCGTACGGCCGGCGCACCTGCGTCACCGTGACGGGCAACGCCTCGAGGGAGGCGAGCATGGCCATCAGCTCCGGTGCGTTGAAGCGGTTGACCACGACCGATGCGCGAAGCTCCGGTTCGATCAGCAGCTCAGCGAGCCGGACGAAGTCGGGCACCTGACGCACGTGGCTGATCGCGTAGAGGGTGTCCGAGGTGAGCGACTGCACCGACAGCCACACGGTCTCGAAGCGGTTGAGCGCTGCGATCAGCTCCGCGTCGTCGTAGTCGAACGCGCCGTTGGTGCGCAGCTCGAGATCGAAGCCCTCGTCGGCGAGGCGGCTCACCAGCGAGAGGAACTCGCGCTGGATCGTCGGCTCGGCGTTGAAGGAGCTGACGGTGACGCCGGTGATCCCGTGCTCGTGCAGCAGCGCGATCCACTCGTCGAGACGCTCGTAGGAGCTTCGCGTGAGGCGCGCGCCGATCTCCTCGCGGAGGCAGAAGAAGCACCGGAAGTTGCAGTTGCCGGACATGAACAGTTCGCCGCGCATGGGGAACTCCTTTCGCAGGCGCTCAGGCGCCGATGGAAGCGGCCGATGCCTCTTCGGTGATGCGGAACTCGGAGACGGTGCCGCGGTGGCCGCAGCCGCCTCGGCGCTGGTAGCACTGGATGGGGTCGTCGTCGAAGAATCCGTCCTCGGAGTCGATGACACGACCGGGGAAGTGGTCCGCCGGCGGCTCTTCGCATCCGAAGATGTCGTGACCTTCGTCGAGCATGACGACGTTGAGGGTGATCTGGACCACGAACGCGCTCTCGTGGGAGCACTGCGGGCAGCGGATGCCCGCGAGGCGCTGGGTGTTCGTCGTCGGCTTCGGGATCTGAGCCGCGATCTTCTCGTCGAGGAGCTCGTTGGGATCGATGCGGCGGTAGATGTTGACCTCGTCCGCGCACTCGAGCTGGGACTGCGTTGGTGCGAGACCGTCACGACGCTCGGTGATGATCCGCTTCCACGGAGTCGGCGCATCGATCTTGATGATGGTGCCACCGGTGCCGACGAAGACGTCGTCCTCGCGCAGGTCGTAGACGGGAACAGTGAGGAAGGTGAGGTTCGCCTCGGCGGTGGTGGTCATGCTGCTGCTCCGATCAGGTCAGGAAGGATGTGGCCGGCGTCGATGCGGCGGCGGATGAGTGCGGGGGTGGAGATCCGGCGGACGTAGGCCATCGGCTGGCGGTCGTCGGTAGCGATGAAGACGCGGACACCCTCGGGATCGTTCTCGATCTTCTCGACGGCCGTGACGACCTCGTTGGTGCGCTCGAGCACGTCTCCGGGAAGCAGATCGCGAGAGGTGATACCCAGGAGGACAGATCGCCCCTCAGCGGCGCGCTGGATGTTGGTCGTTGAGGTGCGCGGTACGCGGTATCCGGCGGTGAACTCGCCTGCGAACACGGTCATGATCAGGTAGACCGAATCGGGGTCTCCGGCGATATCGGTGGCGGACACGACGACGCTCTCGTCGTCACCCCAGGAGCCGTCGCTCTCGAGCAGACGGTCTCCGGGCAGGAGGTCTTCGTTGGCGACGGTCATGTCGATGTAGACCTGGTCAGTGGTGTTCGTGCTCATGGGGGCCTCCTCAGGCAGCAGATGTCTCTCTGTCACGACCGGTCCCGGATCGGCCTTGCCGATCCCGTCTTCGCGGGGATCCGGCGGCCGCCGCTGAGAAGCAGAAACCCCCGCCGCCCGTGATGGGCGACAGGGGTCTGCAGGTGGGCGAGCGAGTCGGCGGCATCGCTACTGATCGGCTCGTGCGAACACGCGATAGCGCTGGAACAGGCGATCGAGGTGCAGACCTGCCCGAGCAGCGAGGCTCAGAACGATCAGCGGAGACCACGGTCCCGGGCGCCGGCGGACCAGGTGCAAGCCCTCGGCCTCGGTGTTCAGCGAGTTGGTGAAGTACTGGCCGTAGTCGTACCCCTCGTAGGTGTACACGACCTGGGCTGATGCTTCGTCGTGCTCGACCGCGATCACGCGGACACCACCTGATTCGAACGCATCGCCCGGCTTCAGGTCGTGCGCGGCAACGTGCCTCAGCACGCCTCCGAGTCGGAACTCCGGTTCGTGGGTCATGCGGCGATCGCCTCCTCGAGCTCCTCGTCCTCGTCCTCGTCGTCACACGTGCACGCCACCATCTGCTCGGCGACTAGCTCATCGATCGCATCGACGTCGAAGACGGGCAGCTCTTCGAAGATCGCTCGAGCGACGAGTGCGACGATCTCCGTGGCGCAGTACCCCTGGTACTCCCAGCTGTACTCGGCGACGAGCTTGGCGTCGGCGTCGAAGAGCACGGCGGATGCTGCGATCGTCCACGGGTTGATCATCAGCGAGACACGCAGCTCGTGGTCGGCGAAGGTGACGGCGTGCTCACCGAATGGCTGGGGCTGTAGCGGGCTGAGAGTCATCGTCCCTCCTGCTCGACGAAGAAGATGATCCGGTTCACGTACGTCCCGGTGACCTCTTCGCGATCGTCGATTCCGTGGCGGATATCGGTGAACACCGAGGTGTTGTTCACGATGTCGAGGTGGAACGGACTGGACAGTGAGACGACGACGGTGATGAAGCTGTCCTCGGGGAGCGCAAGGCTCTCCGTGTCGAACGTCAGCCCGTCGAGGTCCCAGCGAGCATCGATGTCGACGCGGGTGTGACGCAGCCCTTTGGGTCGGACGAGGTCGTGTGCGTCGAGGGCTGCACGCAGTGAGTCCGTCGGATCGACGTCGGCGGTGAAGTCCTCGTGGTGGATGATGATCGGGGTGGTGAAGCGATCACCAGCGGCGATCTCGAGCGCGATGAACGCCGCCGCTGCGGCGTAGTCGTCGATGTTGTGCATGGGGTGCCTCCTCAGGCGGGGGTCTCGACGGCCCAGGCCTTGTCGATGGGGATGTCGGCGGCCGCGTGGTCGTCGATGGTCGGGTGGTTGAAGGATGAGCTGCCGCACTGACAGACACCGCTCGGACCGGAGTGCATGCGGTAGAGGCGATCGATCGCCTCCTGAGCGCGACGCTCAATGGTCCGATCGATCCGTGCGTTCGCAGACTCGACGAGCCGTTCGGTGAGCCAGCGGACGGCAGTCTTCGGCTCGTCGACGACGGAGGCCGGAGCGCTCATGCTCGCGCCTCGAGTTCGTCGACCAGACGCCTGATGATGTCGTGCGGCGACGCAGCCGGGGCGGGGTCATCGGGTAGGCCGGCGGGCCACCGGCGCGCCTCTGCGATCAGGTCGGCGAGGGCAATGTCTTCGGCGCTTGGCGTCGGGGTCTCGCGTGGCGCGCGGTAGCCGCAGGTGGTCGCGGTCTCGCCGTCGTGGTCCAGGACCAGCTCGTTGCAGTAGCCACCCTGATCCCACTCGCTGTGGGCGGGAGTGTGCATCTCGGGACGGTCTGTCATGGTGGCCTCCTCAGGCTCGTGTCGAACGGGATCCCGGATCGGCCGCGCCGATCCCGCCTGTGCAGATGCGCACCGGAACCGGAAAGAAGAGACCCCTGTCGCCCGCGATGGGCGACAGGGGTCTGGGTGTGCACACAGCCTGCGATCGGCGCGGGCTCGGGTGTGAGTCTGGGGTCAGGCAGCGATGGCCAGGGCCGGCTCCTCGACGATCGACCAGTCAGCAGCGACGGCCACCTGGCGGCGAACGCGGTACTGGCTCGTCTCGTGGACGCGCTGGGATGTGCTCATGCCGTCGACCTCGAAGCGGACGAGGACGGCACCGGGGAACAGGTCGATGGGGCGCACCTCGGCGACGACGTCGCCGTTCATGAGGGTGTCGCCGACCTGGAGGCTGAGCGCCTGGACCTTGACCTCGGCCGGGAAGTGACCAGCGATGATGTTGCTCATGGGGTGCCTCCTCAGGCGAGAGATGTTCCTCTGTCACCACTTCCCCCGGAGGCGGCTTTGCCGACTCCCTTCCACGTAGAGATCCGGCGGCCGCCGCGGAGAAACGAAAGACCCCCGTCGCCGGCGAGGGCAACGGGGGTCTGGCGAGGTGCGCGCCTGGCCTACCGGAACATGCGCATCATCATGGCGACCGCGATGCCGATGAGCGCAATGAGGCCGAGGCCGATCGCGATGTGCGGGATCATCTCAGCCCCGAAGTTCATGAGCAGCGAGATGATCCCGAAGGCCAGCATGCCGCCGGCGACGGCTGCCACCCAGATGACCGCATATCGTGCGATTGATCCCTCGGCGCTTGTGGTTCTGTCCATGCTTCTACCTTCTACTGTGAGTCCGACATTCTCGACGGGCGGTCATCCTGGTCCAGCCACCTATGGACGACGCGGCTCTGGAGTGGTTGAGGTCAGTCGGAGTTGTTGAGGAATGCTCCGCGCGCGGACCTCGGATAGAGGAGACCATCGAGAACTTCCGAACTCGGCCGCTCCGGGTCCGCGATCCGAACCGTGGCCTCGTTGCGACGCTCGATGTCACGCGAGGTAACGACGTCGACGTTCACAGCTGCGGCGTACTTCTTCTCGAGCCTGAACCGGAAGCGCCCCTCCCGGACCTCGGAGATCGCGTGAGCGGTGCGTTCGTGCAGCCCTGGGACTGTCACGATGTCACCCTCCGTCAGCACCAGGCTATCGATGTTCCGGTGCGCGCCCTCGAGCGGCGTGCGGTTGAAGCCGCGGGTGTCGACCTCGACGAGCATCGCCGTCTCGTAGTCGTCGAACACGAGCTCGAAGCGGTCGTACGCCTTCTGGTTGATGCGCAGCAGGTAGGCGAACCACATGCCTTCGATCTGGAAGGTCGCGCCAGGCTCGATGGCGATCTCAGTGCGATGCGTCATGGTGTGATCCTCTCAGGTCAGGGTCGCCGGCGCGGGCTCGTCGATGATGTAGACGTGTCGGCAGATGAAGATGTCGACCTCTTCGGCCGCTCCTTCGATCTCGCGGCGGATGGAGCTGAGCACGGGAATCAGAGTGAGGTCGCTGATCGGGTGGTCGCTCGCGATGCGGATGACGGCGGTGAGGTAGTTCCCTGTGCCGTTGAACGTGTCGTCGCCGATCTCCGCGTGTACGCCGTGGACGCCGTAGCTCGCAGGCACGTCGATGGTGAGGTACTCGATCCCGGGGACTTCCGTCGCGAAGAGCGCGGCCTTCACCGCCGAGTCGACATCGGCGAACTCGTGGGCGCGGAGCACGATGGGCTCACTCGTTGCGGCGCCGGTGGCGATCGCGATGGCGGCCTTGGCGCCGTCGAGGGCGGATGTGTTGATGGTGGACATGGTGCTCCTCCAGGAGTCGAATGTGAAGGGGTCAGAGCTGTTCGGCAGGCTCGGTGGCCTCGTCTTCGAGCGGCTCGATCTGGTCGATGGTGACGCCGATGCGCTGGGGGCCGTAGAGCCCCTCGGCTTCGAGGGTCACGTAGTGATCCCATGGATCGTCGGGGTGACCGCTTGTGGGGATGATCTCTCCGACGCGGCCGTCGAAGAGCGAGGAGTCCTTCACTCGGACTCGATCGCCGAGCTGGAAGCGGCGCGAGGGTGCGGTCAGGGTGCTCATGCGGTCACTCCCCGAAGTCGCTCGTTGCGTGCGTGAATGCGCTCGCGTGATGCGTCCTGGCGCTCTGCCTGGTCCTCGGCGATGCGCGGCGCCCGCGAGGCGAGGTATTCGGCCCAGCCCTCGAGGGCTTCCATGTGCTCGGGGTTGCTCTCGTCGATGTCGTTGGTCACCTGGAGGCGGACGCCCTTGACGGTGATGTGTTTGGCCATGGTCCGCTCCTCGGATCAGATGCGCAGGAGTAGGTCTCCTCTGTCGCAGCAGTCCCCGGAGGCGGCTTCGCCGGCTCCCGTCCTGCAGGTGCTTTACGCTGCGAACAGATCCGGTCCCCGGGCATGAAGAAGCCCCCACCGGCTCCGTCGCAGGTGGGGGCTTCTTCAGCTCTCAGGAGTGGAGGTCACTCATCGGGACAGAGCTTCTCGTTCGCGTGCTCTGCCACCAGGCCAGCCTCGGGGACTTCCTCGGCGGTGGCGTCGATGATCCCTTGCACCTGATCCTCATCCACCATGTCCTTGAGGTCGCAGAACGATTGTCCGATCCCAAGGAGATCGTCGTCGCTTTCAGCGATCGTGATGCGATCGTCGGCTTTCACGGCGGACAGGAACGCGTCCTCGGGAGACTGGGGCGCACAGGCGGCCAGGCTCAACGCGAGGGTGACCGCGGCGAGGGCCGCAGCTGGGATGCGAGTCCGTGTCATGGGGCCAGCGTACCGACTGCCGCGCAATCGCCAGAAGCCCTTCACTCTCGCACCGACTCCGCGTGCGGTTCTTCGCCGATCAGCGAGCCCAGCGAGTTGGTTCGACCATCGACATGTCGCGAGCGTATCGATGGTTCTGACGCGTGTCTCGATGAGCTGTGCCGGGGTGCGTTCACTCATCGCGACACGTATCTCGTGAGAGATGAGGTGAATCGTGATTTCGCCTCATTTATGGGCGAAAAACGCGTTTCTTCGGGTAGACTCCAAGAGCGAGTCCAGTCCCCAACATGCCCCGTTGAGGACTGGACTCGCACCACGATGAAAGGGGAAGTAGATGAGTGATCGGGATTCGACCGTCACCTACCGAGACCGAAAATACGCTGGGACCAAGCGTCCCGGACTGATCCGTGGAGTGAAGAGCTTCGTCGCTGGTGCAATCGTTGCGGGCCTGGTCGCCACCGGTGCCACGCCTGCGATGGCGAACATCGGCGGAGGAGGTGTCGGCGGCGGTGGCGGTAACTCTGGCCCGGCCGACTACTTCTCGCTGTTCACCGGTGACTTCCTCGATGCCTCAGGGACGCCCACTCTCTGGGGTCAGGCATCCACTGATGCCTTCGCCTCCGCGATGGAACAGAGCATGCAGTGGGCGACGGCGATGCAGGGCCGCACCGGTATCAACACCGCGTGCAACGCCGCGATGAACCAGGCGATCGCTCGAAGCAACGGTGTCTCGAACCGTGCTCGCGTCGTCCAGGTCGGCGTCTCCGTCGACACGCAGAACGGCAACTGGTACATGGGCTGGGGTGGCACTCAGACCGACATGCGGAACTGGTACACCCAGCAGACCAACGCGAACTACTGGCAGCCGATGCTGCCGAACTACCCGGCGACGCTGCTCAGCGGCATCTACGACACCTTCTACGGTGCGATCGGCCAGACGCCGCGCGTCGTGTGCGTGGCTCTCAACGACTCCGAGGTCGCCAACTACACGCTCGAGCTCTCGACCGACAAGAACACGGTCTTCTCGCTGGCGGGCTCCACGGCGGCGGTCAGCGACCGCATCAACACCAGCCGCGCGGGTTCGAACATCAGCGAGAACATCACCGCGAACATCTCCCTCACCTGGGGCGGACTCGAGGGCAACCCTCGCACGGTGGCGAAGTCCGTCACGGTACCGAACTACGGCGTGACCAACTCCCCGGCGTTCACTCCCGCCGAGTTCGGATGGGCGAGCTGGCCCGCGGGCAAGTTCTGGTTCAACGTCGCAGTCCCCAAGCAGGGGCGCATGAAGGCCGCCGTCTCGCACGACGGTGTCAACGACCCTCGTGAGAACTGGACCGCCGGCATGACGGCACCTCGAAAGGTCCTCACCTCGGGCACCTCTGCCGACCCGATGGCTGCCGACGAGGTGCTCGCGTCCGGACAGTTCTACAACGCTGAGATCTCTGCACGCACGAACGGCTACGCCAGCTCCATGACGATTACGGACACGATCGGCACGGACAAGGTGTGGATCGGATCGCAGACCGGCGACGTGGCCTCTGCAGCGTACGTCCGTGACCCCAGCGGTGCGCGGGTCACCGGCGCCACTGTGCGCATCGATCGCACGGGTTCTGCAGTCACGGTCACGGGCACCGTGACGAACATGCCAAATGCGTTCCAGGCGCAGGAGTACACCCTCGTCGTCCCGACGTACATGCGTCCGACGGAGGTCGACTACACGATCCGGGACACGTCGCGCGTCTGCTACACAGCAGCTCTGACGAACTGCCTCGACGGCAACGCAGCGCAGACCCGCAAGGTCACTCCCGCCCCTGACAAGTCCTGGGTGCTGAACGCCAACGGTGCGCTCACGAACGCAGCCGTCGACGGCAAGGTGTTCGCACCTAACTCCGCGATCGGCGCAGTGGTGAACGGCTCGATCCCGGCGAAGCTGGCTGAGAACCTCAGCCAGTACTCGATCACCGATGACTGGTCGGGCGCCGCTCGCTACATCGACTTCTCGGACACGAGCAAGGTGCGCGTCTTCCTCGACGGCACGAACGTGACCAACCAGTTCACCATCACGATCTCGGGGAACAAGACCATCGCCACGGCGAAGCCCGCCTTCCTCAACAACACGAAGGGGCTGAGCGCGGCGAAGCCGGTCAAGCTCTACATCGGAGGCACCTTCCGCAGCGACTACGACACAGACGGCAAGACCGAGCAGCTGACGAACGCGGGTGCGGAAACCTGGAACAACGAGACGATCGAGACGAACACGCCGTCGATCTTCACGGTGACCCCTGACCCCGACAAGCACTGGGTTCTGGACCAGAACGGCGCACTCACGAACGACGACGTCGACGGCAAGGCATTCGCACCGAACGCTCGCATCTCCGCCGTGGTGAACGGGTCGATCCCCGCGAACCTCGGCTCGGCGCTGACCTCGTACTCGATCACCGATGACTGGAGCGCCGCCGCGCGCTACATCGACTTCTCGGATGCGAGCAAGGCGAGGGTCTTCCTCAACGGCACGGACGTCACCAGTCAGTTCGACATCACCATCTCGGGCAACAAGACGGTGGCCACGGCCAAGGCGGCGTTCCTCACCGCGACGAAGGGGCGCGCCGCAGACGCGGTCGTCAAGCTCTTCATCGCAGGGAAGTTCCGCAGCGACTACGACACCGCCGGCGTTCCCCGCAGCCTCACCAACAGCGGCTCGGAGAGCTGGAACGGCAAGGTCGTCACGACGAACACTCCGGCGATCTACACGGTGACCCCCGACCCCAACAAGGTGTGGGTGCTGGACGAGGACGGCGCGCTGACCTCGACCGATAAGGACAAGGCGAATGACGAGGGCGTGGACGGAAAGACGTTCGCACCCGGCGCCGGGATCTCCGCAGTGGTGAACGGCTCGCTGCCGACGAACCTCGCTGAGAAGCTGCAGTCGTACGTCATCACCGACGACTGGACGGCCTCGGCTCGGTACGTCGACTTCTCCGACGCCAGCCAGGCGAAGGTGTTCCTCGACGGTCGCAACGTGACGAACGAGTTCACGGTCGCCGTCTCGGGCAACCGCACGATCGCGACCGCGAAGCAGGCCTTCCTGGACCGCACGATCGATCGCAAGACCATCGGCGAGGTGAAGCTGTTCATCACCGGATCGTTCCGCAACGACTACGACACCGACGGCAAGATCGAGCGGGTCATCAACTCCGGTTCCGAGAGCTGGAACGGCAAGGATGTCGCCACGAACAGCCCGGCGATCTACGCGGTCACCCCGACGCCCGACAAGGTGTGGGTGCTGGACGAGGACGGCGCGCTGAGCACGTCGGACAAGGACTGGGCGAACAACGTCGGAGCGGACGGGAAGATCTTCCTGGGCAACGACGCCATCTCGGCAGTTGTCAACGGATCGATTCCCGCGAACCTCGGCTCGCCGCTCTACCACTACTCGATCGTCGACGACTGGACGAAGGCCGCCACCTACGTGGACTTCTCCGACGCGACGAAGGCGAAGGTGTTCTACGACGGCAAGGACGTCACCTCGGGCTTCGACATCAACGTCGAGGGCACGAAGACGACCGCGGTCGCCAAGGCTCCGTTCCTGGCGGCCACGAAGGGACTGGCGAAGCCCGGAGCGGTGAAGCTGGTCGTCTCGGGTCAGTTCCGCGACGACTTCGACACCGACGGCAAGATCGTCAGCCTGACCAACTCCGGCTCGGAGACCTGGAACAACCGCACCGACGCCACCAACTCGCCGGCTGTGTTCGCCTGGTCCCCGAACCCGAACAAGCAGGTGCTGGGGTCGGCTGAAGAGTCCGGCGACAAGGCGCACGACAACATCAACGGCGCATCCGTGTGGCCCGGCCAGAAGCTCGAGTACCGCGTCGGCGTGGACCTCCGTGTCCCCGCAGGCACTGCTCGCGGTGTGAAGACTCTCGCGATCGAGGACGTGTACGACCCGTTCTTCATGGTGGACAAGAGCTCGGTCGAGTTCTGGGATTCCCGTGACGCGATGGGCCCGAAGCCGGTGCCCCGCTCGGCGTACGAGCTGCGCTTCGATGAGGCCGCTCACACCTTCACGGCGACGTTCACGGATGAGTGGATCGCGAAGAACGTCAGCGGCGAGGGAGCGAACGATCGCTGGCTCAGCCAGGGCTGGCTCACGATGCGCGTCACGGGCATGGTCTCCAAGGCGATTCCGGCGGGCAACACCGTGGTGAACCAGGCGTTCCAGATCATCAACGGCAACCGCACTGCGACGGAGATCCCGACCATCGAGATCCCCACGGTCAAGCCCGACAAGGACAGCCTCTCCACGGACGAGGTCGACATCGACGGCAAGACGCTCGTGCAGGGCGACGTGGTGCTCTACCGCCTCACGCTCGACGCCGGCCCCGCTCGCGACAAGCTGGCGTACAACGTGCACAAGCTCGGCATCGTCGATGACTTCGACGAGGAGTTCCTCGACCTCGAGGAGAGCGACATCACGGTCACCGAGAAGGCGACGGGCAACGACGTCACCAGCAAGTTCAACGTGCAGATCAAGGATGGCGTGGCGTACGTGTTCGCCAAGACGGTCGACACCGAGGGCGTGTACGGCGGCATCATCCCCGGTGACCCGCAGGCTGCGGACCTCGCAGCGTTCGACGCGGCAGCGATCCGGCCTCTGGAGGACCCGATCATCGATCAGGCGCTGCTGGGTCAGCTCTACAACGTGAACCTCCGGGCCACGGTGAGCAAGGAGCAGGACGGTCACGTCATCGAGAACCAGGCGCGTCAGAACATTCAGAACGTCCAGACGACGACCCGCATCGTGTCGAACCCCATCAAGGACATCGACCCGTCCAAGGACGCCGTCATCTCGGAAGAGACGAAGGACGACTCCATCGAGGGCACCGAGGTGCGGATGAACACCGTGTTCAACTACCGCCTCAACAGCTCCGAGATTCCGGCCGACCGTGCGTACGCGGCGAAGAGCTGGAAGATCAGCGACACCTTCGACCGTGCACACGACCAGTACACGGGCGTGTGGGCGATCTACGCGAACATCGACGTCTACAACGGCGACGAGCACCTGTTCAAGAAGGGCGCGCTGCTGCAGGACTCTGCAGGACACGAGAGCGTTCCGTGGGCAGACCTGTTCGACGTGAAGTTCGATGAGGACACGTACACCTTCACCGCCACGGCGACGAAGAAGTACCTCGACCTCGTAGGATCCCGTCCCGACCTCGCGAACGCGTTCAGCGTCTACACGAAGATGGTGCGCGTCGCTCCCGGCGAGAACATCGTGAACCAGGCGACCGAGGCCTACAACGGCTTCGACCGTGTGACGAACGAGGTGGACACGTACACGATCGAGTACCCCGACCTGGCGCTGGAGAAGTTCACGCAGGACGAGGGACGCGAAGACGGCGTGCACCGCAACGCCGAGGGTGCCTACATCCTCAGCGAGGAGCAGCTCGCAGACGCCGAGCTCGACGAGGACGCCGCAACCGGCCTGTCCGTGGCGAACATCCAGAAGGGCGTCGACGTGGGCATCCGCTTCGAGAACACCGGAGACGTCCCGCTGAAGGAGGTCACCCTGACCGACGTCACCCACGACGGCCGATACGGAGACCTGGAAGGCCTCGTCTGCGCGGTCCCCGCTGACCCCACCGCACCCGGAGCCATCATTGGCGACACCGTCATCACCCCCGATGAGAACGGTTCGGTATGGGTACGCCCGGAATCGATCACTGAACTCTCTGTGGGGCAGGTGGTTGACTGCCGCGGGACACTCCGCGGCATGAAGAAGGGCATGACTCACGGCGACACTGCGGTGGTCACCGGAAAGTCGATCTTCACCGACACGGTCGTCAAGGCCCACGACACCTGGTACGCCAAGGCCCTCTCGACGCCTGGCATCGAGATCGTCGAGTACACCTTCGAGGAGGGTCGCGAGAAGGGCGACCGGAACAAGGCCGCTGATGCGTTCGTCCTCACCCCCGCACAGGCCGCCAACGGCGTGTTCGTGGGCGTCGACGTCACCAACACCGGTGACGAACCGCTGAGCGCTCTGGAGATCCTCTCCGAGACGAACGACGGCTTCGAGGGATCGGTCAAGGGCATCACCTGGTACGACCTGGTCGAAGAGACGCTGCCCGACACCGACCCGAAGCCGGAGGAGGGGGCCGGCGAGACCGCTCCGGAGCTCGAGGCCTACAGCGAGGACGAGGCGCCCGCCGACGGTGAGGGCCCGGCAGAGGATCAGCCCTCAGAGGGGGAGACACCCGTCGAGGAGCCCGCGCCGGCGCCTGAGACGGTCGAGCTGAACGGCAAGCAGTACGTGCAGCGGTCGCTCGAGGAGCTCACCGATCTCGAGGTGGGAGCGAGCGCCCTGTTGCTCGGCACCCTCGTCGACGTGAAGGAGGACTCGGCGCACCGCAACGAGGTCACCGTCACCGCGTCGGGCACGTACTCGGGCACCGCGGTCTCGGACGACGACCCCTGGAATGCCCGCTTCCCGCTGCAGCCGCGGTCCGGAGCCGCTGTCGATGGCCCGAAGGGCGCCGTGACGGGTGAGGGACTGAACTCGGATGACACCCGGTCGAGCCTCCTCGGCGCAGCCGCTCTGATGACGATCGCCGCGGCGATGGTCGCGGAGATCATGCGACGGCGGCAGAAGGCGCGTCGCGGCTGGTAGCCGGCGCCTCCGACGTGCGAAAACGAAACCCCCGCGGCCGTCTGGCTGCGGGGGTTTCGTCTTGCTGTCGATCTCAGGACAGGACACCATACCCGGTCGTCGTCTGCGCGGACGATATGTACCGCCGTGCTGCACGGTCGGACAGGAGCCTGTTGAAGGACGGGTCCTTGGGGAAGGCGGGGTCTCTCTCGGTGCGGCTGAACAGGGTCACCATGGGGGTGTTGAGCATCGATGAACTGTGGAAGAGACCGTCGATGTCGTTGCCGATCTGGTCGTTGATGACGCGCGCCCACTCCTGGGTGTGCGTCTTGTCGTCCATCATGATCGCGGAGGCCGCGCCATTGAGGATCGGCCAGTTCTTCGTCAGATTCAGCAGTTGCAGCGGTCGTGATGGCTTCCACGATGCCAGTCTCGGCGCTCCAGCAGAGAGAGTGATGACCCGGTCTTCCTGGTACACCTCTGCGAAGGCTGTGTCCGGCTCCAGCGCGGTGTACATGACGCCGGTGTCAGGCCAGTCCTGCGTCGGAAGGTGGTGCGGGTCGTACCGCATATCCGGCGCCGGACCCCAGTGCCTCAGCTGGTTCCATCCCAGGGCGTGCTCGCCTTCACTTCGGTAGATCCGCCACAGGGGATCCTGCAGTGTGACCACATCCCTAGACGCATCGAAGATTAGAGGCGTCGAGGGGGGAGCGGGAACCTTCGGGGGAGTCGGCTTCCTCCCTGGTGTCGTCGCAGCCGTCACGAGAGCAGGAAGCTCTCGATGATGCCGATCACGACGTCAGGCTCTCCACCTTCAACCAGCCACTGCGTCGGTGACATGCGCTCAATCTCTGGGTGACCGAGGAGCTCGCCACGCAGCGAGGACTTCGGCACGGTCATGAACGCCTCGATCTTGGCCGGGGGCCAGTCAGCAGGGAACGCACGGATGATTGCAGCGAGGTGCGGAATCGGGCCACCATCGTCGAACTGCCACTGGGGGTAGCGGCGCTTAGTTCCGGTCATGAATCCGTACAGCAGCCCCTTCGACACGCGATGACGCACTCGAGAGTCATCGATACCCAGCAGCTCCGACACGTCGGATGAGCTGAGAGTGCGCAGAACAGCGCCGGTACGAGTACGTGCCTCGACGCGCTCGAGCTGGCCGGCCGCGAGGTTGCGATCGATCTCGGCGAGCTTCTCGGGGGTGAACGCGCCAGAGGACACCATGTACTCACGTTCGGCAGCGGTGAGTCCGTCGTCCGGGCTCTGAGCCTCGATCATCGACTCGGCCTCGCTGAGAACAGCGGTGGCCGTCTCGAGGTGCTGAAGCGTGAAGTTCGAGACCATCGCGCTGATGTCATCCAGCTGCTTCGTGAGCATCTCACGCATCTTGCTGAGACGTTCGTCGGCGGGCATCGTTGGGTCCATAGACGTGCTTGCCGGTGCCGCTTGCAGACCGTGCACCATGTTGGCGGACATGGGGTCTCCTTTCGGTCGGGTCAGTGTGCGCACGCTCATTCTACGCTCGATTCTGCGTGCGCGCACGGGGTGATCTCAGCAGCCTCGCCGCGTGCGTAGTCGGCCAAGGCCTGGCCCAGAGCGCGCAACGCAGTCTCGACATCCGCCTGCTCCTGCAGGTTGTGGCGACCGGGGATGCTCTCGGCAGCGTCCATCGCCATCACAGCTGCGACGTAATCCAGACGTGCGTCGGCGGCAGCGCGCCGCAGCTGGGGAGCGTGCTCACTCGTCACAGTCAGCCTCATCGAGGCATTGATGCGGTCGGCGTCGGTGTTGAAGTCCACGCCCGTCGCCAGGACGGCGCGGGCAGGGGGAGTGGTCAGGGTCGACATGGTGCCTCCTCGGGGCATGGTTCAGATCGAGTTGATCTCACGGGGATCCCGCGCCGGCTGTGCTGGCCGGCGAAGCCACGAAAGAGAAGACCCCCGCGCGACGCGAACGCCGTGCGGGGGTCTCACCGGTGCAGTGTCGTCGATCAGACGAGCTGCGAAGCGATCGCGCTGCGGATCAGCGCGACTGTGGAGGGGGAGTAGCCGTCCTCGTACCAGAGGGCGACGCCCTCCGATTGCGCCGCGAACACCGCCGGCGCGTACTTACCGAGGGAGGAGTTCTGGAGGAACCACTCCTCGCTCCACCGGATACCGCTGAGCGAGCGACGCAGACGGACGAACTCGTTCCATCTATGGCTGGACATCCCCGAAGGGTCGAGGTGGACGTATGAGCCGACTGCTCGCGCGATCTCCTGGGCGACTGCGCGCACCTCCGGATCGGGGGTCTCCTCGATCCACTCGGTGCGACTGCGGAAGTACCGTTTCACGCCGGTCAAGGTGAAGAGCTGCTCATCGGCGAATCGTCGCCGCTGGACCTGCGTGATCGCAGCACCGAGGATCTCTTCGCGCCGATCCATGTACTCCATCACGGTCAGCGCCTTCTTGCCGAGTCGCTCACGCACCAGGAGTGCTGGGCGCTGTCCGGTGGCGATCGTCACGATTCGGCCGGGGAGGTACCTCATCACCTCCATCAGCTTCGCGCGGGTGTCGATGATCGCCCACCCGTGCCTGCTCGCCTTGACCTTTTCCACGACCTCGTCGACGGTGGTCACCTGATCGACAGTCGGAGAGAGCAGATTCCACCTCACAGTG
Organism: Microbacterium sp. WCS2018Hpa-23; assembly: GCF_031843845.1. Lineage (NCBI taxonomy): Bacteria > Bacillati > Actinomycetota > Actinomycetes > Micrococcales > Microbacteriaceae > Microbacterium > Microbacterium sp. WCS2018Hpa-23. The sequence goes on from NZ_JAVTIZ010000008.1 coordinate 135,459, forward strand.
ACAGCCGAAGCGCCATCCGGAACTGGCTCCCGTTCCCTCGTGGGCCGCGACACCTTGATGTCGCTCGGATCGACCCACTCGATCTTCTCGGGACGCGCGAATGGCCGAACGACTTCCCGCTCAGCCTCTTCCTGCCACCCCCGGCGACGCGCTTGCTCGGGCCAACGACGGGAGAACCGCAGTTTCTCGAACACGGTCCGGTTGGTCACGACGGCGACGATGTTCTCGTCGTTCGCCCACCGGGTGAGGATCTTCCGACGAGCCTCTGGGAGGGTGCCCTCGTCCACGAACACCACTCGGTGGTTCGTCATGCGCTCACCGAGTTCGCTGACCGACCAGTGCTGGAGGACCGAACCTCCGTGCGCTCCGTATGCCGAGAACTTCGGCTCCGGACGGAACGCGAGGTCATCGAGGAACCGGTAGGCACTGCCTGGCAGCTTCCCTGAGGTGATCTTGTCCGCGTGGACGCGGTGAGACCACTGATCGAAGTGGCTCAGGAGCCCCCTGGCGGTCATCTCCTTCTTGATGCGGATCAGCTCGAGGTAGGTCGTCTCAGGATCCCGCATCCGGCGCGCGAACGCAGCGACCTGCTGGTGCTGCCAGGCGTGGAACAGATCGGTGAGGACCTTTCGGTTCTCCACGGTGTCGATGATGGCTTCGCGGGTGTTCCCGACGGAGACGCCACCGATGGGCAGGTGGAACACCATGGGCTCATTCGTGGGCGCGGCGGCACCCTTCGGGATGGCGTAGGCGATCTGGCCCATGAGGACCTTGGACTCGTCCAGGACGGTGGTCGTGTGGACGAACTGCGGCGACTTGATGAGATCAGGGCGATGACCACGGATGATCGACGGCGCCTCGGGCACCGGCTCGCCCTTGCCGAGAAGACGCTTGGTCCACCGCGGGAGCTTGACGGGGGAGAGGTAGGCGTTCGTGATCTCGAAGCCGCCCGTGTTCCACCAGAAGTGGACGCGTGCCAGCGCGCGCCACCAGTCGAGGATCTTCGCGGCCTCGACGGGCACGACGACCGTGACGCCGTTCGGAGTGCCCGGCTCGACCTCCGCGACGTCATGCAGGCGGTGCTTCAGCTGACCGTCGATGCGCGCCATGGAGAGGGTGGCGGAGAAGCCGTTCTTGAAGCCGTGAACGGTGAATCGATCGGTGACGGTGTAGGGAGACTTCGCGCCGATCCCGAGGCCGCCGGCGGAGAGGTTCTCGTTTCGCTTCGTCGACGCCACAGGGCGGGCGAACGTCCCGACCAAGCCTTCAGGGTCGAGACCGAGCCCCTGGTCGCTCACGATGAAGAACGGCAGCTCCTCGGTGGGCATGGTGATCATGACGGGCCGGGTCTGGCCGGCTTCGCGGTGAGAGTCAGCGGCGTTGATGTACAGCTCACGGATGACAGCTTCGATCGGAGAGGCGTACCCGCCGACGAGCAGCTCCATAGCGACAGAGGCATCCTCATCGCGGATCGTGGAGAGCTCGAAGCCGTCCTCAGAGCCGAACAGCTCAGGGTGGTCGCGATGCGAGCCGTCGGGGACTGCTCGCGCAGTGGTGGGGAGTTTCATGGTGGACCTTTCGCTGTGGTCGGACGGGTGTGTCGGACCGGAGGGTGGCTTCCTCCCGCGGGTGTGCGGGGCCTGGCAGGCGGGCCTGCTCCGTGCTCACCCGCGACAGCTGTGCTGTCGGAAAGCGAAGACCCCGCCACAGAGCGCGATGCTCCGTGGCGGGGTCTTGTCACTCCTGGTTAGCCGCCTCCTCCGGCTCGCTGGCGGCAGCAGCGGCCCGTAGAGCGACCTTCCACGCGGCCCGACCGGCTTCGAGTCGGCGAGGCGTCAGGAAGTCCGGGTCAGGCCCGAAGGTGTGCTCGTGGAAGGCGATCTGCGCTGCATCCGACGCCCTGTCGGATGGTTCGACCTGCGGCTCGATTCCGAGGGACGGACATCCGCACACGCGGCATCCAGTGCAGACGATGTTGCCGCAGGGGGTCAGATCCTGGCGCCTGGCCGGTCTGATCGGCAGCTCACGAGAGCGCCCCTTGATGGGGTCGCATCGCGTGCAGATCACGGATCCGTCGCCGGCGACCCATGCGGTTCCGTTGTCGTCGAAGGGCATGTCCTTCGCCACGATGTCGGTTCTACCGCAGAGAGCGCAGGTGCGTTCACAGCGACAATCGTCGACTGGTTCGCTGCAGTCTCGGCATCCGAGCGACGCCTCTGCCTCGGTGCCTGGCGCGCCGAGCAGACTGCGAAGCTCCTGCAGCGTCTCCAGGACCTCGTCGGTGCTCCATGCGAGATCCTCGGGCAGTTGCTTGGCATCTCTGATCGCTTCGTCGAGGTACGTTCGTGCGTCGATGTGCGTCACGCTGAGACCTCCTGTCCGTTGCGACGAGATCAGTTCAGCATTCCCTCGTAGATGCCCTTGCAGTCGGGGCAGATGGGGAACTTTTCGGGGTCGCGCCCCGGGGTCCACTTCTTGCCGCAGAGCGCCTTCACGGGCTTGCCGGTGATCGCGGACTCGAGGATCTTGTCCTTCTTCACGTAGTGCGAGAAGCGCTCGTGATCTCCGGGCTCGATCTGGTTCTGGTCGAGGACCGTCGTGGTCTCCTCGAGCGTGGTCGTGGGTTCTTCGATGAGGGTCGGCGCCATGAGGTCTCCTGGTGTCGTGATGGTCTTCCTGTCGGGGATCTCCCGAGGCGGCATCTGCCGCCTCCTGCTGCTGCCGCTACGGTGATGGCATGGAACAGCTCCTGCCCGCACTGCTCACCGGCACGGTCATCGGTGCCGTCGTGACAGGGGCGATCACGCTCCTGAAGCCGGTGCTCGACTACTGGATCAGCCTTCTGCAGCGCCGGTACAACCGGAGGGCCGAGCAGACGGCGGTGGTGGAGGGTGTCGTCGAACGGCTGCGGAAGCTGCGAGTCGATCATGTTGAGGCGAACAGAGAGGGCCGGGCCATCTCCTACCCGCTCGTGCTCGAGGCGGCCGACACGGCTCTGCTCATCCACAACCGCGAGTTCGCGAAGTACCTCTCGCTCGATATCGAGAACACGAGCGGGTACTCGGTGCTCTATGAGTGGCACGCCGAGCTGGGCGAGATCGACGACAACACGACAGCGTCGTCAGCCGCACGTGAGGCGCGTTGGGATCACCTGAAGATGCTCGTCGAGCGGGCGTCGGAGTTCGCCGTGACGGGGAAGTGGGAGAAGAAGTGGGCGGCGGAGGCCATCAAGCTCTCAGAGCAGATGGCCATCGCCGACGCCAGCCTCGATCGGTAGCTCAGACTGCCAGTCGCAGCACGCTTCGCTGGATCATGAGGATCCGGCCGAGCCAGTTCTCGCCCTCGCCCGTTCGGGAATCGACTCCCCAGAATCGGTCTCCCCAGTGGTTGCCCTCGATGAGCTCGGCGTCACCGGTGGCGAGCAGAGAGTCCCGCAGCAGCGGGTCGCGGTACTTCTGCGCCTGCAGGAGGGTCATCACCCCGATCTTCACCTGCTCCCAGTCAGGGCGCAGCGTCACGGTGCGCCCGATGATCTTCGCTTCGCCGGGTCGCTTCGCAGCGAGAATGGCGGCGCGCTCTGCGGGGTCGAAGGTCTTCGCGAGCTGGAAGGCGGCCTCGACCGTCTTCACGCGGTGGCCGTCGAACTGGATGCCGTCGGGAACGCCCCAGAAGTTGGAGAGGAAGCGGTGCTGATCGCTGAACTGCCTGATGGGTGCGGCCGCCGGCTTCGGCGAGGGCAGCGAGGCGTACGGGTGGTCGGACACGATGGTCTCCTTCGGGTCAGTCATGCGGGTCAGATGTCGTTCTCGTCGGGGCAGTTCGCCTGCTCCCACGCGTAGAGCTGGGCGAAGCTGAGTCCGGTGTTGTCTCGGACGTGTCCGAGCGTCATCGCGAGGCGTTCGGTGCTGTCGGTCTCATCGAGAGGGACGTGACGTCCGGTCCCGCATTGCGGGCAGAGGCACCCGACGGGATCGATCGCATCCGGAAGCGTCTTGACGGTGCCGGTGTGAGTCGGGGCGGGGGCAGCGGGTGCGGTGGTGGTCATCATGTCTCCTCGATGCTCTCTCTCAGCGCAGGGGTTGTCCCCAGACTCCCGGGGCGGCCCTGCCGCCATGCAAGGGAAAGGGCGGGGCCAGCCGTTAGGCCGGGTCCCGCCCTCAGGCAGATCAGTGGTTCAGCGGCTCTGCTGATTTCTCCACATTCGGATTGCTCGCGCGATGGATCGTCTGCCGGCCGCCGCAAACTCAGGGTCTTCAGGGTCGTTCAAACGCCATTCGAGGACCTTGCAGAGGGCTTCAATGTCGTCGTCAGCGAGTCTGCGGAGTTCGTCGAAGGGGATCGTGGTCTTGCGTAGGCCGATGTCATCTGCGAGCGAGGCGCCGTAGATACGTAGAGCAGCTTCGTCGAGGTCGATCAGGTAGCCGTACTCGAAGTTGCCGTAGCTGTCGCTCAGGTCTGCCTGTGACAGCGCGTCGGGGGACCGATCGCTGTACAGCGGGAAGGCTCCCTCGCGGACGAAGTGACGCAGGTCTCCCTTGGCACCCAGCTCGACGTCATCGAAGCGAGCTGCCGCTTCTACGTCCGCATCCGTTGAACTCGCATCGAGCCATATCCACGGGAGACGAGGGAGGGCCATCAGGGCATCCCCGAGCGCGGCGAGGTTGTCGCGCTCGTCTCGGACCATCGTCATGGTGCTGACGCCGAGAGCGGTTGGATAGCCGTCTTGCGTTCTGGATGCGGTGATCGTCTGTCCGCCATGCGTGAGTCCGATGAATGCGCTGGTACCCATATCTGCCCTTCGTTGGTCCTTGGAGTCTGCCACACGACTCGGACAGCAAGACCGTGTCCGCGGGGTGACCAATTCGCGGCCACCCCGAGGCCGTGGATCCCGCTGTACGAGTGGGTTCTGGCGCGCTCAGACCGCGATTGGGCCTTGGTGTGACCGCTACGTGGCCCAATCGCGGTCACGTAGCGGTCACTATTCTTGCAAACGTCCGAAACGTCGATTATGCTGGTTTATGCGCAGAAACGTGTTTTTCAACGACTAACGAACCGAAACGGAGCGGAGCCACATGGCCGAGACTCGCGAAGAGAAGGAAGAGACGAGCGTGCGCAGGCGCGTGACGATCCCGAAGGTCGACACGACCACGCTCGACTGGTGGGAGAAGCAGCATGACCCCGGCCTCTCGATTCGAATGCTCATCCGCGCCGAGGTTGAGCGCAATGGGTACACGGACGTTGCCTTCGGCAAGGCGACGCAGCTGCCTCGTCGCGGACGCCCCTCCAACGACGACGTTCAGGACGCAGGAGCGAGTGCCCCCTCAGCACAGGCTGAGCCCGCCGTCGCCGCCGCTGATGCAGTAGTCACGCCGGACGCGGCGTCCGAGCGGACGATCCTCGTCGGACCTGCTCGCTCGGGGCGCTCTGTGCCGCGCGATGACGAGTCCCCGTATTCGGTGAACGAGCCGGATCCGATCGCATCGCTGATGGGCCTGGGCGCTTAGCCCTCCCTCGCCGACCTCACGACATCCCTAGATCAGGAGAATCACCCACATGAGCAAGATCAAGATCACCGGCGGACTCGACGTCGGCAACGGTTACACGAAGGCCGCACTCCGTGGTGGCACGAACAAGCTCGACAAGTTCGATATCCCCTCGGGTGTCGCACTCGTCACCAGCGCGGTCGATCTGGCAACGCCGGATACTGCTGCAGTGGAGGTCGCCGGTGGTGACTTCTTCAACGAGCTGGACATGACGTTCACGTCGCCGCTCGTGCACGTGACCCACCGCCACATCTTCGGCACGCGTGCGCTGAATGCGCAGACCTCGCGCTTCGAAGAGTTCCTGGTGTCGTCGGGCATCAGCAAGGCCGAGCAGACGCTGAGCAAGGTTCTCGTGCTGGGACTGTTCGCTGGCAAGGCCGTCCGCGACTACGTGGCCGAGCACGGCGTTCTTCCCACGTCGCAGCTCGAGGTGGAGGCTCGTGTCGCTCTCGCTCTGCCGATCGACGAGTTCCGCGAGCACCGCCAGACCTTCGCCGATGAGTTCAAGCGCTCCGCCCACCTCGTCACCGTGAACAACTTCGAGACGCCGGTGAGCGTCCGCATCGAGTTCAGCCACGTCGAGGTCGCGGCCGAGGGCGCTTCGGCGCAGTTCGCGATCCGTCAGCTGGGTGTGGAGCTGGCCGATGCCATGCTCGCCGACGTCCGCCAGAAGAGTCCTGCCCAGGCAGAAGCCCTCGCGGGGATCTCGGGCAAGGACATCAACGACGCCACCAACACCGTCGGCATCGACATCGGCGAGGGCACGGTGAACTTCCCCGTCTACACCGGTGCGAAGTTCAACGGCGACGCGTCGCGGACCTTCGACAAGGGCTACGGCACGGTCCTGAACAACTCCCTCATCCCGCTCAAGCGCGCGAAGCTCCCCTTCAACTCGCGCAAGGCACTCGCGGACTACTTGCTGTCGACCCCGGGGCCGCTCAAGCGCGCCGAGCACGCCAAGGTCTCCGCGATCGTCGCCGAGCAGGCCGAGCTGTTCAGCGAGCAGGTCGCCGAGGAGTTCCGCAAGGTGCTCGCCGAGGTCGGCCGCTCCACCGAGGTCGTCTACGTCTTCGGTGGCGGCAGCGGCTCCGTCCGCGCCTCGCTGGAGGCGAAGCTCCTGGCAGTCGCGCCGGAGGGCACGCCGGTGCTGTTCCTGGACGTGCGCTACTCGCGTCACCTGAACCGCGAAGGTCTGCTCATCGCCGCTCAGATGATCGAGGACGCCAAGGCGTCGGCGACGGGCAAGAAGAAGCTCGCCACCGCAGCCTGACCATCACGCGCGGCCGCCGCTGAGATTCGATTCCAGCGGCGGCCGCGCTTGGGTACGACAGCCACTCGTCTCGACATCACGCTTCACCCCGCTGAGCACCAGGACGGCATCCACATGAACAAGCTCGAACACCAGAGATGGCCGGATGGGACCCGCGTTCGGTTCACCGATGAGGCGCTGATCGGCATGTCACCCAAGGGGCCTGGCGACTTCACCATGCCCGAGCCTCTTCGGATGCCAGACGGCGGCGCGAGCTCGATCTTCACGATCGACAACACTGACGACATCCAGCACGACGTCATCCTGCGCGAGAACGGTGAGCGGTGGGGCGTGTACTGGCTCCGCGAACTCACCCCCGCGGATGACGATTCTGCGGTCGCATCCACCCCTCTGCCTCGACTCAAGACCGGCGACCGCGTCCGTCATCAGCGCGGCTGGTACGGACGAGTGGTGGCCGACCGCGGCGGCGAAGAGCTTCTGGTCCGCTTCGACGACGGATCGCCACTGAGATTCGTCGACCGCGCAGCTCTGCGTCTCGTCGATGACCTGGACACGGAAGTGCTGGCGCTCATCGACCCACTCCGCGAGTTCCGTCAGCTCGAGGGACTCCCGACGTCCGAGGCCGCTCTCCTGGACCGCGTGATCGAAATGCTCCCGCTGATGGTGACTGAGCGCGGCATGAAGGTCCGGGTCGCGGCCGAGATCGATCGCCTGGTCGCGCAGATCGTGACGGAGCCGTTCGAACCCGATGTGGCGAAGAAGACCCGCGTACGCCAGTGGTTCGCAGACGGCGCCAACTGGTCACTGACCCGTCTGCAGCACCTCGCCCGCCCTGATCGCCCTGAAGACAGCGTCGAATCGCAGGAGGCCGCGTGAGCACCGTGATCGCATCCGGGACTGCTGTCGAGGGGCAGCTGATGATCCACGTGACCGAGCAAGGATCGGAACTGCGCATCCTGCCCACGGCATTCGGAGAGGTGAAACCGTCACAGAGACTGCACCTGGGGAGCCAGGACCTCGTTCGTGTCGCCGAGTTCGCCGAGAAGCACGAGGGCGCCACTCTGACACGGATCGAGACGGTCGACCTTGCGCTGCAGCCGTTCTTCAAGCACGAGACCGAACAACATTCTCGCGAGCTCGTGCGCATCTTCCACGACTACGACGGCCGCGAAGTCTGCTCCGCACTCCAGGACGACTTCTACTTCGTCACCATCGTCGGCATCTCTCTCACACTCGCCGGCGGCCAGGCTGTCGCGCATCTCCGGCGGGAGGGTCTCATCACGACCACCGCGGCCGCCGACACAACCTCTCTGATGGATCGGGCATGGCGCGAGCTGCGGCTCGCCTGACTCACCTCACACACACTTACCGCAGCACCGAATCGAAGGCAGCATCATGAGCACGTCACAGCCCTGGGCACCGGGATCCGGTACGAACTCCTTCACACCACCGCCCGCATCCACCACCGAACCCGTGAGGCCGGGGAAGTCCACTTCTACGAAGGGTTCGACGAAGAAGGGTCGGATCGTCAACATCGCCCTCAGCATGCTCGTCGTGGTGCTCCTCATCGGAGCGGGCATCCTCGTCTGGCAGGCGTTCACACCGGCCGACTCCAGCGCTCCGATTCCGGAGAGCGAGTTCGAGGTGCCGCTGCAGGATCCGGTCGGTGCGGCCGGCGACTCACCTGTCCCCATGGATGACGGGTCGCAGATGACGGTCGCGGATATGGAGCCGAACACGATGTTCATCCCGGCTCTCGGCGTGTACATGCCCGTCCAGGCCGATTCGACGTTCGTCTCGAGCAGATACTCCGACTTCGACACCCTCAAGGTGCCGAGCAACCCGCGACGTGCCGCGCACTACGCGGGCGGTGCGCCGCTCGTGGGCGGAGACGCGGGTACGACTCTCGTGGCAGCTCACGTCAGCACCGGCAGCGGATGGGGCTCGCTTCGATACCTGTACACGCTCACGGGTGGGGAGCTGATCTACACGAAGGATGCCGAGGGTCAGGTGCAGGAGTGGCAGCTGACGAAGATGCGTGTCGAGCAGCACACCGACTTCCCGCAGGAGTACTGGTCGAACGAAGGGGAGCGACAGCTCGTCGTGACCACGTGCGGCGGCCCGATGACGAAGGACCGCCACTTCCTGAAGAACATCTTCGCTATCGCCACACCGGTTGACGCGGATCCCGAACCCGCCGACGACACACAGTCGGATGTCACAGAAAGCACGGAGGAAAGCTGATGCCCCTTGGACAACTCGCGGCGCCACTAATGCTGGTCGGAGGCATGATCCTTTCGCTGGTCGGATTCCACATCGGTGTGCAGATCGGAGGCCTGCAGGGAGGCGTCTTCGGCGCACTGATTGGCGCTGGATCGGCAATCGTAATCCTCGTGCTCGCGACAATCGTCACAGCCCTTGTCGAGTTCGCGAACGAAGCGAAACGCGCTCGCTCCACCATCAGGATCAACGGTTCAGTGCTGGATCTCTCCTGGAACACGATCACCGGACGCCGGGTGACCCAGTCGGTCGATATGGACCAGGTGCGCTCCATCTCCGTCGCCGAGTTGGGGGTGCGAAGCAGCAATAGGGTCCTCCACTTCTACGGCGAAGAGGGACGTCGAGGAGCGAAGCACATCGGCTGGACAACGTCGCGCCGGCTGAGTCATGCCGATGAAGATGTACGCAGGCTCATCGAGCCGTTCGTTTCGACGCCCAACGAACTCCACCCGAAGAGCCCTTCCGCTGTGCTGAGCAGCTGACCGTCGGAATTTTCACCCACGCAAAAGGGGCGCCTCCCTCGGGAAGCGCCCCTTTCGTACGATCAGTGGGCGTCGTTGTAAGCGTCGACGATCGGCTGCGGAATGCGGCCCCGCTCCGAGAGTTCGTGACCGTTGTCTCTCGCCCATGCGCGAATAGCGGCCACCTCAGGGTTTCGGGCGGGGCGCTTGCGGACGGACGTGCCGCGGGAACTCGTTGACCGCGCTGCTGACGAGGTGACCTTTCGGCCCGATTCGATATACGGCGCCAGTGCGGAACGCAGTTCATCGGCGTGCTCTGACGTGAGGTCGATCTCGTAGGCCGTGCCATTCAGCGAGAAATGTACGGTCTCACCTTCGCCTTCGTCGAGCTCGGTTCCGTCGATGTCGTCAACCAGCTGGTGCACAATTCGTCTAGCCATGCCTCGGACAATACAGCGCGTGCAGATAGGCGACAACTCGATGGGGTATTCGAGATGCATTCTGTCCGGCGGACGAGCCGTATCGGAGTGAAGAGTCGGAGCAGGATACACGTTCGTCCTCGGGCACCCACAGATCTGTACGTGATGCAATCGTCATCATGTTCGATCGCCAGCCCAGTATCCTGACCGAAAGCGGCGTGGGGTCGCTCGACGCAGGGGAATCGAAGATGGCTGGCTTTCAGGGGGCTGAAGACATGGTGGACGGTTCCATCGTCATACAGGTGGAGGCGGCGCCGCAGGGGCTGATCCACTACACGCTGGACCCAGAGGGCGTCGGTCAGATCTGGGAGGCCATGTTGGTCGCGCACGAGGATTCGGTGGTCGGCGCGGCACGCGCTCCGGAAGAGGCAGCGCACGTTCTCGTACGCGGCAGCATCGAGTGCATCAAGCGGCAGATCCCTAGCCTCGAGGTCGGGGGAGTGCGGATGTGGCCGGAGCGGGGCCGTGACGGTAGCGCGCAGATCCACGCCGAAGGCGGCGCACGCTACCTGCCCTCCGAATGGGACAGCGTCAAGCGGGACAGCCCGGGACTCGGCTGAGACCGAACGAAAGAACCCCCGCAGCCGGCAAGGCTGCGGGGGTTCGTCGATGTGGGTCCGGGTCTGGACGTTGCCGCTCAGACCTCGAAGGGGACTGGTGTGGATCGTTCCGCCTCGCAGCGATCGCACACCGTGAGCAGCTCCGTCGAGCTGGACCAGAGGGTCCAGTCGTGGCCGAGCAGGAGGCAGGTCGCGGATTGTGCGAGGCGATCGACACCGCGCACCAGCGGAGCTGGCAGGGGGAGAAAGCGGGTCACCAGTCTTCGTCCCAGGTCTCACGGATTGGGACCTCGCCACGACCCGAGCAGTGCGTGCACATCTGATCGGCGCGATGTCCGGCGCCGTTGCAGGCGGCGCATGTCGACATTCCAGGGTGCGCCCCTCCGGTGTCGGTCGAGTAGGTGATCGGCTCGCGAGAGCAGTGCGCCGGAACTCCGGGCAGCCCGACGTCGTAGACGTTGGTGTCGCAGAAGACGCAGCGCTCAGACTCGTAGATGTGCTCGAGCTGTCCACTGAGTAGATCGACGGACCCATTGATGAACATGTCCTCGGGGTCGTGATTGCTGAGCTCCTCGTCGATCTCGTGTGCGCTCAGTCGCGTCATGGTGCGCTCCTTCCTTTCAGCGGCCGATGGCGGGGAGGGGGAGGTCGATCGCCTGAGCGAGCAGGAACTCAAGATCACCCTGGATCTCAGTCGGGATCTCTTCGACCGCGTCGAGCTGGTTCAGGCGCCTGCGAAGCAGGATCAGAGCCTTCCGGTGCGTGAGAGGGCCATCCTCGGCGAGGATCTCTCGCAGCATGGACGCCGGAGACAGCTTCGATGTGTGCGGGCTGAACAGTTCGGGCAGGGCGACGGAGCGTTGACGTGACGCCTCTACGAGAGCCGTGACGAGCTCGGGAAGGTCGTGGTGAGACCAGGTGCGACCTGAGAGCGGTTCCCCCTTCAGGGCGTTCGCCACGCCGGTGAGCAGCTCGCTGCCGCGCGCGAGGATGCTGGCGTAGTCGGCCTCGACCGACCGGCTCTCACGGCGCTCCTCTTCCGCGCGCTTCAACTGTGCGATCAGGTCGATGACGATCGCCGGGGTGATCTTCCGGTCGAAGCGGCGTCGGGCAGCCATCGAGTCCTCGTTGCCCTGCTCGTCACGGGCGGCCTCGGCGAGCTTGAGCAGCTCCTCGAGCTCGGTTTCGAGGACGATCGGAATGGTGATCTCGGACATGTTCATGGTGCTCCTCAGCTGTGATCGTGGTACGAAGAAACCCCGCAGTCGGTGAGGACTGCGGGGTCTGAGTGGTGGTGCTTCCCGCCGGCCAACGAGTGTAGGAATCAGAGGCCGACGGGAAGAGGGACGCGTGGGAGCCTTGCACTCCATCGCCGGTTAGGGGCCGGGGTTCTTCTCAGCGGATCGTCGTTGACAGGAAACGATCGGCGGGCCGTGGGTCTCTCCAGGGGGCTGCACCACCCGCACCTGGGACCGAACGGTTGAACTACTGCGTCACGGATCACCCCGTGCGTGGCTCTGCCACGGACACCCGAACCGCGCAAGCGGTTCTATGCGCTCGGTGCTTTCAGAGCGAATGGCGAGAGATCTCGCGCTCAGCAGGTGTGAGGCGTCCGGCGTAGGACTCGAGGCGGAGCTTCAGCCACACCGGGTAGAGGCCGAGCACGGCGAGCAGGGGGAAGCTCACGCTGATGACGGCGACGCCGACCTCCTCGTCGAGAGATGTGAGCGCAAGACCGACTGCGATGAGCAGTATGGCGACGATGAGGATTCCGTACTTCAGACGCGTCGCTCCGAGGTATCCCGCGTAGAGCGCCTCGTACCGGGCACGCCCCTGCGCGATCGCGACGAGGGCGGGGCGCTCGAGCGGCGTCGTGCGCACAGCGGTTCGGCGGTGGATGATCGCGACCTGGATCATCGAGACGATGACGATCGTGAGGGGGATGGCAGCGAACAGCACCGTCGCGGTGAGTGCGGTGGATGAGCTGTCGTTCATGGAGTTCTTTCGGAGGGGAGGGGCTCAGCGTGCTCGACGCAGTCGTCGACCGCGAGACCGAGGTGCCTGTGCGAGACGCCGCTTGGATGCAGCAGTGCGCATCTCTTCGGTGACCTTCTGGTCAGCACCCGTGATCAGTATTAGCAGGTAGAGCGGTCGAAGGAGGAGGACGAGGAAGGCGATGACGCACCCGGCGAGGATGGTGGCACCGACCCACCAGATGGCGGCCTGGGCAACATCGGTCGATCGAGGGGCGCCTCCAAGGAGTGCGGGGATCTGCGAGCTGACCCACGCGATACCGAGAGCGCCGGCCATCACAAGGACGATCGCGACGGCGCGAATCACGAGGCGATCCTTGTCGTCCTGCATCGACTGGTAACGACGATCGCGAAGTTCGATTACCCGGTCGATCTCTTCCGGAGTGAGCGAGTCTCCGATGCGCCTGTTGCGACGGCGCCAGACGTTGATGATCCAGGTGAGAACGGTCACCGTGGCGATCGCCAGAACCACGACCATCAGGATGGATTGCAGATCCATGGCTCAGTCCTATCTGTAGAAGCTGGTGTCGTCTACGTAGTCGTCTACGTCTTCACCAAGACCATACGGGTCGAGTTCGACATCTTGGAGCTCGGGGAACATGCCAGCAAGCGAGGGCACGGAGCGCGCTCCTCCTGGGAAGTGCGCAGCAACGATCTCCTGCGCTTCGGGGTACTCGCCATACGGGTCGGGGTACGACGCATTGAACTGTCGCATCGTCGTGATGCCCTGGTGATCGAGCAGCGCCTGGAGGTCGATGGTGTCGCGGTCCCGTCCCGACAGGGAGGCGGTGTCGGCCGCGATGATCTTCGCTCGGGTGAGCGTCTCGATCGAGGCGATAGACACGGCGATGTTGCGCAGACCCATCGGCTGGGGGAGCCACTCGGCGTCGAGCATCTGCTCGACGTGCTCCGGCTCGTCCATCAGGTTGTAGTTGTTGATGAAGTCGGAGTCGAGACCCAGTCGCTCGGCCACTGTTTCGATGGCCGCGATGACCTCGGCACTGTAGTCCTTGGTGACCGTGTCGATGTCGACGGTGTAGGCCATGTCACCCTTGCGCACGCCGTGCTTGAGGAGCGCGTAGCCACCGATCGCTCTGATCTGCATGGGCTGCTCGAGGTGAAGTCCGTTGAGCTCGTGATCGAGTAGGCGCAGCGCGTCGTCCAGCTCGGCGGCCGTCTTCCGGTTGCCTGAATCGCTCATGGTGCGCTGCTCTCTCTGAGGGGGGCGTGGGTCAGAGCTGGATGCCCACGGAGGCGTAGTACGGGAAGGAGCCACTGGGCTTCTCCTCGAGGACGAGGGTGCGACCGAGGTCTCCGACGTCGGCGAGGCCGCGCAGGTTGGGGAACCGCTCGAGGGCGGTGTCGAAGAGCTGCTTGTGGATGAGCATGTGCTTCATCAGGTAGCGGGTCTCGGGGCTCATGCGCGCGAGGTCGAGGGCAGAGAGCTCGTCGTCCTTCTTGCCGGTGCGACGATCCTGGTGCGCGGCCGCGCGAGTCACGCGTCGCTGATCCAGCTCGGAGAGTGAGTCGAACTGAGCAAGAGCTTCACGCAGCGGTGCCGTCGGGCCAACGAAACCGAAGAGGTGATCGAAGTACCGCCACAGCGCGCGGAAGTCAGAGGTGTCCCAGTTGGTCTGGTCCTCGTAGTAGATCTTCTCGGCAGGCATGGCGCACCTTCGTTTCTTCTCATTTACCAGGATATCCGAATCCCGTTGCAAGCGGGAGAGTGGTGTCCATCGTCCCGCATCCGCAGCCGAGTGGCGATCGTTGGCGAGCGGGGCCCCGAGGTGTCGTCACCCGGGACCCCGCTGCTCGTGCACGACGTGTCAGCTGGCGATGCGCTGCGGTACGTCGTGGATCTTCCCGGGGAGGCCGAGCGTGATCCAGACGGCCTCGAGCTGGTGCTTGGCCGCGTTCGCGCGCTGGTAGGCCGGGATCGAGCGCATGGCGCGATTCCCGGACTCCATGCGAGCCACATGTGCGCTGAGCCAGGCGGCGTGCAGGGACTCGACGAGGATCGCGTCGACTTCATCGATCGATGCCTGAATCGCCTCGGGCGTGTGGCGCGCAGCGTTCACGGCCTCCGCAGACAGCTCGACGGGGGTGACGAAGGGCTCGGAGGCCCCGATGACGGTCACGGGGGCGTAGCTGGTGTCGCTCATCGAGCAACCTCCTCTGTGGTCTGGGTTCGAAGGTTCTGAAGGACGGTGCGCACGCGGACAGCCCCGAGGTTCTGCGCGTACCTGCCTGTGGGAGTGCTGCTGCGGCGGTAGACGCGGTCCATGACGCGGCGCTCGATGTCTGCGCCAGAGGGGAGCGGATCGTCCGCAGTGATCTCCTGCCGCCGGGGCGCGAACGTGCCGTCGGGCAACCTCACCCGTCCCGGGCAGAACTGTCCAGGGCGGTGCCGCTTCGCGTGGGTGCAGGTGCTGATCGCGTCGGCGTACTGGACGTTGATCAGTGGGTGCGGGATGAGTCCGCCGGCGGCCAGCCGGCGCGCGGTTGCGTCCTTCACCCGAAGGTCGGCGTTGTAGAGGTCGGTCAGGGAGTAACGCATGATGGCACCTCCGTGCTTGTGGTCGTGGCGGTAGCCGAAACCGGCGATCCGACAGGAGAGTTGGCCCCATCGGCTCGCCGGTTCGCTCGGGAACTCAGGCGCGCGCTTCGCGAACGAGATCGTCGAACAGCGGACCCCAGTGGTCGTTGAGGCTACGGATCTGCGCAATCGCGGCGGCGACGTGATCAGGGATGGTGGTGCCCGCAGCCGCCGTCGCGGCGGGCGCTGTCTGCGGAGCGGCAGAAGCTCCGATCCGGTTCATACGGTCCACCAGCCCGTGAGCCTGAACCTCCTCGTGGATGAGAAGGCGCACTGACAGCCCGGGATCTACCTGGGTGTCCCACCAGTCCAGAACAACGGAGTCCGAGGGCGGTATAGACACCCGCCTCCGCACGGACTCCTCGCTCGTGCGTTGGGTCACTCGAATGCTGATGTTGGTCGTGGTGGTCTGCGAGCTCACAGGGTCTCCTGGTCGAAGCTGATGGGGGTGATGTACGTCGCTCGAGGTCCGACCTGCTGGAGGGTCTCGGCGTCGTACCAGGTCTGGTGGGAGATGCGGATCTCACGACGGACGATCTTGGCCAGCTCGCCGTCGACGACGGTGTACTGGGTGCGATCGCGAACGTCGGTGACCTCGCCGACGCCGATCTCGGCCGCCCAGCCTTCCTGACGCACCCACTGGGTGTTAACGTCGCGGGGTGTGCCGTATATCGGCTGGCACCATGCGGGGTTGTCGAGGTTGCGGAGGATCGTCACCTTGTCGCCGACGACGAGCTGACGAACAGGGGATTCGAGGACGGCGGTGGACACGGTGGGTCTCCTTCTCGACCCAGCGGGTCAGACGTAGCGCGGATCGATCCGCACGGGTGCTTGATGGCGGGGACTGCCGGCGGCCCGAAGTGTGGGCCGCCGGCGGTGGTAGGCGCTCAGATGAGGAGCCCGTCCTTGGTGAGTCCGATGCGCTCGAGCTCCGATGCGAACTCGATGTACGGGCCGACGAGGTTGCGGAGGCTCGTGAGCTCTGCGCCTTTCTGCTCGAGCTGTTCCTTCAGCCGGGCGATCTCCTCGTCCCGCGGATCGAGCAGCGGGACACTCCACGGAGTGGGTGCAGTCGAGGATGCGGCCGAAGTTGGCGTGGCGGGGGTAGGTGCGGTGAAGGCGGAGCCGCCTGAGCGAGCCGCGAGCTGAGCGGAGGTGGATCCGAACTTCTCTCGCGTGACGCGGTCGCCCATGCCGTGCTCGAGGATCTCGTCGCGGATGAGCAGTCGCACCGATGCGGACTGGTCGGTCTGGCTGTCGAACCAGTCCTGCGTGAGCTGGTCAGACCTCGGGATCGTGACGTGGCGGCGAACCGGCACGTGGGTGGGGTGGGTGATCTCGATGTGGATGCTGGTGGATGCCGTCACGGCTTCTCCTTGGTCGCGGTGTGATGTCGGTGGTGGTCTGTGAGGGGTCGCGCGACGATGCGCTCTGCGCGACCCCTCAGCTGCAGCGGACCCGCCTTAGGCGTTGGTCCATCCGCAGTCCTCGCTGTTCAGGCAGCGAGCGGTGTTGGTGTAGTCCCCGACGCGGAAGCCCGTCGGGTTCTGGACGCAGCTCGGGCACGTGTCACCACTGAGCTCGAGCACCGTGCGACCTTCGGCGACGCGATGTCCGGGCATCCAGCCGCTGATCTTCGCCTGGCGCCCGTAGACGGAGGTGAGGGCCTTCGTCACGATGTCCTGGGCGTCGTGGAGCTCGATGTCCTCGTCTCCGACGCGGTCTTCGATCAGGTCGTCGATCTCACCGGCGATATCGGCGAGCGGTCGCGGGAGCGAGCCGCCTGCCACAGGCACCACGTTGTGCATGGCGAGGGTCCACTCGACCGTCTGCATGACGGAGTGGTCCATCTGTTCGCGAACGATCTGGTTGGCGACGTAGGCGCCGAGGGTCAGCGTCGACACGACGTACTGTCCGGTGCGGGGGAGCAGCGGGCGGACGTACGCGGTACGGGATTCAGTGCGGTCGAGCGTGATGGTCATGTCTTCTTCTCCGGGTGATGGCTTTGCGATGTCGTCGGTGGTGGCAGGGGCGCTTGGTAAGGGCGTCAGATCCCCTGCTTCTCCCAGTCGTAGATCGGCTGGGGAGCGGGCTTGGGAACGAGGTGGAGGTGGCGTACGGGCTTCTGTCCATCGCCGGTGGTGTCAGCGGTTTCGCCGGCGGCGACCTGCTCGGCTCGCCAGCGGCGTCGCCGCTCCAGCTGGATGACGAGCGCGACGATCGCGATCGCGATGACGAGGAAGACGAGCAGCGTCTGCCAGCTCTGGTAGGTGGTCATGTGCATGGCGAACTCCTGCCTCGGAACGTGGACAGGGATCTCTTCTCTGTCATGTGTTCTTCCGACACGGCTCTGCCGTGTTGCTCTTTCACCAGGGGTCTCCTACCTGCCGGGAGAAAAGAAGAACCCCACCCGCTGATGGGGTGGGGTTCTCGGTGTGAAGTTGTGGGTTGTGCGCTTCCTGTGGGGAAGTTGGATCAGCCTGTAGTGCGGCGTTGCTCATCTGAGCGAGTTCCTGGTGCTTCGCGTCGGCCCTATGTCGGTCGAGTCAGTGGATTGCAGGGTCTCGGGGTTGCTCGCGGAGGGGATCCGGTTGGTTGACCGTGATGGCATCCCGGCCGGGGGACACCATCACGGTCGGCCTGTGAGGTCGCTCAGGCTGCGGCCGGCACACCTGCGAAGGGCGTGGTGGCCTCGGCGGCGAGCTGCTCCTGCTGCGCGCGCAGACGCGCGAGCTCCTGAGCGTCGGTCTCGCTGAGGGTCGACTCCGGAGCCGGCGCCTCGGCGGCGACAGCCTTGCGCGCGGCGCGCTCCTGGGTGACCTTGCTCGACTCGAGGAAGACGGGGTAGCCGTCGACCTCGACCGTGACGGGCGGGAACACGGTCTCGCCATCCTTGTCCGTGTACGGACGACGCGAGAGGCTGTAGTTCACGGAGATCAGGTCGCCGTTGCCGACGCGATCCCAGGAGCCGTTGCCCTCGACGTTGCTCGGCACGAAGGCGCGCAGGTCGATGAACTGCGACGCGGCCTTGCGGTCCTCGCCGGTGCCCGAGAGGAAGTTGTCGCGTGCGGCGATGGTGATGAGCAGGCTCTTGCTGCCATCACGGTTCGTGAAGGACTGGATGTCCTGTGCGACGCGGCCGGTGATGCTTCCGTTGTTGGTGGGGTTCGCCATGATGATCTCCTTGATCGAGGGATGTGACCACGGCTCCGTGCCGTGATCGGTGTCTGATTTCCTGGTGCAGAGGACCTGTTCCTCCGTCACCTGTTCCCCCGTAGACGGCTGTGCCGTCCTGGGGTTCCTGCGTGATCGCAACCGAGGTTGCGGAAGTCTGTTCAGTTGTGGTCGGGAGCGGTCAGCGACTGCTTCACACCGTGCGAAAGCGTCCTCGCGCACATGAGGCGGCTTGGTCGCCGGCCCTGACTCTCCGTCATCTCTTCCCCCGTAGACAGCTCTGCTCGTCTTGGGATCTGAGGTTTCTCGCAGCTACTGCTGCGGTGGTCTTGAAGTGACCGACTAGCGTCCTGCAGGGCGAGCCGCCCGCCTTATCGTGATGGGGCCTATGTCGGTCTGGTCGCTCCGCGGGACTCGCTTGTGCTGATCGCGGAACGGGCGCTGTGCGCACGGATTGGTGGTGTTGCTGCAGCGCAGAGCGGGCCACGACTTGTTGTCCTGGCCCGCTCGTGCTGTTTGTGCGGAAGGTCGGTCTGCCGGTCGGATCTCGCCAGCCCAGGTCTGGCCTGGGTGACAGCAGGTGGGCAGATACCCCCTTCACTCGCGGAGGGCTTCGCTCTCACGCGGTTCCCGGTCTCAACCTCTGGTGAGACCTGCTCTTCGTGTGCGTGCTTCCGGCGTCGCGGCGCCGGAGACCCGACTACAGGACCTTGGCGACGAGGCCCTGCAGGCGGAACATCCCGACAGCGACCTGCTCATCGGTGAGACCGATGAGACCGTTGCTCGCGAGCTGCTCGGGGACGCCTCGGTGTTCGGTCCAGTTGCGCAGCAACACATGGTCGTCAGGGAGCGCTGCGGTCTCGATGGGGGCTTCTGTGACCGGGACGGTGAGCAGCACCGGATCGGTGACCTCGTCGTCGAACAGCGTCAGGCTCTTCCCGTCGGGGAAGTATTCCAGCCGTCCGACGTGGATCGTGCCGTCTGCGAGTTCGATCTCCAGGTGCGGGTCGAGTACTCGCGACGTCGTCGTGGTGGTGGTCATGGGTGGTGTGCTCCTCGTGGCTGATGGGTCATGCGGCTCGTGCCGCGTCGACGGTGATCGTCTCGGCCGAGACGATGCGGGTGGTGGTGACGCTCGAGTCGTCGTCGTAGTGGAAGTACATGCGCGTGCCGTACTCGAAGCCGACGCTGACCATGCGGATGTGCCGCCATTCGCCTCCGGCCTTGCGGGCGTGGCCGGAACGGGGTCCTCTCTCCGGCCATCCGGGGGCATCCCAGGAGAACTCGTAGACCGATCCCGATGACGTCGTGACCCGATCGAGCGTGGATCCCAGGGGAACGGCGGCCGCCCGCACCCGCAGTTCGATGAGGTGCTGGTTGAGGGCGATCTGGACTGAGCGGACGACGTCCGTAACGCCGGCGCGCACCAGCGAGCCTGCGACGCCCTGGTGGTGACTCCAGTCCTGAATCCAGACGGTGTCGGCGGCGGTCTCGAGGCCGTAGCGATCGGCGGAGTGCGTGAGGACGTCCTCGTCGCCGGTGGGATAGAGCATGTTCAGCAGGTGGGCTTCGGAGTCGAACTGGAGGTCACCCGTGTACGAGCGACGGTTGAACGACACCGTGACGTTCTTGGCGATGGTGATGAGCATGGTGCTCTCCTTCTGGATGGTTCTGAGAAGCGGCGCGGGGTGCGTGCGACCAGGCGGTTGCTCTCGGTGTGAGGCTCAGGGGTAGGTGAGCTCGCTCAGGTCGCAGCGGACTTCCCCGCCGGTGCCCCAGTCGACGAGCACGCCGTCGTCATCCGACGTGCATCGAGAGTGACGCGTGACGACTCCGATGGATCCGGGCACTGCCGCGTGAGCGCGGTGCATGTACGGATCGAAGCGGGCCAGTGTGACGGTCGCTCCGACACCGGGGCGCTTCACCAGGGGCGGCACGACGGGTGTGGATTCGGCCGCGGCGACAAGATGAAAGATGTCCTCCCGGAGCTGGGCCGGGACGAGGAGCTTGCTCAACCGAGACGTGAGCCATGCGCGAACGCGGGCGGCGCCCGGGATCGAGTTACTCATTCCGCCTCTCCGGTCGCTGGCCCGTACAGCTCGTCCAGTGAAGGGGCGGGCCTGACCATCACGATGCCGTCGGGCTCCATGATGTCTCGGTCGGGTTCTTCGAACGCGAACTCGACTCCGTGCTCGTAGGCGTGCTCGAGGTAGCTGCCGTCCGTGGAATAGACACGGACGCGGCGTGCACGCATGAGGCGTTCGAAGACGCCGTCGTCGGGCTCCAGCCAGACTCGCCGCTCGTCACTGGTCGTCACGCGCTCCGGGAACTCCCATACGGTGCCTCCGCCCCGGTGACTGCTCACCCAGAACATGGTCAGCCGATAGTTGCGACGGATCCGGCCCAGGAGCCGCTCATCGGACGAGAACCCTCCCGTCGCCGTGCGCACGCGGGTGACGGTGCGCCCGAGGTCGTCTTGCGACGGCTCCTCCACTTGGATGGCGCCGTAGACGAGTGCGTCCTCGAGCCAGGAGATGAAGCCGGCGAACGTACCCGTGAAGCCCTGCTCGCTGGCGAGCTCGGCGCTGTCTTTCTCTGTGGTGTGGTCGATCATGGTGCGTCCTTCCGGGAACGGGATGGGGCTGCGCGCTGCGCTTGCGGGGCTGCCGGGCACGGACTGCGTCCGCGCTGTGCCATCGATGAGGGAGATGGATGGGTGTGGGGGCGAGGAGCCTGATCGGGATGCAGAGCCGGGAATGAAGTGGAGGATGGATGAGGGGTGAGAACGCGGGCCCTACCGGCGCTCGCTCGGCTCTCGTGCGGGCTGACAGTCGGCCCACGCATCGGCCCGCGATGCCCATTCGAAGTAGTCCGGGTTCGCTCGATACCCCAGCGGAGTCCTCGCGAAGCGGGGCGGATGCCCCTCGATCTTTGAGCTGTACTCAGCTCTCAGAACTCCGCGACGGGTCAACGGTCTGATGATGGTGTCACCGGGCCGTGGCGCCATCGGAGCGGCTATCAGCCGCGTCAGTTCCGGGGCACCCTCGGGGACGATCAGCAGATGTCGCGAGTTGTACTCGCAGTCGCATGCTGGCCCCTCGTGCAATTCGGCGGTAGCCATGACGGCCTCTCTCAGGTTGGTGTCGTTCTGGAATGCGCCGCGGCTCAGGAGGTGCGGTCAGGGCTGAATGGCGCCGTCGGGCACCCAGAGGGTGACGCGGTTGACGCACAGCCGTGGCCCGTAGAGATCATCTGCGGGGTGTCCGTCGGGGCCGAATGCAGAGCGCGGGTCATCTGTGTAGCTCGGCTTGGACGAGTCGATCGGTTCGGCCGTGCAGATTTCGCCGACGACTCGGGGCTCTTGCGAGACAGCCTCAGGGTCGATGACCTTCACCGTCACGTCTACAGGCTGCATTTCCTTGATCCACAGGAATCGTTCACCGGTGATCTCTCGGGATGACACCGATCGCTCGACGACGCCGCCACGCTCATCGACGGTCGAGTACGCGTACGAAACGACCCCGATGTCATCGGTGGACACTGAGTAGTACGAGCCATCGACGCGCCGAAGGAGAGAGTCGGTCGAATCGGTGACCAGCGAGAACTCCGTGTTCGCGATCTCCTCGCGATAGGCCTGGCGATTCCGCTCGCCGAGATCATTCGCCCAGTTCGTGAGGACGACCATCCCAGCGACAACAGCCACTGCAGTCGACCATCCGAGAATCGAACGAATCAGAGACCGTCGGGCGCTCTTCTTCAGTGCCGCGGCTTCTGCAGCCTTGCGGGCCTCCTCGGCCTGGCGTTTCAGTTCGGAGTCACGGTGAGCTCGCGCTTCGAGCTTGCGTCGTTGGAGGGTCTTCATCATGGCGTTCCTTCGGATGATCGATGTCGAGTGGTACTGCGCGCTGCGCTTGCTGGCTGCCGGGCACGGACTTCGTCCGCGCTGTGCCATCGGTGGTGGTTGAGATCAGCGGAGGAGATGAGCGCGACGGATATCGCGAAGGAGGTCGTTGATCGCGTCGTAGTCGACCTTGTCGGGTAGATCCGAGTCTTCGGTCTCATCTGACAGCTCCTGCTCGAGCTTCTCGGACCACGCGATGACATCGTCGAAGTTGACCTCACCGCGGCGGATCTCGAGTAGCTGTTCGACGTGCTCCGGCTTCATCGGCAGATGGAACGTCCGCTCTCGAACCAGAGTCAGTCCAGCAAGGAGAAGTCGGATCAGGTGGCCTGCATACTTCGAGTCGTACCCGTGCTCGAGGATCAGCTCTGGACGGTTGGTGCGGCGGTTCGTGCGACCGAGCAGCGCGTCACGCTGGGCGCGCGCGTAGCCGGCGTGCCGAAAGCATGCGTGCTTTGACAGGAACAGGTGGCGGTGGTCGGCGAGAAGCCGTGCCGCAGCGGACCGCATCAGGTAGTGCTCGGGCCCGCTCCAGAGCGTTCCAAGGACCGATGGGTTCCCGGCCGCCGCAAGTGAGACGAACTTTCGCAGAGGATGGAAGATCATCTCTACGTCGCCCTCACTGCTGCGGGGGTCTTTCTCTGAGACCATCTGCGTCATCGTGCCGCCGGCGCCGAAGCGGAAGATCTGGGTCTCAGCCGACAGCAGGCCATAGACCTCGTGGTCATGCTCGACGTAGACACCGAGAAGGTCGCGGTCGGAAGCATCGCCGGCGGTGCCGTATGCCCGCGAGCCGTACTCGACGAGCATGGCAACGTTCAGCCCGGTGGAGCGCACGGCGCCGTCGATGGTCGTGTGTGATGACATGCTGCTCCTTCGGTGCGGGCGGCCCTCCATTCGGGTGCGGGGCGCCCGTCGGCTCAGTAGAACCGGATGGGTGTGGATTCGTGTCGGCCTGCTGCGCGCAACATCTCGACGAAGCGGTTCACGGTGACGCCTTTGGCTCCGCGAGTCACGGCGTACACGATGTTGATCGGCTGCTCTCGGGCGAGGACGTCGGGGGTCGTGAGCCATTCGAGGTCGGAGACGATCACGTTGCGACGCTCGCTGCGCATCTGGCTTCCGTTGATCTCGTGCCACACCCGGTGGAAATCAGTTCCGCCGCTGCGGAGTGGGATCTCCGAAAGGTGCTCCTTGAGCTCGCGGCTGTCGGGGAACGCCGGCCAGACCTTCATCGTGTGATCGCCGGGGAGCACCTCGTGTGTGAACGGCGTGAACGACACCATGATCGGGCGCCGAGCGATGGCCGATGAATGCTTGACTCGATCGACCTCAGACGCGATCGCAGCGAAGATCGCATCGATGTTGGCGCTACCCGAGATGTCGAAGTAGATGTGGACGTCGGCGTCATCTGAAGCGACAGGGACATCGCGGCGGTCGGTCGCCGAGGGTGCGGTCGGCGACGGCAGCGCGGCCGGAAGCTCACCGACGAGGTCGACGAGGCCGCTGACCGTGCCCTGGAACTGGCGATACTTGTCCGCCTTGTCGGGTCGTCCGTCAGCGACGGCGACATCGACGTTGGCGCCGAGGAAGGTGATCAGATCGGTGACCTCGGCCTTGGTGACGAGTCGGGTGGTGGGTGTGCTCATGAGGTGAAGCTCCTTGGTCGATGGTTCGGCGCGCTCTCGGGCGCGGGCAGGGCAGATGCAGGGGATGACTCGGATGCCATCGCCTCGCGGATCTCTGTGACAAGAGACCGAGTGATATGTCCGCGGGCCTGTGGACTACTTCGGAGGTCTGCTCGCCGGCGCATTTCGTCCTGAAATCCGACTCCCCAGAGCGCGACCGCCCAGTGTTCGAGTGCCTCGGTCGAGATCTCGAGCTTTTCGGCAGCACGTTTCAGCGCGAGCGCGGGGAGGTCGTCTATGTTGCTCTGCGCGGTCAAGGGTCCACCGGGTGTCCCAGGGCCTGGACGGACGGGGCCACCTGCCAGAACGGCTTCGAGCCAATCGCGACTGATCGAGGCGCGGGACGTGTGTTTCGGGAAGTCGAAGGTGTCGCTGTCGCTGAAGAGATCGGCAAGTCGGACGTCGTTGCCGGTCAGTTCGCTCACCGTCAGGGCAACGATCAGCAGTGTGGGCAGCGTAGGAGCCGCGTTGCCGTTCTCGAAGGCACGGACGCTGGACAGACTCCAGCTGGCTCCGTGCTTGCGAGCGGTTCTGGCGATCGCCTCGAGCGTGAGACCGTTCTCGCGGCGACAACGCCTTAGGTATGCACCAGCCGCCTCAGCGAGGCCCACGCTGTTCATAAACATTGGTACTCCGTTACTTTCTACGTTTTGGCTGGTATACGCTTGAAAATGAAGGGTGCCGGCACGAGGTGCGGGCGCTGACACAGGCTCTCACCGAGGAAAGTAGGCAGACATGGCAGGCGAAACGGTCATCACAGTCGTAGGGAATCTCACGGCGGATCCCGAGCTGAGGTACACCCAGAACGGGCTCCCGGTCGCGAACTTCACGATCGCGTCCACTCCGCGCAACTTCGATCGCGCAGCGAACGAGTGGAAGGACGGCGAGGCCCTGTTCCTCCGGGCATCGGTCTGGCGCGAGTTCGCCGAGCACGTCGCCGGTTCGCTGACCAAGGGCATGCGCGTCATGGCGCAGGGCCGCCTGCGTCAGCGCTCGTATCAGGACCGCGAGGGCAACCAGCGCACTGCGATCGAGCTCGAGGTCGACGAGATCGGCCCGTCGCTCCGCTATGCGACCGCCCAGGTCACGCGTGCCGCGTCGAGTGGCGGAGCCAGTGCGGGCTCGTTCGCCGGCGGCGCACCTTCGGGTCCCAGCGCAGAGGCGGGAGCAGGCTGGGAGACTGCGGTTCCCGGCGGAGCGGATGCGTGGACGCCCATGGGTGACGACACCCCGTTCTGACCCATCTCGTACAGAAGACCCCGCCGTGAGCACATGCTCGTGGGCGGGGTCTTCTGCGTTCGGTCGGGACTGGCACGCTCAGGCGCCGGCGTTGCGCTTGACCTCAGCGAAAGCGTCTTCGCACTTGATGCAGCGCTCCGCCTTCTTCGGCGCCGTCTTCCGGAAGTCGAGGAACCATCCGAGAATCTCGTCGTTGCTGTACTCGTAGCCGCACTGTGCGACCCACAGGACACCCCAGTCGCCTTTCTGACCGCTGTGGATTCGGGCGCGCAGAAGGTGCCACTTCGGAGGGGTCGCACGGAACGGCTCCGTGTGGAAACCGGGTCTCCGCCACCAGACGGGGATGCGGAGAACGATGTACCCGATCAGCTTGGCGACGCGCTTCGTGTTCGGCCAGCCAACGTGGAACTGACTGATGTCAGCCTCAGCCGGTACGGCGGGGGAGAGGTCGACCTTGCGCTTGCGACGCGTCGGCTTTGCGGTGGCACTCATGCGTCAGCGTTCGCGGGCGCAGCGGGGACCTCGAGCGTTCGGAGCGTGCCGCGGACGATCTCGTCCTCACCGATGGCGAGACGATTCCCGCCGACGGGGTAGCTCGGATGGTTGGACGCGATCACGAGACAGCGCCACCAGGTGCGGTAACGACGGATCGGAGGCTTCTCGGCCTTCTCCTCTGCAGTCAGCTCGTAGGAGTCGAACGGCACGACGACCACGGTGTATCCGCTCTGCGCGGCGAACGGCAGCTCGATCATCAGATCCTCTACCGGACCGCGGATGTTCACCGGGAGAGTCGACAGCGTGTGAGCCTTGGACCCGACGGGGGCCGTGGCCAGTCGTGCGACCTCGACTTCGGGCGCTTCGAAGTAGTTCTTGAACACGATGCGTTCCTCCTGGATCGGTCAGTGCATGTGACGCCCGTCACGAGACGAAGACCCCCGCTGCAACTGCAGAGGGGGTCTCGAAGTCCTGTGTCTCGGAGGGCGTGGGGTGAGGAGATCTGCTCCTCACTGTTCTTCCCGGCTGCGACTTGGTCGCAGCCAGTCCTGTCGCAGTTGCCGCACCGACAGGTGCCGGCGCACACACGTTCATGCGCGCAGCGGATGAACGTCACTCCGTGGCTCCTAGGGCGAGCAGTCGACGCCTAGTACCGTTCAGGTATGGCCACGAAGAAGCTCGCGTTCATCGATCACATCGTGCTCGAGCTGGAGAGGATATCGACGGAGCATCGTCTGCCCTACTTCGTCGACGATCGCCATGCGACGCGGTCTGGTGGGCGTCCTACCCTCACAGGCCACGTGGCGGCAGGGGTGAGCGTGAGTTCCACGTGGGTTGTCGCTGAATATCAAAGCAGCGAATACGGGGTGACCTTCAAGTTCGTCGGCTTCCCAAGAGGCGACTTCCGTTTTCAGCCCGGACATGATGGCGCCATCGGTGATTTTCTGGATTCATGGACGGAACGCATTCTTGAACGCGCATCATCAGACGACGACAGGCAGGTGGAGACTGCGCCGGAGTAGAGTCTCGGGTCAGCCGACCTTCACGAACTCGCCGCATCCGGTGAAGTGCACGGAGAAGTCTGAGGCCTGAACAGTGACTTCGACTTGTGTCGCTGCAGAGACGAAGTTGTTGGCGATGATCTCGCCGGCGGAGTCCAGGCGTTCCCAGTAGCAATTCTGGATGTCGCCGGAGGCGCGGTAGGTCCCGGGCTGGATCTTCGTGTTCACCTCGAAGACACCTGATCCGAAACGCAGGCCGTTGTTCCGTTCCTGCTGCTCCTGCGATCCGTTTGCCATGATGGCGGCAGATGGGTGGTCGGGGCAGAGCATGAGTGCGCCCGCGGCCTCGATGCTCTGGTTCTGGTTGATGGGCCCATTCGTCTGGTAGAAGTTCGAGGTCTCAGCGCAGATACCCCAGAGTGTCTTCACCTTCTCCGGGAGCGGTTCTTCGGGGTATGCAACTGTGACTGCAGCTATCTCGTCGGTCGAGTACACGCCGGAAGAGCTCATGGCCGCATCGCACCCAGAGAAGGCGATACCCCTCGCCCACGCGTCATGAACATCGGTGTACGTCGCCATCTTGTACTCGGCAGGCTCACCGATAGTGGACGAGGGCTCTTGCCAGCGGCACTCAATCGTGACCGTCTTGAGGGTTGGCGGTTTTGGCGTGGCGGTCGGCGTTGCGCTCGGTCTCGGGGTGGCGGTCGACCTGCTCGAGTTGGATTCGGACGGCGTCGGCGTTGCTTCAGCCGCCGTGTCTGGGCCGGCGCACCCGGTCAGCGTCAGCGTCAGCACAAGCACAACAGCCCCCGCCGCGCCCCAGAATCCGTTTCGAGCTTTCACAGCCGCCCCCCTCGATGCCAAGTCCCGACGTTCCTGCCGGAGTGCACATCCACTGACTTTGGAGCATAGCTGACGACCATCAACGCCTACGAGCGGAAACGACGAATTCAACCATTTACGAGTAAAAACGGATACGATGGAATGCCCCACGACCCACCCTCAGACCGAATGGTGCCCATGAGTCACACCGAAGCCCGACAGCCGAAGAGGACCCTCACCCTCGGTGCGCCACCCGTGCGTCTGAAGGAGACGCCTCGCGAACCCGCTGCGGCAGTCGCACCCGTTGCGCCTGCATTCGTCGAGACGCGACCGGCTCCTGCGCCCGTGCGCGAGGCCGTTCCGCCCACGCGGACCGTGTCTCTTGACCCGGCGCCGCCGACCGCGCGGACGCATGCGACTCCTCGCGTCGCATCTACCGAGGCGAACAGCCTCGTACCGGTCGCTGCCATGTACGAGGAGCTGACCAAGCCGCTCAGCGAGTTGCCGCGGCGCTCGGCTGCGGATTTCCGGGAGCTGTTCATCGACCTCGTCCGCCAGGGCGTCTCCGATGTCCACATGACCCGGTCGAAGCTCGGCAACACGTTCACAGTCGAGGCTCGCGTCGACGGCACCCCACAGGAGGTGCACGTCTACGAGGGGGTTCTGGGCCAGACGATCCACACCCTGATCAAGACGGATTCCGAGATGTCCTCGGGTGTCAACCTGGTCCCGGAGGACGGAAGTTACAAGCTGCCGATCGACGGATACCCCTACCGCGCTCGTGCCGTGGTGCTGCCGCTGTTCGATGGCGGGGAGCGTATCGTCTTCCGACTGCCGCAGATCGGAGAGCTGCGACCGCTCGACCAGCTGGGATTCACCCCTCGCAACATGGAGTTCACGAAGGATCTCCTGAACCTCCCCGGCGGCATGACCCTCGTCGCCGGCCCGACAGGTGAGGGGAAGAGCACCACGGCGCTCAGTTCCCTGAAGTACCTGCGCGAGAAGGAGAGCGGCGTCTTCATCAGCCTCGAGGATCCCGTAGAGCGAGTGATCCCCGGGATCGCTCAGATCGAGGTCAAAGAGGAGATCCAGGGCGCCGGGTTCGGCGACATGATGAAGTACATCGTCCGCGCCGACCCGAACGTGCTCTTCATCGGCGAGATCCGTGATGTCAAGACGGCGACCGCTGCGGTCGAGATCGCGAAGTCCGGTATACGCGTGCTTGCAACGATCCACGCCACGAACAACATCAGCGCGATGCTCCGCCTTATGGAGATGGCAGATGCCCCGCCGCTGTCGGTTCTGGAGTCGCTGAACGGCGTCATCTCCCAGCGTCTCGTTCGGCGCCTGGTTCCCGGTACGGACCGCCTCTCTGGCCGGTATCCGATCCACGAGGTCACCCACAACACCTCCGACCTGACCGACACCCTCATCCGCAACGTCTCACGCCGGGAGATCGCCGCGGTGGCCGCCCACACATCGACGTCGTTCGCGGAGAACGTCCGCGAGCTCATCGCCGCCGGCGTCACGACTCGCGCCGAGGCGCAGAAGGTGGTCTCCCTTGACTGACCAGACCCTTGCCACCGTCTCACAGCTGATCGACGCCCTCGGTCGACAGGAGGCATCCGACCTGCACCTGACGTCGAACCGTGGCGCCTTCTACGTGAAGGACAAGCAGACGCGCCCGATCCCGAGCAACCAGTTCTCATCAGACGATCGCACTCTCCGCGGCCTCATGGGAGGGCTTCTCGACGACGCGGAAACGCTGATGAAGACCAAGGGTCAAGCCAGCGCGTCGTTTGACACCGGAGGTGAGTACCGAGGACGAGTCGCGTTCCGCCGCGAAGAGGGTGGGCTCTCCTGCACCATCCGCATCATCTCGCGCGACATTCCCAGCATCAGCACGCTCGAGCTGCCCCAGACCGTCACCTCGCTGATCACCCGCCCCTCCGGCCTCGTCCTCTACGTGGGACAGACGGGCTCGGGTAAGTCCACGACGATCGCCGCTCAGGTGAACGAAGTGGCGCAGACGCAGTCGACCGGTATCTACACGCTCGAGTCGCCCATCGAGTACCTCTACCCCCTCGGGAAGAGCCTCGTGATCCAGCGCGAGGTCGGCACGCACGTGAACACCTTCGCCGAGGGCATCGAGGATGCCAAGCGATCTCACCCGCGCATCATCGTCGTCGGCGAGATCCTGAACGTCGCCACCGCGCGCTCCGCGCTCCTGGCTGCGGCATCTGGCCACCTGGTGATCAGCACGATGCACGCCGGTACCGCCGCAGAGGCTGTCGACTCGTTCACCTCCATGTTCACGCCTGAGGAGCAGGGTCTCGTGCGGACGCAGCTCGCGCAGTCTCTGTTGGCGATCGTCGCCCAGAAGCTGATCCCGAAGGTGCGCGGTGGTCTCGCTCTCGCGATGGAGATCGCGCTGAACACCCCGTCGATGGCGGAGCTGCTGCGGGGGAGCGGCGACCGAACCAACGACACCAAGTTCATCCAGCAGCTCCTCCTCGGCGCGGGGACGAAGGACGGAATGGTGGCGATGGAACAGTCTCTGGCCCGCCTCGTGAAGTCCGGAAGCGTCTCCCTCGAGGTCGCTCGCTACAACGCGCGCGATCACAAGGCCCTCGAAGAGAAGCTGACGCAGTTCGACGTCCAGGCCGCATCCCGCGCGGCCTGACTTTCAGCCCCATGCCGCACCTCATCGTGCAGAGGAGATCATCATGAGCAACACCGTCGCAGTGGAAGACGAGCAGGCCAACACTCCCGCAGAGCCCGCCCCCTGGGCGCCGGAGCAGGGCGTGAAGGCGTTCGGAGCGCCCAGCGCCACCGCGAAGCCCAAGGCGAAGAAGTCCGCGGTGAAGGCCTCGAAGGAACCGCGCGCCCGGAAGGGCAAGCGAGGCTCGGCGATTGAGCCGCTGCCGTACAAGCCCCTCCCCGTCGAAGGCGAGGGGAAGAAGCTGTCCAAGAAGGCGCAGCGGAAGGCTGCCAAGCTCGACGCAGCTCGCGAGAAGGAAGCCGATCTTGCGGCGATCCGACTGAACGGTATCGACGGTGAGGGAGAGATCCCGAAGAAGCCGTGGCTCACCCTGTTCAGCGGGAAGCGTGCACGTCCGGATGAGGTCGCGGAGACCCTCTCTGACCTCGCATCGATGCTGGAGAACGGCGAGTCCGAGCGAGCGGCGGTGGACGCCCTGGCTCAGCAGTACTCGGCGTACGACATCGGTGAGGCCTACGGGCGGGTGGTCCGCCTCCTGGACCGCGGCGTCACGCTCGAGAAGGCAATGGCCGATCAGACCGACGCCTTCCCGCCGGTCGTCCGTGAGCTGATCGCCGCAGCGAACATGGCAAAGGACCTGCATCGGAACCTCCGCCAGGCCTCGATCATCATCATCGAAGCCGACAGCATCAAGACGCAGGTGAAGAGTGCGCTCTTCAAGCCCGGCTCCATGATGGTGTTCCTGATGATCTTCATCATCGCCGCGGTGCAGTTCCTGCTCCCGATGACCACGCAGATGTTCACGGGGATCGGTGCGGAGGCGCCGCCGACCACCGTCATCATCATCGCTGTCGGCGAGGCGCTGAAGTGGATCTTCGGGGCCATCATCCTCATCGGTCTGATCGTGGCGCTGCTGTGGCAGGTCATCCTCAAGCGCAACCCGAAGATCGCGCTCAAGTCTGATGAGATTGCACTCAAGGCGCCGCTGTTCGGCGACATCATGCGCATGTCGGTCGCCGCACGGTTCTGCGACGTGCTGAGCGCGTGCCTCTCGGTGAGCATGTCCGAACTCGAGGCGCTCGAAGTCGCAGGGCGCGCCAGCGGCAACAAGGCACTTCAGCAGTGGGTCGATGAGCACCGCGCACGTCAGGCACACGGTGTCGTCGCGTTCGGCGACGTGTCCAAGACCGATCTTCTGCCCTGGAACTTCCGCAACCGCATTGAGACGACCACGTCGATGGTGCGCCGGATCGAGATCCTTCGTGAGCTCGCTGGCACATTCCACACCAAGGCGCAGGACCGTCTGAACCGCTTCGCAGAGCGGATCGGCCCGATCACCGAAGGTGTGGTCGTCATCACGATCGTCGCCGTGGTTCTCCTCATCGTCACCCCGATCCTCACGTTCATTCCGACCCTCATCGAGACCGTGAGCTGATGCTGGAAGCCCTGGCCACGCCTTCGGGAGTCGTCACCATCCCCACGATCACCGCTCTAGTGGTGATCGTGGGGATGTTCGTCCTGGCAGGACTCGACATCTGGCGCCATGAAGTCGAGGGATACGCAACGATCATCCTCGCCGGTGTTGCCGCTGCGGGTGTCACGCTCGAGGGGATCTCCGCACAGCAGTGGGTCGCTGGACTCATCTCTGCAGCGCTGGCCTTCACTGTGTACCTCGCGCTCGGCATCCGGGGAGTGATGGGCGGCGGGGACGTGAAGCTGGCGGCCGTTCCCGCCTTC
The DNA here is from genome assembly GCF_031843845.1 of Microbacterium sp. WCS2018Hpa-23. NCBI lineage: Bacteria > Bacillati > Actinomycetota > Actinomycetes > Micrococcales > Microbacteriaceae > Microbacterium > Microbacterium sp. WCS2018Hpa-23. Next base: position 167,460 of record NZ_JAVTIZ010000008.1, read on the forward strand.
GTGCTCGCCACCATCAATCCCGTGCTCGGCGCCTGGTGGGTCGGCGTCTCTCTGCTCATCCAGCAGCTCTTCTTCACAGCCGCGCGATTGAGCGTTCGCCGCACTGCCGGCGACACCCGGAATGTAACCGTCGTGATGCCCCACGTCCCGGCAATGACTGCAGGAATGGTCATCGCCGTGTCGATTTTCCCAATCTGAGCGGATATCAATGCTCAGAGTCATTTTTACTGGTTTACGAGTCTTTTTAGGTATAGACTCACGCACGAACTAATGCTTCAGCAACCTGCCCCCACGACCCGCTCAGCGAGAGAGACCTCCGACTCGGGGCCCCGAGTCACTCCACGCACCGAGCACTCACCTAGAAGGAGTGGAATGAGCACCGCACCCACGGATCTGATGATCGAGGACTTCTCCGAGGCTCCGGTCGGCTTCCTCAGCCGCACCCGAGCCGCCGTCTCCAACAAGCGGGGCCTGTCCGCGAGCCTTTCGGAGGTGCTTGGTGCCGTCGGCATCAGCGTCGCCGTCCTCGCCCTCGCCACGGTCGGCGTTGGAGCCGCCATCACGTTCGGACAGAACTCGTCGGCCCAGACCGAACTCGAGTCGATCAAGTCGGCTCAGGTCCTCTACCAGTCGACGCACGGCTCGTTCGGCACGCTCGAGCAGCTGACCACGGCGACCGACACCTCGGCTGCAGCCCTGACGACCCTGCCCGACAAGGTCGCCATCGTCCTGTCCGACGACCTGACGAACTACTGTGCGGTCTCGACCTCGGCGTCGATGTTCGCACCGTCCTACTGGATGACCGCAAAGAGCGGCAAGGTCATCCCGGACACCCCGCCCTCCGACGGCGGCGTGCTGTGCCCTGCGCCGCAGAAGTAGGACCGTGACGCGACAGGGCCGCCTTTTGAGATCTCTCATCAGGCGGCCCTGGCGCGTCTTTCAGTATCTGCAGACGACACGGATCGATCACTAAGGGGTCACGGTGCTTCACGGACTTTCGAAGGGACGCGCAGTTCTCGACGTCCTCCAGGACAAGAAGGGGAACATGGCCGATTCCCTGGCCGGCGTGGCGTTGGCACTCATCGCCGTAGCTTCCCTCTCTGCGGCGATGGTGACGAACACGTCGGCGATCGCCGGGGTGGCGACGAAGGCCGAGCGCCACGCGTACATCGTCTCCCTCGTCGGAGACCAGCCAGCAATGGCGACATGGGGGACACCTGAGAGTCCTCACACGGAGACGAAGACTCTGCCGAATGGCCATGAGGTCGAGGTGACCACGTGGCGTGAAGACACCCCCACGAGTACCACCCTCACCGCGGTGTCGCCCATCAGCTCGGCAACTGACGCGGTCGAGTGCTCCAGCCCCATGGACATTGCCAAGAAGGGATGCCTCTACGCGACGCGTACACACGCCGACGATCTCGAGTCGCTGCAGCCCGAGCCGCTCATCCGCAAGGACCCGAGCACCGCGCAGGCTCCGGTCGGGACGGTCGATGAGCGCGTCAGCACGGAGACTCCGATCCCGCAGGGCACCACCTTCGCGCAGGCGACCGGTCCGCAGGATGTCGTGTGGCGATACCTGATCGATGCACACATGACCGGATCCGTTGGGGAGATCCGCATTACGCAGGGCCCCAAGACGCTGTCCGTGTTCCCCCTCGTAGCCACGGCCAGCAACTACTTCGGCACGTTCGTCGCCCCGTCGGAAGATCCGATCCTCGTCACGGTCTCTCAGGGCTCGGCGATCGTCAAGACCGTCTTCATCTACCGCGCAGGGAGCACGTCATGATCCTGGCCATCCGCAAGATCCTCGCAGAGAAGAAGGGCGGAGTCGTAGACGCACTCGGCGCCCTCACGCTCGGCCTCGGGCTGATCGTGACCGTCGGCGTGCTCGTCGGGAACTACGCGATCCACTCGAAGAAGGCCGAGCTGGTCACCACCGTCTCGCAGGAGATCACGAACAGGGCAGAGGTGTACGCCTCCGCGATGAACAGCGACCTGGTCAACCCGGAGGTGCCGTCTCTCGCACGCGAATGCTCGACGGCCACAGAGGTGTGCACGCAGATCCTCCAGGTGACGCCCGGCGGCGAAGGCAAGACGATGACCCTGCGCATCCAGGGTGACACGCTGGCGCCGCTCGGCGAGAGCGTGACGAAGGACGTCGTTCTCGACTCCGTCGAAGTCAGCCACGTCACCGGTATCGACGCCGACGGGAACAACATCTGGGGAATCGCACCTGAAGAGGGTCTGCGATACCGCACCTGGGGCGTCGCGTCCGGCGAGCCATCGGTGCTGACCGCCGAGGAGCTCAACCAGGAGACCCTCAGTTGGGCGGCGATCGCAGACCGCGCCGGCGTCGACAGCGCGGGCGGCCTCTGGGTCTGGGGCCCGAACAAGACCGGTCAGGCCGGCGTCGGAAAGGCGTCTGCAGACCCCGTCGCGCCCACCCGTATCGAAGTCGGAAAGACGAAGTTCCGCTCGGTGACGACCGTCGCCGACCGCGGGTTCGCCATCGACTCGGACGGGTTCGCATGGGTGTGGGGGAAGAACGACCAGAAGCAGCTCGGCGCGGGAGGCTCCGTGATCATGGAGCCGACGAAGCTCCCCGTCCGAGTGGTTTCGATCACCACCGCCAAGGCAACGACCTTGGCCATCACGAGCACGGGCGAGCTGTGGGTCCAGGGTGCCGCGATCGCGGGACTGCCGACCCCGAATGCCGACGGCATCGTCAACAAGGGCACCAAGTACAAGGCTGTCTCTGCCAGCGCTTCGAGCGGCGCCGTCGCGCTCGTCAGCTCGGCAGGAACCGTCGCCATGTACGGGGTCTCCTACACGCTGCAGGCACCCACGCAGCCTGAGGTGTTCGTCTCGGTTTCGGTCGGTCCGACGGCCGCAGCGGGTCTGACCTCCGACGGGAAGCTCTACACCTGGGGCAAGGGGCCCGCGGGCGAGCTCGCGCAGAAGACGACGCTCACGCAGTTCGTTCCGACCTCGCCTGTGCCCACGAAGAAGTTCGTGTCGGTCGTGATGGGCAAGTCGAGCCTGATCGCACTCGATGCGAACGGCAAGCTCTGGTACTCGGGCAACGCGGCCGCGGCCGGCGTGACCGGTGACGCGCTCCCGGTCGTCAACACGCTGGCACCCCTGCTCGCGTCGAACAGCTTCCACGCCATCGCTGCAGATTCCAGCTCCACCGCGGTGGCTCTGCTGGATGCCATGAAGCATCTTTACGGGTTCGGCAACACGACTGTCGGCCTCTGGCCGTCGACGGCGAAGGGGTCAGCGAACACCCCCACGCGCATGCCGCTACCTGACGGTTTTTCCTCGTATACGTGGAAATAACGACTATGATCGAAGGAAGAGAGGGGGCCAAAATGCGCCTGGAAAGACGTAACCTTCGCGGGGTCCTGCGAGACAAGAGCGGCATCAGCGCCAGCATGCCCGAAGCACTCGCGGGCATCGGGCTGAAAGCGGTGATCATCACCATCGTCGGCGGAGTGGTCGCAGCAGGAGTCGCGTTCCTCGCGGTGACCACGGCCACCGCCGACGCATCAGCCGGATACCAGAACGCCAACGTTGCTTTCGAGAAGGCGGTGCACTCGTCGGACATCGTCGTGGGGCTCGAGACCGATCGCGTCGGTCTCCTCCGCAACGTCGCCGGTGACAAGTGCGAGATCGAGGCGTGGCAGTCGGGAACCAGCGACGGCAAGAAGACCCTCGTTGTTGACCGCACGACGGTCGCGGGGGAGTGCTCGGTCACGACTCCGCTGCCTGCGGCGGGGTCGACCACTGCTGGCATGACGCTGCTGTCCGACATCGCTGCGCCGCTGTTCGAGTACACGAACCGCGGGGGTCGCACGATCACCTTCAACGCATCGGCTGCCCCGACCCTCGCGACGGCTGCCAAGCCCGCTGACGTGAAGCAGAGCGACTTCGACGATGTGCGCCCGTACAAGGTCACGCTGACGCTGAAGGCTCTCGACAAGGACAACTCGGCGGCTACCAAGGAGGCCGTGGCCACCGGGTACACGAACGTGCTGAACCTCACACCGACCCCCGACGAGGTTCGCTACGTCCCGAACCCCGACGACAACGTCCCGGGGCCGATCATCATCGCGAGCATCGAGCGATCGACCACCACGGGAACGGTCTACTCCGGCGCACGTGAGGGTGCGGCTGTGACGTTCACCGGCGGTGTCTGCGAGTCCGGTCCGACCACGGTCGATGTCTCGTACGAGCGTCAGAGCCCGGGCTCCGCACCCCGTGTGAACACGATTTACGCTGCGGAGCTCACGGAGGCCGCAACGACGGTGCACCTCGGATCTGTTCCGAACGGCTCCACCGGCGCCGTCGAGGTCGCAGCGTCTTGCGTCAAGGACGGGGCGGTCGTCAAGGACGCCCTCGTGTACACGCAGGCGGTCCCCGCACCCCAGGTCACGGCGAAGCTGAACGCCTCGACGTACGGCGCTCACGATGTCTCGTGGACGAAGGTCTCCAGCCTTCCGACCTCGTTCGAGGTCTTCCGCGACTACGGAAAGCTCAGCGAGCTGCCCCAGAGCGCGGACAAGCTGGCCACGACCACGGACAAGCTCGTCTACCTCTCGGACACCAAGGGCCTCGGCATCGGTCGAGAGACGACCTACGTCGTCGTCGCGACCGTCGACACGGTTCGTTCGGAGCCTGGTAGCACCACCATCACGACGCCTCTTGAGGCACCCTCAGCACCTGTCGTGACCACCTCCCAGGCGGGTGCGACGTGGACTGCTGTCGAGTGCCCTGCGTACACGACGGCTCAGTATGCCGAGCGCCACTACCAGCAGACCGGTACGGACACGACCGTGACCTGGTCGGCTTACACGGCCTGGTCGACGTCGACGAAGGTGACGCTGAAGACGCCGGAGTACGGACGCACCGTCTACAGCGTGGTCGCCCGTTGCGCGGCGACCGCCAGCGGCGCGATCTCGCCGAACTCGCCTGCATCGGCGGTTCGGTCGTTCTACATGCCCGAGACCCCCAAGGTGACGGTGACGCGGTCGACTACCTCCGGGACCGCGTTCTCGGGAGCCCGCGAGGGCGCTCTCGTCTCGTACACCGGCGCACGTTGCTGGAACGGCACCTCGAGCAAGGTCTCGACCAGCTGGAGCGGCACGTCTCCCAGCAACCAGGCGGATGTCACGGCATCGGCGGCGGCCGCGCCAGTTCCGGCCTCTGGTGGACAGCTCAACATGGCTGGCATCGCAAACGGCGCGACGGGTAATGTCACGACGACCGTCACCTGCACCGCAGGAGTGTCCGGATCGATCAGCTCGGCTGTGCAGTACAAGCAGCCTGTGCCCGCCCCGACCGTCAGCGCGACTCTCCACGCCACCGTCGGAGCGCACGTGGTGTCGTGGACGAAGGTGTCGAGCCTTCCGACGACGTTCGAGGTCTACCGCGACTTCGGATCCGTCACCAAGGTCGCTCAGACCGCAGCCAACCTCGCCGGCACGACCGACAAGCTCACCCTGACGTACAACACCAAGGGGCTGGGCATCGGTCAGAAGACGACGTACGACGTCGTGGCGATCGTGAACTCGGTTCGTTCCCAGCCGGGAAGCACCAACATCACGACGCCTCTTGCGGCGCCGGGAACTCCGACCGTCACCCCCACGACGGGAGGCGCAACCTGGACTGCGGTCACGTGCCCCGCGTACACGACTGCGGAGTACTCTGAGCGCCACTACCAGCAGACGGGCACGGTTACCACCGTGAGCTGGTCGGCTTGGAGCGAGTGGTCGACGTCTCGTAAGGCGACGGTGACGACGCCTGGATACGGACGTACGGTCTACACCGTGATCGCTCGCTGCGTGGCCAACGAGAGCGGCGCCGTCTCGGCGAACTCGCCGGCTTCCCCGCAGGTCGCGTTCTACATGCCCGAAACCCCCAAGGTGACAGTGGCGCGCTCGACGGTGTCCGGAACCGCGTACTCGGGAGCTCGCGAAGGCGCGCTCGTGTCGTACACCGGTGCACGGTGCTGGAACGGCGGACCGAGCATTGTGACGACCACGTGGACCGGCACGAGCCCGACGAACCAGCCTTCGCGAACGGCCACGACCCCGGCCGCGACCGTTCCCGCTTCGGGCGGCTCGTTCAACATCGCGGGGATCGCCAACGGTGCCTCCGGAACGTTCCGCACGGTCGCGACATGTGAGGCCGGAGTCTCCGGTACTGCCGCCTCGGCGAACAGCTACAACCAGCCGGTTCCGAAGCCTGTCCTCGAGGTGGGGATGTCCTTCACCGCCGACCGCCACCAGCTGGACTGGACGGCGGTGAGCAGCCTGCCCACGTCCTTCGACACGAACAAGTCCGCTCAGTCCGGACGAGAGAACGAGAACACAACCGCTCTGAGCACCCTGACGCGGATCCTGTCGTACACACCGGGAACGAGTTACGGCAACACCCACACGTACAGCATTACTGCGACCGTGAACGGGAAGACCGCAACCAGCGACAAGAAGACGTACGTGGCCGACTGGCCGCGCGTGCCGAAGGCGCAGAGCATCGCGTGGACTCAGGGCACCGGCAACACTGGGACCTTGAAGTGGAGCTACGACTGGAGCTGCCCCGCAGGTACAACCCTGAAGGGACAGCAGCACGAGAACCGCACGGGTCAGTCGAATGGCACGTTCTCGAACACGGTTCGGGCGAGCTCCGCGTGGGCGACGGAACCGACCAGCTACGCCTGGAAGGCCTCCTACGCTCTGAACGGGTACGCCTACGCCATGGGCGTGGACTCGAAGTGCCTGTCGGATGTCACCGGTTTCGAGAGCACCACGCAGAAGGTGCAGTCCCCGACCTTCGTGATGCCGATGGTGAAGCCCGCCAAGCCCGTCTGGGACGCGTACAACTACCGTGACTGGGTGCGCGGTACGAACTGGACGTACAGCACGTGCTTCGCCGGTGGTTGCCCGTCCATGACGATCGACTACAAGACGTACTGCTCGGCTGGGTCCGTCGTCGGGTGGTCGAACTTCAGCTCGACTGACTGGAACCCGATGACTTACAACCACGCGTTCGGGTGGCAGGACAACTGGCACCTGACCCCGCCGCTGGTTCGCAACGTGACCTACCACAACGCGAAGTACAGCTGCTCGACTCCGTGGCGCACCAGCCCGCAGAGCGATCCGGGCAACAACGTCATCGTCCAGGTGCGTCAGCCGTGAGCGGGGGAGAGGGAACGACCTCCCGCCGGCGTCCGATTCTGATCGGGGCGGCCGTCATCGCGACGGCCGCCCTGGTCGGCGGGATCGTCCTCGCGAACGTGCTCGGTCCTGAGCGGGTGGATCCACAGTCCGTGGAGATCACTCCCCAGCCGCAACAGGTCGCAGCGAACGAGCCAGTGGTCGCAGCTCCGGAGGATGCGGACCTGACGGCGGTCGAAGTCATCTCCGACGACCTGGTCAGCGGCTTCGGTGGTGACGTGATCGACGCGCGCAGCAGGGTGCAGGACGACTCCGCCACCATGCTCGAAGTCGCCACCGATGACGAGTGTCTGACCGAGTGGGCGAAGGCGAACATCGCCGAGCTCGCGGCATCCGGTGCGTACCAGGTGATCGACATCTGCGATCGCCCCACGGCTGTGCTCGCAGGTCCTGCAGGGTCGGACAGCAAGGTGCTCGTTTACGGCTCGCTCGAGGACACAGCGCCCGACGGGATGCGCGCGATCATCGCGGAAGCGACGAGCACAAAGGTCGCCTTCGCCGCCGTGCGCACCACCGACGGCGAGGCGCAGCTTCTGGCCACGGCAGTACTCCCTGACTGACGTCCAGGTTCGAAAGACAGAACCCCCGCAGCTCCGAAGAGCGCGGGGGTTCTTTCGTTGGTGACCATCAGCCGGCCATGTCTTGGGATCCGCTCATGGTCGACTCAAAGGGCGTATCCAGACTCTCTCGCCCTCTTGATCCAGTTGGTTGCGGTGCGGGGCTGAAACCCGAACATTTGGGCCACGGCCTTCGAGGGCGGGTCTCGGACAACGGAGGCGAGTCTGTACACCGTCGCCACGTCACTCAGATCGGGCGCCAGTATGGGAGTGAGGCCCTCGAAGCCGAGCGCGTATCGACGTATCGCCTCCGTGTAGCTACCGGGTTCAACGTGGAAAGCTCTTGGCAACAGCCACCGCATGATCCCGTAGGGAGGGATACCGCGGAGGATCTGGCCATTCACCTCCCGCCCGTCGATCGCCTCGACGGCGAGAGAGGCGAGCCGGTATTGCGCGAGCGTTGGGTCGAACACGGCTGTGATCGAGAGGTCGACGTCATCGATACCTTCTGCTTTCGCTGAGCGGAGGATGGGAATGTTCCCACACGGGCCAGATGCGCGGACGCGGGTGGGTACGGATACGCCTGGGTGTACCTCTACCCGCGGCCCCTCCGACTCCATCGTCCAGCTGATGACCTTTAGGTCGTCGGTTGACAGTGTTGTCATGCTCACCGTCCGATCGTGGCACAGGTCGCGTGCGAGCCGACGCCGGCTGATGCCGCCTCGATCTGCAGCGCGGCATACGCATCGAACCGCTCCGGCGCCGGTTCCGACTTCGGATACCACGCCTCAGCGAAACCGTCGCGGATCATCGCGGCACCCGCATCCACCACCTGTGCACCCCCGAGGGTCTCCACGTAGGCGAGGGATCGACCATAGCGGTCGGAGTGATCGCTTACGCCGTCGAAGGTCAGTGACAGCTGTGCGCCGTCACCGAGGATCGCAACCAGATGATCGGTGGCCTCCTGCGCCCCGCACTCGGCGGGATCCGCGCTCATCTTGTTCATCTCTGGGGCGTCGATGCCGAGGAGCCGGACGACGTGCTCTGTCCCGGCGTCGTTGGTGGCCGGCAGCTGGTCATTCGGGACGACGGCGATGGTGTCGCCGTCGACGACTCGAATGAGCTGCGCTGGTACTTCCGCCATCGGCTCAGCGGTGGAGGGGTGATTCTCCTCGAAGGTCTCCCTGATCGAGCCGAGGAGATTGTCAAAGCCCGTCGTGACCATGGTGAACAGGAGAAGGCCACCCGCGGCGGCCCCGACGAGGGCGATCGCGCCGCGGATGAGGCGGCGGCGGATGGATCGGGCGATACTCACGCTGCGGCTCCCTCGTTGTGCAGGGACTGGTCCCAGAGCGGACGGAGGACGTCGCGGATCTCGCGGAGTTCAGCGATGGACCACCGGATGTCGCTGGCGGCCCTATGCACGGCGTAGCCGTCTTCCGCCGCGACCTGAAACGGCTGCGGCGCCTTGAATCCAGGGAGGATCATCTCGAGGGTTTCCCGGAAGCCCGAGACGTCGACGATTCGGTAGTGCACCACCTTGGCCAGGCGAGGCATGTACTCGTCGATGAAGGCCATGTCTGCGCGCAGGCTCGCACCGAGCGTGATTACCGTGCGATCGCGCGGGTCGTCATGTTGGACATGTCCGTGGCCGGCCAGGAACTCGATTACCTCATCCTCGAGCGCCTCGACGGTGAGAGTGGACGCGCGGACCTCGTCGAGCAGCCCCGTCTGGGTGTGCATCTCTCTGACGTAGTCGCTCATCACGGCCAACTGCTCTTCGGAGGCGTGCAGGACGCGGCTGCCGAAGTCATCGATCGGTTCGAGGTCGCGCGTGAGGAGCACCTGGGCGAACTCCAGGATGCAATCGACTTTCGGATCAAGGCCGGTCATCTCCAGATCAATACCGGTGGGGATCTTTTCCATGGTGATGTTCTCTCTGTCAGGCGTTGGGCGCCATGGTGGATTGTGATGCAGCCAGGAGCTGCAGCTTGGCGGCGAAACTCTCCGGGTCAACGGTGTACTCGCCCTTCAGGAGCTCGAAGATCTCTCGGTTGACGGGACCGGACGGCCACGCTTCGAACTCCGCGTCGAAGAGTGGCCGACCGGTGATGGCGAGACTCCACCCCTGGGCGAGGTAGAGCAGCTTCTGCAGCTTCATCGTCGAGACCGGGGTCTCGAAGCGCTGCAGGATGTACGCCGCGCAGTCGTAAATGGATCCTGACGGCGCCGCATCGACGGTATCTGCGACCGCTGACGTTGCGGGCTCCGTCACCGCACCCACGTGTCGGTCTCCTCATCGAAGTAGCCGACCCTCTGGAAATACGGCGCCTGTGCGCGCAGCAGCGCTTCGGCGTGAGCGAGGTCGACCTGTCGGTGGGTGCCGCCGTCGTCAGAGAAGACGTTGGCGCTGGTACGGTCGATCTCCCGAAGGGAGACGTGCACGTTGTCGGAGACCCTTTCGCCTCGGTCGCTGGCTGCCTGGTCGTAGCCCCAGTTCGACGCACTGGCGTCGAGGGTGTGACGCATTCCGAGGGTGTCGGGGCGGTCGCCGAGGAAGTCGAGGAAGATCTGGTGCTCGTCGGGGAACCGCTCGTAACGGACATCCCATCCGTTCTTCACGGATACCTCGAACAGCTCGAGGAGAGATGCGACCAGGGCCGGCTCAGCCGCATCCGACTCGGCGCCGGAGCGCAACCACTCGGGGAGTTCATCCTCAGAGAAGGCGCAGTCGACCTGGTGGGTGATCAGTTCGGAGTGGCCATCGCTGGCGCCGGGCGTCCGCACCCACATGATCCAGCCGATGGGAGCCCTGAACCCAGAGTCGTAGCCCATGCTCTCGTGGCCCAGGAAGACCTTCTCGGATCCGCGACGCAGTGCGCGAAGCGCGATGTCGATGAGGAACTGGGGTACGGAGCGGTCTGGCCCCGTCGATGCGGTGACAGCAGCGGAGGATCGATCGGTGTCGTTGCTCATGGTGTGCCCTTCAGGTGGGGAATGGTGTCTCAACGTTCCCCCGGGCGGCCTCCGGCTGCCTCATTTTCTCCTCATTTATGAGGGAAATCATACCTCGTCGGCGAGGAGTTTCAGGTAGCCTGGACAGGTACCGCACAGATCAGGAGACTGCACGATGGATCAGGAAGAGACGTCGATCTTCGGTGGCTTGCCGAAGCGAGAGAGCGGGTCCACTGACCTGAAAGAGCGGACCGACACCTCTGCCGACGCAACGAGCCGGCGGGTGGGTTCGGGACTTCGAATCCGTACGATCGCCGCTGTCGCGCTTGGTTTGCCGATCCTGGTGATCGCGGGCATCGTCATCATCAACTCACTGTCCGGCGGATCGAACGCTCAGACGCCGGCACCGGAGCTCAGCCTCAGCCCCGAAGAAGTCGCTGCAGCTGAGGCGGCGATCGCGGAAGGCGGCGGGGCGATCCCGGGCCACATCGTCAGTGGAGAACTCTGCACGGCAATCGACGCGTACATGGCGGCCGGCTCGGATGACGATGCCATCCTCGAGACGACCCCCGAGCTGCTCGCGGCCCTGAACGACCTGGCTGCTGTGGACAGCCCGAACCAGAAGATCTTTCAGGACTACGCCGCGATGATGAACGACCCGGCCGGGCTGACGGATCTCGACGCGAAGCAGTCACTGGTGACCGAGTTCAGCGACGCGGTCCAGGTCGACGTCACGACCTGCCTCTGACTCGCTCTTGCCCGGTTCACAGTGACTCTGTAGAGTGCTCCCATCAACACTCTAGGAAAGCCACTCTGACCTGGGGTTTTAGCTGATAACAACGATTATGACAGTTTCAGCGCTTTTTGCCACCTGATCTGGGCTTTAGGTAATCCCCCATCGTGGCGAAGTTTTCGGCTGTCGCAAGCGTTTCGCGATCACGCGCTAGGTTGCTGTCATGAGCTCCCCGGGCGCCAGCTTCAGACGCGCATCCGCATCGGGTACACGTCGCGGCCACATGGTCACCAGGGGCTACATGGCCGCGTGGGCCGACGATCGGAACGTCGTGGACGTCCTCGACGTACATGAGGGGCGCGGGTATCCGTCGTCGATCGAGAACGCCACGGTCGTGAGCTACGTCTATGACCCGTTGGTCATGACCCACGATCTCGAGGGTCAATTCGCGGACCTCGAAACCAGAGGGGTCTCTGCCATCACGAGGCTCCGCACAGGACACGGTCTGACGCGGGACGAGACGCAATCGATGATCGAGTTCCTCGACATGCACCTTCATCGCGGTCGATATGCCGATCGCGTCGGCGCCCGCCAACCAGCGAGGCTTCTGATGGATGACGGCACCGTCCAGGACAAGGAGTTGAACTACGGCGACCTCCTCTCCCTCGCCCACGACCACACCGATACGCTGCGGCTGACCGATCTCGGGCTCGAGACGTGGACGTGGCAGGTCTTCTCGACCAGCGGCCTCTACACGGGCGACGGGGCGGTGTTGTTGTGGCGCCCGGATGCTGACCACGATCTATCCACGATCACGTTCCCACTGTCCCCGACGGAGATCCTCGTGATCGGCGAAGGCATCCCGGTGGACGTCGACGTGAATCGCTCGATCGTCAACAACTGTCGTCGCTGGATCGTTGGTCAGCGAGGAACGCTCCCCATCGAAGCGATGAAGAAGCTCAAGCCGCAGCGCTCCCCCAGAGCGAAATGAGGGTCAGGTTTGGCCGTCGGTCTCCGTGTCTTGGAGTCGATCGAGATCGATGTCACGCAGCAGCCGGTCCAGACCCCGTCGCTCGCGCGCGATGACCTCGAGGATGACGTCGCTCGGTATCGCCGGGGGCGCCTGCCGTTCGGGCGGCCACTCCCCCGCAGGGAGCTGGGCGATCGCCGCGAGCAGGTAGGCGCGCCTGTCGTCGTCGACCTGCCCCAGAGCCGCCGGCGGGATCTCGACGCCCAGTCCCAGGTCAGCAGCGAGGCGCATCACCAGCCCGTCCTCCCCCGGCGTCTGCCGTGCAACGGTCGCCAGCGTGCGGAAGTCGACAGAGTCGTCTACCCAACGCGATCCAGGAACGCCGCGGTGAATCCACGGGTACACCGGATCGGCAAGTCTGTATCGGATCACGAGCTCGACGGCGGCCGCGACCTGGTGGTCACCGCCGCTTTCGGCCCATCGGCGTAGGCTCCCGCCCACGTCCCCAGTTTCATACCCCATGGCCAGACTCTAGCGGGGGTTGCTGGACGGAAACACCAGATGGTGTACTCTCAACCCATCGGGCTCACGCACTAGGCGAGAACCCACGACGCGTCCGCATCTAGGCGGACGGAATGGAATGATGATGAGCGTTATCTTCGTGTCCGTGAACCAGTCCTATGACGAGGACGGCATGACGGCTGATCAGCTCGCCACCGTGGCTCATCGAGCATGGCCGATCACCCTCGCAACCGGGCAGCGAATGGACCATCTGGTCGCTGTCTACGCGGGACAGCCGCTGATGGCGTGGCCTGTACTCGACGCCTACGCAACCGATGAGACCTACCAGACCAACGGTGGTCCTCGACCTCGGATCGGCTTCGCGTTGGGCGGACCCGTCCCCGTGCGACCGGAGTGGAACATCCCACTCGACAACATGCGCCGCGGCGTGATGTTCGACTCGAACCTCTGAGACAGGAGAAGACGATGCAGAACTGGACCTACACGAGCCCGTACGGCGTCACCAGGACGACTTCGCTGACTCTCGCCTGGTATCTCGACGGGGTCTCGATGAGCGACCAGTACGACGCATTCGATCGCACGGCTCATGAACTGTTCGACGAGTGGATGCGCAAGTACGGCCAGGCCGATGCTCTCCTGCCCATCTTCTGGCAGGTCGCCGAGGCTGGTGAGCCGGCACCGTTCCAGAATCACCCGCTTATGCGTGACCACACGTTCCTCGACGAGTGGTCTGACCCAGTCGACGCGGACACAGGCGAGCCGATCAACTGGCTGACCCTTCCGGTTGCCGATGGCGTGTGGCGTGAAACGGAGACGACCAAGGGCGGGTTCCTGCAGGAGGCGACCGGATGGAAGCCGAGCGCGCTTCAGCCTTCCGTCTCTGCTGCCGCCCTCCGCGCCGCAGCAGACTCCCTCAGGCACTGAGAAGAAGAGACCCCCACCGCCGCGAGGCAGTGGGGGTCTCTTCTTCGTTGCGGATGCTGACCTCAGAATGGCAGCCACGCGTCCGTCATCATCATCGATCCTGCAGGACCGAGAGTGATCCGCTTCTGTGCAGCGTCGCGCTGCAGTAGCTCAGCACCTCGATCTCCGAAGGGGAAGAACTGACGACCCCACACGACGAGTGTCGGGATGCCTGCCTCCTTGGCCTTCGTCGCACAGTCCCAGGTGCCGCGAGAGGTGTTCTTCGGGTCCTCCCCCGGCGCCAGCTGGATGCCGTGCGTGGGGAAGGCCAGACACAGATCAGCGCCCGCCGCGATCATGGCGGAGTTCCGACGATGACCGGCGAGCTTGCAGGTGGCGTTCCGGCGATCCCACTCAGGGCACTTCTCGGTGTGGACGTTCCACTGAGCGGGGACTGCTTCGATGTCGAATCCGAGTTCCGCAGCCGCGGCCGCCACGAGGGTATCTGCACCTCGAGCCGCTCCGTGCCGAAGTCGAGCCGGCCCGTTGCCGATCAGGGCGAGTCCAGCGTTCAGTGCATCCGTGGATGCCTGAGCATCGGACCAGTCACGGCTTCCTGTCATCAGGATCGTGACGGCGCTCATCGATCGAACACCCAGACGCTCAGGAGGTCGTCGCCATACGGCGCGACACAGATCGCTTCATACTCGGTCGTGACGACGGGCGTGAAGCCGGCGTACCAGAGACGTGTCTCTCCGAGGAAGACCGAGCGCTTCTTCCGCTCGGCATCCACGCGTCGACCCATGCCGCTGATCTCGCGCAGCTCCACGCTGATGGTGGTGTCGGAACGGTGAATGGCGAGGAGCGCCCTCATCGTGTCGATCGGCTCATCGTGATGAGACCGCATCCACTTCTTCAGAGAGATGTCCGTGGCGGGCTGCGCGAGCGTGTGCTCGATGATCGATGCCCAATGCAGCGACACGTCGTCGCCGGCTTCTCGGAGGTTCACCTGGATCGCTGAGACGGCCTGTCGCAGCGCATCGGGGTCGGCCAGGAGGTTGTAGCTCTTCAGCTGCTCTGCGTCGCTCACGCGGCCTCCTGTTCCTTCAGTCGTTCCCATACGGGCATGCCTCCGTCGTCGCGGAGCTTCGAGAACACGAGCCGCCCTGGGGTGTCGATGTGGCTCCCGAAGTGGGACCACCCTTCCGGCGCCTCGAAGATCCCGCCGCTGCCGACCGCCAGCCAGCGAGGTGAGACGTTCAGGACGTCGGCGAATCGCTGGAACTCTTCGGGCGAGGCCGCGTTGCGGGTGGACAGAAGCAGCTCGCCCCATCGCTGGGCGGTGAAGCCTGCCGCCTCGCGCTTCTTCCACAGCTGTTCGATGCTGAAGTGCTCGTAGAACCGCTGCTCAGCGGCTCCTGCGCGAGCGCGGTACGCGACGTCGGCAGCATGCTGGACGACATCGGTGATCCGCAGTGTTTCGGGATCGTCCGCGAACGTGAGGGTGTCGGGCACGGTGGTCTCCTTCGTGGTGCTGTCGGTCATCGGGTGCTCACATGCTCCAGGCGGGCAGCGAGCTTGGTTCGGTACAGGTCCATGACCTTCTCGTGGTCCATTCCCCACACGATCACCGCGTGGTCCGTGGAGTTGTCCTCCGCGTCGACGATGCGGACGTCCGGTGCGAACGTCCAGACCGTCTCTCGACGCTCGGAGTGGTCGCCGAGTACTCCATCTCGACCGATCTGCTGAGTGATCGACAGACGCGTGCGCCTGATCGAGTCGAGGTCGGCAGCGATCGGGACGGTCTCGACGGCGTAGGCGCCGGGAGCTCCGAAGGCGTTCAGCGTCTTCGCGATGCTGTCAGCGACGCTCTCGTCGAACGAAGCCACCACGTTCTGGCATCCCTCGTGATCGAAGTTCTCCTGGACGACGAAGAGTTTCGCCGGAGTCTTATCGGTGGTCATGATGCACGCTCCTGGATGGTGACGGTGACGCTCATGCGAGCTGCTCTGCGATGCGGGCACGCTGCTGGTGTCTCACCAGGCGTCGATGCATGGGCTTGTACTCGCCCTGCCCGCAGCTCGGGCAGCCACCGTGGGCGCCGCAGTTCTTCGGGTGCTTCCCGGAACGGGGGCGACCACGCTGGTCGCGATCGGAATGGGCCATGGTCGTACTCCTTCGGTTCGAGGTCAGGCTGCGGGGCAAAGGTCCACGTACCCGCGATCCATAGCCCAGACGAGGGCGGATGTGACGAGCCACGGGTCAGACGCGTACAGCCCGGAGTTGGGGATCGAGTTCATTTCGACGATCACCGGAGAATCGGTGGCCGCGTTCATGGCGACATCGATGACGACGGTGCCTCCGTACTGCTTCGCGACGGTCCGGCCGAAGTCGAGCAGACGAGAGACGACGTCGGGGCGGTCTTCCACCTCCCCGGGTCCGTACTGTCCCAGGTGACCTCGGACACGACGGACACGAGTGTCGAAAGGCTGTCCTTCCACTCGATCGAGAGGCGTGAACTCCTCGACGCAGCCGGCGCCGGAGACGACCTGTCCGTCGACGATGAAGAGGCGGTACTCGAACTCCATGGGAATGACGTCCTGCGCCATGACGGCATCCTGCACACCCTCGAGGCGGATGAACGTCCAGTCCATCGTCTCCAGAAGCCGCTCGCGAATGACGTTCGGGTCGCGGTCGAGCTCGATCGCCCAGATACCGTTCTTGTGCCCCATCGCCTTGACGATCCCGGTCTTGACGCCGTGGTGACGGTGACGGCTGGCGAGCCAGTGGATCACGTCATCCTCGATCGAGGCGACGTTGAGACCACCGACCTTGATTCCGCGACCGCCGTGCTCCACCACGAGTGGGTGTCCGGCGAGGGGGTCACTGGCGTGGTGTCCACCCTGCTCCTGAATGGTGACGCTGCCGAGGCGCCGAGCCATCTCAGCCGCAGTCCACGGCGCGCTGTCGGTGCCAGGCTCCTTCAGCTCGAGGTCGCCGCCAGTCGCGCGATAGGCGGCCGAGATGCGACTCGCGTCCTCATAGTGGTCCTCCACGTCAGAAGACGGGTCAGCATCGCCGAGCAAGCCGGGGAATGCGGATTCGACGTCGGCGTGGATCTCCCGAGCTCGAGCCTTCTTCAGCTCTGACCAGTCTTCCGGGATGCCGGGGTTCGGTCGCAGGCGTCCGGAGAAGAGCTGGATGTTGCGCGCGGTCACTGCGTTCATGAGTCTGCTCCTGCGTGAAGTCGTCGTGTCTCCCGCGCGGATCGCGCGAGCCTCACCCTCTCCCCCGACACGGCTGTGCCGTGCAGAGTACGAAGACCCTGTTCTCCCCACTGGTGGAGCGGGAGTTCAGCCGCACACACATGGCACAACCGTGGTTCCACTGGTACGATTATCCTCATATCTGAGGGAATATCGAATTTTTGACGGGAACCGACTACATGGCTGTTGCAGCAACGACGAAGGCTCCGGAACGCATCCGCAAGTGGATGCGCCTTCACGCCGACACCGTGAAGAACGTCGAGTACTGGCGCAACAAGCGCGAGATGACCGAGCAGGAGTACCTCGAGCTCGCCGTCGAAGAGAAGATCGCCAGGGAGAACGGCGACTTCGATGTCCCCGACCTTCTCGTGCAGCGACAGAATCAGATCCTCGACGCGCTGCTTGCCTTCGCGACGAGCAACGCCAATCTGGAGCGCGTTGTCGTCAGTGGCTTCGACTCGCTACTTGGTCTGACCCGCGGCGACAGCTACCTCACCGACGCCGAGGACGGTGAGCTGAGCTTCGCGGACACCGCATCCCAGGTAGCCGGCGGCTAGGCCCACCTCTCCCCCACCATTCACACCACCCGAACCTCTATGAACGGATGATCGACCAATGAGCTTCATGGACCTGGCTATGGAGAGGCATCACGTTCCCTCCGTCGAGGACGTGGCGATCACTCTGCCCCCGCGCCGAGAGCCCTCGGCGGCCGAGAGTGCCGCGCAGCAGCGTGACGGAGGCCAGCATGGCGGCGCTGCGGAAGGCTCGCCCGCCGGCAGCGACACTCACTCCGACTCCCCCGCCGGCGCAAACAGCGAACCTCAGCCTCAGCGTGACGAGCCCGACGAGGGCGAGCACACCGATTCCACTTCCGAGCAGGTCGCACGCAGGCAGGAACAGAAAGCCTCGCTGCCAGAGGAGGAGCCGGAGGCGGCTGCAGCAGACGATGACGCAATCGATGCCGATGAAGAATTCGTGGAAGAGCCCGAACCTGTCCGGTCCACTCCGCTGCAGCTCCACGAGGTGACGGGCTCGTCGCCGCTGGAGTTCAAGAAGCTACCTGGAGGCGCCTTCTACGGGAAGGACGCCAAGCTCACGACCGTGAAGCGCATCCCCGCCGCTACCGTCGATCGCCTTCGCATGCTTCTCGCTGACGTTACCGGCGGCGACTTCGCGGCTCAGATCTCCGCTCCGGCCCTCATGACGGCGTTCATCGCCGCGAAGGCCGGCATGGACTTCGAGTTGGATGAGAACACGCAGGCAGCGATGGAGGCGTTCCGGTCGACGGACCAGAGAGTCTCAGCAGTCGAGGAGAAGGTCGATCAGGTGCTCCAGCACATCGACCAGCTCGCTCACGCGACCCACCAGTCCCTCAAACGGGCAGCGGAGACGGGCAAGACCGTCGACGTCCTCGACTTCTCGATGTCGTACCTCATCGCTGACCGCGTGGCTCATCTGACGACGCCGGACATCGACGAGACGAACGTCAACGTGACCCAGAAGAAGGTGCTCTCAACGCGGAGCCGTATCCGCGAGCAGAGCGCCTCGCAGCGCAAGATCGAGCAGGAACGCAACGAACGGAGCAGGGCATGACCACTCAGCAGATCGACAAGCAGATCACCGGGGCGGCACCCGGAGCGCCTGGTGCCCCACTGGCGGATGTCCTCCGCGCAACAGAGGCTGCGGAGCTCGTCAGTGCCAACATCCTCATCGAGGCTAGGCACCTCGCGGAGGATCGCTCACGCGGCGTGCGAACGGTCGAGCAGGAGCAGCGGCTGGAAGATGCGCGCCGCGATCTCGATGCGGCCGAGGCCTTCGAGAGTGCGCTCGAGAACGGTGACGTGTAGCCCGCTCCCCCACCACAGCGAAAACCCCCCGGATACCAACCGGGGGGTTTTCATTTCCGTTCGAAAACGAGCGGATCCTTCTCGCAAAGCCAGTCACGAAAGGGTGTGCCCAGTCTACCGGAAACCCTTGACAGCGTGACCGCCTGTTTCCCCTCGCCCGGTCGCACCAAGGCTGAAGCGCCACCAGATGACCCCAGCGCCACCAGATGACCCCACAGCGCCCAACACTGCAGAATCCGAGACCGCGCCACCAGATGACCCCACCCGCCCGATAGCGGCCATCAGTCGTAAACGACCGGCGCTCAGCCCCGCGATTCCGCGGGTGCTTGACCCTGACCAGGCGTGAGTATCCGCGTGATTCCGAGGTTCGTCCTGGCAAGCGCCACCAGATGACCCCAGGGCGTCATCGAGCCTCATTGCCGCCCGCGCCACCAGATGACCCCACGGATTATCGGTGACCGATGAGACACCCGCCACCAGATGACCCCGCGATTTCCCGTGGAACCCGGGGGAAGCGCCACCAGATGATCCCACTTTCGCGGTGTCTCGACGCGAGGGGTGCCACCAGATGACCCCACGGAATTCCGCGGAAATTGAGGCTCTGAGCTACGCGGCAGCGTCTGGCTTCGGGGCGATCGCCTTCGCCGGCCGCCCAGACTGCACATGCTTGAGTGCGGGACGCATGATGATTCCGTCATCGACGAAGTCGACGTCGAGCTGCGGGTAGACCGCAGCCACCTCCTTCAACGCCTTGGTGAATGGTGCCTTGAAGGCACGAGCGCGACCGTACTGGGAGCCGAACTGCGAGTAGAGATCGTCCCAAGTGAGCTTCGTAGGCGCCTCGAGACTGTGCATCTTGTATGCCGCCCAGAGGTAGACATCGATTCGGAGCGGGCTGCCGCCGAGGGTGCGCAGCGCCTTCAGGTCGACCGGGACAGGCTCTTTCATGATCGAGTCGTAGAAGCCAGGCGACAGGCGGACTACAGAGCCCCAGAGGCCATCGTCACCTTCAGATTCGTCGTTCGCCCACCAGAGCGTGTAGCCGTCTGCCACGGTGTGGAACTCGGCGGCCGTCCCCTCCCCCGAACCCGTCTTGTCTCTCATGTGGACCGAGAGATGGGCACTGAAGAGCGCAGCGAGCTGCTCCTTGACGACACGGTTCGTTCGCCCGCTGTACTCGACGCCGAGCTTCGAAAGGAACGAGCGCATGCTGTTGCCGAGATCGATGACGGGGCTCCTGGAGAGGAACGCCTCCGTCGAGACATACGTGAGCGCGAGACGCGGGTAGACGCCGTACGGGTATCGCTCCACCTTCTCGGGCTGACCGGGCAACTGGAAGAGACCAGGCCGCATCGTGAGAGTGATGTTCCCATCGGTGCGCTCGATGAAGGGCTTGTCCCCTGGGTTCCGCTGCGGAAGAGATACCTGAGCGAACAGGCGAGTCGAGTAACCGACGCTTCCACCGGTCATCCCAGGCAGGATCAGGCTCGTCTTCGGGGCGTCAGCGGGCTTCGCGACCTCCGCAGGGTGGCCAGCATCGTTCGAGGCGGCGCTGGAGCGCGCGCGTGGCCGTCCATTCGATGGCGTTGAGCCGTTTGATGATGTAGCCATCTCGTCAGTCCCCGTCTCCCCTGCTGTAGTTCATTCTCTCGCGTGCTCGAGCCACCAAGTCGCTCCAAAGGCGGCGTGTCCGGGCTCAGACACGATTGATTACAACGGTTCATATGTACACATCGTGTGCATACATTGCTTACATCGTGATTCGGGCGCCCAACTTCGCCTGTTTCACTGCTGTGTACTATGTTTACGATGTATGCGTACGTTGCAATCGATGCTTTCGAAGCACTCGAAGCGTTGAACACGTACATTGCTTACGAAGCAATGATTGCTTCATACTCAGCGTGGCCGCGACGTTGAAGCTGGTTCGGCTGTGACACTGGGGGATACCTGCACATCGCACCGAAGGATTTCCAATGGCTGTTGACCGATCTGTCCTCAATCGAGTGATCGCCGTCATGAACGGGAAGGGCGGGGTGTTGAAGACCACGCTCACCTGCAACGTCGCCGGGATGCTGGCGGCCAGCGGGTACAGAGTCCTGGTCGTGGACATGGACCCGCAGGGCAACTGTGCTGATGACCTGGGCTACGACACGAACCCTGAACAGGACGCAGGCCTGAGCCTCGCTCAGTCGTTGATGTTCGATGCGGATCCGAAGCTACTTCGTGGTGTGCGAGAGAACCTCGACGTTCTCCAGGGGGGACGGCAGCTGCACATGGCGGCATCAGGTCTCGCGTCACACGTCCAGCAGCCGAAGGGGCGTGACTGGCGGCTGTCGTTGGCACGAGTGCTAGAGAAGGTCGCGAACGACTACGACATGATCCTGATCGATTGCCCGCCGGGGGAGCACGTCTTGCAGACGAACGCAGTCGCAGCAGCCCGGTACGTCCTCGTGCCGTACAAGCCGGACAAGTCGAGTCAGAAGGGCCTCTACGACATCACGGATCGGTTCGAGTCTGTCATGGACATCAACCCCGATATCGACCTGCTGGGATGCGTCATCGTCGATATCGAGAAGCAGGCGACCAAGGTTCGTCGCGACGCACGCGAAGACGTTATGAAGGCCTTCGGCGGCGACGGAAGTGCGATCTTCGAGAACATCATTCGTCATTCGACGCCATCGGCGGTGAGAGCGCGTCAAGAGGGGAAGCTCGCGTTCGAGCTCGAGGCGCAGGCAAAGACCGGACCATCTTGGTGGCAGATCAGACGCGGCGAGGCCGATGCCACGGCGGCTATGCCTGCATCGGTTGACAAGCTGGCTGCGGATCTTCACGCAGTTGGCAAAGAGATGATCGAACGTCTCGCAGAGAAGGAAGCGGAACTGGTGGGCGCATGACCGAACCACGTGCGAACCTAGCCTTCCTCCAGAAGAAGAATCGACCCGCGATGTCTCCTGCGCCGGAGGACGCTGAATCCGCCGAGTCAGGGGATAGGACACTCACTCTTGGGCGGCGGCCAAGCATGCCCCCTTCTGTGATCCCCGAGCCCGAAGACGTCAGTCCGCAGGTGGAGTCTGCAGCAATGCCGGCCGCGCCGGTTACCACGGCGGCCGCGCAGCCGTCTCGACCTTCGTTCGACGCGCCACCTCGTACTCAGCCGACCACGCAGACGCTCGAGGAGGCTCAACAGGCCGCCGACGAGGTGATTATCCCGGTCACGGTGAGAATCCGGACAGGGACCCGTAATCGCGCACGTGAGGCATACCGCGTGACGAACTATCAGGAGGGCGACGAGTCCTTCGGGCATTTCGTCGACATTGCAATCCTGCGTGAAATTGCTCGACGGGAGCAGCTCCACAACGGCGGGCATCCGTACCAGGGGAGCGCGTCGCCGCTTCGTCCTGGTCGATCAATCTGATCGAACCCGATGTGGGACTACGCGGCGAGCTCTTCGTCGCGTAGCAGCTGCAGTGCGCCGGCCTTCACGTAGCGCATCGCCATCTGATGGTCAGCTCGATCGTCGGCGTTTCGAGGGTAGGCCGGCCACGCATCGGTATCACCTCGCTCATCGCTGAGTCGGAACCTGACCTGACCGGTGTCTGGTCTACGACGCTGCTTCGGTGACCGACCAGCACGGAAGGTCGTTTCGGCGAGCCACCATGCCCACAGGGTGCGTTCGTCAGCGTAGTTCTGCTCGCGCTGAGCGAGGATGCCGCTCACTCCGAGCTTCATAGCCACTCGGTGTCGGAAGTCCTTGAGACGGCGGCGCCATCCCTCTGCAGTACTCACCACGAGCGAGTGTCTCTTGAGTCGCGTGAGTGCAGCGAGGAGACGGCCGCGGGGGAGACCCGAGCGTTCTGCGATGCTGTCTGGATGCGCGGCCGCCGTCTGAAGCGCCTCATATGCGCGCCGTGCGGTGGGTCCGAGACCTGCTCGGGTGAAGACGTCGCTCCTGCCTGCATTGAGGAGATCCTCAAGTGAACGCAGAACAGCGGCTCTGACGTCGAAGAGCTGCTCTGGGGGGCGGGCGTTCGAAGTGTGATGTGGCCCGACATGTAGGTGTGCTGTGGAGAACTTCTCTGCGACCCTCCAGACCGCAGCTTCAGCACCCTCTGCGTAGCGAACTCTCGAGATCCATTCGCCCGCGCTGAGGCGACGCAGAGAGCGATCGACGGTGGTCGAAGGGATGCCGGTGACAATGGCGATCGTGCGGATCGATGCGGTGACGTTGCGCTGCCCCGACCGCACAGCCATCCACACCAGGGCCGCCAGGACGCTGCTGTCGTGGAGATCGGACTCCGCACGGGCCCAGCGGCCAGGAGAGACCCGGAAGGCATTCAGCATCGCCTCAGCGCTGTCGACGATTCCAGTCAGTTCGGTGAGGTCACGTGGTGCGCGCTTCTCGGTGTACTTCACTCGAGTCCCGGCCCACCGCAGTGCCGCTGCCCACTGGCGCTCGAGTCGAGCGCGAGCCTCCTTGGGGCGGCGAGGTACGCGGCGGCCGCCCTCTGCTGAGTTCTCGGTGCGGTAGTGCTCCATGCCTGGGGCTGTCTTGGCGGCTTCCTCGACGTCGGCGAAGCTCCAGCCCGCAAGGGCGGCCGCGAGAAGGCATCTGTATCCGTTGTTGGAGGGGTCATACCCGCCTCCAACAGCCTGCATGAGCTTGACCGCGTGCGGGGGAAGAGGTCGGTGAGTCTGGTGACGGCTATCGGTGGGCCCGGCCACGACGTCCTTCTCGGAGTCGATAGCCGGTCGTAGCTCACGGAAGGAGTCGATGACGCGCCGCATGTCGCTCTCGACGACGCTGGGTGTGAAAAGGACGTCCACGGGGTAGGTGTCTTCGCCCTCCATGACGGTGGAGAAGCTGCCGTCGCGGTGGGGTGATCCCGGGGGCCGCACCGCTCCGGTCACATTGTTGACGAGCATCGCCTTGTCGAGTGAGGAGAGCACGGCGCCGGCGGCGTCAGCGAGCTCCCGCATGATCTCCACCGGAATGCCGGCGAGGGGGAGCCAGACGTGGAAGCCACCGTTGCGGCTGGAACGGCATACGACGTGGGGGAGGCCCGCGCGCTGCAGGAGCCTGACGAGGACTCCGAGGTCCTCGGTCGCATCCTGGTAGGCCTCGGGCGTCTTTGCGTCGAGGTCGAAGCAGGCGTACCAGAACAGCCGGTCGATGTCGTCGGTGAGGTTGATGGTCCACGGCGTCGACGGGGCCACAGGGCCGATGGCGCTGTGAAAGTCCGGATAGCGGTGGGAAGTGAGTGTGCCGTCGGCGTCAGCACGCATCTTGTTGACGTAACGTCGCTTCACCATGGCGCGCGTGATCGACCATGCTGCCTCGATCGCATCGGTCTTCGACGGCGTGTCGAACTCGAGCAATGAGGTGAAAAGGGCGCGCTGATGGGTTACGATGGCGATACCTCCCGGTTCACCTGGTGGTACGACTAAGGATCCGGCGCCAACCGGTTCCCGAATCAACTTCACGATCTGACTTGTTTGCCGACGTGGCAGAACGTGAACACTTAGATTTGATGGCCCCCAGCTCTTCGGAGTATGGGGGCCTCAGTCTTTTAGGCGGCTGTCTGGACGGCCTCCTTCACGATTTCGAGCTGCTCAGGGATCTGAGGGCCGTTGGCGGGCATCTCAAGTGCCCTCGCGGCCAGGTAGACCATGTACTCGCCGAATCCCAGGCCCTCCTGGCGGGCGCGGCCCTTGATGACGTCGCCGAACTCGCTCAGCGGCAGCGCCTTGATCCGGCAGAATCCGTCGTCCCAGATCTTCGGCGAGGTGAACTCGAAAGGCTTGTCGCCGTCCAGGCGCATGGTGGGCTCGGGTGTGTACCAGATCATCCCCAGCTGCTCAGCGGCGAGCTTGACCATGTATTCCCCAGGCGTGAGATGGGCGACTCGTGCGAAGAGAACGATGTCGGAAGTCATCTCGGGATCGACCTTGCAGACGATGGCGGTTCGCTCGCCCTTGCTGGGGCGTCCGCGTCCGGCCTTGGTCGTGTGGGGTGCGCTGTCGTCGGCACCAGGGTTCTGGGAGTGCGCGATCGCGGTGGTCATGACTCTGAAACTAGGGTCGTTAACGGCCTGGAGCCGGTTGCGACACACTGCCGGTGCGTATTTTCCGGAAATGGGAAAAGGCGCTCCTGCGGCAGCAGCGGTTTCATCGGGCACTCGCGTGACGCTACCAGCAGTTCGTCGTATTCGCACGTTTACGAGTGAATGCGTGTTGCGCGTGTTGCCCCTGTGGTGGGCGTGAAGTGGCCAGCGCGTGACCGTTTCACGGTCAGAAACCGAGAAATCTGTTGCGTATGCGCCTCGAGATGAGGGCGTGGGCGCCAGGTGGGCATGACGCGGTCACCCAGCGGTCAGGGAGCGGACACTGCGCGCCTGCACCCGTTAGACCCTCTCATGCGCGTGGGACATGCACCAGATCGAGCGGCCGCGGGCATCTCCCCAGAGGGCGAAGAGGCAACGAGGGGCCGGACCGCACTCTGTACCTGGCCGCACCTGGAGCCCGAGCAGGTACGGCCGGGATTCAGAGAAAGGCCAGTTGAGACGGACAGAACAACGATGCGTCAGTGGATCAGGCGCGATCCCAGGCTTATACCCTCTCATCTGGACTATTTCCGCGTGTACCTGGTGGACCTGCGCTCAGCGCGAAACCTTATATGGGGGAGTGGTACGCGACTGGCCGCTGGTGCACAGAGGGGAGGCGAGGGTGAAGAGGGTCGTGTCTATCTCT
The DNA here is from genome assembly GCF_031843845.1 of Microbacterium sp. WCS2018Hpa-23. Lineage (NCBI taxonomy): Bacteria > Bacillati > Actinomycetota > Actinomycetes > Micrococcales > Microbacteriaceae > Microbacterium > Microbacterium sp. WCS2018Hpa-23. The sequence goes on from NZ_JAVTIZ010000008.1 coordinate 193,201, forward strand.
TTCTATTGATCAATCAGGTACAGCAGGTACAGACCCCTCCGATGTGGCTCGAAGCCCCGGAAAACCAACGAAGGTCGGTGTACCTGGAGCTGTCACTGCAGGTAGCGAATCGGCAGGAACAAGGCAGTTACAACCGCCTGTGCACTCTTTTCTGCTCATACATGAGGGAAAACGTCGTTTCCGCGTGCTACGGTTGGTGAGCTTCACGAGGTGATACCACTCGACTTAGGTCGTGCGCCTCGGGTAGCGAGCAAAGCCACCGAAGGGACCCGCCATGGGATCAGTACGCGACGATTCAGACCAGTCAGTAACAGCAGCCGGCACCAGCTCCCTGCTGTCGGGGTTCCAGCCGACGTCGGCCGAGACGCTCATCGAGCGCACGGTGACCAAGTACCTCATGTCCATTCGCGACGATCGCTCCGTCAGCCTGGGTGATATCCGCGACGAGCTTCTTCAGCGCATCAACGCCGGGCTTGGGCTCGAGAACAAGCAGCGCAAGAACGCGTTCTCCAGCTCGCCTCCCCTAACCAAGATCCAGGCCCTGGACGAGATGACCGTTGTGCGCGTTCTCCTCGCCCGGTATCGCATCGTGGCGATCAGCCTGTCGGGATCTCGATCTCCAGATGACTGCGTGCTCGGCCTCTACCAGGAGGTCGGCCCTGACGAGGGTTTGTACGCGCTCTCCGACTCCCCGATCGCCCAACTGGCCAGCCAGGTGCGCCCCTCGTTCACCGCCAGCGCGATCGAGTCGCTGCTCAAGAGACTCCGCATGCACGCCGAGGTCGTGACGAAGACGACGGATGCGCACCTGATCCCCGTCGCCAACGGTGTCTTCGATCACGCGAAGCAGGAACTGCTCCCGTTCTCAGCCGATTGGGTCTTTCTCAAGAAGAGCCCGATCGCTTTCGACCCTTCGGCGCCGAACCCGGTCATCGACACCCCCCATGGTGATCAGTGGGATGTGGAGAGCTGGATCGAGGAGCTCTCGGACGATGAAGGTGTGCCGGAGCTGCTCTGGGAGATCATCAGCGCCGTACTCCGCCCGGGCGTGCGTTGGAACAAGGCCGCGTTCTTCCACTCGACTCGAGGGAACAACGGCAAGGGGACCCTCTGTGAGCTCATGCGCAACCTCGTGGGCCCGGGCGGACACGCTTCCATCCCGATCGCGAACTTCGGCAAGCCCTTCGCCCTCGCCGAGCTCGTCCACGCGCGAGCGATCATCACGGACGAGAACAGCGTCGGAGCGTTCGCGAAGGACCTCGGCGACTTCAAAAGTATCGTCACCGGCGATAACTTCGTGCTGGACCGAAAGTACAAAGATCCGGTGAGCGTGAGCTTCTCAGGGATGGTCATTCAGTGCGTGAACGACTTCCCGAAGAGCCGTGACAAGAGCGCGTCATACTCACGGAGGCAGGCGTTCATCCCGTTCCGGAAATCCTTCACCGGGGTGGAGCGGCAGTACATCAAGCAGGACTACCTCAAGCGCACCGACGTGCTCCAGTACGTGCTTCGACGCGCCCTGTCGATGACACACACCGAGTTCTCGAACCCGCCGGCGTGCCAGGAGCTGCTCGCGCAGTTCCAGCGCGAGAACTCTCCGGTGCGCGATTTCTGGCTGGAGTTCGAGGACGAGTTCGTCTGGCAGCTGCTCCCCACGGCGTTCCTGTACGAGCTCTTTGTGACTTGGCATCGGAAGACTCACCCATCTGGCGTTCCCAGCAACCGAAATGACTTTGCCTCCCAGCTCGTGGAGATCCTCGCCCAGAGCGATCGCTGGATCTACACCGACCCGCAGAAGAAGCATCGGCCAGGCCAGAAGCTGTCGACGCCCGAACCGCTCATCGCGGAGTGGAATCTCACGGACTGGACCAACCAGAGCTACTCCGGCCGAGACGTCGACCGGCTCTGCGTGCCCTTCCCCCTGAAGACCAACTACCTCGGCGTCGTTCGCGCCTGATCGACACCGAACCCAGAAGGAGGGCCTGTGGCCACTGAGAAGCTGTTCCCCGAGCGTCAGCGTTGCAAGAAGTGCGGGAAGGGTCTGGGCGCCAACGGGGCGCCGGTCTACCTGGGCCTCTTCGACACCCCTCGATGTGCGGGCATAGCCGAGCCGCAGAAGGACCCGTCGCAGGCGCCACGCGAGTGCAAGACCGAACGCAACGGGCGGTGGGAGTTCAAGCGTCGCTACCGCAGCGTGGGGGAGATCCCCGAGCGCATCCGGGATGACGCATCCGTCGACCACTACTGGTGCTCCAACCACTGCGGCTCCCTGCATATCGGTCACAGCCGGATCAAGCTGGACTCCGAGCAGTTCCGGATGCTGCAGTCTCCAGAGGACCTCGCAACGCTCCTGATCAAGCTCCGCGGCCACGCGACTCTCAAGCAGGTGGCCGAGGTGGCCGGCGTGCGACCGATCAGGATCCGTGAGCTCGAGGAAGGGACAGCGCACCCCGATGCTCTCGCCACTCTGTTCAAGGTGATGTTCGCGTATCGAACGCGCATGGGGATTGCGCTCCGACGGAGCTGAATTTGACACTCGTTTTCCTTGATATACGCGCGGAAACGATCGTTTCGGCTGATAGATTGAGGGGGCGCCGGGTGCCCGCCGGTCGCCCCCTCAACTGCGAGACGGAGACCCCCATGTCCGAGACCCCCGAACCAGAGGTCCCCGAGAACGACGACGAGCAGAAGCGAAAGCGAAGGCTGCTGCTGTTCGCCTTCATCGGTGCCCCGGTCGTTCTCGCGAGCTCCATCGGCTTCGTGGCTGTCACGCAGGGTGCGACTGACACCGCGCCCGCAACGTCTGTCGAGGCGGAGATCAACTCCGAGCGCGAGCCTCAGATTCGTCCCGGCGCTCTCGAGGATCCCGCGGAACTGGGCACTGCCGACCCGTCGAACAAGAGCCTCATCGACCTCATCACGAGCGAGCAGCCCCCGTCGGAGGATGTGGCGTTGCCCGTGGCGCCGACATGGCCCAGTGCGATCGTGGACGAGAAACCGACCGCCACGCCCGATGGCGGGGGAACTGACCCGGTAGCGCCCACCGTCCCTGGCGACCCGAGCGCTCCGAGCACCAACCCCGACCCGACGGACCCCACTCCGGACCCGAAGCCCACGCCCCACCCGACTCCGGATCCCACTCCCCAACCGACTCCCGACCCGCTGCCGTCCCCGGACCCGACTCCGGATCCCACGCCCACTCCGAAGCCGGAGCCATCCACTGATCCCACGCCGGCGCCCACACCTGACCCGACGCCCGGTACCGGTGGCCCGACTCCGGAGCCCAGCCCGGATCCCACCCCGGGGGAGCCTGAGCCGACCCCCGAGCCCACACCGGGTGTCCCCGAAGTCACGCCGACGCCCACGCCGGAGGATGGCGAGAAGCCGACGACCGGTGGCGAGAACAGCGAGAAGTCGCAGCTCCTGGCCGTGGCAGTCCGCCTCGAGGCGTACAAGGCGCTCATGCATGTGACGGGCGAGTTCGACATGGAAGGCGCCACTTGGCGGCTGACCCAGGGAGAGTTCCCCACGGGCATCGACATCGATCCCGTCACGGGCACGATCGCGGGGACGCCGACTTCGGCCACGGGCAGCTATCTCTTCCAGCTCGAGGTTGACAACGGCAAGAGCGTCCTGCGCGGCTGGTTCACACTCATGGTGTTCAAGGAGATCGCTCCGGAGACGCCGGGCGAGCCTGGCGACCCGGATGAGCCGGGTACGAACCCTGGAACCGGAGGGGAGGACGGGGGCACCGTCATCCCCAACCCGAACCCGGGCGACGACGGCGATGAGGGTGGGACTCCTGGTGAAGGTACGGATCCCGTCGAGCCGGGAGACCCCGAGACGCCTACAGAGCCGGTGGACCCCACGAACCCGACTGACCCTGGCGAAGGGACTGACCCCGTTGATCCTGTGGAGCCTGGTGAGGGCACGGACCCCACAGATCCCGGTACTGGCGAGCCAGGGGAGGGGACCGAACCCGTCGAGCCCGTGGACCCGACCGACCCGACCGACCCGCAGCCGGGCGACGGCACCGAGGTCGAGCCTGAGGATCCCACGATCAATCCTGGTGAGGGCGGCATCAAGATCGACAAGCTCGAGTTCACCGTTCCGACCTCCCTGGACTTCCAGGTGGGCACTGAGATCGACGTCGACCTCGCAGCAACGTCGTCGACGGGGCTCGCGATTTCGTACACCGCGAACGGACTCCCCAGCTGGCTGACATTCGTCGACGGACACCTGCGCGGGACCGTGCCGACCATCTCGGGCAGCTTCACCATCCAGCTGACAGCGAGCAACGAGAAGAACACGTCGACCAAGAGCTCCGCGATCTACGTGAACCCGAACCTGCTGGAGATGTCCACCGAGACTCTGGAACTCGACGCCGACGAGACCCAGTCGATCGAACTGCTGGCATCCAATGGTGCCAGCAACGCGAACATGATCTACACGCTGGTCAACGCGGATGGGGGCACCGTCACGCTCGACGGCGCGACGCTCACCGCGAGGTACCCCGTCGCAGGGTCGTACCGGATCCAGTTCATGGTCGAGGACGCCAACGCGCCGAAGATCAGTCGGAACACGTTCACGGTGAACGTAGAGGTCTCACCTCGTCCGATCGAGTTCTCCGCAGGGCCGTTCGCACTCACGCAGTACGTCCGGTTCGACGACAGCTTCAACGCGACGGGCGGTTGGGGCGGCTACCAGTACCGAATCGTCGACGGAGCGCTCCCCGCCGGCGTGAAGCTGGACAGCACCGGCTCCCTGAGCGGAGCGGCGCCCTCGACAGGGTCCTATAAGGTCACGATCGAGGTGAAGGACAAGGAGGGTCTGACCGCGCGTGATGAGGTCACGTTCACCGTCAAGGCGAACCCGGCCATCACACCTGCAGGATCGTTCGACACGACCAGTGGGCCAGTCGGCGGGTCAATCTCGCCCGACGGCACGCACCTCTTCGTCGTGAGTGTCGGCAGGCTCTCTGTCGTCGACGCCGCCACGAACACAGTGGTCAGGCAGACGGCGCTCAGCGTGACTCCGCGTGGGGGACAGCTCAGCCCTGATGGCACGCGATACCTGGTCCAGTCCGACGCGGTGGTACAGATCTTCGACACGGAGAGTCTGGCCAAGGTGTCCGAGATCAAGGTCAGTTCAATCAAGGACGCGGTGTGGTCGCCAGACGGGACGAAGATCCATCTCGTCCGCACGAAGACGGCCGCCTCCGTCGAGATGATCACGTACGACGTCTCGACTGGCACCAGCCTTGGAGCAGTGACCTTCGGCAAGACGGCGAACTACTGGAAGCTGACTGTCCTCGCTGATGGGCGCGTGCTCGCATCGAGCGTAGGAACGAACCAGAGCTTCGAGGTTGACCCTGAATCCGGTCTTGCGAAGGTCTTTCACGAAGGGACGACTGTGACGTCGCTGGCTATCGGACCTGACAACACGGTTTGGACGGTGAACGGTTCGACTGTCCGTCGCATCGACATTGCAACCGGCGAGGTGATTGAGTCTCACACCCTCAGCAAGGTGCAGGCGTACTCAATGACGGTCTCGCCCGACGGCCGCTGGCTGTACGTATCGGGGAACACGGAACTCATCGTGTTCGACACGCAGGAAGGCGAGGAACTCGTCCGGATCCCGATGGCCTCGGGAAGCTCGTCGCGAGTAGTCATCTCGGCTGACGGTCGGACTGTCTTCGTGACCTCTGGCTCCGGCTCGACGAGCGTCTTCAAGTTCACCTCCGCGGAGAACTGATCGAGGCGGTATAGGACACGGCCCCGGATCTCCATCCGGGGCCGTGTCCGTTTTCACTCATATACGCGCGAAAACGGCACTTTCGACTGATAAAGTCATGATGTGTCATACCCGATGGCGCGCCCCATCGATAGGGAGATGATGCATGTCCGAGACTGTCGACGACGATCAGAAGAAGCGCAAACGCCGACTCCTCGCTCTGGCCTTCATCGGCGTGCCAGTCCTGGTTGCAAGCTCTGTGGGGATCGTGGCGGCTACGCAGGGAGCCGACGACGTTGCGCCTATCACGGCATCCGACCAGGTGGACCAGGGAGACGAGGCGCATATTCGTCCCGGCGGCCTCGAGGAGACGACTCTTGACTCATCAAAGGCGCCCGCACCGCACTCGCTGCTGGACGCCGTTACGGACGACGAGGCGTTTGTGGTGGAGCCCATGTGGCCAGGTGCGACGCTGCGCCCGTCTCCCTCTTCGCCGCTGACCCAGTCGCCGGCTGAGGATGAGGCTGCCGTCACCCCCACGACCCCGGTGACCCCCACACCGGATCCTGCACCTTCGGTCGAGCCAACACCTGGCCCAGAACCTGTTCCGACGCCTGCTCCCACACCGACGCCTGCTCCCACACCGACGCCTGCTCCCACAC
>NZ_JAVTIZ010000009.1:0-191207 GCF_031843845.1 Microbacterium sp. WCS2018Hpa-23
CTCTCGGCCTCTCCGCTTCCCTGTGGGGCGAACAAGTAATAAGTTACGTGGGTTCCGGGGTTCCGGCAAATCCGGGCTGTCCGCCGGGCGTGTCGCCCGGCGGACAGGGGGTCAGGCCCCGAGGACCAGCTTCAGCTGCTCGACCGCCCAGTCGAGTTCCGTCGCCCTGATGACCAGCGGCGGAGCGATGCGGATGGTCTGGCCGTGGGTGTCTTTGACGAGCACTCCACGGACCAGGAGCTTCTCGGCGATCTCGCGCCCGGTGCCCTTGGCGGGGTCGATGTCGACTCCCGCCCAGAGGCCTGCGATGCGCACCTCGGTCACACCGTGACCGATCAGCGGCTCGAGGCCGGCGGCGAGATGCGCGCCGAGCGCACGGGCCCGCTCCTGGAACTCCCCCGACTCGAGCATCTCGACGACGCGGAGTCCGACGGCCGCGGCCAGCGGATTGCCACCGAAGGTCGATCCGTGCTCACCGGGCCGGATGACACCGAGCACATCGGTGTTCCCCACCACAGCGGAGACGGGAAGGATCCCCCCGCCGAGCGCCTTGCCCAGCAGATACAGATCGGGCACGACGTCCTCGCGGTCGCAGGCGAACGTCTCACCCACACGGCCGAGACCCGACTGGATCTCGTCGGCGATGAACAGCACGTTCTTCTCGTCGCAGATCTCGCGGATGCGGCGCAGGTACCCCTCCGGCGGGATCACCACTCCACCCTCACCCTGGATGGGTTCGATTAGCACGGCGGCGGTGTCGTCGGTGATCGCGGCGGCGACGGCATCCGCATCCCCGTAGGGGACGACGTCGAAGCCGGGGGTGTACGGACCGAAGTCCGCCCGCGCCTGCTCGTCGTCGCTGAAGCTGACGATCGTGGTGGTGCGCCCGTGGAAGTTGCCGGCGGCGACGATGATGCGCGCCTTGCCCTCGGCGATGCCCTTGACGCGGTATCCCCAGGCGCGGGCGACCTTGATGCCCGTCTCGACGGCCTCGGCTCCCGTGTTCATCGGCAGCACCATGTCTTTGCCCGCGAGCGAGGCGAGCGCCGCGGCGAACGGTTCGAGCCGATCGCTCTGGAACGCCCTGCTGACCAGCGTGACCCGACCGAGCTGCTCGGTGAGCGCGGCCACGAGAGCCGGATGCCGGTGCCCGAAGTTCACCGCCGAGTAGGCGGCGAGAAGGTCGAGGTAGCGCTTGCCCTCGACATCCGTCACCCAGGCGCCGTCACCGCGCGCGATGTTGACCGGCAGCGGGTGGTAGTTGTGGGCGACGTGCGGCTCGGCCGTGACCTCGATGCCCGGCTCGACGGCGGTCATGCCTCACCGCGCAGTTCGAGGGTGCAGCACTTGATCCCGCCGCCGCCGAGCAGCAGCTCGGACAGGTCGACCATGATCGGGTTGTAGCCGCGCTCGCGCAGCTGCGCCTCGAAGCCCTTGGCGCGAGGCGAGATGACCACGTTGTAGCCGTCGCTCGCCGAGTTGAGTCCGAACACCGAGCCGTCTTCATCCGACACGAGGATCGCGTCGGGGAAGCGCTCCTCGAGGATCGCTCGGCTCGCGTCGTCGAACGCTCCGGGGAGGTACGCGATGTTCGCGTGCTCGGGGCCGCCGTTCTCGACGCCCTGCACCGGATCGAGCACCGCGATGGCGGTGTCGAGGTGGTAGAAGCGCGGGTCGACGAGGTTGAGCGACACGACCTCGCGGCCGAAGACCTCTCCGACCTCGCGGTGGCTGTCACCCGTCGAGCGGAAGCCGGTGCCGGCGAGGATCACATCTCCCACGAGCAGGAAGTCGCCCTCGCCCTCGTTGACCTCTTCGGGGATCACCGTGTCGTAGCCGGCGCCGCGGAACCAGTCGGCGAAGGCCGGGGCCTCGCCCTGACGCTCGACGAAGCGGAACTTCGGCACGTAGGCGCGGCCGTCGATCAGGAACCCGCCGTTGGCCGTGTAGACCATGTCGGGGTATCCGGCGAGCGGCTCGATCAGCTCGACCTCATGACCGAGCTCGAGGTACAGGTCGTGCAGCTTCTGCCACTGCTCGACGGCCCGCGCGGTGTCGGTCGGCTTGGCCGGCTCCATCCACGGGTTGATCGAGTAGTTCACCGTGAAGTGCGACGGCTTGCACATCAGATAGTGACGGTGGTGTGCGGTGCGCACCGGAGTGGCGGTCTCGGACGTCGACGCAGTGGTTTCGACAGACATGGGGCTCCTCGAACGGATGCGGCGGACGCTGTCCAGGGGCCCGGCGGTCCTTCGACCCGCGCCGCTCGGTGAGAGCCGGCGCCCAGGGAAGATGCGACTCGGGCACGCCAGCATCCATTCTGTCACCCGCCCCCTGAACGCCGCCAGAGCGCGACGCCGCCAGAGCGCGGGCCGCCTGCTTCGAATCGCGTGAATGACCCGATCGACCGTCGATACCGGGTCATTCACGCGATTCGAGGGCGCCGTGGACGACGACCTTGCCGACCGTGTGCCCGGCCTCGAGGTGGGCGAGGGCGGAGGAAGCACGGTCGAATCCGTATTCGCGCTGGATCACCGGCGTGATCCGCCCCTCTGCGGTCAGCTCCAGCAGCTTCGCGAGGACCTCGGTGCGCGGCGTCGCCGCGAGCGGGCGGATGCGACGGGTCGATCCGATCGACAGGAACGCCGCCTTGAGCATCCGGGGAATCGGTCCGAGCACGCGCCCGCCGTCTCCCGTGACGAGCACCACGGACCCACTGGCGACGACCAGGCGCTGCAGGTCGCGCAGCCCGGTTCCCCCGGCGATGTCGATCACCGCGTCGAAGTGGCCGGCGGGCAGTGCCGACAGGGGCGAGCGACGATGATCGAGGGTGCGCACCGCGCCGAGATGCTCGACGAGACGGGAGTTGCGCTCCCCACATGTCGCCCAGACCTCCGCCCCTCGCAGCGCCGCGAGCTGCACTGCGAACGTGCCGACTCCCCCGGAGGCGCCGATGACGAGCACGCGCGGAACCGCATGCTCGGAGCGGTGCCGCTCGATCCGGACTTCGGAGTGGATGCCGATGCCGGCACGATCGAGCGCCTGCCAGGCCGTGCCTGCGGCAACGGGCAGACAGGCCGCGGCCTCGGAGGCGACATCGGGAGGGATCGGCACGAGCCGATCGGCGGGCACCGCGACGTGGGATGCGAGTCCTCCGCCGCCCACGAGTTCCCCTACGACCCGCTCTCCGAGTTCCGCTCCGATCGCGTTCGGCCCGACGGCGACGACGGTGCCGGAGACCTCCATGCCCCGCACCGGGTACTTGGGACGCGTGAGGCCGAAGACCGGGCGCACCAGCAGCGGATCGCCCAGCATCAGCCGCACGTCACCCGCGTTGAGCGACGTCGCCGCGACGCGCAGCACCACCTCTCCGCGGCGCGGCACCGGCTTCGGGATCTGCTCGAGCCGGAACCCGTCGGCAGAGCCGTAGGTCTTCCGCACCCAGGCGGGCATCGTCTCGGTCATCTCAGGCATCCTTCGTCGAAGGTTCGGGGTAGTGGAACAGATCGTCGAGCCCGACGCCGAACGCGCGGGCGATCTGGAACGCGAGCTCGAGCGACGGGGAGTACTTCTCCTGCTCGATCGCGATGAGCGTCTGCCGGGTCACGCCGATGCTGCACGCGAGCTCGGCCTGGGTGAGACCCGCACCCTCGCGGTGAGCGCGGATGCGGTTGGAGACCAGGGTGGGCTTGACCATCAGACGAGCCCCCGGCGGTAGGCGACGACTCGCGCGATGCTGCCGACCATGGCCGAGACGGCGAAGCCTGCGAACATCGTGTTCGCGATCCAGAAGACGTCGGCATCCACCGCGCACAGGGCGATCACGCCGAGCCCCGCGATCACGACGAAGGCCTGCTCGACGCGGCTGCCCATGCGGCTGATGTCGCGGTCCCGCACGTCGGACTCGCCGACACCCTCAGGATCCTTCGCGCCGGCGATGATCCCCCAGACGATGCTGATCATGATCGTGGCCACGATGCCGATCCCGATCGTCCAGAGCATGAGCGGGAGCCAGTCGACCTCGGTCACCGGACGCCCGGCGGCCTGCTGCAGCACGATCACGACGTACGCGGTGATCACGACCGCACCGACGAGCAGACCCGACCAGGCGTTGCGCTCTTCGTAAGCCATGATGCCTCCCATGTAAAAGATTCTTGACATGAGAGTATGCCCGCGGCATCCATCGTGTCAAGAATTCTTTACATGGTCTGCGCTGAGTCGCAGCGCTCAGATGACCGAGGCGCTCCAGTCGTCGGGGTTGCCGTAGCGGTGCGCAGTGATCGCGATCGCCTGCTCGTGCACGAAAGGCAGCAGCTCGATGCGTCCGGCCGAGGTGACCTCGCCGTCGTACACCGCGAGGTCGGGGTCGCCGTCGACCGCCCGTGCCAGCGCGCGGTGCAGCGTCGCGACCGCGTCACGCGAGCCGACGAGCCGCACCCGGCTCGGCCGGGGAGCCTCATCCGATGACGCGAACACGTCGCCCGATGCGCCGTCGCGTCGTCGCATCCGCTCGATCCACTCGTCGTCGCTCTCCATGTAGACGACCGCCCCGAGCGTGCCGAGCGCGCGGCGCACCTCAGACGGCAGCCCGACGGGCGTCGACAGCACGAAGCCGGCGCCGGCGCGCACGGCGGCGACGACCACGCGCAGCAGCTCCTGCCATCCGGCATCCGCGGTCGCCCTGATCGCGACGGGAACCGGACGATAACGGAAGAGATTGCGCTCGACGCCGAGACGCGAGACATCGCGCACCTGCCCGAACTCTCGATCCCAGGCGAGTGCGTCCGACAGCGCCGAGCGGCGCAGCCATTCGAAGGCCTCGTAGTCGAGAGAGGGCTGCGCCGACTCGATCAGCTCGGTGATGCGGGAGTCGAGGCCGCGCAGGTGCAGGGTGCTCGACACGGGACCGGATCCGCTCGAGCGCCAGGATCCGAGCCCGATCAGATAGTTCGGCCCGCCGGCCTTGGTGCCGGGGCCCACCGATGACCGCTTCCACCCGCCGAACGGCTGGCGCTGCACGATCGCTCCGGTGATGCCGCGGTTCACGTAGAGGTTTCCGGCCTGCACGCGGTCGAGCCACAGCTCGAGCTCATCCGGATCCTGCGTGTGCAGCCCGGCGGTCAGCCCGTAGGCGACGGCGTTCTGCATCTCGATCGCGCTCTCGAGCGTCGGCGCATGCATGATCCCGAGCACCGGCCCGAAGAACTCCTCGGTGTGGAATCGCGACCCCGGCTGCACCCCGACGCGGATGCCGGGTCGCCACAGCCGTCCGCTCGGATCGTCGGCCGACACCGCGGGTTCGATGAGCCACTGCTCCTCGCCCTCGAGCTCGGTGAGCGCCCAGGCGAGCTTGCCCTGCGGCCGCTCGATCACGGGTCCGACCTCGGCGAGCGGGTCGGTGGGCCAGCCGACATGCAGCGAGCGCGTGGCGTCGGCGAGCTGTCGGGCGAAGCGCTTGGAGCGACCGACGGGCCCGACGAGAATCGCCAAGGACGCCGCGGAGCACTTCTGCCCCGCGTGCCCGAACGCGCTGCGCACCAGGTCGGCGACGGCGAGGTCGAGGTCGGCGGATGCGGTGATGATCATCGCGTTCTTGCCGCTGGTCTCGGCGAGCAACGGCAGGTCCGGCCGCCACGACCGGAAGAGCGCGGCCGTCTCCCAGGCGCCGGTGAGGATGACGCGGTCGACCGACTCGTGCGCGATCAGAGCCCGGCCGAGGTCGCCCTCCTCGATGTCGACGAGCGCGAGCACATCTCGCGGCACGCCGACCTCCCACAGCGTCTCGGCGATCACCGCGGCGCAGCGTCGGGACTGAGGTGCGGGCTTGAAGACGACACCGGATCCCGCGGCGAGCGCGGCGAGCACTCCCCCGGCGGGGATCGCGAGGGGGAAGTTCCACGGTGGCGCGACCACCGTGACGCGTGCCGGTTCGAACGCGGCGCCGGCGACGGCATCCAGCTCCCGCGCCTTGGCGGCGTAGTAGCGGGCGAAGTCGACGGCCTCGCTCACCTCGACGTCGGCCTCGGCGAAGACCTTGCCCGTCTCGGCCGCGGCGACCTCGATGAGCTCTCCGCGACGGCCTTCGAGTGCGGCGGCGGCCCGGAGCAGCACCTCGGCGCGCTCTGCAGCAGGGCGCGCTCCCCACTGGGCTCCCGCATCCCGCACTCCGGCGACCGTGCTCTCGAGCGCCCCCGTGTCGTCGATGCGGGCGGCCTCGATCGTGGCGACTCCCAGGGTCGATTCGGCGATCCGCGCGTGGATCTCGCGTGCCCACTCGCGGTTGACCGGAAGCGACGGGTCGCTGTCGGGGGTGTTCGTGAAACCGGGGGCGCCGCCGGTTCCCTCGTCGAGCTCGCGCGGGGCGTAGACCGCGGTCTCGAGGAACGGCCCGCCCGAGTCATCCGACCCTCGCGAGATGCCGAGCACAGCCTTCGTCAACTCTTCTTCGGGAGCGACGGCCACGGGGGCCGGGCGCACCGACTCGTGCACGGGGGCTTGACGATCCTGGGTGCGGAGCGCGCCGACCTGCAGGGTCTGCGAGGTCGAGCGATCGAGCGCATCGAGAAAGCGGTCGCGCTCGCGCACGAACAGCGACTCGTCGTCGCCGAGCCGGAACGCGGCGGAGAGGAAGTTGTCGTTCGACGCGTTCTCTTCGAGCCGACGCACCAGATAGCTGATCGCGACGTCGAACTCGTCGGGTTTCACGACGGGCACGTAGAGCAGCACCTCGCCGACCTCGCGCGAGACGGCCTGCACCTGCCCCTGCGCCATGCCGAGCAGCATCTCGAACTCGATCGGCGGCTGCCCTGCTCCGCTTCCTGCCGCCGAGAGTCCGCGCAGACCGCGCTCCCCCGCGAGCAGCCACGCGTACGCGATGCCGAACAGGTTGTGCCCCGCGATGCCCAGGTGCACCGCCGCGATGTTCTCGGGGCGCAGCGCCCAGTCGAGGCAGCGCAGGTAGTTCGCGTCGGTGTCGAGCTTGGTGTCGTAGGTCGCCTGCTCCCACCCGTGCATGTGCGCCTCGACGCGTTCCATGGCGAGGTTGGCGCCCTTGACGAGACGCACCTTGATCGGGGCGCCGCCATGGTCGACGCGCTCCCGCGCCCACGCGGTGAGCTCTTGCAGTGCAGGCAAGGCGTCGGGGAGGTAGGCCTGCAGCACGATGCCGGCCTCGAGGCCCTGCAGCCGCGGATCCTCGAGGATGCGCGTGAACACCGCGATCGTCAGATCGAGGTCGCGGTACTCCTCCATGTCGAGGTTGATGAAGGTGCGGTCGGAGGCTGCGGTGAGGTACAGCGGCAGCAGCCGCTCGACCACGGCATCGACGACCTCGTCGAACGCCCACATGGAGATGTGGCTGATAATGGCCGACACCTTGACCGAGACGTAGTCGACGTCGGGTCGACGGATCAGATCATGGATGCCGTCGAGCCGCCGCTGCGCCTCGGCTTCGCCGAGCACGGCCTCACCGAGCAGGTTGAGGTTGAGTCGCGCGCCGGATTCGCGGATCTTGGCGATGGCCGGTCCGAGCTTCGCGGGGCGGGCATCGACGACCAGGTGGCCGACCATGTCGCGCAGCACCCGGCGCGCGATGGGAACCACGGGGCTCGGCAGGATCTGCGCGACCCCGCCACCGAGGCGGACGGCAGAACGCAGGTACCAGGGCAGGAAGTCGGGGACGATCGGCGCGATGCGGTGCAGTTGGGATGCCGCGGCCCCCAGACTCTCGGGGCGCATGACGCCGTCGACGAACCCCAGCGTGAACGGCAGGCCGTTGGCATCCTGCAGCACTCCGGCCAGCCGCTCGGCGGCCGGGTCGACATCGGCGGCCGCGGCCTCGATCACCCAGCGGCGGGCGAGCTCGACGGCACGGTCCGCGAGAGAGGCGGATTCGGGATCCGTGGAGGGCGTCGGGTCGGCCATGATCTCAGCCTAAGACTGAGAGGCGTGCCTGCCGTTGAGCGACGGGCGCTCAGCGCGCGGCGATCATCTCGTCGTACCCCGTGCGGAAGGTCGGGTACTCCAGCTCACCCAGGAACTCCTGCAGCAGGTGCCCGTCGAGCACCGTTCCGCCACCGACCTCCGGATCCAGATGCGGCGGCACCTCGACCCCGAGCCGTGCAGCGATGTGCGCGGCCACATCTCCGAGCAGCACCGGCTCGGTGTCGACCGCGTGGATCAGCGGCGGCGCCGAGTCGGCCCGAAGCATGGCCTCGAGCAGGCGCACGAGATCGGTCTCGTGGATGCGGTTGGTGCGGCGGGTGTGATCGATCGGCGCCCCCTCGAGCACCCGACGGATCAGGAAGTCGCGCCCGGGCCCGTAGATGCCGGCCGGGCGCACGATACGCGCGCCGAACAGCTCCATCGCCAGGTGCTCCCCCTCGAGCAGGTCGCCGCCCCGCTCGCTCGACACGGCTGGAGTATCGCGCTCGGTCAGCGGCGTCTCGCCGGGGCGACCCTCGAACACCCGCGTCGACGACACGAACACGACCCTCTCGGGCATCGACGGCAAGGCCTTTGCGAGCCCGCGCAGCGCCGGCGGATAGATCGAGTCGCCCTCGGTGCTCGGCGGCAGCGTGATCACGACCGAGTCGAACGCCGGGAGCTCGCGGTCGAGCGGATGCCGGAGATCGGCCTCGACGGTCGGGAAAGGCATGTCGCCCCCGCTGCGTCGCATGGCCGTGACGTCGGAGCCCCCTGCGACCAGTCGTTCGCCGAGCCGCACGCCGAGCTTGCCGCATCCCACGAGCAGAGTCGCCCCCGGCGCACGCGTCTCGAGACCCCACGGATCGTTCACGGCGTCAGTTCCACACGCTCGGCGCCGAGCTGCGCACGGGAGGAAGAGCGGATGCCGCGGCCCAGTCGTGCACCCACGGGTCGATCTCGGGCACGCCCTCCGGCTTGCCGACGGCGGCGAACAGCTCTTCGTTGCTCACCGTGCCGCCGGTGCGGCGCAGCATCCGCGAGCGCACGATCACCCGTGCGTAGATCTCGCCGCCGACGACGGCTCGGTGCTCGAGGAACACGGCCTTGTCGTCGTGTCCGATGAACCGGGACTGCACCTCGAACCGCTGCCAGAGCTGCAGCGACTTGCGGAAGGTCACGGTCTCGCTCGACACCACGGCGTACCAGCCGTTCTCGTTCATCGCGTCGAACAGTCCCGTGCGGATCAGCAGGTCCCAGCGGCCGAGGTCGAACAGCGACAGGTATCGGCCGTTGTTCATGTGGCGCAGGATGTCGATGTCGGTGGGGAGCGTCGTCAGCCTGATGCTGCTGACGGAGGCTGCGTCGAGCGTCTTGCCTCGGCGCACTCGGCGGCGGGCGGAGAGGATCACGAGGAGAGTGCGCCAGATCACGTTCACGAGGACTGATCGTAGCCATCGACGAACCGATCGCGAACATCGTTGTGTAAACCCTCCACCGGCATATCGGCACTGTGGGAACGCTTCCGCTCGATTTCCTGATCCCGGAGGCCGCGCGTAGAGTCGCGATATGAGCGCCGAAGCCCAGTCTGAAGTCATCGTCCGTCCGGTCCGTGATGTGGATGCGGAAGCCCTGGGTCGCGTGCACGCGCAGTGCTGGCACGAGACCTACGACCACCTGATCAGCAAGGCAGCGCTCGAGAAGGTCTCGCCCCGGCGCATGGCCGAGCTGTGGACGCACTGGGCCTCTCAGGGCCCCGAGTTCACGATGCGCGCGGCGCTCGTCGACGGAGAGATCGTCGGCTTCGTCGGCTCCGGCCCCGCCCGCGACAAGGATGCTCCCGCGTTCCGCGAGCTGTACTTCATCTACCTGCTCGACGCGTACCACTCGACCGGCATCGGCCAGAAGCTGTTCGACGCCGCGGTCGAGAAGGACGAGTCGCTCTACCTCTGGGTCGCGGACGACAACCCCCGCGCCCACCGCTTCTACACGCGCAACGGTTTCGCGCTCGACGGCGCCAGTCACACCGAGCCGTTCCTCGGCGAGACGCTGACCGAGGTCCGCTTCGTCCGCTGAGTCCGGCGCCTCTCGCGAACCTCGCGTTCACGATTCGGCATGACGGCCCCCTGCCACTGGCAGGGGGCCGTTTCGCTGGGTCCGGGAGAGATCTGTGCGGAATCGCGAACGGGTCAGCGCCCTGAGACGCTGCCGAACAGCTTGGCGATCGGCGCGATCACGAGCGGACGCGCCGCCACCCAGCCGAGGGCGATCACCACGAGAGATGCCACGAACACCCAGAACCCGGTCCAGCCGACGGCATCGGACGAGGCGTACATGTGGTTGAGGTTGCGCAGGAAACCGGTGAGGAACACCAGGGCGACGTGCCCGATGATGAACACCACGAAGTAGATCATGACCGGGAAGTGCAGCGCGCGTGCCCACTCGATCGGGTAGGCCTTCGACAGGCGCTCGGCCTTCTTCGGCCACATGCCCGACATGCGGAAGCCGGTCGCGGCAGCGAGCGGCGCCGCGATGAACACGGTCACGAAGTAGGCGAGCTGCTGCAGGCTGTTGTAGTTCACCCAGCCGTGCTCGGTCGGCCAGTCGAACGAGACGTACTGCAGCGCGGCGGACAGGGCATTCGGAATGACCTCCCAGCTCGTCGGCACGATGCGCACCCAGTGTCCGGTCACGAACAGCAGCACCACGAAGATCACGCCGTTCACGAGCCACAGGATGTCGAGCGCCTGATGGAACCAGATCGTCAGACTGACCTTGCCCTTGGGGTCGCCCCGAGGAGTCCAGAACGCGGTGGGGCGCTTCTCGTTGCGGATGCGGAGTCCCGACCGGATGATCAGCACCATCAGGAACACGTTGAAGAAGTGCGCCCAGTTGACCCACGGCGCGAACCCGGGTTCGACCGCGATGGCGGGCGTGTACTCGCCGGGGAACGCCGCGAGGAAGTCCTGCATGAACGGGAAGCTCAGCAGCGCCCGCACGAACGCCACGGCTGCCGCAGCCAGGATGCCGAGGGCCGCGGCCCCGAGCAGTCCGGCGATCGCCTGCGTCCACGGCGGACGAGGACGAGCGGATGCCGGAGCGGCCGCGGTGATGCGCCGAGGCGCACTGCCGTTCCACACCGTGCGCGGTGCCGGCAGCGGGATCGAGGGATCACCGAGAGCGAAGGATGCGGATGCCGGGGCCACGGCCGTGGAGGGAGCGGACGCGGCGACCTCGGCGGCAGCAGGCTCGGAAGACGGTGCCACGATGACCGGGACGACGTCCGCGGTCTCGGTCGCGGCCGCGGAGGCGTCCGTCGAGGCGGCGACCTGCGGAACGGTACCGGCCGGCGGCCACGGATCTCCGCCGGCGACTCGCGGCAGGCCGCGGCGCACGGATCCGGTCTGCTCGACGGCCTGGCCGGCCGTCGGCTCGGCAGCCGAGGCGACAGAGGCCGAAGCCGCGGCCTCCTCGATCGAGGATGCCGACGCCGAGCGGGACGATGCGTGCTCGACGACCGGGGAGGCGACAGCCGCAGCGACGGCGGATGCGTTCTCCTGCTCGTTGAGCGAGGACGGCGAAGCCGACCGAGACGAAACGCCATCCGCCCCCGCAGGCGTCACACCCGCGGGAGGCCAGGGCTCTCCTCCCGACGTGCGCGGGAGACCGCGACGCACGGATGACACCGTGACGGCCGCGCTAGCAACGTGGCGCGTTTCGTCTCGTCGCTGCGCTCCTCGCTCAACGACCGGGGAGGGAGCGGCGGTCTCAATGCCCGGGGAGGCGACAGCCGACTCGGCGACCGGGGAGGCGACAGCCGACTCGACGACCGGAGCCGCAGTCTCGCGCTCGTCGAGCGAAGACGGCGGAGCCGACGGAGACGCGGCGCTCTCGTCACCCGGCTCATCGACCGCGACCCCGGGGGGCCACGGCTCGCCACCGCGCACGCGCGGCAGCCCGCTCCTCAGCATCCGCGTCGCCATGTCTACTTCTTCCGCGCCTCGAGGGCCGCGATCACCTGCGGGACGACCGTGAACAGGTCTCCCACGATGCCGAAGTCGGCGACGTCGAAGATCGGAGCCTCGCCGTCTTTGTTGATCGCGACGATGTTCTTCGCGGTCTGCATGCCGGCCCGGTGCTGGATCGCCCCCGAGATGCCGAGTGCGATGTACAGCTGCGGCGACACCGAGACTCCGGTCTGACCGACCTGATGCGACTGCGGGATGTATCCGGCATCCACGGCGGCCCGCGATGCGCCGACAGCGGCACCGAGCGCATCCGCCAGCTCCTCGACGAGCACGAACTTCTCCTTCGAGGCGAGTCCCCGGCCACCCGAGACGACCCTGGTCGCGCCGCGCAGCTCGGGGCGCGACGAGGTGGCCTCGACGGCTTCGACGGCACCGACGGTCGCGCTTGCGGCACCGGATGCCGCGACGGTCAGCGCCTCGACAGTGGGTGAGGCCACGGCCTCTGCGCGCGTGTCGACGGCTCCCTGACGCACCGTGATGACCGCGGCGCCGTAGGTGGGCGCGGAGTCGACGAGGTACGCGCCGCCGTAGACCGAGTGATGCGCGACGACGCCCTCGTCATCGCGCGAGACGCCGACGGCGTCGACCGACAGGGCGAGCTTCGCGCGCACCGCGAGACGGCCGGCGACGTCGCGACCGGAGATGGAGTTCGAGATCAGTACGGCATCCGGGCGGACCTGCTCGAAAGCGGCCTGCAGGGCGTCGACGATCGGCACCGTGAGGGCCGCCTCGTCGGCGTCGGCCGTGAGCACGACGGATGCTCCGGCCTCGGCGGCCTTCGCGGCGGCGTCCGCGGAACCCCCGACGACCAGCGCGACCGGCGCGCCGATGGTCGACGCCGCGCCGATCAGGGCGGCGGTGCTGCTGGCGGGGTTTCCGGCAGGGTCGAGGTCAACCAGGACGAGGATCGGGTTCTCGGGGTAGGTCATGTCACACCAGCCTGTTCTGCACGAGGTACTCCACCAGCTTCTCGGCGGCATCGCCCTCATCGACGATCTTCACGCCCGCCGCACGCGGTGGCTTCTCGGCAACCGCGGTCATGATCGTGCGCGGTGCGGCCGCAGGGTCGGCCGAGACACCGAGGTCATCGAGGGTGAGCACTTCGAGCGGCTTCTTCTTGGCCGCCATGATGCCCTTGAAGTTCGGGAAGCGCGCATCCGGAAGCGCCTCAGTGATCGAGATGACGGCGGGAAGGGATGCCGAGACCGGCTGCGCTCCCGCATCCGCCCCTCGGGTTCCCGAGATGCCCTCCGGCGTGATCTCGACGCTCGTGAGCGCGGTCGCCTGGGCCCAGCCCAGGTGCTCGGCGAGCATCGCCGCCATGACGCCGCCCGAGCCGTCGGTCGACAGGTTGCCGGTGATGACGAGATCGGGCTCGGCGCGGCGGATCGCCGCGGCCAGGGTCTCGGCGGTGAGCCCGAGGTCGGCTCCGGCGAGTTGCTCGTCGGCGATGTGCACGGCGGAACCCGCTCCGATCGCGAGCGCCCGTCGCACCGACGCCGTCGAGCCGGCGGGGGCCATCGCGAGCGCGACCACCTCGGTGCCCTCGTTCTTGTCGGCGTGGCTCAGCGCGACCTCGAGGGCCCGTTCAGTGATCTCATCGAGAACCACATCACCGGCGCCGCGGTCGGCGAGTCCGGTCTCGAGGTCCAGCTTGCGATCGCCATAGGTGTCCGGCACCTCTTTGACCAGGACGAAGATCTTCATCGATTGCTCCTCACGACTGCGTCGATTCTAGCGCGTTGATACTGAGTCCCATCCGTCGAGCGACTGAGACCCAGGCCGGCCGTCCCGCACCGCCTCCCCGCTCGTGCGAGCGGATGCCCTACCGTAGAACCGTGGTCCGACCCCGCCCTCTGCCCGTGGATCCGCTCGCCGAGGCGAAGCGGCAGTGGCTCGCGCACGGGTGGACGGACGCTGCCGACGGCATGACCGTGGTCACCTCCGTCATGAGGGCGCAGCAGCTGCTGCTCGCCAGAGTGGATGCGGCGCTGAAGCCCTTCGCGCTCAGCTTCGCCCGCTACGAGATGCTGCGCCTGCTGGCGTTCAGCCGATCCGGACGCCTGCCGCTGTCGAGCGTCGTCGCCCGACTGCAGGTGCACGCGACGACCGTCACGAGCACCGCCGAGCGGCTCGTACGCGACGGGCTGATCGTGCGCGAACCTCACCCGCACGACGGACGTGCAGCACTGCTCGCGCTCACCGAGGCCGGTCGCGAACTCGTCGACCGTGCGACCGTCGCGCTGAACGAGGACGTCTTCGCCGACCCGGGAATCAGCAAGGCCGACGCCGCCGAGCTCGTCGCGATCGTCGCGCGGATGCGCAAGGCCGCCGGCGACTTCAGCGACCCGAAGCCGCAGCCGGACGCGCTCTGACATGGTCGAGTTCGTGCTCGAAAGAGTGATCTCCGCCACTCCCGAGCGCGTCTTCGCCGTCGCCCTCGACCCGGGGCTGCACCTGCGGTCGATGGAGCGATACGGCGAGACGATGGTCGAGGGCCCGGCGGGCGGCACGTTCAGCGAGGGAACGACCGTGACGTGGAGGGCACGGCACTTCGGCATCCCGTTCCGTCTGCGGTCGATCGTGTACGACGTCGACCCGCCGCGCGGGTTCCGCGACCGGCAGATCTCGGGGCCCTTCGCCTCGTTCTGGCACGAGCACGTGTTCGAGGAGCATCCGCAGGGCACGCTGATGCGCGACACGATCCGATTCCACTCGCCGTTCGGTTTTCTCGGCCGAGTGGTCGACCGCCTCGTCCTGGGCGCGTACATGCGGCGACTGATCGAAGAGCGCAACGACCAGCTGGCCACAGAATCAGAAGCAGGGGCCGAGGGACGCGGGCGTACACTGCCCGCATGAGCGAACTGCGCCTGCACACCACCCTCGAAGGTCGGGGGCCCGCCGCCGCCATAGTCCTCACCGACGAGCAGGTGGCCTCGTTCGGTGCCGGCAAGACCTTCCCCGTCGTCGTAACGATCGACGGACGCACCGCCCGGCTGCGCCTCGCCCGCATGGGAGGCGCGAACATGATCGGCTTCAGCAAGGCCGTGCGGGCCGACCTGGGGGTCGAGATCGACCAGGAGGTCGACGCGGTCATCCGGGTGGACGCCGCCGAGCGGGAGGTCGAGATCCCGCCCGCACTCGCGACGGCCCTCGATGCGGACGCCGCTCTGCGCACCGCCTTCGACGCGCTGTCGTACTCGGTGCGCAAGGAGCATGCCCGTACGGTCGCCGAGGCCAAGCAGGACGCTACCCGCGACCGCCGCGTCGAGAAGGTCGTCGAGGCGCTGCGCGGCTGAGGTCTCGGACCCGAGTCGTTCACAACTCAGCAAGAACCGAGGCGCTCGGCGCCTCTTCGGCACCGACGGGCACGTTCTTCGACGTCCGTGCTGAATTGTGAACAGCGATCGGGCGCGCTCAGCGATTCTGGAAGTCGGGCGCACGCTTCTCCCGGAAGGCCGACATGCCTTCCTTCTGGTCTTCGGTGTCGAAAAGGGCGGCGAATGCGTTCTTCTCATGGGCCAGGCCGTCGGCAAGGGTCGTCTCCATCGCGGCGTCGAGGGCGGCCTTGGCGGCGAACACCGACGGCAGCGACTTCGCGGCGATGGTCTCGGCGAGGGTCGATGCTTCGGCGAGCAGATCGGATGCCGGAACGACGCGTGACACGAGTCCTGAGCGCTCCGCCTCCTCGGCTCCCATGAACCGGCCCGACAGCACGAGCTCGGCCGCCTTGTAGTAGCCGACCGCACGGATCAGGCGCTGCGTTCCGCCCATGCCGGGGATGACGCCGAGGTTGATCTCCGGCTGCCCGAACTTCGCGGTGTCGGCGGCGAGAATGATGTCGCACATCATCGCGAGTTCGCATCCTCCCCCGAGCGCGAAACCCGAGACGGCGGCGATCACGGGCGTGCGCACCGCGGCGAACTCGTGCCAGACGCCGAAGTGGTCGGTCTCGACCATCTCGGCCGCCGACATGCCCTCCATCTCTTTGATGTCGGCGCCTGCGGCGAACGCCTTCTCGGATCCGGTGACGACGATCGCGCCGACGCCGTCGTCGAGGTCCAACGCCACGGCCGCAGCGGTGACCTCTTCGGCGAGCCGACTGTTCAGGGCGTTCAACGCCTCGGGTCGATTGAGGGTGATCCACCCGACTCGTCCGCGCTGCTCGACCAGGATCGTCTCGTACTCGGTCATCGTGAAGCCCTCTCCGTCGTGGTCATCTCAGTATGTCGCGGGGGTGTCACGCCGACCCGTCCCGGATGTCGGTGATGATGCCCGAGAAGTCCCGCGCCGCGCCCTCACCCGCGGCGAACGCGGCGTAGAGCTGCTGCGCGAGGCGCCCCATCTTCGCGTCTGTCGAGGTCTGCTCGATCGCCTGCAGCGCGAGACCGAGATCCTTGGCCATCAGGGCACCCGCGAAGCCCGGCTGGTAGTCGCGGTTCGCGGGGCTCGTCGGCACCGGTCCCGGCACCGGGCAGTTCGTCGTGATCGACCAGCACTGACCGGATGCCTGCGACACGACGTCGAACAGCGCCTGATGCTCGAGTCCGAGCCGCTCTCCGAGCACGAACGCCTCGGCGACGGCGATCTGCGAGACGGCCAGCACCATGTTGTTGCAGACCTTCGCCGCTTGCCCGAGGCCGGGGCCGCCGCAGTGCACGATGCGCTTTCCCATGATCTCGAGCACGGGGAGAGCTGCGGCGAAGTCCTCGTCGGAGCCGCCGACCATGAAGGCGAGCGTGCCGTTCTCGGCGCCGACGACCCCGCCCGAGACCGGAGCATCGATGTTGCGGTGCCCCGCGGCGAGGGCGAGGGCGTGGGCTGCACGGGCCTCGTCGACCGCGATCGTGGACGACTCGATGAACAGGGTGTCCGGGCGCGCGGCGGCGAGCAGCTCGGTGCGGTACGCGTCGATCACGTGCCTGCCCGCGGGGAACATCGTGATGACGACGTCGGCCTCGGCGACGGCATCCGCCCCGCTCGCCGCGATCGGGATGCCGGCGGCCAGCGCCGCCTCGATCGCCGCGGGCACCAGATCGAACCCATGCACCTCGTGACCGGCCGCGACCAGGTTCTTCGCCATCGGCAGCCCCATGTGTCCGAGGCCGAGGAACGCGATGCGGGCCTTCGACGCCTCGGTCATGATGCGCTCCGCATCCGGTCTCCGCCGCTCCGCTGGAGCGACGCCGACCCCGCGGGTCGGAGCATCTCGCGGCCGACGATCAGGCGCATGATCTCGTTGGTGCCCTCGAGGATCTGATGCACCCGCAGGTCGCGCACGACCCTCTCGATGCCGTAGTCCTGCAGATATCCGTACCCGCCGTGCAGCTGCAGCGCGCGGTTGGCGACGTCGAATCCGGCATCCGTCGCGAAGCGCTTGGCCATGGCGCAGCGCATCGTCGCGTCCGGTGCCTGCTCATCCACCGCCGAAGCGCCGTCCCTGACCATGAGGCGAGCGGCCTGCAGGTCGGTGCGCATGTCGGCGATCGCGAACATGATCGACTGCTTCTCGGCCAGCGGCTCGCCGAACGCGACACGCTCGTGCACGTACTGCACCGCACGGTCGAGGGCCCACTGCGCACCGCCGAGCGAGCACGCCGCGATGTTGAGACGGCCGCCGTTGAGCGCCGACATCGCGATCGCGAAGCCGCGGCCCTCGTCGCCGAGCATGCCGGATGCCGGAACGCGGACGCCGTCGAGGATCACCTGACGGGTGGGCTGGGCGTGCCAGCCCATCTTCTTCTCGGGGGCACCGAAGCTGAGCCCCTCGGCGTCGCCCGGGACGAGGAAGGCGCTGATGCCGCGGGCACCCGGCTCGCCGGTGCGCGCCATCACCACGTAGACCGCGGCCTCACCCGCGCCCGAGATGAACTGCTTCACCCCGGTGAGCAGGTAGTCGTCTCCGTCGCGCACCGCGCTCGTGGCGACGTTCGCGGCATCCGATCCGACGCCCGGTTCAGTGAGGCAGTACCCCCCGAACTCCTGCATCGCGGTGAGTTTCGGCAGCCATTCGCCGCGCTGCGCGTCGTCACCATAGGTGTCGATCATCCAGACCACCATGTTGTGGATCGAGATGTAGGCGGCGACGGCCGGGTCGCCCTTGGCGAGCTCCTCGAAGATCGCGACCGTGTCGGAGCGGCTGAGGCCCGTGCCACCGAACTCCTCGCGCACATAGATGCCGCCGAGGCCGAGTTCCCCGGCCTTGCCCAGGGATTCGCGAGGGAAGATGTGCTTCTCGTCGCGCTCGGCGGCGAACGGAGCGAGCTCGGTGTCGGCGAACTCGCGGACGGCGTCGAGGATGGCCTCGCGCTCTTCGGCGGTGGTGGTGGTGACGGTGGTCATGGTCATCGTGGTTCCTTCGCAGTGGTGCGTTTCGTCTCGTCGCTGCGCTCCTCGCTCAACGACCGGGGGGAAGGTCAGTGCATGGTGGGGATCACGAAGCTGGCGCCCTCGCGGATCCCGGCGGACGGCCAGCGGCTCGTGACCGTCTTGGTCTTCGTATAGAAGCGGAAGGCGTCGGCGCCGTGCTGGTTCAAGTCGCCGAATCCGCTGCGCTTCCAGCCGCCGAACGTGTAATACGCGATCGGCACGGGGATCGGCACGTTCACTCCGACCATGCCGACCTCGACCCTGGCGGCGAAGTCACGGGCGGCATCGCCGTCGCGCGTGAAGATCGCGACGCCGTTGCCGTACTCGTGCTCGGACGCCATGCGCAGCGCCTCTTCGTAGTCGGCGGCGCGCGCGATCACGAGCACCGGGCCGAAGATCTCCTCCCGGTAGATCGCCATGTCGGTCGTGACGTGGTCGAACAGCGTCGGTCCGAGATAGAAGCCCTGCTCGTGCCCCTCGACCGTGAATCCGCGACCGTCGGCCAGCAGCGTCGCGCCCTCGTCGACGCCCTGCTGGATGTACCCCTCGACCCGCTCGACCGCGGCGCGCGTGACCAGCGGCCCGTAGTCGACGTCGCTCGCGAGCGAAGGGCCGATACGCAGCTGCGCGACGCGCTCGGTGAGCTTGGCGGCGAGAGCATCCGCCGTCTCCTGTCCGACCGGCACCGCGACCGAGATCGCCATGCAACGCTCCCCCGCCGAGCCGTAGCCCGAGCCGATGAGCGCATCGACGGCCTGGTCGAGGTCGGCGTCCGGCATGACGATCATGTGGTTCTTGGCGCCACCGAAGCACTGCGCCCGCTTGCCGTGAGCGGCCGCCGTCGAGTAGATGTACTCGGCGATCGGGGTCGAGCCGACGAAACCGACGGCGCGGATGCGATCGTCGGTCAGAAGCGCGTCGACCGCCTCCTTGTCTCCGTGCACGACGTTGAGGACGCCGGCGGGGAGCCCCGCCTCGAGGAACAGCTCGGCTATGCGCACCGGCACCGAGGGGTCGCGCTCGCTGGGATTGAGCACCACGGCGTTGCCGGCCGCGAGAGCGGGGCCCGCCTTCCACAGCGGGATCATGGCGGGGAAGTTGAAGGGGGTGATCGCGGCGACCACTCCGAGCGGCTGACGCATCGAGTAGACGTCGATCCCGGCTCCGGCGCCCGTCGAGTACTCGCCCTTGAGCAGGTGCGGAGCGCCGGCGGAGAACTCGATGACCTCGAGTCCGCGCTGGATGTCGCCCTTCGCATCGTCGACGGTCTTGCCGTGCTCGCTCGCGAGCAGTTCGGCAAGCGACTGCATCTCGCGCTGCACCAGATCGAGGAACCGCAGCAGCACGCGCGCCCGCTTCTGGGGATTGGTCGCGGCCCATGCGACCTGGGCGTCCTCGGCGTTCGCGATCACGGCGGCGACCTCGTCGGCGGAGGCCAGCGGCACGCGCGCCTGGACGGATCCCGTGCTCGGATCGAACACGTCGGCGAAGCGTCCACCCTCGGGGGTGAGGTGCTTTCCGCCTACGAGATGGGGAATGGTACGAGTCATTGTGCGATGTCCCTTCGCGCCGTCGTTGGCACTATGACGATGATACTTCGGCATCCTGCGATTTACTAGGGCGTCCTTGCATCCGTTCGAATCGCGCGAATGACCCGATGCGCGGTGTTTATCGGGTCATTTGCGCGATTCGAACGGCGCACTGGGAAGGAAAGCGCTTCCCCGCTAGGGTCGAAGGTGCAGGCCCAGAGAACCGACCCAGGAGATCCATGCATTACGGCGCCGACTACAACCCCGAGCAGTGGCCACGAGAGGTCTGGCCCGAAGACGTCCGGCTGATGCGCGAAGCGGGTGTGACGCTCGTGAGCCTCGGGATCTTCTCGTGGTCGCGCATCCAGCCGGTCGAGGGCGAGTTCGACTGGGAGTGGCTCGACGAGATCATCGGGCTGCTGCACGAGGGCGGCATCCAGGTCGACCTCGCCACCGCGACCGCATCCCCTCCCCCGTGGGCGTCTGCCGCGTATCCCGAGATGCTGCCGCAGGATGCCGACGGCTCGACCTTCTGGCCGGGCAGCCGTCAGGCGTACGCGCCCGCCTCGCCCGTCTACCGTCGCCTCGCGTCCGAGCTCGTCACGGCACTCGCGGAACGCTATGCGCAGCATCCTGCGGTCGTGCTCTGGCACGTCAACAACGAGTACGGATGCCACCTGCACTACGACTACTCCGACGCGGCGCGCGACG
This sequence comes from Microbacterium sp. WCS2018Hpa-23, assembly GCF_031843845.1. Lineage (NCBI taxonomy): Bacteria > Bacillati > Actinomycetota > Actinomycetes > Micrococcales > Microbacteriaceae > Microbacterium > Microbacterium sp. WCS2018Hpa-23. Next base: position 20,561 of record NZ_JAVTIZ010000009.1, read on the forward strand.
CGTTCCGCGTGTGGCTCCAGCGCAAGTACGAGACGATCGACGCCCTCAACCACGCGTGGGGCACCGACTTCTGGTCGCAGCGCTACACCGCGTTCGACCAGATCGTGCCGCCGCGCAAGGCGCCGTACAGCATCAACCCGACCAGCGTGCTCGACTTCAAGCGGTTCACCTCCGACACCCTGCTCGAGCTGTACGTGATGGAGCGCGACATCATCCGCGCCTCGGGGGCGACGCAGCCCATCACCACGAACTTCATGGGCGCGTTCCCGCCGGCCGACTACTGGAAGTGGGCGGACGAGGTCGACGTGATCTGCGACGACAACTACCCCGACCCCAACGACCCCGAGTCGTTCCGCGGAGCGGCGTTCGCGCGCGAGCTCATGCGGGGGCTCAAGCCGGGCGTGCCGTGGATCCTCACCGAGCAGTCGACCAATGCGCTCAACTGGCGGCCGACCAATGCGCCGAAGGCGCCGGGACAGATGGCGGCGATCAGCGCCCAGGCGGTCGGCCGCGGTGCCGACGGCATCATGTTCTTCCAGTGGCGCCAGTCGCGTCGGGGCAGCGAGAAGTTCCACTCGGCGATGGTGCCGCAGGCAGGGCTCGAGACGCGCACGTGGCGAGAGGTCACAGAACTCGGCGGACAGCTCGCCCAGCTTCCCGACCTGCCGGATGTGACCTCGGGGGCGAAGATCGCGCTCGTGTTCGACTGGGAGAACTGGTGGGCCATCGACGGCCGCGACCACCCGATCGTGCTCGACTACCTCACGCTCTCGCACCGCTGGCACGCGGCGCTGCACCGGCAGAACCTCGCGGTCGACATCGTCAACACGACCAGCGACCTCAGCGGGTACTCGCTCGTCGTGGCACCGCAGCAGTATCTGCTGAGCGACGACGGAGCCGCGAATCTGTCTTCCTACGTCGAGCAAGGCGGCAACCTGTTCGTCTCGGCGTTCAGCGACGTGGTCGACCAGGACGACGCGTTCCGCGAGGGCGGGTTCATCGTCTCGTTGCGCGACGCCCTCGGTGTGGCGCTCGAGGACTTCGGGGCGCTCGTGCCGCCCGAGTCCGTGCGCTCGGCCGATTCGGCCGGAGAGGTCGCGAGCCACGCGGTGCCCGACGGACCCGGGCAGTCGGAGGCACCGCTCGACGGGCCGGCCGGTCGCATCGTCGGACAGTACTTCGCCGAAGAGCTGATCGTGCAGGATGCCGAGGTGCTCGGCCGCTTCACCGAGGGGCGCACCGCGCGGCGAGCCGCGCTCACGCGCAAGGACTTCGGCGAAGGGCGGGGGTACTACCTCGCGACCATCCCCGACGACGACGGCATGCGCGCGGTGCTGGGATGGCTCGCGGCCGAGGCCGGAGTGACGGCCGAGATCGAGGGACTGCCCGAGCACGTCGAGATCGCGCGGCGCGGCAGCATCCTCACCGTCATCAACCACAGCACCGAGCCGTTCGCGGTCGACGTGCCGGGAACCGATGTGCTCACCGGTTCGACCGACCCGCGTCGCGAGCTCGGAGCGTTCGGATGGGCGTTCGTCGACACGAACGACTCGCGACCATCGCACCACGTGCAGAAGGAGAACAGCTGATGCAGTACACACGTCTCGGACGAGCGGGGGCGCGCGTGAGCCGCCTGGCTCTCGGCACCATGAACTTCGGCCCGGTGATCGACGAGAACGCCTCGCGCGCCATCCTGGATCGGGCGGTCGACGCAGGCATCGACTTCATCGACACCGCCGACGTCTACGGCGGCGGCCGGTGGGGCGATCACCCCGGGCAGTCGGAGGAGATCGTCGGGCGCTGGATGAAGGACCGCGGCACCCGCGACGACCTGATCGTCGCGACCAAGGTGTTCGGCGTGATGGGCCCCCGGTCGAACGATCGCGGGCTGTCGGCGGTGCACATCCGCGCGTCGGTCGATGCCTCGCTCCGGCGCCTCGGCACCGACCACATCGACCTGTACCAGATGCACCACATCGACCGCGAGGTGCCGATCGACGAGACGCTCAGCGCGTTCGCGACGCTGCGCGAGCAGGGCAAGATCACCTATCTCGGCAGCTCGAACTTCGCCGGGTGGCACCTGGCGCGCGTGCACGAGATCGCCGCAGCATCCGGCTATCCGGCCCCGGTGACCGAGCAGTCGCTGTACAACCTCACCGAGCGCACCGTCGAGCTCGAGGTCGTGCCCGCCGCGGAGCAGTACGGCATGGGCCTGCTGCCCTGGTCGCCGCTGGCCAGCGGACAGCTCGGCGGCGTGCTGCAGAAGACCGATCGCTCGCGGTCGAGCCTCGACGCGCTCGGAGACCGACGCCCCGCGATCGAACGCTACGAGGAGTTCTGCGCCGAACTCGGCATCCGCCCCGGTGTCGTCGCGATCGCCTGGTTGCTGCACCAGCCGGCGGTGACCGCCCCGGTGATCGGCCCGCGCACGCTCGACCAGCTCGACTCGGCCGTCGAGGCGCTCGACGTGGTGCTCGATGCCGACACGCTCGCCGAACTCGACCGCGTCTGGCCGGGCCCCGGCGGCACAGCGCCCGAAGCGTACGCCTGGTAGGACGCCCACACGAAGACCGGATGCCGAGGACATGCGCCCCGGCATCCGGTCTTCGTCGTTCTAGTAGACGATCACGGGCAGGCTGCGCGGGCCGCGGGAGTCCTGCCACGGTTCCGTGCCGTCGAATCGCACCGTGAGCAGGTGGATCCCCCGACCGAGCTTCGGCACCGAGACCGTGACCTTTCCCCTGTCCGCCGGCGTCAGCTCGACCGTCGCGACGACCTTGCCGCGGTCGTGCACCGTCACGGTGCCGACCGGTGCGCTGCCGTCGCCAGCAGTGACGGTCACCTTCACGGTGGCGGTCTTACCCGCCTTCACCAGCACGTCGGAGGTGGCACGCACCAGGGTGTCGATCGGCTGCACCTGGTCGTCGACGAGTACGGCGACCGAGCGGGCGGGGATCGTCACGGTGCCGGTCGCGGCATCCCACGTCGTGGTCTTGACCACGGCATCCGCTCCGTTCGCCTGGGCCGGCGTCAGCGCGAACGAGCGCCCGGCCAGGCCTGCCACCGTCTGCGTGACCGGCGTGGGTGAGGAGTTGAACGCGACGAGCGCCCCGTCGAGCTCGGCGTCGGCATCGGGTCCCGTCAGGTCGTCGATCTGCATGAGAATCACGCCCGGCGTTGCCTCCGTACCGCCATTCGGGAAGGTGACCTTCTGCTGGATCAGCTCGGCGGAGCCGAGCCGCAGCAGGTCGACCTCTTCGCGCACCCGCAGCAGATCGAGAGCGGATGCCTCGGCTGCCGCCATGTCGGCCGGGGCCGGCTTGAGCGCGGGATCGGCGAGCAGCGGTGCCATGATCGGCCACTTCTCTTCGTTGTCGGCTGCGGCAGGGAGCCCGGAGCCGAACGTCGACTCCTGCCCCGTCCAGTCGATGCGGTTGAACCAGTCCCCGGCGTTGTAGCTGTTGCGGTCGAGTGACTTCGACCGCAGCAGCTCGGTGCCGGCGTGCCAGAACGAGGGCGACTGCGAGAGCGTCACGGTCGCCAGCGACAGTGTGTTCATGCGCACGCGGTCGGCCATCGGGGTGTCCACCGGCAGCTTGAGCACCGAGAGGTCGTAGAGCGTCTCGTTGTCGTGCGCGTCGACGTAGTCGATCACCTCGTCGGGCTGGTCGGCGTAGCCTGCCGCCGAGCCGCGGTAGTCGATGCCGTCTCCTGCCGTCACCGCGCCGTCGCTCGTCGTGAACGAGAAGTCGCGCAGGTTGCCCGCGAGCCCGAGCTTGACCAGATCGGTCTCGTGTCCGAGGTCGGCGAGCGCCTGCTCGACGGTGCCGTTGATCGGATCGCCGTTCGGATCGGTGCCGAGACCTGTGCCGAAGCCCTGGCGGAACGTCGACGACGAGTCGACCGGGCTGCCGCCGTGCACGGCATCGCGCAGCCGATCGTTGAACGTCCCGATGCCGGTGCCGCCGAGCTGGCCCTGCGTGGCCTGCTCGAAGAGGGCGTTGTCGGCGACCTCGCCGAAGTTCCAGCCCTCGCCGTACAGGTGGATCGTGGATCCGTCGACACCGTCGTTCTTGAGGGTCAGCGCGTCGAGCGCGTCACGGATCGCCTGCATGTTCGTCGTCGAGTGGTGACCCATGAGGTCGAACCGGAATCCATCGACCTTGTAGTCACGCGCCCAGGTCACGACCGAGTCGACCATGAGCTTCTGTGCGGCGAGGTGCTCGGTCGCGACGTTCTGGCAGCACGTCGAGGTCTCGACGCCGCCTGCCGCGTTGAGCCGGTGGTAGTAGCCCGGGACCACCTGGTCGAGCACCGACTTCTCGGCCTGACCGGATGCCGCGGTGTGGTTGAACACCTGGTCGAGCACGACCTGCAGGTCCATGTCGTGCAGCGCACCGACCATCGACCGGAACTCGCTCACCCGGGCGCCGCCCGCGGCGTCGACCGCGTACGAGCCCTCAGGGGTCGAGAAGTGGTACGGGTCGTAGCCCCAGTTGAACGCATCGGCATCGGCGACGGCCTGGATGCAGGCCTGCTGAGCCGAATCGGCCGGGCCGAACGAGGCGAGGTCGCAGTCGGGCACGGCCTGTGCCGCTCTGTCTTCCTCGATCGACGCGATGTCGAAGGAGGGCAGAAGATGCACGGTGTTGATGCCGGCATCCGCGAGCTGCTTCAGCTGGTCGGTGCCCGCGCTGTCGCGGGTGAACGCCAGGTAGGTGCCGCGCTCCGCCTCCGGAACCGTCTCGTCGCTGATCGAGAAGTCCCGGATGTGCAGCTCGTAGATCGCGCGGTCGACCGCGCGCTCGACGACCGGCGACTCGGCCTTCTGCCACTGCTTCGGCTGCCAGGCCTTGTCATCGAGATCGACGGCGACCGAACGCTGCGAGTTCAGCGTGAGGGCAGTCGAGTACGGGTCGGTGACCTGGTTGGTCTCGATCGCGCCGGTGGTCGGAGCGTAGACGACGACCTCCCAGAGGTATTCGTCACCCTTGAGATCCTTCTTGCCCGCGACGGACCAGACACCGGATGCCGCATCCCACGTGGCCTCGTGGCGCACGGGGTCGCCCTCGGCCCCCTCGTTCCAGGTGAGCAGCGTCGCGCTCTGCGCGGTCGGCGCCCACAGCCGGAACGTCGGCTTCTTGCCCGAGAACGTCACGCCGAGGTCGACATCGTCGAGCGCGGCGGCATAGAGGTCGTCGAGGACTCCCGCGATCTGCACACCGGTGAACGCCGTGAGCGTGCCCGCCGCGTCGCGCTGGGCGACCGCGAGCTGCGTGCGCAGCAGCGCCGCAGCATCCGCATCGGTCACTCGCAGGGCGAGGTAGCCACCGAGCGCCGGGAATCGGGCGAGCTGCTCGTCGGTCAGGCCGTCCTCGATCACTTCGAGCGCCACCGGCTCTGCTCCTGTGACCTCGCCGTCAGCCACCACGAGCGAGGCGTCTGCCGAGGAGTACAGCTGATAGGCCGCCTGGTCGACGGACCCGAGCGTGGCCGGCCACGCGATCGTCTCGGCATCGACCCAGTGCGCGCGCTGCTCGCCGACGCCGGGGAGCTGCGGGGTGTCGCTGCCTACCTCGAGGACGTGCGTCGCCAGCGTGTAGCGGAACGACGTCACCGTGCCCTCTGTGGCGCTGAACGAGATGTTCGCCCCGCCCGGCACGCCGTCGGCGCCGTAGTTCTCGGCCCAGCTCAGGCCGTGCGCGACCTTGAGCTCATAGGCGCCGGTCGGCAGATCCGCGGTCGAGAACTCGTAGACGCCGTCACGGTCGCCGTCTGCCATCAGGGTGCCGAGGCAGTCGGGCGACCAGTCGGCCGCGCAGCCGAGCTCGTCCTGCAGGGAGCCGGGCAGCGTCACGATGGGGCCGTCGGCTGTGGACTGCACGATGTTCGTGCGCGGGTCGAAGTAGAAGGTGATCGGCCCGCCCGCGTGGGTGAGCGTGACGTTCGAGCCGTCGGGAACGCCGTTCGCTCCGTAGTTGATCGCCCAGCTGCCGTTCACCGCGGCCTTGTACTCGTAGTCGCCGGCCGGCAGATCGAAGGTGCCCTCCCACACGCCATCAGCGCGCAGGGTCAGCTTCGCCTTCTCGCAGGCGGGGTCCCAGTCGCCCGCACAGCCCATCTCGGAGTTGAGGCTGCCGGGCACGGTCACCATGTCGATCGGCGACTCGGGCTCCTCGCCGGCCTCCAGCGTCACGGCGTTGCCGACCGACGCGTACGTCGAGGCTGCGGCGTGGTTGCCGGCGGCATCCGTGGTCACCGCCCGATACTCGACGAGCGTCCCGTTCGCGAGATCACGGATGTCGTGGAAGACGCGCGGGTCGGTGTCCTCCGCCGTGCCGAGGGCCTGCCACTCGTCGGAGCCGACGACGCGCCAGGCGAAGCTGGTCTGCGCCCACTGGTCGGCGATGTCGGCCTGCACTGCGGACTGTCCGGCCACACCGGCTCCGGCGGTCGGCACGGCGACCTCGACGGATGCCGCCTCGGACGGCGCCGTGACGGTCGAGTCGGCCTTCCAGACCACGGCCGACAGCGCGGGCACCGTGATCGTGGCAGCCGCACCGGCATCCGTCGTGAGGGGTGCGGCGTCGCCGTAGAGCACCTCGTACGACGCGTCGGCGGTGAGCGTCGCGAGGTCGACCGTCTGCGCGGTCGCAGCGTTGTTCACCGCGACCAGGTACTCGACCTTGTCGTCGGCATCGACCCGAGAGAAGGCGTAAACACCGGCGCCGGACGCCGCGTAGCGCTCGATCTGCGCACCCTCGCCGAGAGCCGGGTTCGACTCACGGAGCTCGGACAGCGCAGCGATGTGCTCGTAGAGCGCGGCATCCGTCGCGTAGCGGTCGACGGAGCCGGCCTGCTCGCCCGTGATGAGGTTCTGGTCGGCGTACTCGGCGACCTGCGTGGCGAAGAGCGACTGCCTGGCGTCCTTGTCGCCGCCGGCGCCCGTGAAGCCCTGCTCGTCGCCGTAGTAGACGACCGGCTGACCACGGGTGAGGAACATGAGCTCGTGTGCCAGCTCATCACGCTGCAGTGGAGCATCCGTCGACTGCAGGAAGGATCCGACCCTGCCCATGTCGTGGTTGCCGAGGAAGGTGGGCAGAGCGGTCGCCGACGAATCGGGCGTCGTATAGCGGTCGTCGCCCGCGAACAGGGACTGCAGCCCCTTGGCGGAGTTGCCCGAGGCATAGCTGACGGCGGAGGACTGGAAGGTGAAGTCGAGGATCGAGTTCATGTCGGTGTCTCGCACGTACGGTGCGAGCTTGACCGGATCGGCGTCGTAGACCTCGCCGAACATGAAGAAGTCGTCGTTGCCCGTTTCATGCGCGTAGTCGAGGACGTCGGCGGTCCACTTCTCCCAGAACTCGAAGTTCACGTGCTTGACGGTGTCGATGCGGAAGCCGTCGATCCCGAGATCGACCCACTGCTCGTACACCTCGACGAAGCCGTTGACGACCGTGGGGTGCTCGGTCATCAGGTCGTCGAGTCCGCTGAAGTCGCCGTACGTGACCGACTCCCCCGACCAGGTCGAGTCTCCGCGGTTGTGGTACAGCGTCGGGTCGTTCAGCCAGGCCGGCACCTTGACGTCGGCCTCGCTGTCGGCGACCACCGGCGTGTACGGGAAGCTGGTGGCCGGGTCGAGCTCGGGGAAGCCGTCGGTGCCCGCATGGTCGGCCGGGTCGAACGCCGCGCCCGCGGCATCCGTGTAGGGGCTGGTCGCCTGGTCGATATAGGAGTACTGGCCCTCGGTGTAGTCGATCACGTCGGCGGTGTGGTTCGTGATGATGTCGAAGTAGACCTTGATGCCGCGGGCGTGCGCGTCCGCGATCAGCGCCTGCAGCTCCTCATTGGTGCCGAGGTGCGGGTCGATGCGCGTGAAGTCGGTGATCCAGTAGCCGTGGTACCCGGCCGAGGCGTTCGCCCCCTCGCCCTGCACCGGCTTGTTGGCGAAGCTCGGTGTCAGCCAGATCGCCGATGTGCCCAGCCCCTCGATGTAGTCGAGGCTATCGCGGATGCCCGCGATGTCGCCGCCCTGGTAGAAGCCCTTGTCGGTGGGGTCGAACCCGGTGGTGAGCCGGTCACCCTCGAGGCCGCCGGTGTCGTTCGAGGTGTCGCCGTTCGCGAAGCGATCCGTCATCACGAAGTAGAACTGCTCGCCGGCCCCGGCCTGGCGCGCCGGGCTCGTGATCAGCGCGTCGTCGTCTGCCGTGTATCCGCCGCGCAGCTCGGTCGCCTCGAGTCCCACCCGCTTGAGGGTGTCGTCGAACGTGAAGCGGAGGGTCGTGGGGCCCGCGACCGTGAGGGGGATGTCGTCGGCGCCGCCGTCGAGGCCGTATGCCTCGTCCCAGGTGTCGTTCACTGCGACCTTGTACTGCCAAGTGCCGGCGGGTACCTCGAACTCGGCGGAGTAGATGCCCTCGGCGCCCGTGGGTTCGAGCTCTGTCTCGGCGCAGTCGGGGGCCCAGTCGGCAGCGCAGCCGAGCTCGGACTGCAGTGAGCCCACAAGGGCCACCGTGCGGTCGGCGGCGGAAGCGGGCGGTGCGCCTAGGGTGCCGGCGGCGCCGAACCCCGAGACGACGAGCGCGGCGGCGGCGAGAAGGGCGAGCGGACGTGAGGCGGTCGTCTTCGACCGAGCCGGCTTGAACAAGTGATGCTCCCTGGGTGGCGGGCGGACACGACGACGTGTCCGAAGGCTTGCGAGTGAAGCTAGCAGGGCGGGAGTGAGAACTGCAAGCGCTTGCAGTCTGGCTGTGGCGAAAAGTCAGGGATGCCAGGGATGCTGCTGGCCGAAAGTCGCAAGCGCTTCCAGACGCCCGCATCCGCGCCGATGAGGATTTATCGCGGCGTTCACCGTCCGGACACCTTCGCCGACTACAACTGCAGATGCGCGGACACAGACTCAGACCGGATCGGGTAGTCACGTCATCCGCGCACCACGGTGAGCGTCTGCTCCCGTTGCGGTGACACACCGCGAAGGACCCCCGCCGAATCGGGTCGGCGGGGGTCTTCTCTGTCTTTACCGTCTCGACTGTCTTGTCTGGCGTTCGAATCGCGTGAATGACCCCATCTCGACGGAATTTCGGGTCATTTGCGCGATTCGAAGGCCACTGGCTGTGGACAGTGCGAACAGAGACTCTCGGAACCATGTCACCGTGGCGCCATGGGACGAACGACGAAGCTTCCAGACGAATGCGGCGACGGATTCCCGGTCCGAATCGCTCGCCTGTACGGGGTGAGCCGCAGTCGCCTTCGCGGTCGGGACCTGAAGGCGCCGTTCCACGGAGTGCGCATCCCCCGCGGCAGCACACCGTCGTTCCGCGACATCGAGGATCCATACGAACGGCAGCGACAGGCGAGGGTGCACCGCGCACGCACCTATGCTCCCGGGCTGCACACGGGACATTTCTTCAGCCACCAGACGGCAGCGTCGATCTGGGGTGCACCATTACCGCTGGAGTTCACTGATGCAGACGCGATCGCGGGCTATACCGACCTGCCCCTCCACGTCAGCGCCGCCGGAGCGACTCCGTTCCCCCGAGCAGCCGGGATCACGGGGCACAGGACCCTCGCGAGCCTCACCTCGATCAGCGATCAGAATGGCCTCCGGGTCACGTCCGCGTCCGCCACCTGGGTGTCGCTGGGCACACTCCCCCTGCTCGATGTCGTGGCGCTCGGAGACTACCTGTGCAGGACGTGGCGGCAGGGTCGGGGCAGACCGTCACCGGGCCGCCCGCCCCTCAGCACCGTCGACGAGCTTCGAGCCGCGCTCGACGCCGGACGGCGCCGCGGCGCCGCGCGCCTTCGGACGGCGCTCGGTCTGGTCCGAGAGGACTCCTGGTCGCCTCGAGAGACGAAGGTGCGATGCATCCTGATCATGGCTGGTCTGCCCGAGCCCGAGCTCAATGTCGACCTCTTCGACGATCGCGGTCGCTTTCTCGGTTGCGTGGACATGGCCTATCGGCACGAGCGCGTCATCGTCGAATACCTCGGAATGCTGCACGGCGACAGGTGGGCGGCGGATGTGGAGCGCATCGCGCGTCTCCGGGCAGCCGGCTGGACGGTCATCGAGGTGACGTCACCGCTCCTGACGAAACCGAAAGAGCTCGTGCGTCGCGTGGCCGCGGCTCTGCGGCGCTGACCTGGACCCGTTCGAATCGCGTGAATGACCCTATTCGGACCGCATATCGGGTCAATCGCGCGATTCGAAAGACCGGATGCCGGGGCTACAGCCGCTCGATGATCGTCGCGTTCGCCATGCCGCCGCCCTCGCACATGGTCTGCAGGCCGAAGCGCCCGCCGACGGCCTCGAGCTGATCGACGAGTGTTCCGAGCAGGCGTGTTCCCGACGAGCCGAGGGCGTGGCCGAGCGCGATCGCCCCTCCGCGCGGGTTGAGCTTGGCGGCATCCGCCCCGACCTCGGCCGCCCAGGCGAGCGGCACCGACGCGAATGCCTCGTTGACCTCGTACGCGTCGAGGTCGTCGATCGCGAGGCCGGTGCGCTCGAGGATGCGACGTGTCGCGGGGATCGGCCCCGTGAGCATCATAAGCGGGTCGTCTCCGACCACCGTGAACGCGTGGAATCTCGCCCGCGGCGTGAGCCCGAGTGCTTCGGCGCGCTCGGCGCTCATCAGCAGCGCGGCGGATGCCCCGTCGGTGAGCGGCGACGAGTTGCCGGGGGTGATGCGCCAGTCGACCTCGGGGAATCGGGCGGCGAGCGCATCCGTCCGGAAGGCCGGCTGAAGTCCCGCGAGTCCCTCAGCGGTCGTCCCGGCTCGGACGGTCTCATCGGTCACGGCATCGGGAGCCTCCGCGACCGGGATGACCGTGCGGTCGAAGAACCCCTCGGTCCACGCGGCGGCGGCGCGGCGGTGCGACTCGGCGGCATAGGCGTCGAGGGCGGCTCGATCGAGGTTCCACCGCTCGGCGATCAGCTCGGCCGAGACCCCCTGGTTCACGAGCCCCTCGGGGTATCGCTCCCGCAGCCGCGGCGACATCGGAGTTCCGCCGGCCGCAGACGACCCGAGCGGCACGCGGCTCATCGACTCGACGCCGCCGACGATGACCGCGTCGTATGCGCCGGCGATGATCCCCTGCGCCGCGAAGTGCACCGCCTGCTGGCTCGACCCGCACTGGCGGTCGATCGTCGCCCCCGGGATCGACTCGTCGAACCCGGCGGCGAGCACGGCCTGCCTGGCGATGTTCGACGACTGGTCGCCCACCTGACTCACGCAGCCGAGCAGCACGTCGTCGATCTGCCGGGATTCGAGCCCGCTGCGCTCGAGGATCGCGGCGAGCGCTCCGGCCGCGAGATCGACCGGATGCACGCCCGACAGGGCACCACCCGGCTTGCCCCGCCCGACGGGGGTGCGGACGACATCGATCAGGACGGCTTCGCTGCGCGTGCTCATGCGTCCCATTCTCTCCCTGTCGCGGCGTCAGCGGCGGATGCCGCTGGCATCGGAGCGACGGATGCCGTCTTCGCGCGCCGCGAAAACGAGCGGTGACCCACCGCATCCGAAATACAATCGTTGGTGCGCCCGCACCCCGGCGCATCCCCCACCGTCGAGGCGCCCGTGACCCGGGCGATCCGCTCTCTCCGAGGACCCCACCATGTCCAGCGAACCCATCACCGTCTCCATCCGCCGCGAGGTCGACCCCGAGCACGTGGCCGCCGCCACGGCGTGGGTGCAGACCGGCGTGAATCTCGCCCACCGGTATCCGGGCTTCCTCGGATCAGGATGGGTGCGCGACGGCGAGGACTCGCACGTCTGGCACATGCTCTACCGCTTCACCGACGAGAAGTCGCTGATCGCCTGGGAGCAGTCGGGCGAGCGGGAGTGGTGGAAGTCGACCGGCGACCAGTTCGTACGCAGCGAGCGCGTGAAGCGCCGCACCGGCATCGAGGGCTGGTTCGACGAGCCGACCACCGACACGATCACCCTGCCCCGCGCCGACGGCTCGACGACCACGGTCGCGATGGTCAGCACTCCCCCGCGATGGAAGCAGGCCGTGTCGATCTGGCTCGGATTCTTCCCCGTCAACCTCGCCTTCACCTATGCGATGAGCCCGGTTCCCGGCTGGAACGAGCTGCCGATCTGGCTGCGCGTGCTGGCGACGACAGCGGTGTTGACCCCGATCATGGCCTACTGGGTGCTGCCGTTCGTCACGCGGTCACTGCGCCGCTGGCTCACCCGCTGAGGCGGCGGGTCTGCCGGCGCTACCCCCCCTGCCGGCGCCGCCATGCAGGGTCAGAAACGCATCGGAATCGCGGGTTTCGGGTGCAGAACTGACCCCGCACCGGTCGAGCGGATGCAGAACTCGCCTCGCACCGCGGGCGGATGCAGAACTGGCCCCGCACCAGCGGGAAGCCACCGCGCCACTGCTCAGAGGCCGACGACCGCCGCGCGCAGCGTGCGTTCGACGAGCGCGACGCCGTCGGTCAGCGGACCGGGGCGGCGAACGAGGTGCAGCGTGTTGATGGGCGGGTCATCGGTCTCGCGCAGCACCACGAGGCGGCCGTCGGCGAGTTCGTCGGCGATCAGATAGGTCGGCAGCACGGTCACCCCCGCGCCTCCGACGGCAGCGGCCGCGAGCGCGCGCAGATCGGCGACCACGAGCGCGGGCTCTCGCTCGAGACGGATGCCGAAAGTGTGACGCCAATACCGCCGGAGGATCGGGACATCCCGCGCGTAGGCGAGCAGGGGAACCTCGCCGAGAGGATCCGGTCTCAGGTGCGACGATGGCACGATCCCCAGCGACGGGGCGGCGACGAGCGCGAACTCCTCATCGAAGAACGGCAGGCTGGGCAGCGAGCGACCGCGTGGCCGCACGGCCGAGACCACCAGGTCGAGGCTGCCGACTCTGAGGTCGTCGAGAAGATCGTCGGCGAGGCCCGCCGACACGGTGACTCGCAGTCCGTCTGCAACGGCCGGCGCGAGAGCGGGCACGGCGACGCGCGCGAGGAACTCGGCCGCCCCGCCCACGCGCACGATCGGCGGTTCGGCGGCGGGGCGCGTGCCCAGAGCATCCGCCAGCTCGTCGAGCGGGCCGGCGACTCGCGCGACGAGCTCGTCGGCGCGTGGCGTCGGACGGATGCCGCGCGCATGCCGCACGAACAGCGGCTCGCCGACACTCGCCTCCAGCGCCTGAAGCTGCGTCGTCACCGAGGACTGCGCGAGTCCCAGCACGCGCGCGGCAGCGGACACCGAGCCCGATCGGTACGCGGCGAGGAAGGTGCGCCACAGGCCGACATCTTGCAATCCATCGGTAATCCGATTGCTCATATCGGCAATCTATCGGAATCGGGTTTCATCGGTCGTGGTTGTCCCCGATATCGCATCCGCACGGCATCCGTCGTCAGACCCCTTGGGAGCATCCATGTCATCCGTCCTCTTCGTCGTCACCGGCGCCCGCACCTGGACCCTGTCCGACGGCACCGAGCACCCCACCGGCTACTGGGCCGAGGAACTGCTCGCGCCCTACCGCCTGCTCACCGAAGCCGGGCACGACGTCGTGTTCGCGACTCCCGGCGGCATCGAGCCGGTGGCCGACACGGCCAGCCTGGGCGAGGGTGATGCCGCCGCTCTCGCTGAGATCTCGGGGCTCAGCACTCCCCTGGTGCTGGCCGACGTCGACAGCGCCGACTACGCGGCCGTCTACTACCCGGGCGGCCACGGCCCGATGCAGGACCTCGCAGTGGATGCCGACTCGGCAGCGCTCATCTCGGCGACCATCGCCGGCGGCCGCCCGTTGGCCGCCGTCTGCCACGGTCTCGCCGCACTGCTGCCCGCGCTCGATTCCGCCGGCGAGCCGATCGTCGCCGGACGCCGCATCACCGGCTTCTCCGATGAGGAGGAGCGCATCGGCGGGCTCGCCGACCACGCGCCCTTCCTGCTCGAGACCTCGCTGCGCGAGCTGGGCGCGAGCGTCGAGGTGACCGACCCGTGGAGTGATCACACCGTCGTCGACGGACTGCTCATCACCGGCCAGAACCCTCAGTCGTCGGCATCCGCCGCTCAGGCCCTGGTCGCGGCCCTCGCCTGACGTGTCGGCTGCATTCCGGTCGCAGTTCGTGCCGCGCCTGCGTGGTACCGGCGGCACAAAGAGCGACCGGAACGATCGAGCCACATCACCAGCGGCACGAACTGCGACCGGAACGATCGAGCCACATCAACAGCGGCACGAACTGCGACCGGAAGCCTGCGACACGTCTCAGACCGCGGAGATACTCCAGGATGCCGCGTGCGCAGCTCCCGGTTCGAGCACGACGAGGTCGGTTCGCGAGTTGAAGGCATCGGGCGGGCAGGTCATGGGCTCGACCGCCAGGCCGATGCGGTGGATCGCGTCGATCTCGGGGTTGTCGGCCGTGTGCACCTGCACCCACGGGCAGCGCTCGTCGAACGTCATCGCGACGCCGGTGCCGGCATCCGTCACCACCCGCACCTCGGCGACTCCGCCCTCGCGGGCGAGGCCCGTGAAGGCGTGGTCGATGAAGACGTCGGCGATCGGGCGCGCAGCGCGGAAGTCCCACTGCGGATGCTCGGCCACACCCTCGAGAGCCACCGGGCTCAGCCGGTCGTCGGTGACGGTGAGCACCTCGGATGCCGGCAGGGTGAGCGTCCAGTCATCGACCCGGCCGCCGGGGCCGGCGACGAGATAGGGATGCGGTCCGGTGCCCCAGGGCGCAGCATCCGCCCCGAGGTTGTGCGCCGTGACGGTCTGATGCAGTCCGTCGGCGTCGATGCGGTACTCGGTCTCGACCTCGACGCGGAACGGGTATCCGGCCTGCGGCTCGATGACGGCCGCGAGCACGACGCGGTCGTCGAGCACGAGACGATCCTCGAACTCGGCCCACGCGAGCAGGCCGTGCAGCGCCTGGCCGCGAGCGGGCTCGGTGAGGGCCAGCTGATGCTCGGCGCCACCGAACGTGTAACGACCGTCGACGATGCGGTTGGGCCACGGCGCGAGGGTGGTGCCGCGGTATCCGGGGCGCACCTCGTCGGCGTCGAACGGCACGACCAGATCGCGCCCCTCGAACGACAGTACGCGCAGCGAGGCGCCGATGCTCGCGATGACGGCTTCATATCCGTGACCGGCGATGCGCAGCTGACGACCCGAGCGCGGACGCGCCGCGGTCGCGAGATCGACGGCGGCCGAAGAGACGTCGACCATCACAGCCCCTGCGCGAGTCGGTAGTAGGCCTGGTTCCAGCGGACCTGCTTCTGGAACTCGGGGAGCGTGGTCGCGTCGTCGATCACGAGCAGCTCGACCTCCGCCATCTCGGCGAAGTCGCGGAAAGCCTCGAGCCCGACGGCGGTCGACATGACCGTGTGGTGCGCGGCACCCGCGGTCAGCCAGGCGGCGGCGGAGGTGTTGAAGTCGGGCTGCGGCTTCCACACGGCGCGGCCGACCGGGAGCTTCGGCAGCGACTGACGCGGCGGCACGTTCTCGACGACGTTCGCGGTGAGGCGGAACCGGTCGCGCATGTCGCTGAGGGCCACGACGATCGCAGGACCGGGGTCGGCGGTGAAGACCAGGCGCACCGGGTCGTCTTTGCCGCCGATGCCGAGCGGGTGGATCTCGAGAGTGGGCTTGGCGGTCGTGAGCGAGGGCGAGACCTCGAGCATGTGCGCCCCGAGGATCAGCTCGTCGCCGGGGGTCATGTCATAGGTGTAGTCCTCCATGAGGCTCGCACCACCCGGCAGTCCCGCACCCATCACGTTGGCGACGCGCACGAGGATCGCGGTCTTCCAGTCGCCCTCGGCGCCGAAACCGTACCCCTCGGCCATCAGGCGTTGCACCGCGAGACCCGGCAGCTGCTTCAGTGCGCCGAGGTCTTCGAACGATGTGGTGAAGGCGCCGAAGCCGCCCTCCTCGAGGAACGTCCGCAGACCGATCTCGATCGCCGCGCCGTCGCGCAGCGACTGGTGTCGGTCGCCACCGCGGCGCAGCTCGGGCACCACCTCGTACAGCTCTTCGTACTCGGCCACGAGCGCGTCGACCTCAGACTCGGATGCCGCGGCGACGGCATCCGCCAGATCGTTCACGCCCCAGGTGTTGACCTGCACGCCGAAGCGCAGCTCGGCCTCGGTCTTGTCTCCCTCGGTGACGGCGACGAAACGCATGTTGTCGCCGAAGCGGGCGAGCTTGAGCGAACGGGATGCCGCGAGACCGGCGGCCGCACGCTGCCACGTCGCGATCTCCTGGCGCACCCGCGGGTCGCTCGCGTGACCGACGACGGTCTTGCGGGGCACACCGAGGCGCGTCTGAATGTAGCCGAACTCGCGGTCGCCGTGCGCCGCCTGGTTCAGGTTCATGAAGTCGAAGTCGATGTCGGCCCACGGCAGCTCGACGTTCGCCTGCGTGTGCAGGTGGGCGAGCGGCTTCTGCAGGGCGTCGAGACCCGCGATCCACATCTTCGCCGGGCTGAACGTGTGCATCCACGCGATCAGGCCGATGACCCTGTCGTCGGCGTTGGCCTCGAGGGCCGTGCGCTTGATGGCCGCGGCATCGGTCAGCACCGGCTTCCAGACGATGGTGACCGGAACCTCGCCGGCCTCGTCGAGGATGCGGGCGATCTGCTGCGACTGCTCGGCGACCTGCGCGAGCGTCTCGGGGCCGTAGAGATGCTGGCTGCCGGTGAGGAACCAGACCTCGTAGCCGTCGAGCGAGGTGGAGAGCGGAGTGCGGGGCATGAGGGGTCCTTCGGTGTTCCGGTCAGCGGGAGAAGTCAGTGGGGATGGTTCAGACAGCGGTGGTCGCGGCGGCTTCGATGGCGAGGCCCGCGCGGTAACGGTCGAGGTAGGCGGTGAAGCCGGCGACGTCGGCAGGGTCGGGGTCTGCGACCGCGAGGGATGCCGAGGCGAAGACGTCGTCGTCGAGGTACTCCCCGAGGGTCTGCGTCTCGGCGTGCGCGAGATACGAGGCGAGTACGGCGATGCCCCACGCCCCGCCTTCGGAGGCGAGCTCGCCGACCGCGACCGGGGCGCCGAGGGCTCCGGCGAGGAATCGCTGCGCGACCCCGGCGGTGCGGAACATCCCCCCGTGCGCGAACATGCGGTCGAGTTCGACGCCCTCGGCGGCGAGCACCTGCATCCCCAGCGCGAGCGTGCCGAAGACGCCGTAGAGCTGCGAGCGCATGAAGTTCGCCAGCGTGAAGGCGCTGTCGGGGGTGCGCACGAACAGCGGACGCCCCTGGGTGAGGCCGGCGATCGGCTCGCCGGCGAGGTGGTTGTAGGCGATGAGCCCACCGGCATCCGCCTCGCCGTCGAGCGCCTCGCGGAAGAGCGCATCGAAGACGGCATCGTCGCTCAGCGGTTGCCCCGCAGCGGCCGAGAAGCGGGTGAAGAGCCCGGCCCAGGCGGCGAGCTCGCTGGCACCGTTGTTGCAGTGCACCATCGCCACGGCGTCGCCGGCGGGTGTCGTCACGAGGTCGAGCTCGTGGTGCACCTCGGCCAGCGGATGCTCGAGCACGACCATCGCGAAGATGCTCGTGCCCGCAGAGACGTTGCCCGTGCGCGGAGACACCGAGTTCGTCGCCACCATGCCGGTGCCGGCGTCGCCTTCGGGCGGGCAGAGCGGGATGCCGGGCTGCAGAGCGCCCGTCGGATCGAGCAGCACTGCCCCCTCGGCCGTGAGCGTTCCTGCCGCGGAGCCGGCGGGGAGGACTGTCGGGAGCAGGTCTCGAGCCGTCGCCGGAAGGCGGTCGGCGGCGAGGGCGTCGTAGACCTGCAGCATCCGCTCGTCGTAGTCTCCGGTGGCCGAGTCGATCGGGAACATGCCGGACGCGTCGCCGACTCCGAGCACGCGCTCGCCGGTCAGGCGGGTGTGCACGTAGCCCGCGAGGGTCGTTACGAAGTCGAGCTGGGGCACGTGCTCCTCGCCGTCGACGACCGCCTGGTGCAGGTGGGCGATCGACCAGCGGAGCGGGATGTTCACGCCGAGCAGCTCGGTCAGCTCGGCCGCCGCGACACCTGTGTTGGTGTTGCGCCAGGTGCGGAACGGCGTGAGCAGCTCGCCCTGCGCGTCGAACGCGAGGTAGCCGTGCATCATGGCCGAGATGCCGATCGCTCCGAAGGTCTCGGGGCGCACGCCGTAGCGGTTCTCCGCGTCCGCGACGAGACCGGCGTATGCCGCCTGGAGGCCTGCCCAGACCTCGTCGATCGCGTAGGTCCAGAGTCCGCTTTCGAGCCGGTTCTCCCATGCGAACGAGCCGGTGGCGAGCACCTCGGTGGCGTTCGGGCCGATCAGGCAGGCCTTGATGCGCGTCGAGCCGAGCTCGATGCCGAGGCTCGTGCGGCCGGCGGCGATGTCGTCGCGGGCGGTGGTCTTCTCGTCGCGGGGCGTGGTGGTCGTGTCGCCGGGGGGCGTGTCGGTCGTGTCGCTCATCGTCGGGCGTCCGAGTTCTGTCCGTAGACGTTCTGGTAGCGGGCGAAGAGGCTGTCGATGGCCTCCTGCGGAATCGGGATCAGCGGGCCGGCCTCTCGCGCGTAGTGCACGGTGCGGGCGACGTCCTCGACCATGACGGCGGCCTTGACGGCATCCTTCGCGTCCACCCCGATGGTGAACGGGCCATGGTTCTGCATGAGCACCGCGCGGCTGCGGTGGCCGGTGAGGGTCTGCACGATGCCGCGGCCGATCGAGTCGTCGCCGATGATCGCGAACGGGCCGACCGGAATGGGCCCGCCGAACTCGTCGGCCATGGCCGTGATGACGCAGGGAATCTCTTCGCCGCGGGCGGCCCAGGCCACGGCGAACGTCGAGTGCGTGTGCACCACGCCGCCGACCTCGGGCATGTGGCGGTAGACGTAGGCGTGGGCCGCGGTGTCGCTCGAGGGCGAGCGCTCACTGCCGGGAGTGCCGGGGATCACTGCGCCATTGAGGTCGCACAGGATCATGTTCTCGGGGGCGAGGTCGTCATAGCTGACGCCGGAGGGCTTGATCACGAACAGGTCGGCGCCGGGCACGCGGCCCGAGACGTTGCCGCCGGTCCAGACGATGAGGTCGTAGCGGACCAGTTCGCCGTGCAGACGGGCGACGTCCTCGCGGACAGCCTGGATGGATGCGTCGATCTCAGGGGAGAAGACGTTCTCGGCGGAGAAGGCGGGGGCTTCGTTGCTCACGGGTACCTCAGGGTCGGCGGTGGTCACTGTGACCGGTCACAGAAGTGTGTCACGGAGGTCGGCGGACCGTCAAGACGCCGGCGACCGCTCGGCGCCGCCGTGTGCGGGGTCACTTTCGCACCTCTCGTCTCGTGCGTGGTCACTTTCGCATCGGTTTCGGGGTATTCACCTGCAGAACTGACCCCGCACCGCGCGACATATGCGGAACTGACCCCGCACCGCGCGGCCCGTGCAGAATCGACCCGCAGCGTGCCGGCACACACCCTGCGCGGCTCAGCGCGGCGGAGCGACCGAATCCCGAGTCACCAGCACTGGCGCCACGGGCGGGAGATCGGATGCCGCAGCCCCGGCGCTCCCCGCCAGCACCGCCGCCACCGCGCGGCGGGCCAGCTCCGAGAAGTCCTGTCGCACGGTCGTGAGCTTCGGCCAGTAGTAGGCGGCATCCGGGGTGTCGTCGAAGCCCACCACGCTGATGTCGCCGGGCACGGTGAGCCCGACTTCCTGCAGGCCGCCGAGCAGCCCGAGTGCCATCTGGTCGTTGGCCGCGAAGACCGCCGTCACACCCGAGTCCCGCACGGCGTCAGCCGCTGCATAACCCGATCCCGCGGTCCAGTCACCCTCGAACACGGGCCCTGCGGCGAGCCCTCGTGCGGCGAGCTCAGCGGCGAACCCCTCGGCGCGCGACTCGGCCTCGAGCCAGTCGGCCGGCCCGGCGAGGTGCGCGATGCGCGTGTGCCCGGCATCGGCGAGCGCCGAGACGGCGAGCCGGGCTCCGGCTGCCTGGTCGACCGAGAGGCCACGCGCACCCCGGTCGGCGGCATGGAGGGTCACGACGGGAACGCCGATGCGCACCTCGTCGAGCGCATCGAGGGTGTGGGCATGGGGCGCGACGACGACGATGCCCTCGACTCCCTGCATCACGAGGTGGTCGACCGCGGCGATGACCGCGTCGGCATCTCCGGCATCCGCGAAGGCGGCGCTCAGCCAATAGCCGACCTCGCGGGCCGAGGCCTCGAGCGCGGCGATGCTGCGCGAGGGTCCGTAGTGCAGCGCATCCGTGGCCAGCACGCCGAGCGTGCGGGAGCGGCGGGTGCCCAGCGCCCTCGCGGCATTGTTCATGCGGTAGCCGAGCTCGGTCATCGCGGCGAGCACTCGTTCGCGGGTCTCGGTAGCGACCTCGGGGTGGTCGTTCAGCACCCGCGACACCGTCTGGCGAGACACCCCCGCGCGCACGGCGACGTCGCGCACGCCGACGGTGCGACGGGGCTCGCTGCTCGTGTCACTCACGCCGACGAGTGTATGCCGAGCGGCCCCGACGGCCTCGCCTTCGTGCCACTCTGGTGACATGCGCATCGCACTCACCGGATCATCGGGCAAGCTCGGCAGCGTCGTCGCGCGGGAACTCCGCGCCCAGGGATACGAGGTCATCGGCATGGATGTCGCGGGCACTCGCGGCCCCGATTTCGTGCAGGTCGACCTCACGGATTACGGCCAGGTCGTGGATGCTTTCACCGCGGTCGGCGACCGACACGCGGGCATCGACGCCGTCGTACATCTCGGCGCGATCCCCGCCCCCGGCATCCGCAGCGACGTGGCGACCTTCCACAACAACATGCCTGCGACGTTCAACGTCTTCTGGGCGGCGGTGCGCCTCGGCATCCGGCGCGTCGTCTACGCCTCGAGCGAGACCGTGCTGGGCCTGCCGTTCGACGTGCCGCCGCCCTACGTGCCGGTCGACGAGGACTATCCCGCCCGCCCCGAATCGGTCTACTCGCTGGTCAAGACGCTCGAAGAGCAGCTGGCGAGGGAGCTCGTGCGGTGGCATCCGGATCTGTCGATCACTGCCCTGCGGTTCTCGAACGTCATGAATCCCGAGGACTACGCCGAGTTCCCCGACTTCGACGCCGACGCGCTCCGCCGCAAGTGGAACCTCTGGGGGTACATCGATGCACGCGACGGTGCGCAGGCGGTGCAGCGCGCCCTCGAGGTCGCAGCCCCCGGGTTCGACAACTTCATCATCGCGGCGGCCGACACGGTGATGTCGCGGCCGAACGCCGAGCTGCTCGCCGAGGTCTTCCCCGACGTGCCGGTCGCCCGCGAGTTCGGGCCGAACGAGACGCTGCTGTCGATCGACAAGGCCCGACGGGTGCTGGGGTTCGACCCGCAGCACTCCTGGCGCGATCACGTCTGAACGGACGGACCGCCTTCGAATCGCGCAAATGACCCTGTTTCGGGAAGAGATGGGGTCATTTGCGCGATTCGAAGACCCAGGGGCGGCTCAGCGCCGGGCGATGGTCGATCCGCGGATCACGAGCCGCACCGGCAGGTGGTGCGCACCCTCGCCGATGTCGATGCCGTCGATCGCATCGAACACCCGCAGCGCCGCCTGACGACCGAGCTGCTGCAGGTTGGCGTCGATGCTGGTGAGCTCGGGCCGGGCGTTGGTGGCGAGCACCTCCCAGTTGTCGTAGCCGATCACTGCAAGGTCGTCGGGAACGGTGCGTCCGAGATCCCGCGCCGAGTCGAGCACGCCGCGAGCGATCTGGTCAGAGCCGCAGAACACGGCGTCGATGTCGGGATGCCGGTTCAGCAGCATCGCCGCGGCGTCCCGCCCCCAGTGCTCCGTCCACTCCGAGAACATCGGCTCGCCGACGAGCTCGAGGCCTGCTTCGGCGAGGGCGGCCCTGGCCCCGGCGAGGCGGTCTTGAGCTGCGGCATACGTCGGGTCGCCCGAGATGTGCGCGATGCGCCGCCGCCCACAGGCCAGCAGGTGCTCGATCGCGAGACGCCCTCCGGCGTAGTTGTCGGGAGTCAGCGACAGGTCGCGCGGGTCATCCGACGGGGCGTACGCGTAGACGACCGGTACAGGGATCTCCTGCCCGAGCGAGGGTCGAGGGTCGGTCTGCCGACCCACCACGATGATGCCGTCGACCCGGCGGCTCAGCAGCTCCTTCAGATGGTGCTGCTCGCGGATCGCGTCACCCCGCGCATCACACAGGAAGACGTTGATGCGACCGGCGCCGAAGGCGTCCTCGGCTCCCATCAGGATCGGGATCATGAAGCGACCCTCGAGGTCGCTCGTGAGCAGCCCGACGGTTCCCGTACGCCCGGCGAGCAGTCCGCGCGCCATGGCGTTGGGCGTGAAGGCGAGCTCATCGGCTATCGCGCGCACCTTGGCCCGGGTCGCCGCCGATACATCGCCCCGATCGTTCAGCGCCTTGGAGGCCGTCGAGATCGAGACTCCGGCGCGCGCGGCGACGTCGCCGAGGGTCACCGCCCGTGCTGCCGTCGTGTCGCTCATCCCACTCCCTGTTGCTGAAAGGTTATCGGAACGAGGGTTGACGCCCCCGCTGAAACCACGCTATACCTTTCGAAAGGGTTTTCGTAGATTTCGAAGAACCCGATCTCCACCTCATCTCCACACCCGGCGCTGCACTGTCGAAGCGCCACACCGCACCCGCTCAAGGACGAGCCCAGAGGAGCCCCCGCCCATGAACACCACCCGTACACACGCCGCACGCCGGGCAGCAGCAGCCGTCATCGCGGCCGGCCTGCTCGTCGGCGGTCTCGCCGCCTGCGCACCCGCCGCTGACGACACCGCCTCAGACGAGCCCATCCCTGCCGAGGGCACCGACGACGGCACCACGCTGACGCTGTGGACCCGCGCGCCCATCGAGCGCCAGGCCAAGCTGCTCGTCGACGCCTACAACGCCAGCCATGAGAACCAGGTCGAGCTCACGGTCGTCCCCAACGACGACTACGTCGCCAAGGTCGGCGCGGCGGCCGGGTCCGACGGGCTGCCGGATCTGTTCGCCGCCGACATCGTCTACGTGCCCAACTGGGCGCAGCAGGGTCTCTTCCAGGACATGTCCGAGCAGATCGACGGTCTCGACTTCAAGGACGAGATCAACCCGGGGCACCTGTCGGCGGGCACGGTCGACGGCGCCGAGTACGTGCTGCCGTTCGCCCTCGACCTGTCGATGCTCTTCTGGAACAAGGAGCTGTTCGCCGAGGCGGGCCTCGACCCCGAGAAGGCACCCGCCACGCTCGAAGAGTTCGCCGAGGCGGCCATGGCCGTGCAGGCGCTGAACAAGCCCGACACGTACGGCACGGCGACCGGCCTCAACTGCGGTGGCTGCCTGGTCTTCACCTGGTTCCCCTCGATCTGGGCATCCGGCGACGAGGTCATGAGCGACGACGGCACCGAATCCCTGCTCGACGGCGACTCCGCCCAGGCGGTCTACGACACGTGGGCCGAGCTGCAGGATGCCGGCGCGATCCTCCCCTCCTCGACCGATGAGGCAGGCCCCACCTGGACCGCCGCGTTCAGCGAGGGCAAGGTCGGCGTGATGCCGTTCCCGGCCACGCTCCTCCCCTCCCTCGAGTTCGACGCGGGAGTCGCCGGCATCCCCGGTGTCGACGGCGGCGCCTCGACCTTCGTCGGCGGCGACGGCATCGGCATCTCGAAGGATTCGAAGAAGGCGGCGCAGGCCTGGAACTTCCTCAACTGGATGATGTCGGAGGATGCCCAGGTCGAGGTGCTCGCGAAGGACGGCAACGCCGTCTCGCGCGGCGACCTGGCCGACAACGAGTATGCCGCGGCCGACCCGCGTCTGGTCACGATCAACGAGGTGGCAGCTCAGGGCGACACCCCGGTGGCGCTGAACTTCCAGCAGGCGTTCAATGCTCCGGGCAGCCCGTGGCTGACGCTGGTGCGCAACGCCGTGCTGAACGGCGACGACTCGGTGCCGGCCGACAACGAGGAGATCACCGCGATCCTCCCGCACGCCCCGCACCTCCGATCGAAAGAGAATCTGATGACCTCGACCGCACCTCCGCTGCGTCGCCGCAGACGCCGCACCGCCTTCGGCGGCCCGGTGCAGGGCTGGCTGTACGCGGCCCCGACGGCGATCTTCGTCGCCCTGCTGTTCATCGTGCCGCTCGTGCTGGTGGTGCAGATGTCGGCATCCGACTGGCCCCTGCTGAGCGGCAACCAGGGCATCAACTTCCCCGAGAACTACGCGGATGCCGTCATGCACCGCCTCTTCTGGGACTCGATCCGCTTCACCCTGCTCTACACGGTCATCACGACCGCCATCCTGATCGGCCTCGGTCTCGGACTCGCCCTGCTCGTGCAGGAATCGACCCGGTGGAAGGGCTTCCTGCGCACGGCGTTCCTGATCCCGAGCGCCCTCGGTCTCGCATCCGCCTCGCTGCTCTTCTACGTGCTGTACTCCCCCATCGCCGGGCCCTTCGCGAACCTCATGAAGTCGTGGGGAATCACGTTCCTCGGCACTCCCGAAGGCGCGTTGTGGTCGACGATCTTCCTGATCGTCTGGCGCTATGCGGGCTTCTACATGCTGCTGATGCTGGTCGGCCTGCAGGGCATTCCGGACGACGTCTACGAAGCCGCCCGCATCGACGGCGCGAACCGGTGGCAGACGTTCCGCGACATCACGGTGCCGCTGCTCAAGCCGACCTTCGCGCTCACCACCGTGATGTGCGTGACCGGATCGCTGCTCGCGTTCGAGCAGTTCTACATCCTGACCAAGGGCGGCCCCGACAACAGCACCATGACCGTCGTGCAGCTGATCTACAACGTCGCCTTCCAGGGGCAGAACAGCCTCGGCATCGCCGGTGCCCTCTCGGTGATCGTGCTGCTCGCACTCATCGTCATCAACGTCTTCCAGCTGCGCGCGTTCCGCCGCCCGGATGAGAACTGAACCGAGAGCTGAGAGAGAATCATGTCCCAGACATTGACCCGCACGATCGTCGCCCCGAATCATCAGCCCACCGCGCCTCGGTACCGTTCGAAGGTCGCCCGCGTCGTCTTCGGCATCCCGTACTGGGTGTTCACCACAGCCCTCGCGGTGATCTTCCTCTATCCGCTCATCTGGACCGGCGTCTCGTCGGTCAGCCCGATGGCCGGCACCAGCCAGACCGACGGCTGGGGCTTCGGCAACTACGCCGCCCTCGGCGAATACCAGGCGGGCATCTGGGTGTACCTGGGCAACTCGCTCTTCGTCTCGGTGCTCACGGTGGCGCTCACGCTGTTCATCTCGCTGCTGGGCGGATACGCGTTCGCGCGCTTCTCGTTCCCCGGCAAGAACGCGCTGTTCCTGCTGACCCTCGCGATCCTGATGGTGCCGTACGCGACGCTGCTCATTCCGCTCTACGTGATTCTCAACGCGGTCGGCCTGCAGAACTCGCTCGTCGGCGTCGCGCTCGTGATCACGATGTTCCAGCTGCCGTTCTCGATGTTCATGATGCGCATCTCGTTCGAGTCGATTCCGAAAGAGATGGATGAGGCCGCAATGGTCGACGGCTGCTCCAGCTGGGGCGCCCTGTGGCGGGTGCTGCTTCCGGCGGTCAAGCCGGGTCTCGTCACGGTCGGGCTGTTCGCGTTCCTCACGGCGTGGAACGACTTCATGGCCCCGCTCATCCTCATCAACGACACCAACCGCATGACGCTGCCGCTCGCGGTGGCCAACCTCCGCGGGCAGGTGCAGGGCGTCGTCGACTACGGCGCCACCGAGGCGGGGGTCGTCGTGCTGGCGCTCCCCTGCATCCTGCTCTTCCTGATCCTGCAACGACACTACGTGCGGGGCTTCATGTCCGGCGCCTTCAAGGGATGACCATGTTCGACACCACCACACCTGCCGCTCCCGTGGTCCCCACCCGCGGCCGTCTGCGCCCCCTCGGACTCGACGAGGTGCGCATCACCGGAGGGTTCTGGGGCGACCGCCAGGCCGTCAACGGCACTGCCACGCTCACGCACATCGAGTCGCGACTCGAGTCGGAGGGGTGGCTGCCGAACTTCGATCTCGCCGCCGCCGGCACGCTTCCCGCAGGGCGTCGCGGCCGCGAGTTCGCCGACTCCGAGATCTACAAGTATCTCGAGGCGCTCGCGTGGGAGATCGGACGGACGGATGCCGCAGCCGACAGCGACCTCGAGCAGCGATTCCGCCGGGTCGTCGACCGGGTCGCCGCCGCGCAGGAGCCCGACGGATACCTCAACACGATGTTCGGCCGTGTCGGTCAGGGCGAGCGGTGGTCGGCGCTGCAATGGGGACACGAGCTCTACTGCCTCGGTCACCTGTTCCAGGCCGCCGTCGCCCGGGTGCGCACCCGGCCGGATGCCGACGACGGTCTGATCGACATCGCCCGCCGCGCCGCCGACCTCGTCTGCCGCGAGTTCGGCGCCGACGGACGCGACGCGATCTGCGGGCATGCCGAGGTCGAGGTCGGTCTCGCGGAGCTCGGTCGAGCGCTCGGCGAGCAGCGCTTCATCGATCAGGCAGCGTTGTTCGTCGAGCGGCACGGGCGTGGGTCGCTGGGCGAGATCGAATGGGGGCGCAGCTATTTCCAGGACGACGTGTCGGTGCGCGACGCCGAGGCTCTTCGCGGGCACTCCGTGCGGGCGAATTACCTCTCGTCCGCGGCCGTCGACGTCGCCGCCGAGCTGTCGGACGACGCGCTGCTCGCCTCGCTGCGGTCGCAGTGGGACCGCACCATCGAACGGCGCACCTACGTCACCGGCGGCCAGGGGTCGCACCACCAGGACGAGGCGTTCGGCGACGACTGGGAGCTGCCGCCGGACCGCGCCTACTCCGAGACCTGCGCCGGGATCGGCTCGATCATGTTCTCGTGGCGGCTGCTGCTCGCGACCGGTGAGGCGCAGTACGCCGACCTGATCGAGCGGACCCTGTTCAACGTCGTCGCGACCTCGCCCGGTGACGACGGGCGATCGTTCTTCTACGCCAACACGCTGCACCAGCGGACGCCGGGAACGCCGGCGGATCCGGATGCCACGTCGCCGCGCGCCTCGTCATCACTGCGGGCCCCGTGGTTCGAGGTCTCGTGCTGCCCGCCGAACGTCGCCCGCACCTTCGCGAGCCTCGCCGCGTATGTGGCCAGCGCCGACGACGACGGCGTGCAACTGCACCAGTACGCGCCGACGACCGTGCGCACGGTGCTGCCCGACGGGCGGGTCGTCGCGTTCGACGTGGCGACGAGCTACCCCGCCGAGGGTGATGTTCGCGTCACGATCGCCGAGGACGCCGAGTTCACCCTGACGCTGCGGGTACCGTCGTGGGCCGAGGGCGCGACGGTGCGCGTGCACAGCGGCAGCGAGGTCGTGGAGTCCCCTGCCCCCGAGGGCGCGGTCGAGGTCGCTCACGCGTTCCGCGCCGGCGACGTCGTCGAGCTGAACCTGCCGATCGTGGCGCGGGCCACGGCACCGCATCCGATGGTGGATGCGGTGCGGGGCAGCGTCGTGATCGAACGAGGCCCCGAAGTTCTGGCGCTCGAGTCGATCGATCTCGGCGCTGATGTCGGCGACGCGGTCGTGGTCGGCGACCCTGTCGAGAGCGACGGTCACGTGATGCTGCCGGTGCGCCATCGCTCGACCGGTGAGACGGTCGATTCTCCGCTGATCGCCTATCACGACTGGGCTCGACGTGGTCCGTCGACCATGCGGGTCTGGATCCCGACGGTCTGAGTCAGCTCCAGAGGCCCGCGACGTGGGCTTCGGCCTCGCGAGTGCGCGCTTGCGCGCGGGCGGCGGCGGTTGCGGCGCTCGTGAGAGCGGTGTGCATGGCGGCGGCGCAGTCGTTCCACTCGCGGTGAGCGCGGGAGTAGGCGTCTCGGGCGTGCCCGGTCCACAGGTGCTTCAGCTCGGTTGCTTCGGAGTCCAGGTCGTCGAGGAGGGCTCGGATCTGCTGCGCCGTGTCGGCGAGAACGGCGATCGACTGGGCGAGCGGTTCGTGATCGACGCGGATGCGCATCAGCCTTGACCCTCGTCGGGCTCGGGCGTCGGCCAGCTCAGGTGCAGGTCGCGGAGCTCGTAGGGCTGAGACACGTCGTCGGTGAGGAAGTACGTGTAGAAGACGACCGCCGCCTCGTCGGCCGTGAAGACCTCGTGGGGGTAGACCGTGGTGCTGTGGCGACCGTCGTCGTAGTGGATCACCTCGGTGGGCGCCCCGGCGCGGTCGCCGCCGGGCTTGCCGATCGCGTACTGGTGGGGGGTGCCGTCGGCCTCGATGCGGCGAACCTCCAGCGCCAGTGCATCGGCGGTGCCGGCGCACTGCATGTACTCCTCGCTGAATGGGATGCTGTCCAGCAGATCAGCACCTTCCGGCGCTCGCCACAAACTGTAGGCCCAGAACGAGGATCCGTTCATCTGAAGCAGAACGAACCGGATCTGTTCGGAGTACGGGCGGAAATCGTCGAGGAGCGCGCCGCGGGAACGTCCATTCCTCTGGGTGATGTGTGTGGGCTTCGTCACTTGACTTCCTTAAGTATCACTTTGGTGATCTGTATTCTCTCGCCGTTGATGACGGCTGTGGCTGGACGATCGGGGCTGACCGTGCTGTCGAATCCTCTCTGATACACGTCCCGACTCCCGGTTCCTCCCTTGACCTCCACGCCGGTGTAGGTGCCGTCGGGATTCTTGTATAGGCCGTCGTAGTATCGGTGCTGCTCAGTCGTCGCGCCGGGCTTGTAATACCCGTCGATGGTCGCACGCACCTTGTCGCGGATGATGTCGTACCCGGTATCGCTAGCGACTTCATCGAGCCCGATCTTCTCGGTATCGACCCAAGGACGTTGCCCGTCGCCGTTGTACTGGCCCTTGATGTCACGACCCCCGTGTTCGGGGTGAGGGGGTGGGCGTTGAGCGACGGAGACGGCGTCGTCGCCCGTGGCCTCGTTCATCCATCGCGTCCCGGCGTGCCCGGCTGCGGCAAGTCCGGCCCCGGCCACCCCGACGCCGGCCCAGGCGAGACCGCCACCGGGTGCAGCTCCCACCCCGGTGATCGCGAGCGCACCTCCGCCGCCGATCATCGTGCCGCCGCCGACCACGAGCGCGACTCCGCCGAGGAGTTCGAGGAGGATGTCGGGGTGGTTGATGAGCGCGTTGCCCATCGAGGCGATGAAGTTCAGTTGCTCGATCGCCGGGTTGAGTACGGCGGTCTCGAACATGATCGAGCCGATCGCCCCGACGACTGCCCAGTTCGTCGCGGCTTCGGCCTGCTTCGGCGTCTGCAGGGGCGCGCCATCCGCCGCTGCGTGGATGGCGTTGGCAGCGTCGACGGCGTAGCGATCCAGCACACCCCGTGCGTTCGTCAAGACGTCGATCGCCTGTGCGCGCAGGTCCGCGCCGCCGTCGACGAACGGGACGTCGAGTTCGACGTGTCGCAGGTGAAGGTCGCGTTCCAGCTCACGCACCTTCACCTGGTGCTCCTGGCGTGAAGCGATCGTCGCTGCTTCCGCCTGCTCCCACAGGTCGATGGCGCGTGCGGCTTCGTCCTGCGCCCATCGCAGAGCATCGCCATAGGCCGACAGAGCGGCGGCGCCACTCATCAAGTACTCGCCGCACCTCTGCCACGACGACCGCACGTATTCCGCCCGCTCGAGGTACTTCTCATACGGGTACCCCGTCCACGCGGAATCGACCTCGAGGCCCCGCAACCCGTCCCGAAGGGCAGTGGCGGCCTCGGACCGAGACCGCCACGCGGACGCGACCGTATGCGCCGCCGCATACGAGCCCGGTATCAGCGCGACCGGGTCGTTCGTCATCCCCAGCTCGGACATCAGTAGTCGCTCTCGGCCCAGATCATCTGGTCGAGTTCGCTGCTCGACGCCTCATCGCCCCGGTCGAACACCTCGGCCGTCTGCCGCAGGTTCTCCGCCACCATGTCGACGTCCGCGAGACGGCGCCCCAGTGCCGTCGTCCATGCGTCGCCGAATCGCGCCACCGCCGCGGTGATCGAGCGTGCGCCCAGCCCCGACGACTGCGCGACCACCGCCGAGCCGAAGTCGCCCCGCAGACTGGCGGCCTTCGTCGCGAAGGCGCGCAGCTCGTCGGTCTCCACATCCGTCATCGCACGCCATCGGTCACGAAAGACAACGTTACGTCTTCATATGAGGACGTAACCGACATCCGCGGCTCGAATACCGGTGTTCCGAGATGGGACCTTCAGGGTGCTCAGACACGCGAATGGCCCCACCTCTATGCGAGATGGGGCCATTCAGATGATGCGAACGGTGCTACTCCCGTTTGCGGGTGACCGCCCGCTGCAGCAGCACGAACACCAGCAGGATGCCGCCGGTGATGATCGTCGTCATCTCGGGTGGGATGCCGCCGTCGCGCGTGATCAGCACGTTCATCAGCCCGAGCACCAGCGCACCGACGACCGAGCCCAGCACGTAACCGTAAGCCCCGGTGAGCACGGTGCCTCCGATCACCGCGGCGGCGATCGCATCGAGCTCCCATCCGATGCCGGTGATGTTCTGCGCGGTGCCGAGTCGTGCGGTGTACAGCACCGCGGCGAGACCGGCCAGGCCACCGCTGATCACGTAGACGAGCACCTTGGTGCGCTGCACGGGAAGCCCCATCAGCAGAGCGGAGCTCTCGGATCCGCCGATCGCATAGACCGTGCGTCCGGTGCGCGTGCGGTGCAGCACGAAGAACGCGGCCGCCACGACGATCACGGCGACGAGCACCGCAGGGGTGATCACGAGGTCGTTGACCTTGGGGCCGTCGATGATCTTCAGCTGCGTGCCGATCCACCGGATCGGCGACTCCTCACCGAGTCGCTCCGGCTTGGTGCTGAGCAGCGACGCGAGGCCGCGCCCGAGGAACATCATCGCCAGCGTCGCGATGAACGGCTGCACGTTGAAGTACCGGATCAGCACTCCCGAGACGATGCCGAAGAGCACGCCGATGCCGATCATCGCGACGATCACGGCGAAGGCGTTCCATCCGGCGTTCGAGAGCATGACGCCGGCCACCGACGACACCGCGATGATCGACCCCACCGAGAGGTCGATGCCGCCGGTGAGGATCACGAACGTCAGCGCGACGGCGAGCACGATGAGGTGCGCGTTGTTGATGAGCAGGTTCGAGACGGTGCTGAACTGCAGGATGCGGCCGTAGGCGACTTCACCGAAGATCACCATGCCGACGAAGATGACGACCGAGGCGATGGTCGGCAGCACCGAGGGATTCGCCGTGATCATGCGTCGCAGGCGGTCGACGACGGTCTCGGTTGCCTGAGGAGCCGGCGTGGCGGTCAGGACGCTCATGCGGACACCTCTTCCTTCGCGATGATCTGTTCGACCGGTCGCGCCCTCCGGCGTCGACGGAACCAGCTGCGCACCCGCTGCGACTGCAGCAGGCACAGGATGACGATCACGATGGCCTTGAACGCCGGGGTCGCCGACGACGAGACGCCGAGATACAGCACGGTCTTGTCGAGGGTGGCGATGAGCAGCGCTCCGACGAACGCGCCGCTGAGCGAGAACTTCCCGCCCGCCAACGAGGCACCGCCGATCACGACCGCGAGGATCGCGTCGAGCTCGAGCTGGTATCCGGTGCGGGAGATGTCGACGGTCATGACGCTGCCGACCGACATGACACCCGCGATGCCGGCGAGAATGCCGCTCATGATGTACGCCGTGAGCAGCAGGCCCTTCGGCTTGATTCCCGCCATGCGGCTGGCCCGAGGGTTGATGCCGATGGCCTCGATCATGAGTCCCAGCGCGCTGCGCCTGACGACCCAGCCGACGGCGATCACGATGAGCACGGCGAGGATGAACACCACGGGGATGCCGATCACGAAGCCGTTCGCGATCCAGCGGAACGCGTCGTTCGACGCCGTGGTGTTCTGCCCGCCGGTGATCACCTTGGCGATTCCTCGACCCGCGAGCATGAGCACGAGTGTCGCGATGAACGGCTGCAGCCCGACATAGGCGACGAGCAGACCGTTGACCGCCCCGAGGATGCCGGTGATGACCAGCGCGAGTCCGACCGCGGCGAGCGCTGCGCCGAACGAGTCGCCCGCGGCGCTGAGGAACTCCATCGAGACCGCCCCGGCGACGGCCATCAGGGATCCGACCGAGAGGTCGATGCCACCGGTGGCGATCACGAGCGACATCCCGATCGCGATCATCATGATCGGCGCCGCCTGGCGCAGGATGTCGATCAGGTTGCCGACGAGGTTGCCGTTGTTGGGGTTGATCGACAGCGCGAGGTAGGTCGGATCCTTGATCACGTTCAGGGCGAGCAGCGCGAGGATCGCGACGATGCCCCAGAAGAACGGCTTGTGGATCAGATCCCGCCAGATGGTGGTGCCGGCTGACGCGGTCATCGCGCTGCCTCCTTGTCGGTCGTGGGGGCGATGCTATCGGGCACGGCGCCGTCGGTGTCGTCGAGCGTCTCGGCAGCGGCCTCCACTCCGTGGGCGGCGATCACATCGACGATCACCTGCGCGGTGACGTCGGGGCCGTTCTGGATCTCGCCGATCTTGCGGTGGTCCTTCAGCACGACGATCCGTTCGGAGAGACGCACGACCTCTTCGAGCTCGGAGGAGATGAACACCACGGCGACGCCGTCTTCGGCGAGTTCGGCCACCGCCTCCTGGATCTCGGCCTTGGCACCGACGTCGATGCCGCGGGTCGGCTCATCGAGGATCAGCAGCTCGGGCTGCGTCGCGAGCCAGCGCCCGAGCAGCACCTTCTGCTGATTGCCGCCGGAGAGGTTCTTGATCATCCGGTCGGGGTCGGCCGGGCGCACGTTGAACTGCTCGATGTAGCGGTCGACGATCGCGTCCTGCTCCTTGCGGCTCATGGGCCGCGCCCAGCCGCGCTCTGCCTGCACCGCCAGGACGATGTTCTCGCGCACGGTCAGGTCTCCGATGATCCCCTCGTCGCGGCGGTTCTCGGTCGAGAAGGCGATTCGGCGAGGCAGCGCATCGGCGGGCGACTTCAGGTCGACCCGGCGTCCGTGCAGCTCGATCGTGCCCTCGTCGGTGCGGTCGGCACCATAGAGCAGTCGGGCGAGCTCGGTGCGCCCGGAGCCCAGCAGCCCGGCGAAGCCGATCACCTCGCCGGGGCGGATGTCGAGGTCGGTCGCCTCGACCGCTCCGCGGCGTGCGATGCCGGATGCCGCGAGCAGCGGCTTCTCGTCGGCCTCGCGCGGTGCACGGCGGCGGTTGCCCCCGAGCGACGTGAGCGCATCGAGGTCTTTGCCGATCATGGTCGAGATGAGGGCATGACGGTCGAGGTCGCGGGTGAGGTACTCGCCCTCGTACTGTCCGTTGCGCAGCACCGTCAGGCGGTCGCTGATCGCGTAGACCTGATCGAGGAAGTGCGAGACGAAGAGGATCGCGACGCCCTGATCTCGCAGAGCGCGGATCACGGTGAAGAGGCCCTCGACCTCGGCGGCGTCGAGGCTCGAGGTCGGCTCGTCAAGGATGAGCACCTTGGCCTTGATCGCCATCGCGCGGCTGATGGCGACGAGCTGCTGCAGCGCTATCGAGAGTGTCGAGAGCGGTCGGCGGGTGTCGAGGTGCCCCAGGCCGAGTCGGGAGAGAGCGTCGGTCGCGGCTCGGTGGGTGGCCGTCCAGTTGATGCCGAACACACCTCGCGTCTCATGCCCGAGCATCACGTTCTCGCCGATCGAGAGGTTGGGTGCGAGGTTGACCTCCTGGTACACCGTCGAGATCCCGGCATCCTGCGCATCGCCGGCGCCGCCGAAGCTGCGCTCCTGCCCGGCGACGACGATCGACCCCGAGTCGATCTGATAGACGCCGGTCAGGGCTTTGATCAGGGTCGACTTTCCTGCGCCGTTCTCTCCCATGAGCGCGTGGACCTCGCCCTGGAACAGGCGGAAATCGACTCCGTCGAGGGCTTTCACGCCCGGGAACTCTATTGAGATCCCCCGCATCTCGACGATGGGCAGTGCTTCGTTCATCGCTGTCTCTCCGTCTGCAGAACCCGGGTGGCGCAGTGCTCCTGCCCCACCCGGGCTCGCTGCCGGATCACTCCGGCGTCGGGTTCGGTGCTCGGTCAGTACTTGCGGTCGGCGAGCACGGCCTGGGCCGCCTCGGCCGAGTCGAACGCCTCACTGGGGACGACGATGTACGACTCGACCTCTTCGCCGGCGAGCGTCTTCTCGACGACCTCCATCGCCGTCTCACCGAACAGCGGGTTGTACTCGTGCACGTAACTGAGCTGACCGTCGGCGAGCGCCTGCATGGCGTTCTTCGTGCCGTCGATCGTGGCGATCTTGACGTCTTCGCCGACGACGAGTCCGGCCTCTTCCGCAGCCTGAGCCGCACCGAGTCCCATCTCGTCGTTCTGGGCGAACACGAGCTGGATGTCGTTGTTCGAGGACTTCAGCATGGTCTCGAAGACGCTCTTGCCCTCTTCCGCCGACCAGTTCGCGGTCTGCGCGTCGAGCTTCGTGAGCGATGAGTCGCCGAGGCCCTCGTCGAAGCCCGTGTTGCGCTCGTTCACGACGCCGACTCCGGCCGGACCCTCGAGCACGACGTAGTTGCCTCCGTCGGGGAACGTGGCCGCAGCCCACGTGCCGACCTCCTTCGCGACCTCGACGTTGTCGGGTGCGATGCGGGTCACATACAGGCTGTCGTCGTCGGGCTCGATGCCGCGGTCGAGCAGGATCACGGGGATCTCCGCCTCCTGCGCACGCTTGAGCGAGTCCTCCCAGCCGGAGGCCTCGGTGGCCGACAGCAGGATGACGTCGACGCCCTCATCGACGAACGACGTGAACGCGTCGATCTGCGACTTCTGGTCGAGGTTCGTGGCGGGGGCGTACTTGAGCTCGTATCCGGCTTCCTCCGTGAAGGTGTCCTGGATGTTCTGCTCGTTCGCCTCGCGCCAGGCGCCTTCGGGGCCGACGGCCACGAAGCCGACGGTCGTGATCTCCTCCGAGCCGCCGCCGTCGCCTGAGCCGCCCGAGTCACCGGACGAGCAGGCCGCAAGGCCGATGGTGAGTGCGCCGACTGCTGCCAGGCCGAACGCGACGCGGATGCGCTTCTTCGCGGACATTTCTTCTCCTCTTTGAGATGCCGGTGGTCACTCCGGCAGTGGCGGACCAGTCATGGTCCTGTCGTGATTGCAGGACAGCTGCTTCGCATGTCCTGCGGCGATGTTACCGGGAACAATTTCTGAAACACAAGAGTTCGTTACCAAATCGGGCATATCAATGTCGAGCGAAGTTGTTACCGATCACAGTTCTGCGCTGTGACTCAGCTCGGCGGCGATCATCTCGACCACCGTGTCGACGGTCACCCCCGGACCGTTGCTGAGCTCGCCGATCTTCTCGCGGTCCTTCAGCACGATGATGCGGTCGCTGAGCCGCACGACCTCTTCGAGCTCGGACGAGATGAACACGACTGCCACGCCGTCTCCGGCCAGCTGGCTGATGCGGCGCTGCACCTCGACCTTCGCCGCGATGTCGATCCCCCGGGTGGGTTCGTCGAGGATCAGCACGTGCGGGCGCACCGCCAGTGCTCGAGCGAGAAGCACCTTCTGCTGCGTTCCCCCCGACAGGAAGCCGACCGGACGGTCGAGGTCCGCAGGGTCGAGGTGCAGCGCCTCGACGTAGGTCTCCACCAAGCCCCTCGACTCGGCGTGCGAGAGAGGACGAGTCCATCCGCGCAGCGCCTGCAGCGAGAGGATGATGTTCTCGCGTGCCGTGAGTTCGCCGATGATGCCCTGCGTTCCCCGGTTCTCGGCCGACAGCGCGATGCGGTGCCGCAGCGCCGCCGAGGGGCTCCGCAGCTGCACCCGTTCGCCGTCGACCCAGAGCTCTCCGCTGTCGGTGCGCACCGAACCGCTGAGCAACGAGGCGAGCTCGGTGCGACCCGAGCCCCGGAGCCCCGCGAGCCCCACGATCTCGCCCCTCTGGATCTCGACGTCCATCCGCTCCAGCTCACCGCGTCGACCGACACCCGACGCCTGCATGGCCGGCTCTCCGTCGTACGCGTAGTGATGCGCCTTGCGCTCCGAGCCGAGCGCCCTCAGGCTGTCGATGTCCTTGCCGAGCATCTTCGAGATCAGGTCGGCTCGGTCGAGGTCGCGCGTCGCATATTCGCCGACGCGTCGCCCGCTGCGCAGCACGGTCATGCGGTCGCTGATCGCGAACGCCTGCTCGAGGAAGTGCGAGATGAACAGGATCGCGACCCCCCGTTGCCGCAGACCCCGGATGACCCGCATCAGGGTGGCGACCTCGGCGACGTCGAGGCTCGAGGTGGGTTCGTCGAGGATGAGCACCCTCGGGTCGTCGACGACCGCGCGAGCGAGAGCGACCAGCTGCTTCTGCGCCGGCGTCAGCATCGACAGCGGCGTCTTGGGGTCGAGGTCGTCGAGCCCCAGCCTGGCCAGCGCCTCGGCGGCATCCGCCCTGGTCCTGCGCCAGTCGATGCCGAACCGGCCCCGGCGCTCACGCCCGAGCATCACGTTCTCGGCCACACTGAGGTTGGGGCTCAGCTGCGCCTCCTGGAACACCGTCGCGATGCCGGCCGCTCGGCTGTCGGCGACTCCCGAGAAGCGTCGCGGCTCGCCGTCGACCAGCACCACGCCCTCTTCGGGAGAGAGCGTGCCGGTGATCACCGCGACGAGTGTCGACTTGCCCGCGGCATTCTCTCCCATCACGGCGTGCACCTCGCCGGGGAACAGGCGGAAGTCGACGCCGTCGAGCGCGCGCACACCGGGGAACTCGACCGTGATGCCCTCGAGCCGCACCACGGGCTCGGGACCACGGACGGGTGTCATCGCACCTCCCGGGGTGCGGCGGACGAGCCGCGGGCGACGAGCTCGGTGGGGATCCGGGTGAGCGTAGGGATGTCACGGCCCTCGATGGCCGCACGCAGCATCTCGACCACCGCGACGCCCAGCGCTCCGAAGTCCTGGCGCACCGTCGTGAGCGGCGGGATGAAGTGCCGCGCGAGCGGGATGTCGTCGAACCCGACCACGCTGAGGTCTCTCGGCACCTCGAAGCCCCTGTCGTGCAGCCCGTGGATCAGCCCCATCGCCATGTCGTCGTTGGCGGCGAAGATCGCCGTGTAGTCCGGCAGCCGCGTGAGGCCCTTCGCGAAGTCGTACGCGAAATCGGCCGACCAGTCTCCGACGACGATGGGCCGTTCACGGATGCCCCACGACTTGGCCCTCGTGTGAAAAGCGCGTTCTCTCGCTCTCGCGTCGAGCCAGTCCAGCGGGCCGGAGAGGTGCAGGATGTCTCGGTGCCCGAGCGCCACGAGGTGGTCGACGACCGACGTCGTGCCGGCGTGCTGGTCGATCGACACCGTGAGAAACGTCGGGTCGGCGTCGGCCTTGACGACGAGCATCGGCACCGTGATCGCGATGCGCCGCAGAGCAGCCACCGACGACGAGCGGGGCGCGATCACACACAGCGCATCGACGCCCTGCGTCACGAGGTTGTCGACCGCCTCCTGGGGCGACAGCGGGTCGCCCTCGTGCAGAGCGATCGGCGTGACGGAGTATCCGGTGGCACGCGCCGAGAGCTCGACGGCCCGCAGGATGCTGGTCGGGCCGTGCGCCACTGCGCTCTCGACGATCACTCCGATGCGCCGGGTGCGCTGAGTGGCGAGGGCCCTGGCCACGAGATTCGGCCGGTAGTCGAGCTCCTCGATCGCCTCGAGGACACGGCGCTTCGTGTCGGGCTTGATGTTCGGGTGATCGTTGAGAACACGCGACACCGTCATGTGCGAGACGCCGGCGATGGTCGCCACCTGACGGATGTTGGGCTTGTCGGAGCCGACGTTCGCCATGCGCACCTCCGTCGGCCGGGCCTCGGAGAATGTTACCGAGAACAACCGGGGTGGTGCAACGGATCGTGCCCTCGTTCCGCACCACGACTGGGCGCTCCGCGATCCCTCGACCTCGCTTGCCTGGATCCCGACAGAGTGACGACGACGACAGCAGTTTCGGTCATCACTCTGCTGGATCCTCGAGACGGAACTCGATGCCGACTGTCTCGTCCGGATCGGTGAAGCGCATGACTCCGGATCTGAAATCCGCGGAGGGAGATGAAGGCTGCACGCGGCGATCGCCCTGCGAAGCCCCGGAGAAGCGCAGAACGATTTCCGGCT
The DNA here is from genome assembly GCF_031843845.1 of Microbacterium sp. WCS2018Hpa-23. Taxonomy (NCBI): domain Bacteria; kingdom Bacillati; phylum Actinomycetota; class Actinomycetes; order Micrococcales; family Microbacteriaceae; genus Microbacterium; species Microbacterium sp. WCS2018Hpa-23. The sequence goes on from NZ_JAVTIZ010000009.1 coordinate 58,599, forward strand.
GGTCGGGGTAGGCGTCCCAAGTACCGTAGCCAGAGAAGTCGCCGTCTGCGTCCCGGTCGTCAATAGGGTTGAAGGAGGCGCCACTCAGGGCGAAGGAACCATCTTCGTTCACAGTGAGCGTGCCGGTGTCCTCGCCCACTGCGCGCCATGTGCCGATCGGAGACGCGACCTGCGGCGCGCAGCCTGCGAGAAACAGTGCCACGACGATGCCTCCGGCTACCACGGCAACGCCCCGTCGACGATGCACGAGCTCACTCATGGAAATACCGTCTCCGTCCACACGATCGTCTGGTGCTGCGATGCCCACTCGCCGCTGTCGGCTTCCGCGGCGATCATCGAAGGGTAGACGATCGGAAGATGGCCGCCTCCGGTTCCCGGGATGCGGGTCGCGGAATCGATGGTTGTGTCGTTATTGATCACGTAGGTCACCTCGACGCCTCCATCGACGCGGGGGTCACCCGCGAACACCTGGAGTGAGTACGACCCGAGGAAAGACTCCGGAAGATTCTGGCTGTTCAGGTGAAAATCTGCAACGGGGCCGGACATCGTGCTGGTTGCGAGGTTCACGCCATCGTTGATGAGCACCGATGGGTTGTTGCTGATGGAGCGGTCGTAGATCCCGACGGCGTCCAACCTCCCACTTCGCAGGTCAGACAGCACCCGCTCTCGCACACTCTCGATGTGATCGCTCCGCATCAACGTCGACAAGAACGGGTCGTCGGGACCGAGGACCGCTCCGCGCCCGAGGTCACCTTTCCAGAATTGACCGAGCAACTCCATCACACGCGTGTTCGCCTGGTCTCGTCGCGAGCCCTCTGGACTCGCGACGACGCAACGCAACCCGTCCCAGGCGGCGGATGCCACGCGGGCCAGCAGACTCGCGAGAGTCTGATCCGCGGTCGCTCTGTCTCTGGCGAGCTCAGCGAGTGCGTCGGTCGCGATCTTCGCATCCTTCTTAGCCCGCCGTTCCGCCTGGTACGCGTGCTCCAGGCCCGCGGCGTCGTTGTCGAACAGCCCGCCTTCACTCACCATGTCGAGGGTCAGCTGCGCCGCAGCGATGTCCTGCCTCAGCACCTCAGCCCTCGCCGCGATCTCGGCCACAGCGTCGCCGTACTCCACGACACCCTTGCGCGCAGCATCCATCGCCTCGACGGAGTCCTCGAAGTCGCGTCGCAGCCGGGCCGCACGCCCGCGAAAGGCGTCGGCACTCTCCCCAGTCCACGAGGCATCGAGATCACGCAGGATCGTCGTCACCGCGGCCTGCGCGTCGGACAGATCAGAGACCTGCAGCTCAGCCCATCGAGCGGCGGCCGTGCATGCTCCGACATCGCCCGCCCCCGGATCCGACCGTGTCCACTGGGAAGGCATCATTCGTCCAGCGCAGCGACGAAGCTGGTGAGCGCATCGAAGTTCGCCTGTTCGGCAGCGACGAAGTCGGCGACCGTCTCGTCGACGGAACCGGCGAGACTGCGCGCATCCCATTCGAGCGCGACTAGCGCATCTCCCCAGCCGTGCGAGAACCTCGAGGCGGCCGAGGTCACGAGATCGCTCCACATCGGCGAGAGATCGAAGTCGCTCTCCTGCCCACCGATGTTCAGGCCGTTCAGCATCGCGGCTATGCCCTGCATACCGTCATGATCCACGTGAATCTCTTGGCGCACTGTTCCCCCCGGAATCACTGTGCTCCTCACACTAGTGCCCTCATACGAAGACACACACCGTCCCGATGCTTCATACCGGCATTGATCTAACCGACGCAGCCCGGAGCCGACCGTGATCCGGACGGACTTACAGCCCGAGGCGCTCCAGATACGGGTTCACGAGCCGGCGCTCGGGGTCGAATCGGGCGGCGAGGGCTGCGAAGTCGTCCCACCGCTGGTAGCGCGAGCGCACCTCCGCCGGGTCGAGGGTGAAGACCTTGCCCCAGTGGGGGCGGGCGGTCGCGGGCAGAAGCGCCTCGAGCGTCGGCAGGAACTCGCGCACCGCCGCCTCGTCGGGCTTCCACGTGAAGTGGATGCCGACGGCATCCGTCCCCTGCGACGAGCTCAGCCAGAGGTAGTCGGGGGCGACCGTGCGGATCTCGTTCACGAGCAGCAGCGGTGCGATCTGGCCGGCGAGCGTGCGCACCGCCTGGATCGCGGCGACCGCGTCGGAGCGGGGCACCAGGTACTCGCTCTGGATCTCGGCGCCGGCCGACGGCGTGAACTCGAGCTTGAAGTGCGCGAGCCGCTCGAACCACGGCCCCGGCTCGCCGAGCTGCTCGGTGCAGGCGACAGGATCGACGCCGAGGATCGGATGCCGCTTCGCCGTCGCCGGCTCCGCACCGAGCCGCTCGAACAGGTCGTCGCGGACGAGCTCGTGCGCTTCGGGGTGCCGCTGCTTGACCCAGATCTGGTCGGCGATGTCGGTGCGCGTCCAGGTCGAGAAGATGCTGACGCTCGTGCCGATGCCCGTGACCTCGTCGAAGTCGGCCAGGATCGCATCCCACGACGGATGCTCGAACACGTGCTGCGCGACGTCGTAGGTCGGCTCGACGTCGAGCGTGACCTCGACGACCGCGCCGAGCGCCCCGAGGCTCACGACCGCACCGTCGAAGTCCGCGTCGCCGCGCGAGAGCGTCCGCGTATCCCCGGCGGGGGTGATGATCGTCAGGGCCCGCACCGCGGTCGCCAGCGACCCGATCGCGTCGCCCGACCCGTGCGTCCCGGTGGCGATGGCTCCGGCGATCGAGATGTGCGGCAATGAGGCGAGGTTCGCGAGCGCGAGCCCCTCCGCCCCGAGGCGCGGCGCGATGTCGCCGTAGCGCAGTCCGCCCGAGACGCGCACGGCGTCGCGGGCGTCATTGATCTCGAACACGGCGGGCAGCCGGTCGAGGGCGATGAGCACCCCGTCGGTGTCGGCGATGTCGTTGAAGCAGTGCCGGGAGCCGAGGAACCGCACGGACCCGCCGCGCGCGAGCAGTGACTGCAGCTCCTCGATCGACGACGGGTGCTCGACCGCGGATGCGCGATAGGTGAGGTTGCCTGCCCAGTTGCGTTCGATGCTCATGGCGCCATGTTAGTCAGAGCCGCACCGCCTACATCGATGTACCACCGTCGATGAAGGTCGTCATGGATAGGCTGACCGGATGACAGCGATGATGCCGCCCCGCTCGACGATGAAAGACGTCGCCGCGCTGGCAGGCGTCTCGCCCAAGACCGTCTCGAACGTCGTCACCGGCACCGTCGCCGTGCGCGAGGAGACCCGCGTCAGGGTCGAGGCGGCGATGGCCCAACTCGACTTCGCGCCCAACCTCAGCGCCCGTGGCCTCCGCAAGGGGCGATCCGGCATCATCGCGGTCGCACTCCCCGACCTCGCCACCGCTTTCTCGGCCGAGCTCATGCACCGCCTGGTCGATGCGGCCCACGAGCGCGGGCTCGCCGTGCAGATCGAGGAGACCGCGACCGACCCCGACCGCGAGAAGGAGCTCGTCTCCCGAGCTCGGGCCCACCTCGTCGACGGATTGATCCTCAACCCCATCCGCCTCGAAGACAGCGTGCTGAAGTACGCCGATCGCCTGCCGCCGCTCGTCGTGCTCGGCGAGGTGGAGCAGAACAGGGCGGATCACGTGCGCATCGACAGCCGACGCGCTGCGGCCGATGTCACCCGTCACGTGCTCTCGCACGGTGCGACCCGTATCGCGGTGATCGGAGCGGACGACGACCCCTCGGTCGCGACCGCGACCAGCCGCCTGCGTCTCGAAGGGGTGCACGACGCGCTCCGCGAGGCCGGCATCCCCCGTGACACCGCTCTCGAGATCAACCCGATGCCGTGGTCGATGACAGGCGGAGCGGATGGCGTCGAGACGCTGTTCCGACGGGGCGTGGCCTTCGACGCGATCGTCGCCTTCACCGACTCTCTGGCACTCGGCGCCCTGCACGCCCTGCACGACCACGACGTGAGCGTGCCGGGCGACGTGATCGTGACGGGCTTCGACGACGTCGAGTTCTCGCGGTACACGTCACCGTCGCTCACGACGATCGCCTTCGATCGACGCGCCTTCGCCGACGCTGCGCTGGGTCTTCTCGAGTCGCGGATGGATGACCGCAGCACCCCACCTCGAGCACTCACCCTCTCGCATCATCTGCTCGAGCGCGACAGCACGCAGGGCACCCCGCGCGGCTACCGCGCCTGACGCGCGCAGCCGCGCAGCATCCGGCGGCGACTCGTCCTCTCACGATCCCTCTTGCGCACGCGATTACATCGATGTAATGATGTACCTCGATCCCGCCCGCAGTCACGAAGGAGTGACGATGACGCCCCCGCTCGATATGTCCAGACGGCAGTTCCTGACCGCAGCATCGGTCACAGCCGCGGCAGCCCTGCTCGCCGGCTGCGCACCCGGCACCGTCCCCGGCTCGAACACCACGACCCTGCAGTTCTGGCATCTGCTCTCGGGCGGCGACGGCGTCACCATGTCGCAGCTGCTCGACACCGCGAACTCCGCGCAGAGCGCGTACCGCATCCGCCCCACGGTCCTCGCCTGGGGCACCCCGTACTACACGAAGCTCGCGATGGCCGGCGCCGGTGGCCGGGCCCCCGACGTCGCGATCATGCACGCGACCCGCACCGTCGGCTGGGCCCCTGGCGGCCTGCTCGACACCTGGGACCTCGACCGGCTCTCCTCGCTCGGCGTCGACAGCACGAAGTTCCCCAAGCCCATCTGGGAGAAGGGCTTCGTCGGCGAGAACATGTACAGCATCGCGCTCGACGCGCATCCCTTCGTCGCCATGTTCAACACCGACATCTGCGACGCCGCGGGTGTGCTCGACAGCGACGGCCGCCTGATCGAGACCTCCTCCCCCGACGAGTTCGTCGACCAGCTGCGCACGATCGGCGGCAAGGCCGACGGCCATGCGCTCTCGTACGGATACCTCGGCGACGGCGCCCAGATGTGGCGCCTCTTCTACACCTTCTACTCGCAGCACGGCGGCGCGATGGAGCTCCCGCCGGGGGGCAAGGCCGTGATCGACAAGGATGCCGCGGTCGAATCGCTCTCGCTCATGCGCACCCTGCTCGACGGCGAGATCGCCCTCGCACAGGCCGACTACGGCAGCGCTGTCGCCGAGTTCGCGACCGGCAAGAGCGGGATGCTGTTCACCGGAGTCTGGGAGCTGCGCACCATGCAGAACGCCGGGATCCCGTTCGACGCGACCATGATCCCCACGCTCTACGGCACACCGGCGGTCTACGCCGACTCGCACTCGTTCGTGCTGCCGCACCAGACGAACGCCGACGAGAAGAAGCGCGACCTGACCTACCAGTTCGTCGCCGACATGCTGAAGGGCTCGTTCGGCTGGGCAGAAGCCGGACACATCCCCGCCTTCCTTCCCGTCACCGAATCCCCCGAGTACGACGACCTGATCCCGCAGGCGCACTACGCCGAGGCCGCTCAGCACGTCGTCTACGACCCGACCGCGTGGTTCACCGGATCCGGATCGAACTTCCAGGGCGAGTTCGGCGCCGCCGTGCAGGGAGTCCTGCTCTCGGGCGACGACCCCGCCGCCGCGATCGACCGGTTCGAGGCCCGCGTGAACACGCTCCTCAGCCAGCCGAACCCGGCTGATCCCGAGGGGACGTTCGCATCATGACCACCGCAACCGACTCCACCCGCACGATCGTCACAGGCTCCAAGGCCGCGCTGCCGATCCGTCGCGCCGGCTCCCGCAACCGCGAGCAGCTCATCAGCTGGGCGTTCCTCGCCCCGTTCCTCATCGCCTTCGTGCTGTTCCTCGCCTGGCCGATCGTGCACGGCATCATCCTCAGCTTCACCGACCAGTCGCTCACCGGCGCAGGCGGCGCCTTCGTCGGCTTCGCGAACTACGCCGAGGCGCTGGCCGACCCGGTCATGTGGCGCTCGATGGGCAACACGGTGTGGTTCACGCTGCTCTCCACCGTCCCGCTCGTCGTGATCGCGCTGATCATGGCCGCGCTCGTCGACCGCGGCATCCCCGGTCAGTGGCTCTGGCGGCTGTCGTTCTTCATGCCGTACCTGCTCGCCTCGACCGTGATCTCGCAGATCTGGGTCTGGATCTTCAACCCGCAGATCGGCGCGGCCAACAACATCCTGAAGGCCTTCGGCCTCGAGCCGCTCGCCTGGCTGCAGAACCCCGACACGAACATGCTGTCGATCGTGATCGCCACCGTCTGGTGGACGGTCGGGTTCAACTTCCTGCTCTACCTCGCGGCGATGCAGAACATCCCGCCGCAGCAGTACGAAGCGGCATCCCTCGACGGCGCCGGGCCGTGGAGGCAGTTCTGGTCGATCACGCTCCCGCAGCTCGGACCCGCGACCGTGCTGATCCTGATCCTGCAGATCCTGGCCTCGCTGAAGCTCTTCGATCAGGCGTACCAGATGCTCGGCGGAGTCGCGAGCGACACCACCCGCTCGATCGTCCAGTACATCTACGAGGCAGGCTTCGTCAGCTACCGATTCGGCTACTCGGCCGCGATCTCCTATGTGTTCTTCGCTCTCATCGTCATCATCGGCGTCGCGCAGGCCTTGATCTCGCGCCGCCGGAAGGAGTCGCAGCTGTGATGTCCACCGCCACTCTCACCGAGACCATCACCACCGCCAAGCCCGCGCGCGCCCGTCGCTCGCACCTGCCCGGTCAGAAGCCGTTCGGCGCACTCCGCATCAGCGCTCTCGTCGTGCTGATCATCCTCGCGGTCGGCTGGCTGCTGCCGTTCCTCTGGGCGGTCGCGACCGCCTTCAAGACCGAGACGGATGCCGCCAGCGGCGACCCGTCGTGGATCGGCGCCACCGGGCCGACGATCGAGGCCTTCACGGCGATCCTGTCGCAGGGCAACGTCTACACCTGGGCGTTCAACAGCCTGTGGACCTCGGTCGCCGTGACCCTGATCACGCTGACGATCTCGGCCATGGCCGCCTACGCGTTCTCGCGGCTCGACTTCACCGGTCGCAAGTGGCTGTTCGTGGCGATCATCGCCTCGATCGTCGTGCCGCCGCAGGTTCTGATCATCCCGCTGTTCTACGAGATGCTCGCGTTCAACATGATCGACACCTACTGGGGCCTGATCCTGCCGCAGGTCGTCGCCCCCGCCATGGTGTTCATCCTGAAGCGCTTCTTCGACGCGATCCCGATCGAGCTCGAAGACGCGGCGCGCGTCGACGGCGCGAGTCGCCTGCGCATCTTCTGGTCGATCGTGCTGCCGCTCTCGCGCCCGATCCTGGCATCCGTCGCGATCTTCGTGTTCATCGGCGCCTGGAACAACTTCCTCTGGCCGTTCCTCGTCATCAACGACACCACCCTGATGACGCTGCCGGTCGGACTCCAGACGGTCATCAGCGCCTACGGCGTGCAGTACGCCCAGGTCATGGCTCAGGCCGTGCTCGCGGCGCTGCCGCTGATCATCGTGTTCATCATCTTCCAGAAGCAGATCGTCAAGGGAGTCGCGACCAGCGGCTTCGGCGGTCAGTAGTCCCCCACCCGGCTCGAGAGCCAGAAATCTAGGAGAGCAATGTCTCAGGCCCGCATCACCATCGACCGCGACTTCACCATCGCCGACGTCCCCCGGAGGCTCTTCGGGTCGTTCGTCGAGCACATGGGGCGCTGCGTGTACACCGGCATCTACGAGCCGGGGCACCCGCAGGCCGACGAGCGCGGCTTCCGTCAGGACGTCCTCGCCCTGGTGAAGGAGATGGGTCCGACCGTGGTCCGCTACCCCGGGGGCAACTTCGTCTCCGGCTACCGCTGGGAAGACGGGGTGGGCCCGGTCGAAGATCGCCCCGTGCGCATCGACGGCGCCTGGCACACGATCGAGACCAACGCGTTCGGTCTGCACGAGTTCATGGACTGGGCGAAGGAGGCCGACGTCGAGGTCATGGAGGCCATCAACCTCGGCACCCGCGGCGTCGAAGAGGCCCGCTCGCTCGTCGAGTACGCCAACCACCCCGGTGGCACCTACTGGTCGGATCTCCGTCGCAAGAACGGCGCCGAGAAGCCGTTCGACATCAAGTTGTGGTGCCTGGGCAACGAGCTCGACGGACCGTGGCAGATCGGCGGCAAGACCGCGACGGAGTACGGACGCCTGGCCCAGGAGTCGGCCAAGGCCATGAAGCTGGTCGACCCGACCATCGAGCTCGTCGCGGTCGGTTCGTCCGGCCGCTCGATGCCGACGTTCGGCACCTGGGAGAACACGGTTCTGACCCACGCCTACGACGAGGTCGACTTCATCTCGATGCACGCGTACTACCAGGAGCACGACGGCGATGCCGAGTCGTTCCTCGCGGAGTCCGTCGACATGGATGCCTTCATCGACGGTGTCATCGCGACGATCGACGCCGTGAAGGCCGCAGGCAAGCACACGAAGCAGGTCGACATCTCGTTCGACGAGTGGAACGTGTGGGACCAGGTGCAGTTCAACGACGTCGAGTCGGTCGAGATCGCCAAGGCGGGGTGGAAGAAGCATCCGCGTCTGATCGAGGACACCTACAACGTGACGGATGCCGTGGTCGTGGGCACGCTGCTCAACAGCCTCCTGCGCCACGGCGACCGCGTGAAGATCGCCAACCAGGCGCAGCTCGTGAACGTGATCGCGCCGATCCGCTCGGAGGAGAACGGTCCGGCCTGGCGTCAGACGAGCTTCTGGCCCTTCGAGCGCATGGCACGTCTCGCCAAGGGCCGCATCCTGCGCCTCGCGGTGTCGGCGCCGCAGATCGAGACCAAGCGCTACGGCGGGGTCGACGCGGTCGACGCGGCGGCCACCTGGGACGAGGAGACCGGACGCGTCGTCGTGTTCGTGGCGAACCGCTCCCTCGACGAGGAGAGCGACCTGACGGTGGAGCTCCGCGGCCTCACGGGGCTCCGAGTCGTGAACGCCGAGACGCTGACCATCCCCGAGGGCGGCGACCGTCACACCGCGAACCTCGAGACCACGCAGGATGCCGTGCACATGGTGCCGCTCGCCGCAGCCGAGGTCGTCGACGGCGCGGTGCGCGCGACCCTTCCGCCGCTGTCGTGGTCGGTGATCGAGCTGGCCTAGTCAGCGCTTCGACCCTGCCCCGGGGAGTTTCGAATCGCGTGAATGACCCTGTTCCATCGCGGAACAGGGTCATTTGCGCGATTCCAACGGGCGCGATTCCAACGGGCGAGAGCCGTGTCAGCTCTCGATGTGCCGCTCGTCGACACCGTCATAGAACGACAGCGGGCGGATCAGCGCATTGGCACCGGCCTGCTCGATCACGTGCGCCGTCCACCCGGTCACCCGCGCCGCCACGAACAGAGGCGTGAAGGTGAGGGTGTCGAAGCCGATCAGGTTGTACGCCGGGCCCGACGGGTAGTCGAGGTTCGGGTAGATGCCCTTGCGTGCCACGAACTCCGACTCGAGAGCGTCGTAGAGCTCTGCCACCTCTGCCCTGTCGTAGTGCTCGACGAGCGTGTCGAGGGCCGCCTTCATCGTCGGCACGCGCGAGTCGCCGCTCTTGTAGACGCGGTGACCGAAGCCCATGATCTTGCGCTTCTCTGCCAGTGCCTTATCGAGCCACGGCACGACGTTCGACGCCTCGCCGATCTCGTCGAAGATGTGCAGCACGGCCTCATTCGCGCCGCCGTGCAGCGGCCCCTTGAGCGCGCCGATCGCGCCGACCACGGCCGAGTACAGGTCGCTGAGGGTCGAGGTGATGACGCGGGCCGTGAAGGTCGAGGCGTTGAACGAGTGCTCGGCGTACAGGATCATCGAGCGGTTGAACGCGTCGACGACGACCGGGTCGGGCTCTTCACCGAACGTCATCCAGAGGAAGTTCGCCGAGTAGTCGAGGTCGTCGCGCGGTGCGATCGGCTCCTCGCCTCGGCGGCGTCGCTGGCCGTAGGCGACGATCGCGGGAAGAGCGGCGAACAGGCGGATGCTGCGCTCGAGGTTCTCCTCGGGGCTGCCGCCGGCATCGAGCACCGAGCCGCCGGCGTTCGTGTCGGAGGCGCCGATCAGGCTCACGGCCGTGCGCACCTCGTCCATCGGGTGCGCCTCGATCGGGATCAGGTCGATCGCCGCCTTGACGTTGTCGGTCAGGGCGCGATGCGGACGCTCCTGCGCCCGGAAGGCCGCGAGCTCTTCAAACGTCGGCAGCTCGCCGTGCCACAGCAGGTAGGCGACCGCCTCGAACGGCTGGGTCGCCGCCAGCTCCTGCACGGGATAGCCGCGGTAGAGCAGGCTGTTCGTCTCGGGGTTGACCTTCGAGATCGCGGTCGTGTCGACGACGACCCCGGCGAGGCCCTTCTTGATGTCCGGCTCGGTCATGCTCACTCCTTCGTGACGGTGAAGCCTGCGACGCCCGAGTCGAACTCCTTGTAGGACTCGTAGTCGATCAGGTCGTAAAGATCGGCACGGTGCTGCATCTCACCGAGCTTCGAGGTGAGGTGCCCCTCCTCGTTCAGCGTATCGAGCGCACGGCCCGCCGCGCCCATCGCGATGCGCAGCAGCGACACGGGCCAGATGACCATGTTCACTCCGGCGTCCCGCAACTGGTCGACCGAGAACAGGTCGCTCTTGCCGAACTCGGTCATGTTGGCGAGGATCGGCACGTCGAGCGCATCCGCCATCGCCTCGAACTCCGCGAGCGTGCGCATCGCCTCGGGGAAGACGGCATCGGCCCCGGCATCCACCAGCGCCTTGGCGCGATCGATCGCCGACTCCAGGCCCTCGACCGCACGGATGTCGGTGCGCGCCATGATCAGGAAGTTGGGGTCGCGACGAGCGTCGGCCGCTGCTCGGATGCGACGGATCGCCGTGCTCTCGTCGACGACGCTCTTGCCGTCGAGGTGGCCGCAGCGCTTCGGGTTGATCTGATCTTCGATGTGGGTGCCGGCGAGGCCCGCGTCTTCGAGCTCCTGAATCGTGCGGGCGACGTTCATCGGCTCGCCGAAGCCGGTGTCGGCGTCGACGATCGCGGGGATGTCGGTCATGCGCGCGATCTGCTTAGCGCGGCCGGCGACCTCGGTCAGGGTGGTGAGGCCGATGTCGGGCACCCCGAGGTCGGCAGAGAGCACCGCGCCCGAGATGTAGACCCCGTCGAAGCCCTTCTGCTCGATCAGTCGGGCGCTCAGCGGGTTGAAGGCGCCGGGGAACCGCAGCAGCTCACCGCTCGCGAGCCGCTCGCGGAACAGGCGGCGCTTCTCGGCCGGCGTGACGTGGGAGTACAGCATCAGTTCTTCCCTCTCAGGCGGGGTGCGCGTTTCGTCTCGCTCCGCTCGCTCAACGACCAGGAACGAGGCCCCCGGTCGTTGAGCGAGGAGCGAAGCGACGAGACGAAGCGCGACATCAGAACAGGCCCTTCGGGGCGTCGGCGCCCTCGAGAAGGCCGGGCTTCGCGATGATCGACAGTTCGCCGACCTCGGCGGCCGTGAGCTCGGGCAGACGCTGCACCAGTTCGAGGAACCGCTCGATCTCGGCGGGCTCGAGCACGGGCTCGGCCAGCAGGCGGAACTTCGCGATGTAGTTGTCGCGGGCGAACGGACGGGCGCCGAGCGGATGCGCGTCGGCGACGGCGATCTCGTCGACCACGGTGGTGCCGTCGGTCAGGCGGAACTCGACGCGACCACCGAACGCCCGCGCGACGGGGTCTTCCGAGTGGTAGCGGCGCGTCCACTCGGCATCCTCGGCGGTGGTGATCTTGTGCCACAGCGCGACGGTGTCTTCGCGGCCCGCGCGCTCGGGAGTGTACGAGTCGACGTGGTGCCAGCCGCCGTCCTGCAGCGCGACCGCGAAGATGTACGGGATCGAGTGGTCGAGCGTCTCACGCGATGCGGTCGGGTCGTACTTCTGCGGGTCGTTCGCGCCCGAGCCGATCACGTAGTGCGTGTGGTGGCTGGTGTGCAGCACGATGGCCTCGATGTTCGCGGGGTCGCGCAGCGCCGGGTTCTCGGTGCCGAGCTTGCGGGCGAGGTCGATCCACGCCTGCGCCTGATACTCGGCCGAGTGCTCCTTCGTGTACGAGTCGAGGATCGCGCGCTTCGCCTCGCCCGCGGCGGGCAGCGGCACTTCGTACGCTGCATCCTTGCCGTCGAGCATCCAGGCGATCACGCCGTCTTCACCCTCGTAGATCGGGGCGGGGCTGGTCTGGCCGCGCATCGCCCGGTCGACGGCCTCGACCGCGAGCTTGCCTGCGAAGGCCGGGGCGTGCGCCTTCCAGGTCGAGATCTCGCCCTTGCGGCTCTGGCGGGTGGCCGTGGTGGTGTGCAGTCCCTGACCGACGGCCTGATAGATCGTCTCGACGTCGAGGCCGAGCAGGGTGCCGATGCCGGCGGCGGCCGACGGGCCGAGATGCGCGACGTGGTCGATCTTGTGCTTGTGCAGGCAGATCGCGCGCACGAGGTCCATCTGGATCTCGTAGCCGGTGGCGATGCCGCGCAGCAGCGCGCGACCGTCGGCCTGCACGTGCTGGGCGACGGCGAGGATCGGCGGGATGTTGTCGCCCGGGTGCGAGTACTCGGCCGCGAGGAACGTGTCGTGGTAGTCGAGCTCGCGCACGGCCACGCCGTTGGCCCAGGCCGCCCACTCGGGGCTGGTGCGGTGGTCGAGCGCCGCGCCGAAGACCGTGGCGCCGATGCCGCCGGTCGAGACGGGGTGGCTGAAAGCCTGAGCGCGGGCCGCGTTGATGGGGCCGCGGGTGAGTGATGCCGCCGCGACCGACGCGTTGTCGATGATGCGGTTGATGATCATGTCGGTGACGTCCTGCTCGACCTCGACCGGGTCGGCGGCGACCTCGGCGATCTTCCAGGCGAGCTGGTCTTCACGGGCGAGGTTCTCGTCGCTGCGGTGGACGCGGACGTGGTGGGTGACGGTCATTTCACACCTTCTGGGTTGGCTGACAGGGAGTCGAGGATGCCGGTGAGCGCGTTGTGCAGGTGCACGTGCGTGGCGTGGGCGGCGAGATCGCCGTCTCGGGCGCCGAGCGCTGCGGCGATCGTGCGGTGCTCGGACGCGGATGCCGCGAGGCGGTCGGGCTTGTCGCGGGCCATGCGCCGCACCCGCACGAGGTGGGTGCGCACGGTGCGCAGCGCCGAGGCGATGTAGTCGTTGTCGACCGCGGCGTCGAGAGCGGCGTCGAAGCGGGCGATGAGGGCGTAGTAGGCGTCACGGCCTGCGACGGCGGCGAGATCGACGTGCGCGAACTCGTCGGCGAGTGCGGCGAAGAGGGCGGCATCCCCTCGCTGGGCGGCGAGACGGGCGGAGGTCTCCTCGAGCGCGCGGCGGATCTCGAACAGCGCGCGGATGTCGTCGGCATCCAGATCCGCGACCACCGTGACCCGCGGCGACTGCTGCACGACGAGCCCGTCGGCGGCCAGGCGGCGCAGCGCCTCGCGCATCGGCGTGCGGCTGATGCCGAGGCGGGCCGCCTGCTCGACCTCGCCCAGTACGAAACCGGCGGGAAGGGCGCCCGACTGGATCTCATCCAGCAGCGCCGCGTGCGCTCGGTCGCTCGCGGTGATGCGATCGGCGACGGAGCTCATGCCCTCAGTGTATACACAATTAGAATGAGCCGGTCATTCGAGTGACTTCCGAGTGCTTCGCGTATACATTGCACTACCGCTGCGGCTGCTCCACAGCATCCGGAATCGGCTCGACGAACTCGGCGGGGCGGGGCTCGCCGAGCTTCACGACGACCACGCCGACCAGCACGAGCGCGCCGCCGAGGGCCTGCAGCAGATCGGGCAGCTGTCCGAGCAGCAGCCAGCCGAAGAGCAGAGCGGCGACGACCTCGGACAGCGCGACGAACGACGCGAGGCGGGAGCCGAGCATCCGGGTCGACGCGATGCCCAGCACGTATGCGAGAGCGGTCGCGATCAGGCCGATCGCGAGCACCGGCACGAACCACGGCACGGTGCCGAATCGGTAGGTGATGTCGTCGGTCGTCCAGGCGACGGGCAGGATGCCGACGAGCCCGGCGATCGTCAGCGCGACCGCGCCGAGCAGCAGCCCACCGCCGGCGAGCGCGATCGGCGGCAGTCCGGTATCGGCTTTGGCCGAGAGCAGGAAGTACGTCGCTGCCCCCATCATCGCGGCGAGCGCCCACAGGATGCCGGCGATGTTGACCTCAGCCCCGGTGATGATGTCGAGCATCAGCACGAGACCGACGAAGGCGATGGCTGCGCCGATCACACTGCGGCGGCTCGGTCGCTCACCCCGGCGCAGCCACAGCCAGAGGATGACGGCGATCGGCGCCGTGTACTCGATGAGCAGGGCGAGGCCGACGTCCATCACCGCGACGGCCTGGAAGTAGCAGAGCTGGGTGGCGGTCACGGCGAGCAGGCCGTAGGCGGCGACCATGCCGGCATTCTTCTTGAGCACACCCCACCGCCCGCGCAGCGACAGGATCGTCGGGACGAGCAGCACGAGCGCCGCGACCCAGACCCGCGCGGTCACCGCTGCTCCCGGCGTCCATCCCGCATCGATGAGACCCCGGGCCCAGGCGCCCGACATCCCGAACGCGAAGGCCGCGCCGATCGCCAGCGGCAGACCGAAGCGCACGCCCGGCGCTGTGATGTCATTTGCAACCCTGCTCATGACAGGTGACGCTACTCGCGCAAGATGTAAGGTGTCAACATGAACTTCACCGATGACACGGAAGAGACCCTCCGTGCAGCCGTCTGGCTCGTGAACTCTGCGGAAGACCCCGACACCCTCGAGACGCTCGTCGACTACGACGCGTTCCTCGCGAACTTCCCCTATTCGGGCCGACTCGACCGCGACGAGGCCGAGCTCGACGCGCTGCGAACCCTGCGTCCGCGGCTGCGCACCATGCTGCTCGCACCCCGAGACGAGATGGCTGAGTACGTCAACGCCGCGCTCGCCGAAGCGCATCTCGCTCCGAGGCTGGTGCGCCACGACGGCGTCGACTGGCACCTGCACGCCGTCGCGGACGAGCACCCCCTGCCCGAGCGCGTGCTCATCGAGACCGCCATGGCGCTGATCGACGTCATCCGCGCCGATGAGGGATCCCGCATCTCTATCTGCGCCGACGAGACCTGCGAGGCGCTCGCCCTCGACCTCTCGCGCAACCGCTCGAAGCGCTTCTGCTCGACGACCTGCACCAACCGCAACGCGGTGGCCGCCTACCGCGCACGGCGCGCGAGCGCCTGAACCCTGCGCGCGGATTCGGTAGCCTCGTCTGGTCATGCCCTTCCCCTCCCCCTACGACACCTGGTTCGCCGACGCCGAGTTCGACGCGAGCTACGGACACACGCTCGCCACTCTCCGAGAGATCGCACCGGTTCCGCCGCCGGCCGGCTTCGCCGCGCGATGGCAGGGCTGGCGCGAGCAGGCCACGACGGTGGATGCCGCACCTACCGTGCTGTCGACCGAGACCGCGCACGGCAGACGCGTGTCGGTCGTCGAGCACGCAGGAGTCGACGGCACTCGTCTACGGGCCTGGGTCGTCGAGCCCCTCTTCGCCGCGGCGCGTGTCGGCGTCGTGCACAGTCACGGCTACGGCGGGCGCGATGCGATCGATCTGGCCAGGGTGCCCGACGATGCGGCCGCGATCTTTCCCGTCGCCCGCGGGCTGCCCACTCTGAATGCGGGCGTCGGCGCCCCCGAGATCCAAACCGAGCATGTGCTGGCCGGGATCGAGACCCCGGACGCCTCCGTGCTGGGCCTGTGCGCCCGTGACCTCTGGCTCGCAGCGGACGCTCTCACGACCCTCGTCGGATCGCTACCGCTCTATTACATCGGCGAGAGCTTCGGCGGAGGCATCGGCGCACTCGCCCTCCCGTGGGATGAGCGCTTCATCGGCGCAACCCTCGTCGTCCCGAGCTTCGGGCAGTACGACGAGCGCCTCGCGGTGCACTGTGTCGGCAGCGGCGAGACCGTGCGCGACCACGTCGCCGCGCATCCGGAGGCCCGTGAGGTGCTGCGCTGGTTCGACGCCTCGACGGCCCTCGGCTTCGCCCGCGTTCCGGTGCGGGTCGAGGCGGCGCTATGGGACCCGTACGTGCCGCCGCCCGGTCAGTTCGGCGTCGCGAACGCGGCACGGATGCTCGAGCTCGCCGTCCTCCCGGCTGGCCATGCGGAGTATCCGGGGGTCGAAGAGGTGACCGCCGAGGCGATCAGCGGCGGCAGGTCGCACCTCGCACGCGCGCTGCGCGCAGCATCCTGAGCCCGGGCCATCCCCGCTCCGGTCGCACTTCGTGCCGCCTGATCCCGGGCCGCCCGCGCTCCGGTTGCACTTCGTGCCGCCTGATCGCCCCACGGGCGGCATCAACTGCGACCGGAGCCTTCTCTGCGCGGCGACGCTCGCGATTCGGCGTGCACACCCGCACTCGCACCCCCGCGCATCCGAGCACTGGACGCCACTTGTCATAACAGGTACACTCAGCTTGTCATTACAGGTTGCGCAGCGCCGCAGCATCCGCACGAGGAGCACCGATGCCCCAGTTCCACACTCCCCCGATCTCGCCGATGGCGATCGCCTTCGACGCCGAGAAGCTCACGCTCTCGCCCGAGGGGCCGACCCTCACTCGGCGCATGTCCGACCTCGAGGGCCTGTTCCTCGACGCGGATGCCTGGGCTGCCGCTGCCGCCGGCGACAACCCCGTCGTCTACACCGTGGTCAGCTCGCCCGTGCCCGAGGTCGACCGCGAACTGCCGCAGTCGATCACGACGATCATGCCCGGCGACACCTCGGGTGAGCTCTGGATGACGAAGGGCCACCAGCATCCGAACCACCAGGGCGAGATCTACCTGGCGCTCACGGGGCGAGGCGGTCTGCTCATGTTCGACGGCGAGCGCACCGAGTGGCTCGACATGCTTCCGGGCACCATCGGCTACATCCCGCCCGGCTGGGCGCACCGCTCGATCAACACCGGCGACGAGCCCTACGCGTTCCTCGCGGTCTATCCCGGCGGCGCCGGCCACGACTACGGCTGGGTGCTCGAGCACGGCATGGGCTCGCGCGCCTATCGCGCGAGCGAGGGCGTGGATCTGCGCCCCTATTCCGCGACCGCCTCTGCGCAATAGGCTCCCGCCATGCTGATCGCGCACGATCTGGGGACGACCGGCAACAAGGCCTCCCTGCACCATGACGACGGCCGCCTCGTCACCTCTGTCACCGTCCCCTATCCGGCGCACTTCGCCGCGGGCGGCATCGCCGAGCAGAACCCGGCGGACTGGTGGGATGCCGTCGTCTCAGCGACCCGACAGCTGATCGCTCGCGCCGGCGTCGGGCCCGAGACCATCGGAGGCCTGGTCGTCAGCGGCCAGATGATGGGCACCGTGCTGCTCGACGCTCAGGGCGAGCCGGTGCGTCCGGCGATCATCTGGGCAGACACCCGCTCGGGCGCGCAGACCCGCGCGCTCGAGCAGCGCCTCGGCGCGGAGGATGCCTACCGCGTGCTCGGCCATCGACTGAACCCCACCTACTCGCTCGAGAAGATCATGTGGGTGCGCGACAACGAGCCCGAGGTGTGGGCGCGCGTGCGCCACTTCTGCGTCGCCAAGGACTACATCGTCTACCGCCTCACCGGGCGCCTCGCCACCGAGCGCTCCGACGCCTCGGGCACCAACGCCTACGACCAGCTGCGCGGCACCTGGTCGGCCGACGTGCTCGCCGCAGCAGAACTCGACGCCGCGCTCTTCCCCGAGATCCTCGACTCGACGACCGTCGCGGGGGTCCTCACGACCGCGTCTGCGGATGCGCTCGGGCTCCCGGCATCCGTCCGCGTCGTGATGGGCGGCGGAGACGGACCGCTGGCCGCCGTCGGCTCGGGCATCGTCGCGCCCGAAGACGGCGCGTACGTGTGCCTGGGCACCTCTTCGTGGATCTCGTTCGCGAGCCTCGCTCCGCTGCACGATCCGCAGATGCGCACCATGACGTTCGACAACGTGGTGCCCGGCTCGTTCGTGCCGACCGCGACCATGCAGGCCGGCGGCGCATCGGTGCAGTGGATCGCCGAGGCGCTCTCCCCCGACCCCGCGCACCCCGACACCGCGCGGCTGACGGCCGAGGCCGGAGGCGATCTCGACACGGAAGACCTCTACTTCCTCCCCTACCTGCTCGGCGAGCGCTCTCCGCTGTGGGACCCGCACGCCCGCGGAGCCTTCGTCGGCCTCAGTCGCCACCACACCCGAGCCCACCTCACCCGCGCCGTGCTCGAGGGCGTGGCGTACAACCTGCTCACCTGCATCCAGGCGTTCCGCGAATCCGGAGCGGCGATCGACCGGATCGACGCGGTCGGCGGCGGCGCCCAGAGCGACGCGTGGCTCAGCATCCTCGCCGATGTCTGGGGAGTTCCGATCCGCCGCCGCACGATCGTCGAAGAGGCCAACAGCCTCGGCGCCGCGGTCACCGGCGCCGTGGGACTCGGCCTGGCCGACTTCTCGGCGGCACGCGCGCTCAGCGAGGTGACGGCGGAGTTCACACCGGATACCGGTCGGCACGCCGTGCACGCGCAGCGCCACGCCCGCTTCGTCGACGCCTACACCGCGCTCGAGCCGTGGTTCGCCCAGGCCCCCGCCACCGGGGACGCCTGATGGGAGTCATCCTCGCCACCAGCCGCTCGTTCTCGGACGGCGAGCTCGACCTCGTCGGGCGCGCGCATGCCGCCGGCCACGAGATCGTCCGCGGCCCCGCGCATCACGGGCTCACCGAGCTCGCGCCCCTGCTCGCCGCGGCCGAGGGGTGGATCGCCGGCACGGGCCCTGTGACCGACGAGCACCTCGCCGCCGCCCCGAATCTCAAGGTCGTCGCCCGCTACGGCGTCGGCACCGAGGCGGTCGACCTCGATGCGGCGCTGCGGCGCGGCATCCCCGTGACCAACACCCCGGGCGCGAATGCGGATGCCGTCGCCGACCACGCCGTCGGACTCATGCTCGCGGCCCTCCGGTTCATCCCCGACGGCGATCGCCGCGTGCGCGTCGGCGACTGGGCTGTGCGGCGCGGCCGCGAACTCGGAGCCGCCACCGTCGGCATCGTGGGCTTCGGCCGCATCGGCCAGGGCGTCGCCCGACGCCTCAGCGGTTTCGGTGCCCGAGTGCTCGCCGCCGACCCGTTCCTGCCGGCCGACGTCATCGCCGAACGCGGGGCCGAGCCGGTCGACCTCGATGAGCTGTTCCGCGCCGCCGACCTGATCACCCTGCACGCCCCCGGGGGCCAGACGCTCGTCGATGCGACGCGCCTCGACAGCATCCGGCCCGGGATGATCCTGGTGAACACCGCCCGCCCCGACCTTGTCGACGAGCCCGCGCTGGCGCAGGCTCTGCACGACGGACGCCTCGGCGGATACGCCGCCGACACCCTGCACGGCGACACCGCGGCGAGCGCGAGTCCGCTGCTGGCGCCCGACCTCGCCGACCGCGTGACCGTCACCCCGCACCTCGGCGCGCAGACCACGCAGGCCGTCGACAACATGGGCTCGATGTCGCTCGACGACGTGCTCGCCGTCCTCGCGGGCCGCCTGCCCGCTCACCCCGTCTCTCCCCGACCCTGAAGGAATCGTCATGACCCTCACCGACACCCCCGCCACTCCCGCGACTCCCGAGACCGGCGGCTACATGGGCTTCGTCGGCGTGAGCACCGGATCGTCGTCGATCATGAAGGTGTTCCCGAAATGGGCCGAGGTGCTGGGCCTGCCCACCGAGAACCTGATCGGGCATGACCTGCCGATGGATGCCACGCCTGAGCAGTACGTCGCGATGGTCGAGCAGATCCGCGACGACCCTCAGCACCGGGGCGCGCTCGTCACGACCCACAAGATGAACGTCTTCTCGGCGGCATCCGACCTCTTCGACGAGCTCGACCCGTTCGCCGTGTCGTGCTCTGAGATCTCGAGCATCTCGAAGCGGGGCGACCGTCTGATCGGCCGCGCGAAAGACCCTCTCACCGTCGACCTCGCCCTGAACGACTTCCTGCCGGCCGACCACTTCGCCCGCACCGAAGGGGAGGTCGTGATCCTCGGCGCCGGCGGCTCGGGCACGGCCCTCAGCTGGGCACTGGCAGAGCGGGCGGATGCTCCGGCGAAGATCACCGTGACCGCCCGCGACGACGGCAGGCTCGACCACCTGCGCGAGGTGCACCGCCAGCACGGCACCGCCGACGGGCTGATCGCGTACGCGCGCACCGACACGGTGCAGGATGCCGCGGCGATCGTCGCGGCGGCACCCGCGGGGTCGCTGATCGTGAACGCCACGGGCCTCGGCAAGGATCGCCCCGGCTCGCCGCTGCCCGACGACGTCGCGTTCCCCGAGAGCGCGTGGGTGTGGGAGTTCAACTACCGCGGGTCGCTCGAGTTCCTGCATCAGGCGCGGGCTCAGGAGGCCCCGCGTGGTCTGCATGTGGTCGACGGCTGGCGGTACTTCATCCATGGCTGGTCGCAGGTCGTCGCCGACGTGTTCGAGATCGACCTCACCCCCGAGATCGTCGAACGGCTCGCCGAGGCTGCCGAAGCGGTGCGCTGATGCCGGTCGTGCGCACGGTGCTCGGCGACATCGACCCCGCGCAGCTCGGAGCGACGAACTATCACGAGCACCTCTTCCAGATCTCGCCGCTGCTGGTGGGCGACGAGCTCGACGACGAAGACCTCTCCGGGCAGGAGGCCGCCCTGCTGAAGGCCAGCGGCTTCGCGGCGATGGTGGATGCGACCCCGTTCGGGCTCGGGCGAGACCCCGAGGGGGTCGCACGCATCAGCGCCGGCACCGGGATGCACGTCGTCGCGACCACCGGTCGCCACCGCGAGGCGCACTACGGCGACGACCACCCGATGCACGCGTGGAGCGCCGAGCGTCTGACCGCGCTGTTCGTCGCCGAGGTGACGCGCGGGATGCCCGTCGACGACGCGCTGGTGTTCGAGACGCCCGACGTGGCCCGTGCAACGGCTCCCGATGGCATGCCCGTGCGCGCCGGAATGCTCAAGGCGGGTGTCGACTACTGGCGCATCAGCGCGTTCGAGCGCACGACGCTGCTCGCGGTCGCGGCGGCGCATCGGGAGACAAGCGCGCCGATCATGGTGCACCTGGAGTTCTGCACCGCCGCGCACGAGGTGCTCGACGTGCTCGATGCCGAGGGCGTCGCATCCGATCGCGTCGTGCTCGCGCACGCCGACCGCGATCCGGACTCGGGTCTGCACGCCTCCCTCGCCGAGCGCGGCGCGTACCTCGGATACGACGGATTCGCACGCCCGCGCACCCGGTCGGATGCCGAGCTGCTCGCCCTCACCGAGAAGGTCGTGGCACTCGGCGCGGTCGATCGGGTGCTGCTCGGCGGCGACGTCGCCCGCCGCACCCGGTACCTCTCTTACGGAGGCATGCCCGGACTCGCCTACCTCGGCGAGCGCTACCTGCCGCGACTGCGGTCTGCGGTCGGCGACGACGCGGTAGAGCGGATGCTGGTCGCTAACCCGGCGCGCCTGCTCACCCTGTCGCCCTGATCCCGCATCGCCTGCCCCGCATCCCGTACCCCGCATCCCGCATCCCGTATCCCGTATCCCGCATCCCGTATCCACCCCGAGGAGCCCTCATGGCCGAGCCGACCATCCTGCACGCCGTGTTCACCGCACGCCCCGAGAAGGGCGACGAGGTCGCCGCACTGCTCCGCGATTTCGCCGAGGTCGTGCGAGCCGAAGAGGGCAACGTCGTGTTCGATGCGACGCGCCTCGTCGATGACCCCGACCGGTTCTTCGTTTACGAGGTCTACCGCGACGAGGCGGCCTTCCGGGCGCACATCGCAGCCCCGGCCGGTGTGCCGTTCAACGAGGCGCTGCAGCAGCTGATCGTCGAACCGTCGTCGATCCTCACCTTCCTTCGCCGGATCTGACGGCGCGCTCCCCTCCCCGGCATCCCCCCTCACACCTGCATGCCCCCGCCTCACACCTGCAGCCCCCGACTCACACCTGCATGCCGAGAACACACCTGCATGCCGATTCCGCGCGGCTGGGCCTGCATCCGTGATCTGAGCACGCACCTGTGCACGGATACCTCACCCGCACCCCTCCCGCATCCACCCCTCACACCTGCAGCCCCTCACACCTGCCGCCCGTCACACCTGCATGCCCAGAACACACCTGCATGCCGATTCCGCGCGTCTGGGCCTGCATCCGTGATCTGAGCATGCACCTGTGCACGGATGCCGCCAGCCCCCGGCCACCCGGCACACAGAAAACCACCCGGCACACAGAAAGCCCCGGGCACGCAGAAGCCCCCCGCCCGAAGGCGAGGGGCTTCCGTCGATCTCAGCGCATCACTCGTAGAGGACGGCTGCGATCTTCTCGTCGTCGAGGTTGGTGCTGTCGTACCAGTACGAACCGGTGTCGTAGAACTCCTCGACATCCTCGCCGTTGGCTGCGTCGTAGGCCGCCTGCACGACCTGCGCGCCGATGCCGATCGGGTCCTGCGTGATGGCGCCCGCCATCGTGCCGTCCTTGATCGCGTTGATCTGGGCAGCTCCCGAGTCGAAGCCGACGATCGTGATCTTGCCCTTCTCGAGACCGAGCTCGTTCACGGCGTTCACGACGCCGATGGCCGAACCCTCGTTGGTGCCGTAGATGCCCTTGAGGTCGGGGTGGGCGGCGATCAGCGTCTTGGCGATGTCGGCCGACTTCAGGTGGTCGCCGTCGCCGTACTGGATGTCGACGATGTCGATGTCGGGGAAGTCCGCCTCGATCTTCTCGACGAATCCGTCACGACGCTCGACACCGGTCGAGTTGATGTTCGAGTGACCGACGATGGCGACCTCGCCCTCGCCTCCGATCAGCTCGGCCATGTGCTCTGCCGCCAGCGCGCCTGCGACCTTGCTGTCGGTCGCCGAGAGGCTGAGTCCGACGTCTCCGTCGCACGGTGCGTCGAAGTAGACGACCGGGATGTCCTTCGACTTCGCCTGCTCGAGCGGGGCGACGCACGCCTCGGGGTCGAGGGCGGCGTAGGCGATGGCATCCGGGTTCTTGTCGATCGCGGTGGTGAGCATCTCGAGCTGCTGGGCGATCTCGGTCTCGGCGGCCGGACCCTCGAACGTGATCTTCACGCCGAGCTCGTCTGCCTTCTCCTGAGCGCCCTGCTTGACTGCCTGCCAGAACTGGTGCTGGAAGCCCTTCGAGACGAGCGCGATGTACATCTCGCCGTCGCCGCTTGCTCCGTCGCCGCCGCTGCCCTCTTCGATGACGTCACCGCCGCCTGCGCAGCCCGCGAAGACGAGGGCGGATGCGGCCACGAGTGCCGCGAATGCGGTCTTCTTGCCGAATTTCATGGAAACTCCATTGTTCTCTGTGTGGTGGTGGGGGGTGTAGATCTGTGGGTCAGGTGCGCTGGCGGTTGCGCAGCGAGTCGAGGAACACGGCCAGCAGCACGACGATGCCGACGACGATGTTCTGCCATTCGGACTGGATCGACATGATGCGCAGGCCGTTGACGAGAACGCTCATGATGAGCGCGCCGATCACGGTGCCGAGGATCGATCCGCGTCCGCCGAGCAGCGACGTGCCGCCGATGATGACCGCGGCGATCGCCTGCAGCTCGTAGCCGGTTCCGATCTGCGGCTGCGCCGAGTCGAGGCGGGCGGCGATCACGATGCCCGCGATGCCGGTGAATGCTCCCGCGAACATGTAGATGAGGATCGTCCAGCGGCGGGTGTTCACACCCGACAGGCGGGTGGCCTCTTCGTTCGAGCCGATCGCGAAGGTGTAGCGACCGAGCAGCGTCTTCGACAGCACCAGCCAGGCGATGATCGCGGCCACCGCGGTGATCAGCACGGCGTTCGGGATGCCGGGGATGATCACGCCGAGCGCGATCTTCTTGAAGTCGGGGGCCGACGTCGAGAAGTAGATCGGCGAGACGTTCGAGATGACCAGGGCGAGACCGCCGGCGATCATCATCATCGCGAGGGTCGCGATGAACGGAGGCAGCCGGAGGAACGTGATGTTGATGCCGTTCACGAGTCCCATCAGCACACCGGTGAGCACGCCGCCGATGACGCCGACCCAGACCGGGAGTCCCATGTTCGTCACGAACACACCGGTCATCACGGCGCAGAGCGCCATGCCGGTTCCGATCGAGAGGTCGATGCCGCCGGTGATGATGACGAACGTCGTGCCGAGGGCGAGGATGCCGATGACCGCGGTCGACAGCAGCACCGTGGCGATGTTGCTGAAGGTGAAGAAGTTCGGGCTGGCGATCGAGAAGAAGATCACCAGGACGATCAGTGTGCCGAACGCGAGCGACTGCTGCAGCTGACGGCGGAGGAACCCGCCGAAGTCGCGCTTGTCTGTGTTCTCGTCGACTGCCGTCTGGATGATCGTCGTCGTCGACGATCCGGGCTGCTGTGGGGTGCTCATCAGTCTTCCTCCCCGTGGGCTGCGAGTTGCATGATCTTCTCCTGGCTGGCTTCCTCGTTGCGGAGCGTCCCGGTGATGCGACCGTTCGCGAAGACCGCGATGCGGTTCGCGACGCGGAGGATCTCCGGCAGTTCCGACGAGATGACGATGATGGACTTGCCCTGGTCAGCGAGCTGCTGCATCAGGCGGTAGATCTCTTCCTTGGCGCCGACGTCGATCCCTCGGGTCGGCTCGTCGAAGATGAGGATGTCGCAGTCGCGCATCAGCCACCGGGCGATGACGACCTTCTGCTGGTTCCCTCCCGAGAGCAGCTTCACGACCTGGTTCACCGAGGGCGTCTTGACCCTCAGCTGCTGGACGTACTCCTTGGTGCGGTTCTTCGCCTTGGCGTCGCCCATCCAGCCGATGCCGTTGGCGTACGACCCGAGGGAGGCGAGCACCGTGTTGAACGTCACGTCCTGCTCGAGCATCAGGCCCAGCAGCTTGCGGTCCTCCGAGAGGTAGCCGAGGCCGTGCTTCACGGCATCCGCCGGCTGTCCGATGCGCACCGGGTCGCCGCCGATCGCGATCGTGCCGCCGTCGCGGTGGTCGGCGCCGATGATCGCCCTCGCGGTCTCGGTGCGGCCTGCGCCCATGAGGCCGGCGAAGCCGAGGATCTCGCCCTTGTGCAGCTGGAACGACACGTCCTTCAGCAGGTTCTTGGTCGAGAGCCCCTGCACGTCGAGCACGATCGGGTCGTTGATGTGATCTCGGGCCTGCGGGCGGGTTCCCTCGTCGATCACGCGGCCGACCATCATCTCGATGATCTTGGGGACACTGACCTCTGATTTCTCCAGTGATCCGATGTATGTGCCGTCTCGGAGCACGGTGACCCGGTCGGCGAGGCGCCGCAACTCGTCCATGCGGTGCGAGATGTAGACGATGCCGGTGCCCGACGCCCGCAGCTGCTCGATGAGCACGAAGAGGGTCTCGGTCTCGGAGTCGGTGAGCGCCGAGGTCGGCTCATCCATGATGAGCACCTTGGCGTTGAACGAGAGCGCCTTGGCGATCTCGACCATCTGCTGCTCGGCCACGGTGAGCTCGCCGACGAGCTGCCGTGGGTTGACCCGGATGCCGAGGCGCTGCAGCAGTTCTGCGGTCTGCGCGTTGAGCTTGCGCTCCGAAAGGAACGGGCCGGTCGTGGGCTCACGGCCCACGAAGATGTTCTGAGCCACGGTGAGATCGGGCATCAGGTTGAGTTCCTGGTGGATGATCGTGATCCCGAGCTGCTGCGCCTGCAGCGGGCTGGTCAGTTCGACCTCCTGGCCCTCGAACGTGATCGTGCCCTCGTCCTTGGTGTAGATCCCCGAGAGGATCTTCATGAGGGTCGACTTTCCCGCGCCGTTCTCGCCCACGAGCACCAGCACCTCACCCGCACGCACCTCGAGGTGCACGTCCTTGAGCGCCTGCACACCGGGGAATCCCTTGCTGATCCCCTCCACTCTGAGAATGGGGTCACTCATGTGCTCACCTGCTTCCTTGAAGGTCGTGATGCGATATTCCAGTCGGGTCCGGAAACATCGGATCAATTCTGCGCCTTACGCCCCACCCTGCGCAAGTTGTATCTAAATGTAACTAAGACTTCTTCAGATGGGAAGACCTGTAATAACAAGTTGGCAACAGGTCGGTCGATCCGGCGTTCGGGCCGGCTCAGTGCAGCCGGATCGAGTCGACCGCGACGAGCTTGTCGCGGATGTAGGCGTTGGCGTGCGCTCCGAGCTCGACATTGTCGGTCCAGAGGTTGCGCCAGATGCCGAGCATGCGGCTGAGGTCGGGTGCGACCACGGCCGATGAGAAGGACTCGAACACGATCGGTCCGTTGTAGCCGATGCGGCCGAGCGCCTTGAAGAAGGTGTCGAAGTCGACGGTGCCGGTGCCGAGGTAGCCGCGGTGGCTCTCGCCGATGTGCACGTACCGCAGGGCGGGAGCGGCATCGAGCACCGGCGCGAACATATCCGACTCCTCGATGTTCATGTGGTACGTGTCGAGGTGGATGCCGAGGTTCGGTCGCTGCACCTCGTCGAGGTAGGCGAGCGCCTGGCGTGCGGTGTTCAGCACGTTGGTCTCGTAGCGGTTGACGACCTCGAGCGACACCGAGATTCCGCGCTCGGCAGCGTGGTCGGCGACGCGGGCGATCGTGCGGCGACTGCCGACGAGCCCCTCGGGGGTCACCGGATCCATGTACTTCTGCATGGCGCTGTAGATCACCCCGCAGAAGTGCTGCCCACCGAGGTCGGCGAGCACGTCGACGGCCTTGAGCAGCAGCGCCTCTCCCGCAGCCACGACGGCCGGGTCGGAGCTGGTGACGTCGGTCGCCCCCGAGAGCCCCAGCGAGGCGCTGACGGCGAGATCGTGCTCTTCGAGCGCATCCCTCGCGGCGGCGACATCGAACGAGAACGGATCCATGAGGGGGAACTCGATCAGGTCGAACCCCGCCGCCTTGGTCTTCTCGACGGAGAGGCGGATGCCGTCGGCATCGAAGTGTCCGGTCCAGACGAGCCCGTGGCATCCGATGTTCATGAGACCTCTCGGAGACGGGTGTGCGGCACCTTCGCCTCGGCAGGATTGGCACGTTGCAACTCTGCGTTCAGGTCACGGTACGTGGCGGGAGGATGCGCTGTCAAGAACTTTCTTGGCACGTTGCAATCGCTGGGCTACTGTGGACACGCCAGCGCCGCGCGGGCGCGCAGTCGCACTCGCGCACGCGCGCACCCGCGCACCCGCCGTCGACAGGGAACCCCATGCCAGCCAGCGTCAAAGACGTCGCCGCCCTCGCCGGGGTCTCCTCCTCGACCGTCTCGAACTACCTCAACCACCCCCATGTGCTCGGAGAGTCGAGCGCCGCGAAGGTCAGGGACGCGATCGAGCAGCTCGGCTACGTGCCGAACGAATCGGCCAGACAGCTGCGCGCGGGGTCGAGCAAGGCGCTCGCGCTGATCCTGCTCGACGCCTGGCTGCCGTACTTCCACGAGCTCTCCCGCGGCGTCGAAGACGTGGCGCGCGAAGAAGGCTGGTCGCTCTTCTTCAGCAACAGCAATCGCGACGCCGGCACCGAGCGCCGCAACATCGACATGTTCGAGGCGCACCGAGTGCAGGGCATCGTCATCTATCCCCTCGAAGACGTGGTGCCCCGCCTCGAACAGCTCTCAGACCGCGGCATCCGCTCGGTCGTGGTCGGGCCCATCCCCGATTCCGACACCGTCGGCTCGGTGCAGTTCGACGACCGCGGCGGCGGACGCCTCGCAGGCGCGCATCTGCTGTCGATCGGTCGCTCGCGCATCCTGTTCCTCGGGGCGCCGAGCGTGAGCCAGTCGAACGACCGGCTGCAGGGTCTTCGCGATGCGGTCGCAGGCTCGGACGCCACGCTCGAGGTGCTCGATGTGCCGCACCTCACGACCGAGGACGGGCTCGAGATCGCCGAGCGGATCACCGCTCTCCCCGCCTCGGAGCGCCCTGACGCGATCTTCGCCGCGAACGACATGGTCGCGATCGGGGTACTCACCCAGCTGCTGCGTCAGGGCATCCGCGTGCCGGAGGAGATCGCGCTGGTCGGCTTCGACGACGTCGCCCAGGCGCACCAGAGCGTGGTGCCGCTGACGAGCGTGCGGCAGCCCGGGTATGAGATCGGGCGGGCGGCGGGGGCGGCGCTGATCCGCCAGCTCACCGACCCCGCCGCCGACCTGCCCGCGCCGACGCCGTTCGCCGCCGAGCTGGTCGTCCGCGAGTCGACCGTCGGCCGCTGAGCTCACGCCGGCTCAGGCCGGGATCAGCCCCTCGACGGCGAGCTCAGCCCACAGGGCGCCGGGAATCTCGAGCGCCGCGTACTCCGCGTTCTGCTGCAACTGCCCCGGCCTGCTGCCGCCGACGACCACCGAGCGCACCACATCGGACTGCAGGGGGA
Source organism: Microbacterium sp. WCS2018Hpa-23 (assembly GCF_031843845.1). NCBI lineage: Bacteria > Bacillati > Actinomycetota > Actinomycetes > Micrococcales > Microbacteriaceae > Microbacterium > Microbacterium sp. WCS2018Hpa-23. The sequence goes on from NZ_JAVTIZ010000009.1 coordinate 86,850, forward strand.
ACTGGATGGCGGCCGCGGGCAGCGGCACGTCGTGCTCGGCGCACACCGCTGCGATGCGCAGCAGCCGGTCCCAGAGCTCGTCGGGAAGCTGGCCGTACTCGTACCGCCCGTCGCGCCGCGGCTCACTCGACGCGAGCAGCCCCGAGTTGAACACCGATGCTGCGACGATCCCCGTTCCGGTCTCGCGACAGGCCGGCAGCACGTCGACGGCCGCGGGCTGTTCGAGCAGCGTGTACCGCCCGGCGACCATGACGAGATCGAGGTCTGCCGAGCGCACAGATGCGGCGAGCGCCTCCGACACCATCGACCCGATTCCGACGGCGGTCACCTGGCCGTCGGCGCGCAGCTGCTCGAGCGCCGGCAGCGCTTCGGCGAGCGCGAGATCCAGGTCGTGCCGCTCGGGGTCGTGCAGGTACAGCAGATCGATGCGCTCGATGCCGAGGCGTTCGCGCGACTCATCGAGGCTCGTACGGATCCCCGATGCCGAGAAGTCCCACACGCGCTGGAGGTCGTCGGGCACGTGGAAGTCGTTCGCCGTGTCGAGGCCGCCGTCATGCTCGGGGTTCGGCCGCAGCAACCGCCCGACCTTCGTCGACAGCATGAACTCGCCTCGGGGCTTCGTCTGCAGGAAGGCCCCGAGACGACGCTCCGACAGCCCGAGCCCGTAGTGCGGAGCCGTGTCGAAGTAGCGGATGCCGCTGTCCCACGCCGCATCCAGCACGGCCCACGACTCGTCGTCGCTCAGCTCGCGGAAGAGGTTTCCGACGTTCGCGGCGCCGTATCCGAGGGTCGGGATCGCCAGCCCCGCACCCGCCACAACACCGTCAGACCCCGACATGCTGACCCGTCCACGTGTAGGCGGCGATGCTCTCGGCCTTCATCTCCATGCCCGAGCCTGCCGCGGTCGGCGCCATGTACGAGCCGCCCTGGATGTCGGTGGGGATCATGAAGTGCTCGTGCAGGTGGTCGACGAACTCGATCATCCGGCCCTCGCGCGTGCCGGTGACGGCGACGAAGTCGAACATCGACAGGTGCTGCACCGCCTCGCACAGACCGACACCTCCGGCGTGCGGGCAGACCGGGACTCCGAACTTCGCGGCCAGCAGCAGGTTGGCGATGTTCTCGTTGACGCCCGCGACGCGCACCGCGTCGATCTGCATGACCGAGATCGCGTCAGCCTGCAGCAGCTGCTTGAAGATCACCCGGTTCTGCGCGTGCTCGCCGGTGGCGACCCTGATCGGTGCCACACCTCTCGCGATCTCGGCGTGACCGAGCACGTCGTCAGGACTCGTGGGCTCCTCGATCCACGCGGGGTGGAACTCGGCGAGCGCGTTCACCCACTCGATCGCCTCCGACACCTCCCAGCGCTGGTTCGCATCGATCGCGATCGGGAAGTCGGGTCCGCAGACCTCGCGGGCCTTGCGGAACCGACGGATGTCGTCGTCGAGGTCGGCACCGACCTTGAGCTTGATCTGGGTGAAGCCGTCGGCCATCGCCTCGCGAGCGAGCCGCTCGAGCTTCTCGTCGGAGTACCCCAGCCAGCCGGGGCTCGTCGTGTATCCGGGGTATCCGGTGGCGAGCAGCTCGCGCTCCCGCTCGAGTCGACCGGGCTCGGCCGCGCGCAGGATCTCGAGTGCGTCCTCGGGCGTCAGCGCATTGGTCAGGTAGCGGAAGTCGACGAGTCCGACGAGCTCCTCCGGCGTCATCCGCGCGAGCAACTGCCACAGCGGCAGGCCGGCGCGCTTGGCCTTGATGTCCCACAGCGCATTGATGACCGCGCCGATGGCCATGTGCATGACGCCCTTCTCGGGGCCGAGCCACCGCAGCTGCGAGTCGCCGATGATGTCACGGAACGTCGTGCCCATGTCGTCGAGCAGCGGTTCGATCTCGCGGCCGACCAGGTGACCTGCGAGCGCGTCGATCGCGGCCACCTGCACGTCGTTGCCGCGGCCGATGGTGAAGACGAACGCGTGACCATCGACGCCGTCTTCGGCATCCGTGCGCACGATCACGTACGCGGCCGAGTAATCGGGGTCGGGGTTCATGGCATCCGACCCGTCCAGACTCAGCGACGTGGGGAAGCGGATGTCGGTCGTGTCGAGGGCGACGATGCGGCTCACGGGTTCCTCTCGGGCACGGGACGGATATCCGTGCAGATCTCTTGGAGTGTAAACATCCGATGTCTATACTGTCAACGAGACGGGCCGCCCCGGCGTGCCCCTCTCACCCGGCATCCTCACTGATCAGGAGAGACATGAAGTTCGCACGTCTAGGCACCCCCGGTGCCGAGATCCCCGTCCTCGTCGAAGGCGACCGCTATCTCGATCTGCGGGCAGTGACATCCGATGTGAACGGTGATTTCCTCGCCGGCGACTTCCGGGCGCGCATCGAAGCCGCCCGCGCCGCCGACGAGCTCCCCGTGATCGACGAGGCCGCCGCGATGCGCATCGGAGCGCCGATCGCCCGCCCCAGCGCCGTCATCTGCATCGGTCAGAACTACGCGGCCCACGCCCGCGAGTCCGGCTCTGAGCCGCCGACCGTGCCGATCATGTTCCTGAAGACGCCGAACACGGTGGTCGGCCCCAACGACGCAGTCACCATCCCCCGCGGCAGCGAGAAGACCGACTGGGAGGTCGAGCTCGGCATCGTCATCGGCGCCCGCGCCGCCTACCTCGATTCGCCGGAACAGGCCGAGGCGCACATCGCCGGCTATGTCGTGGCGAACGACGTCTCGGAGCGCGCCTTCCAGATGGAGGTCTCGGGCGGGCAGTGGTCGAAGGGCAAGATCGCTCCCGGCTTCAACCCGACCGGCCCGTGGCTCGTCACCCCCGACGAGGTCGACGTCGACAACCTGCAGTTGCGCAGCTGGGTCAACGGCGAGCCGAGGCAGGACTCGAACACGAACGACATGATCTTCGACGTGCGCGTTATCGTGCACCACCTGTCGCAGTACGTCACGCTCGAGCCTGGCGACCTGATCCTCACCGGCACCCCGCAGGGCGTCGCGTTCGGGGGCAGGTTCCCGTACCTGCGGGCCGGCGACGTCGTCGAGATCGAGATCGAAGGACTCGGGCACCAGCGCCAGGAGTTCGTGGCATGGGAGGCACAGAAGTGAGCACTGCACTCGACGGACTCGTCGCGATCGTCACCGGCGGAGCATCCGGCATCGGGGCCGCCATCGCCGCCCGCCTGCACGCCGATGGGGCGCAGATCGCGGTGCTCGACCGCGACACCTCAGGAGCGGATGCCGCGTTCGCCGCGTTCACGGCCGACGTGTCCGACCGCGCTTCGGTGGATGCCGCCGTCGCGGCCGTCGCAGCGAAGTTCGGCCGCATCGACATCGTGGTGAACAACGCCGGGGTCGGCGCGCAGGGCGACATCACGGCGAACGACGACGACGAGTGGGCGCGTGTGCTCTCGATCAACGTCACCGGCATCGCCCGCGTCACCTCGGCGGCACTGCCGTGGCTCAAGAAGTCTCCGAGTGCGGCCGTCTGCAACACGGCATCCATCGCGTCGTCGACCGGCCTGCCGCAGCGCGCCCTCTACAGCGCGTCGAAGGGGGCCGTCTCTGCCCTGACCCGCGCCATGGCGGCCGATCATCTGCGCGAGGGCATCCGCGTCAACGCCGTGAACCCCGGCACCGCCGACACCCCCTGGGTCGGACGCCTGCTCGACTCTGCCGACGATCCGGCCGCCGAGCGGGCCGCCCTCGAGGCCCGCCAGCCGCACGGCCGCCTGGTCTCGCCCGACGAGGTCGCCGCAGCTGTCGCGTACCTCGTGAGCCCCGCCGCGGGATCCACCACGGGAACGTTCATCGAGGTCGACGGTGGCATGGCGCAGCTGCGCCTGCGTCCCGCCGGCTGAGTCACCGCATCCGGCTGGCTGCGCCGACCGCAACCTCGCCTACGGCCACTCGCCTACGGGCGCTCGCCGCGCAGCCAGCCGAGGATGCCGCGGCGCGGCCGCTCCTCCCGCGCATCCTGATGCGCGGGCCGCTGGCCCACACGATAGAACTCCTCGGCATTGCGCCAGAGGATCGCGTCGACGTCGTGTCCGCGGCGCTCAGCCCAGGCGATCACGGCATCGGCCCATCGGCTCCGCGCCGTCGGCTGGTAGGTCGGCGAGCCGTCCTCCGGAGCGTGCGGATCACCCTCCTCCGCAGGGCCGATCACCGAGACCGGCCAGTCGCTCCCCCACATCAGCTTCTCGACACCGAACGCATCCGCCGCGGCGTCGAGGAACGGCTCGAGCTGCTCAGCCGACCAGTCGCCGCCCGCTTCGCCAGGCAGGCCCGACAGCTTGCACCACACGTGCGGATGCCGCGCCAGATCGTCGAGATCACGCACCCATTCCATCGTCGGCGCGACCGGAGCATCCGCCGTGCCGACCTGGGGCTTGCCGAGATGATCGAGAACCATCCGCAGTTCGGGCACGGCTCCTGCCAGGCGGGCGATCTCAGGCAGCTGCGAAGCGCGCACGCACGCGTCGAACGACCAGTTCCGGGCGGCGACCTCGCGCGCCCCGGTCACGAACGCGGCGGACACCGCGAGTCCGTCCGGTTCGCCCTGCAGGTTGTGACGCACGCCGACCACCAGCGGCTCGGCGGCCAGACCCTCGAGGTGCGCGGTCGTGTCGGTGCCGCGGTCGAGCCTCGCACCGGCGACGATTCCGACGACACCGACCTCATCGGCCTGATCGGCGACCCACCGCACCTCAGCGAGGAAGTCGTCTTCGATCGTCTCGGCCTGCACGAAGACAGACTTCTCGACCGTGGCGACGTCGATCGGCGAGTGCTCGATCTCGAGCGCCGCGAACTCCCACGCGAGCGGACCCTCCAGCCAGGTGTAGGTCAGAGCATCGGGAGACCACAGGTGCAGGTGCGAATCGAGTACGCGCATGCCCCCATCCTGCCGCAGACATCCGATGAATGGCTAGGATGACGCCATGGCAGTGACTGACGAGGCGATCGAGAAGATCAAGGCGATGATCGTGTCCGGCGAGCTGGCTCCCGGCGATCGACTCCCTCCCGAGAAGGAACTGTCCGAGCGTCTCGGCCTGTCGCGCAACTCGATGCGCGAGGCCGTCAAGGCGCTCGAGGTCATCCGGGTGCTCGACGTGCGCCGCGGCGACGGCACCTATGTGACGAGCCTCGAGCCGCACCTGCTGCTCGAGGCGATCTCGTTCGTCGTCGACATGCACGACGACGACTCGATGCTCGAGATCTTCGCGGTGCGACGGATGCTCGAGTCGCAGGCCACGGGCCTTGCCGCGACCCTCGGCGACGACGACGCGATCGCAGAGCTCGAACGCGAGGTCGACTCGATCGACGCGACGGTCAGCATCGAAGAGCTCGTGGAGCACGACATCCGCTTCCACCGCGAGATCGTGAGCATGGCCGGCAACGCCTACCTCGCCAGCCTCATCGAGCATCTGAGCAGCCAGACCGTGCGCGCCAGGGTGTGGCGCGGGCTCACCGAGGGCGGCGCCGTCGAGCGCACCCTGTCGGAGCATCGGGCGATCGCCGATGCCATCGCGCGCCGGGATTCTGGGCTCGCGACGTCGCTCGCGACCGCGCATATCGCCGGGGTCGAACGGTGGCTGCGCCAGGCCGCATCCGCCTGAGTCGTTCGAATCTCAGCACGGAAGCGTCGTCGGCGACCGCAGATCTGCGAAACCGCGCGGAGCCGGTCCGCCTACTGATACATCCATGCTGGATTGTGAACGAGGCGACCGGGCCTCAGGCCCCGAGTCGCCCCATCGCCGCGTCGAACTCGGCGGCCGAGCTGTCGCTGACCTCGTGGAACAGCACCTGCTCGATCACGTCGGGCGCTGCAGTGAAGTACGGCACCCCCGCGAGCCGCAGACCGGTGATGTCGTCGGGTGAGCGCAGGCTGGCCGCGAGCACGTTCGAACCGCTCCCTGCGCAGACCTCCTGCATGCGGGCGATCACGGCGTCGCCGTCGATGCCGGCATCCCGCATCCGTCCCAGATAGGGGGCGATGTACTGCGCTCCGATCGAGGCGCAGGCCACCGCCTGAGCGACCGAGTACACGGCGGTGACGAGCACGGTCGCACCATCGCGCACGAGAGCGGATGCCGCGGCGAACCCCGCGTGCGTGGCGGGAACCTTCACGGCCACCCGGTCGCCGAGCGCGCGGATGCCCTCGGCGTTGCGGAGGAACGATGCGGTGTCGCCGCCCCACGTCTGGAAGAAGATCTCGCGGGCGCCTTCGCTCGACCAGCGGGCGTACAGGTCGGGGATCTCCGCGGCGGTGCGGCCACCGCGCTCGAGAATCGTGGGGTTGGTCGTCACCCCGTGCACGACCCCTGCGGCGAGGAGGGAGGCGACGCGATCGACGTCCGCGCTGTCGACATAGAGACGGGGGGCCAACACGGTCATCGGGTCTCCTTGCGCACAACCTGTCGTTACAGGTTCGGATTCGGCTAATGTAATGACAGCCGCGGAGGATGTCAAAGCACCCCGCATCGACGACGATCAGGAGTGCCATGACAGCCGCCACCTCGCCCGATCGCACCGGCGTCGTCATCGTCGGCAGTGTGACCGCAGACGTGACGACCTTCTCGACCCGGCTCCCGGCGCGCGGCGAGACCATCCTCGGAGACGAGTTCACCCTCATGCTCGGCGGCAAGGGCGCGAATCAGGCAGTGGCCGCTGGACGCTCAGGGGCTCGCACGAGCTTCGTCGGATGCGTCGGCGACGACCTCTTCCACGACCTCGTCGTCGACGGGCTGAGCGAGGCCGGTGTCGATCTTACGCACCTGCGCACCGTGCCCGGCCCGACGGGCATCGCCCACATCCGCGTCGACGCCTCGGCCCAGAACGACATAGTGATGGTGCCGCTCGCCAACGCCGCCCTCAGCACCGAGCAGATCGATGCGGCACTGGCCGCCCTCGCGCCGACCACGTCGGTGCTGCTGACGCAGCTCGAGACGCCCTCGGCCCTCACCGCGCACATCACGGGGCGCGGCCGCGAGCACGGCATGACCGTGATCCTCGACCCGGCCCCCGCCGCTCCGCTCGACGACGCGGTCTGGGCGAGCATCGACATCGTGACCCCGAACGAGACCGAGGCCTCGGTGCTCAGCGGCATCGAGGTGACGGATGCCGCATCCGCCGCGCTCGCCGGACGCTGGTTCCTCGACCGCGGCGTCGGCGCGGCCGTGATCACGCTCGCGGGCCAGGGGTCGTGCGTCGTGACGGCAGACGGAGCATCCGTCGTCCCGCCCTTCCCCGTCGAGGCGGTCGACACGACCGCCGCCGGTGACGCCTACGCCGGGTACCTCGGTGCGGCGCTCGCGAACGGACGGTCGCTGACCGATGCCGTGCGCGTGGCGACCGCGGCGGGAGCCCTCGCAGTGACGAAGCAGGGCGCATCGCCGAGCCTGCCGCTGCGCGCCGAGGTCGAGGCTTTCCTGGCCGCCCGAGAAGCCCACTGACCCCCTGAGGAGCACCATGCGCAAGACAGCGACGACCATCAATCCCGCCCTCTCCCGGGTGATCAGCGAGACCGGCCACACCGATCTGCTGGTGGTCACCGACGCGGGTCTGCCGATCCCGCCGGGCTCCGAGCGCATCGACCTCGCCTACCGTCCGGGTGCGCCCGCCTTCTTCGACGTGCTCGACACCGTGCTCGCCGAGCTGGTCGTCGAGGGCGCGACCGTCTCGGAGGAGGTCGCCGAGAAGAGCCCCGAGGTGCTGGCGGCGCTGCGCGAGCGCTTCGCCGGCGAAGACTTCGAGATCGAGCTCATCCCGCACGTCGAGTTCAAGAAGCTCACGCATTCGGCGCGCGCGTTCGTGCGCTCGGGCGAGTTCACCCCCTATGCGAATGTGATCCTGCACGCGGGAGTGGCGTACTGACATGAACGACTCGATCGACCGCCACTCCGCCGCGCCCATGTACGACCAGCTGCGCCAGCTGATCGTCGAGGGCATCACCCGAGACGGACTGCAGCCGGGCGACCCGCTGCCGGGAGAGCACCGTCTGTGCGAGCGCTACGGCATCTCGCGCACCGTGGTGCGTCAGGCGCTTGCCCAGCTCGAGCACGAAGGGCTCGTCGAGCGGGTCAAGGGCAAGGGCACGTTCGTGTCGCGTCCGCGCACGAGTGAGAGCCTCGTGCACACCCTGATCGGACTCTACGACGACGTCGAGCGTCGCGGCGGGCACGTGCACAGCGACGTGCTGCGTCACGAGCCGACGGTCGCCGACGACGAGATCGCGGCGGCCCTCGAGGTCGAAGTGGGTTCGCCCGTCGTCGTGCTCGATCGCCTCCGCCACGTCGACGGCGAGCCCTGGTCGCTCTCGACGACCTGGATGCCGGATGCCGTCGGCAGCGTCACCCTCGACGTCGATCTGTCCGAGGCGTCGCTCTACCGTGTGCTCGCCGACAACGGCATCGTGGCAACGAGCGGTGTGCGGTCCGCTGAAGCGACGGTCGCGACGCACGAGCAGGCCCAGCATCTCGGAGTCAGCGCGGGTTCCGCGCTGCTGAGGCTGCGCAGCGTGAGTCGATCAGCCGACGGCATCCCGATCGAGTATTTCGTGGCGCATCATCGCGGTGATCGCTCGCGGTTCGAGTTCCAGCTGCAGCAGGAGCAGTCGCAGGCGTCGCTGCTGCACGTCGACGGCGAAGGAAGCACCTCGCGCGCCGGCACCGTGCGCTAGGCGAGCGAGCCAGACGAGTGAGCTGCACGAGCCGAGACCGCTAGCCTGAAGGCGGAGCACGCGTCGCATCGGGCGACGCGAGCAGGGGGGCAACACCATGGTCGACGACGCGCACTCGAACGGTTCGGATCCGGATGCTGTCATCCCGCCGCCGCCTGCTGCACCCCCCACCGATTGGGCATCCTCCGTTCCGCTGGCGCCGCCCCTGAGCGGGCCGCCGGCTCCTCCCGCTCCTCCCGCGCCGCAGCCGCCGGCACCCGGTGGCCCGTACGGACCACCCTCGCCACCGCTTCCGCCCTATGCCTCGACTCCGCAGGCGGGGCAGTCGGGCCCCTACCCGCCGGCACAGCCGACGCAGTATCCGGCGGGTCAGTACCCGGCAGGGCAGTACCCGGCCCAGCCCGGCCAGTATCCCGCTCAGCCAGGGCAGTACCCGGTCGGGCAGCAGCCGTCGGCCCCCTACGGTTCCGAGTATCCGTACCCCGCGGCGCCTTCGAGCCGCCCGTCGAGCTCCGGCAGGACCGTCGGCATCGTCATCGCGGCCGTCGCGGCGTTCGTGCTGATCATCGTCGTCGGCATCGGGGTGGCAGTGAGCCTCCTGCTGGGCGCGAGCAGCGAACCGGTCTCCGCTCCGCTGCCGTCCGTGACGGCCGCTCCCAGCGCACCCTCCGATGACCCGACCGATGAGGAGCCGCCGTCCGACGACGCCGGCGGCGCCGATGCATCCGGGATCGCCGATGTGCTGCAGTCCAAGATCGACGAGTACAAGCAGCTTCGCGACAGCGGGGCGCTGTGGGAGAGCATCCCCGACAGCGAGTTCAACCGCACAGCCGTGTCGGCGTTCCTGTACTTCCTCGTCGACATGAAGTCGGCGACCCTCTGGGGCGTCGATGAGGCACAGGCGCAGGAGTATCAGGAGCGGATGACGATGCTCGAGGAGCGCCTGCTCGCTCAACAGCCGCTCGGCGACGACATCAAGATCACTCTCGAAGACAAGGTCTTCACGTACGACGGCGAGACGGGCGAGGGCGGCTACACCGCCAAGTAGCGGGGCGTTACGCTCGAAGCATGAGCGACTGGACCAGCACCGCGATCGCCCTGCTGGAAGCCGACGCGAACCGCAGTGCCGACACGCACCTGCACCTCTTCCCGTTGCCGCCCGAGTGGGGCATCGATCTGTACCTCAAGGACGAGTCGGTGCACCCCACCGGGTCACTCAAGCACCGCCTGGCGCGCTCGCTGATCCTGTACGGGCTGGTGAACGGACGGATCACGGAGCACTCGACGCTCGTCGAGTCGTCGAGCGGTTCGACCGCGGTCTCCGAGGCGTACTTCGCGCGGATGCTGGGGCTGCCGTTCGTGACGGTCGTGCCGCGGTCGACGAGCCAGGAGAAGATCGACCTCATCGAGTTCTACGGCGGACGCTGCCACTTCGTCGATCGCGCAGAGGACATGTCTCCTGAGGCGCAGCGCCTGGCCTCCGAATGCCACGGGCACTACCTCGACCAGTTCACGTTTGCCGAGCGTGCGACCGACTGGCGGGGCAACAACAACATCGCCGAGAGCGTCTTCAGCCAGCTGTCGCAGGAGCGGCATCCGATCCCGCGCTGGATCGTCGTCGGCGCGGGCACCGGCGGCACGAGCGCGACGTTCGGCCGCTATGTGAAGTACCGCCGCCACGAGACCCGGATCGCGGTCGTCGACCCCGAGGGCTCGGCGTTCTACGACGGATGGGCGGGGACCGTCGATCCGCCCGCCGGGCGACCGAGCCGCATCGAGGGCATCGGCCGACCACGCGTCGAGGCCTCGTTCGTGCCGACGGTGATCGACGAGATGATCCGGGTGCCGGACGCCGGCTCGATCGCCGCGATCCGGATGCTGCGCGAACGCACGCTGCACCTCGCCGGCGGCTCGACCGGCACCAACCTCTACGGCGCCTTCCAGCTGATCGCGCGCATGCGTGCGGCCGGCGAGACCGGCAGCATCGTCACGCTCATCTGCGACAGCGGCATCCGCTACGCCGGCACGTATTTCAACGACGAGTGGGTCGCGGAGCAGGGCTGGGACCTCGCCCCGCACCGCGCCCGCCTCGACCACCTCCTCGAGACCGGGGTGTGGGTCGACTGACCGCGTCGATCTCTCCCCTGCCGCCCCGAGGCGCCTGCGTCACGCGGTGACGTAACCGCCCGAAGAGCTGTCGCCGCTGAGGCGATAGAGCGGGGCGCTCCCGATGCCACCAGTGCGGCTCCACACGCGCGCCGGTCGCGTCCGCTCGGCATCCGTCTCTCCGTATTCGAGGACCAGCGCGGCCGGGATCCGGCCGTCTTCGCACTCGACGACGACGAAGCTCGGACGGCCGAGCCCTCCTGATTCCAGGCGGCCCATGACCCGCGACGGGTCGGTGATGCGGGGCGGCGTCGGGAGCAGATCCGACTCGGTGATGTGCTGCACCGCGTGACCTGCGCCGAGTGCTGCGACCGGAAACTGAACCATCGAAGCGATCGACACTCAGATCACGCTCACAGACGCGTCATGATCCGTCGTCTGTTCCCGCAGGGCCGCAGCCCACGCCTTCGCATCAGCGAGGTCGTGTTCATCGAGATAGGCCCGGACGACGTCGTGGACGAGCCGGATCTGCGCTTCGGACCCCATCGCGGCCTGCATCATGTCGACCGCCGGCGTCGGTGCTCCGTCGATGCGCTCCAGCGCTTCGCGAACGATGCGCTCGCGCCCCTCGCGCCCCATCGATCGATCCATCGGCAGTGATCGGCTATCTTTGGCGTGTTCGTGACTCATGTGAGCCTCCTCAGTCAGGGGTGGTGGTGCTTCACGGACAGTGGTGCCGGGGCTGCAACCCCGGCACCACGTTGTCCCTCCAGCGTACCTTGTTTTGAATGACTCAAAACAACTCACCACGCCTGAGAGGCGAGAATCGTCAGTCGGGCACCTTCACCCGAGCACGGCGGGCGGCGGCGATCTCGGTGTATTCGATCAGGAGTGTGGGGGTGTCCAGCTTCACCGCCATGCGCAAGTCGTCGCTCACCGTGAGCGACCCCGTCACCCTGTCGTCCTTCGTGTGCACGAGGGGGAGCTCGATCCGATCACCGTCCGCGAGAGCTGCGCCGGTGAATCGGTAGCTGTCGAAGCTGCGCCCCCAGACGGGCAGCGAGAGCGGGAAGGAGAGCCGTGCGGCGAAGTGCTCGACGTTGAAGGAGTTGCGGGGGATGTCCTGCACCGGACTCTCACTCCGGCGGGTGTGCGTGAAGCCGTCGTAGTCGTCGACCAGCCCTCCGTCTGCTCGGTGGAGGGTGTAGACGAGATCCCTCGGTGACACGTCGAGGACGAAGTGCTCGACCGGTGCGTCGGCACCCAGCCGGAGTGCGACCTGAGCTCGACACGAGGGAATCAGAGGCCCGGACATCAGCAGGGTGATCGCGCGTACGAAGGGTTCGCTGACATGGCGAACAGTGTCCTGCGGCTCCATCCGTCCACACTAGCCGCGCGTATTCGTCGGGAATCCCGAACGCACCCTACGCTGGCCGCATGACTACTCTCATCCTCACTGTCGCGGGTGCTGATCGCCCCGGTCTCGTCGCAGCCGTCGCCGATGTCGTCGATGCCCACGGCGGCAACTGGGAGAACAGCTCGCTCGCCGAGCTCGCCGGAACCTTCGCGGGCGTGATCGAGGTGTCGGTCGCCCCCGAGCATTCAGAGGGCCTGCAGACCGCACTCCGCGAACTGCAGGGTCAGGGTCTTCTGACACTGGCAGTGCTCACAGGCGCTCCCGTGATCGACGCCGATGACCAGGTGCTCGAGATCAGCGTGCTCGGCAACGACCGCTCGGGCATCGTCCGCGAGGTGTCGAACGTGCTGAACGCGCATGAGCTCAGCATCGAGGAGCTGGCGACCGAGACCCGGGACGCCGCGATGGCCGGCGGCCGCCTGTTCGAAGCATCCGTGATCGCGCGGGTGCCGGCATCCGTCGACCTCGATGCCCTGCGTCGCGACCTCGAGCGCATCGCCACCGAGATCCAGGTCGACATCACCCTCGCCTGACGCGCCGGGGTCCGACGCACAGCGCATGGGATTCCTGGCCGTCCTCGAGCGGGTGAACGCCGCTCACCCGTGGTCGCATAACGACGCCTATGCAGCCTTCGTGTTGAGGCACGCCCGAGCGGTGCGCCGACGTGGCGGAGACACCGCTGTCGATGTGGGCTGCGGCACCGGCAATCTGCTGAGTGCCCTGTCAGAGATCTTCCCCACCGCGATCGGCATCGAACCGGATGCCGGCACCGCGGCAGCCGCCGCCCGACGGTTCACCGGAGATGCGGTGCTGATCGAAAGCCGGGCCTTCGGATCCGAACCCCAGGGAGCCTATGACCTGATCACCTTCGTCGCATCCCTTCACCACATGCCCCTGCGCGCGGCGCTCCAGGATGCGCGCGCAGCGCTGCGCCCTGGCGGTCGCGTGGTGATCGTCGGAGTCGCCCGGGAGACCTCGAAAGACGCGCTCCGTTCCGGGGCGTCACTGCTGCTGAACCCGCTCGTCGGGCTCGTCCGCCATCCGTCCCGCGCGACGCGACCGCCCGCCCACATGCAGGCGCCGACCACCGCCGCGACGCAGTCGTTCGACGAGATCCGCGCGTTCGCCAGCGAAGTGCTCCCCGGCATCCGGATGCGACGCCGCCTGTTCTGGCGGTACACGGCCTCGTGGGAGGCGCCGCGCTGACGCGGCCCTGCGACCGTGCCGCTGCAGACCCGACCGTCGAATAGGCTCCGAACATGGCCGACGAAATCAGCATCTCGATCGCGGAGCGCCTCACATCGAGTGACCTCCAGCAGATCGAGACACTTCTCCCCCAGCTCTCGGCGACCGCTCGATTCGACTCGGAACGGGTGCTCTCGCTGCTCGAGGCGCAGAACGCACACCTGTTCATCGCGCGCGAGTCAGGCCGGATCGTGGGGATGGCCACTCTCGCGATGGCCCCGCTCATCACCGGATGGCACGGCAGCATCGAAGACGTCGTGGTCGATCAGAGCACCCGAGGACGAGGTATCGCGCGGCTGCTGCTCGAGGCGATCATCGACGAGTCCGAACGGCGAGGACTGTCGAAGCTCGATCTGACCTCCCGTCCGTCTCGCGAGTCGGCATTGCGTCTGTACGAATCGGTCGGCTTCCTCCGTCGAGACACGAATGTGCTGCGCTTCGCACCGCAGGACACCTGAATCGAGGCGCTCCTCGCGACTCCGCTGAACTCAGTCCGGCTCGACGGCCGACCCGTCGGCGACGATGTCCGTCTCGGTGTACCGCCGCACCCAGTACTCGGTCTGCGCCACATGAGCGGATGCCGCGGCCGAGGCCGCGACCGGATCCGCGGCCGCGAGTCCGCGGAGGATCGCCCGGTGCCCCGCATCCGAGTGGAGTTTGAGTTCGGCGGCATCGGCGGCATCCGGGATCCGATACGCACGCGACCGTGACCGCAGCACGTCGATCAGGCTCGTGAGGGCGTCGTTGCCCGCGACCTCCGAGATCGTCATGTGGAAGGCGTGGTCGAGCCGCGAGTGGTCCTCGAAGTCGTCGCTGGCCTCGATCTCGTCGAGAACTCCGCTGAGCTCCTCGATCGTCGACGCGTCGATGCGGGCTGCGGCGAGCGCGGCCGCGTGCGGTTCGAGCACGCGGCGCAGCTCCGTGAGTTCGAGCACCCCCGCCATGGGCAGTAGCCCGACCGTCAGCGACAGGCTGCCGATGAGATCGGCGGCGCGCAGTTCGCTGACGTAGCTGCCCGAGCCGTGCCTCGTGTCGAGCACGCCGAGGGCGGCCAGCATCCGGATGGCCTCTCGCAGCGACCCGCGCGAGACTCCGAGCGTCTCGCACAGCTCGCCCTCGCTGGGCAGGCGATCACCGGGGCGCAGAGCACCGTCCGCGATCAGTGTGCGCAGCCCGTGCAGAGCCGTGTCCAAAGCGCTCATGGTCATCCTCCTGACACCGCCCGATTCCCCTGCGAGTCTGTCGGATGCAGGGCCTTCATCAAATTCGTATGACAACTATGTTTCATCCTCACCTTTTCGTAGCCATTTCGGAAGCCTTGTGGCAAAGTTGTGCAACAACTCCCCCTGACGCACCGACGAGGACCGATGCCCGCACCAGCCTTCCCCGCACCGCTCACGCTGAACTCCGGCATGCGAGCCCGTGACGCGTGGCCACTCGATCCCGACGTCATCCACCTCAACCACGGCTCGTTCGGCGCCGTGCCCACGGCTGTCGTCGAGCAGCAGGATGCACTGCGTCGCCGCGCCGACCTGAGCCCGGTCGAGTGGTTCCCCCGCATCGCCGAGCGGGTGCGCGACGCCCGCGAGCGCACCGCCCCCTTCGTCGGAGCGCATGCCGAAGACAGCGTCTTCGTCCCCAACGCCTCGGCCGCCGCCACAGTCGTCTACAACGCACTTCACCTCGAGCGCGGCGACGAGATCCTCGTCACCGACCAGGGCTACGGCGCGATCACGATGGGCGCGCAGCGCCTGGCACGCCGCTTCGGAGCATCCGTCCGCGCCGTCGAGCTGCCGCTGCTCGCCTCCGACGACGAGGTCGTGCAGCGCTTCGCCGACGCACTCACCCCGAGCACCCGCCTGATCGTGGTCGACCAGATCACCTCCCCCACCGCACGGATGCTGCCGACCCGCCGCATCGCCGAGCTCGCCGCCGAGCGCGGCATCCGCACGCTCGTCGACGGCGCCCACGCCCCCGGTCTCGTCTCCGATGCCGCAGCGGTCGCCGGTGGCGACTGGTGGTTCGGCAACCTGCACAAGTGGCCCTGCGCCCCGCGCGGCTCGGCCCTTCTCGTCACGAACGCGCCCGACCGCGACGATCTGTGGCCGCTGATCGATTCGTGGGCGGCGAACGAGCCCTACCCCGAGCGTTTCGACACCCAGGGCACGATCGACGCGACGACCTATCTCGCCACCCCCGCCTCGATCGAGTTCATCGAGGCAGAGTTCGGTTGGCACAACGCCCGACAGTCGATGGCGCAGATGGCGGATGCCGGGGCCGAGATCATCGCCGAGGGCCTGCGCTCCTACGGCGACGAAGACCCCCTCACTCCCCTGCCCTCGCCCGTGCCGTCGATGCGACTCGTCCGTCTGCCGCTCGGGCTCGGCTCGACCCGCGAAGAGGCCGACGCCCTGCGCATGGACCTGCTCGATGAGACCGGCGTCGAGACCGCGTTCACGAGCTTCCGCGGCATCGGCTACTTCCGCCTGTCGGCGCACCTGTACACCGAGGCCTCGGACTTCGAGACCTTCGTCGAGCGCTGCATCCCGCAGATCCTCCGTCGAGCCGGCATCCGCACGGGCGCCGACTCCCTCATCGTCCCCTGACCCGCACCTTCCGACCCACCACCATCACCACCACCCGATCCACCACACCCACCACACCCACCACCATCACCAACTGAGAGGCACCTCGTGAAGAAGAACAGAATCTTGACGACCGCCGCGGGAATCGGCACCGTCGCCGCACTCGCTCTCACCGGCTGTTCCGCAGGCGGCGGCGAATCCGCCGACGGCACCGTCACCCTGCAGATGGTCGAGAGCCTGACCAACCCTGCCCGCACCGACCTGCTGCGCGGGCTGCTCGACGACTTCGAGGCAGACAACCCCGAGATCAAGGTCAACCTCGTCTCGCCGCCCACCGAGCAGGCCGATGCGAAGATCCAGCAGATGCTGCAGTCCGGAAAGGGCGTCGACGTCCTCGAGGTCCGCGACATCACCGTCGGCCCGTTCGCCAACAACGGCTGGCTGCACGACATCTCGAGCGACCTCGAGAAGTGGGACGGCTGGGATGCCCTGACCGACAACGCACAGTCCGCCTCGGTGGCCGCCGACGGCAAGAGCTACTTCGTGCCCTACGGCTTCTACGGCCTGTCGCTCTTCTACCGCACCGACCTGGTCGAGGAGGCGGGCTTCGACGGCCCGCCGCACAGCTGGAAAGACCTGCTCGAGCAGGCCAGCGCCATCCAGGATCCGTCGAACAACATCTACGGCTACGCGTTCCGCGGCGGCGCGAACGCGAACAGCAACGTCGTCGCAGCGATCGAGGCGTACACGATCGACGGCCTCGACGTCGATGACGCGTTCCTGATGGAGGACGGCTCGACGATCTTCGCCGCCCCGGAGGCCCAGGAGGCGGTCGACGACTACTTCGACCTCTTCAAGGAGGCATCCCCACCCTCTGCCGTCTCGTGGGGCTACCCCGAGATGGTCGCCGGCTTCACCAACGGCACCACCGCGTTCCTGCTGCAGGACCCTGAGGTCATCGCCACGGTGCAGGACTCGTCGCTGACCGAGGACCAGTGGGACACCGCTCCGCTGCTCGTGGGCCCGTCGGGCAAGGCCGCGCAGCCGCTGGCCGTCGCCGGCTGGGGCGTCGCCGAGAACAGCGAGCACCAGGATGCCGCGGTGAAGCTCGTCGAGTTCCTCTCGTCGGCCGAGCCCGCCACCGAGTTCGCGCAGGCGAACAGCCTCGTGCCGATCATCTCGGAGGCGGCGGATGACGAGTTCTATTCGACCGGCCCGTGGACGAGCTACGTCACGATGACCGAAGACCCCGAGACCTACGTCAACGTGCAGCAGCCGCGTGGGGTCAGCTGGTGGACCGAGTGGATCCAGAAGTCCGACCAGGACGTGCAGAACGTGCTGCTCGGCAACATGTCGACCACCGAGCTGCTCGAGTCGTGGGACACCTTCTGGACCGAGAAGTACGCTGCGGAAAAGGGCTGATCCGTGACCCGGACCGCACTCGAAGGGGGCTCCGTCGGCACCGCCGGCGGGGCCTCCCCGGCATCCCGCCGGCGCCGCCCCTTCCGTGGCCGCCACGCGCTGACGCTGCTGGCCTTCATGGCCCCGGCGATCGTGTTCGTGTGCTGGTTCACCTACTGGCCCATGCTGCAGGGCGCACGCATGGCCTTCCACGACTGGAACCTGTGGGACCTCACGTCCACCCCCTGGGTGGGCTTCGACAACTTCGTGACCGTCTTCCAGGACCCGGCGTTCCCTGTCGTCGCCTGGAACTCCGTCCTCTGGGTCGTCGGCTCGCTCGTGCCGCAGCTCGTGATCGGCTTCCTGATCGCCCTCGCGCTGCGCAAGCGGTTCCGCTTCCGCGGGCTCTACCAGGCCCTCGTGTTCTTCCCGTGGGCTGTGTCGGGCTTCCTGATCGGCATGCTGTTCCGCTGGATGTTCAACGCCGAGTTCGGCGTCGTGAACGACCTGCTCATGAAGGCCGGCTTCATCGACGCTCCGCTGCCCTGGCTGGCCGATCCGAAGCTCGCGATGTTCGCGGTCATCGTGGCCAACATCTGGTACGGAGTGACGTTCTTCGCGATCATGATCCTCGCAGCGCTCCAGTCGGTGCCTGACGAGATGCTCGAGGCCGCGAGCCTCGACGGTGCGGGCAAGGTGCGCCAGCTGTTCTCGATCATCATCCCGTACATCTCGATGACGCTGCTGCTGACGATCCTGCTGCGCATCATCTGGATCTTCAACTTCCCCGACATCATCTACGCGATGACGAACGGCGGGCCCGCGAACCAGACGCACATCATCACCACGTGGATGATCAACTACACCCAGCAGGGCAACTACGGCATCGCGAGCGCGATCGGGCTCATCGTGGTCGCATTCCTGTTCGTGTTCTGCGCGTTCTACCTGATGGCTATGCGGAAGGTGCAGCGATGACCATCACCGGCACAACAGTCACCGAGACCCGGCGTCTCACCGTTCCCGACATCGCGAAGGCGCCCCGCCCGAAGCGCAAGGTGTCGGTCGGCGGCGTCGTGCGCGTCGTCGGGCTTCTGCTCTGGCTCGTCATCACACTGTTCCCGCTGTACTGGATCGCGCTGACGTCGTTCAAGTCGCCGGGCACGATCAACTCGTTCCCGATCGAGTACTGGCCGAGTGAGCCCTCGTTCGACAACTACGTGAGCCTGTTCCAGCAGAGCTCGTTCGGGGTCTTTCTCGCCAACTCCGCGATCGTGGCGACGATCGCGGGTGCGGTGGCGACGCTGATCGCACTGCTCAGCGCCTACGTGATCGCCCGGTTCGAGTTCCGCGGCAAGGGAACGGTGCTGGTCGCCTTCCTGCTCACGCAGATGATCCCGGCGTTCATCGCGCTCGGCCCGCTGTATTCGATGATGACCGACCTGGGTCTGGTCGACACCAAGCCGGGTCTGATCCTCGTGTACATCGCGGTCTGCATCCCGTTCTCCACGGTCATGCTCCGCGGGTTCTTCGAGAACGTCCCCGACGCGCTCGAAGAGGCGGCGATGATCGACGGATGCTCGCGCTTCGGCGCCCTGTTCCGGGTGCTCGTGCCGGTGATGACCCCGGGCATCATCGCCGCGTTCATCTTCAACTTCGTCAACTGCTGGAACGAGCTGTTCCTGTCGGTCGTGCTGATGAACACCGATGCCAACCGCACGGTGCCGTCAGCGCTGAACGGCTTCATCTCGACGTTCAACATCGACTGGGGTTCGATGTCGGCCGCGGCCGTGCTGACGATCCTGCCGACCATGGTGATGTTCGCTCTCGCGAGCCGCTGGATCGTGCAGGGCCTCACCGCCGGAGCCGTCAAGGAGTAAGCGGTTCCGCACACGACGAAGGCCGCCGTTCATACCGAACGGCGGCCTTCGTCATGCCTCCGTCAGACCATGCGCGCCTTCGGCGACCTCGAGTACGTGACCTCGACGTCGCGGTCGACCGTGTCGCCCAGTGCGGTGTCGATCGCGGCGAGCGTGTCGGCGTCGAGCGTCACACCGGAGGCCTTGACGGTGTCGGCGAGCTGCTCGGGGCGCGAGGCGCCGACCAGAGCCGCCGCGACGTTCGGGTTCTGCAGCACCCATGCGATCGCGAGCTGCGGCATCGACAGACCCGCCTCCTCGGCGATCGGCTTGAGCCGCTGCACGGCGGTGAGGATGTCGTCCTGCAGGAATCGCTTGATGAAGTCGGCGCCGCTGTTCGAGTCGGTCGCACGAGACCCGTCGGGCACCGGCTGACCCGGCAGGTACTTGCCCGAGAGCACGCCCTGCGCCATCGGCGACCAGACGATCTGCGAGATGCCCAGCTCTTCGGAGGCGGGCACGACCTTGCCCTCGATCACACGGTGCAGCATCGAGTACTCCGGCTGGTTCGAGATGAGCTGCACTCCGAGCTGCCTCGCGAGAGCGTGGCCCTCACGCAGCTGCTCGGCCGTCCACTCGGAGACGCCGATGTAGAGGGCCTTGCCCTGGCGGACGACGTCGGCGAACGCCTGGAACGTCTCTTCCAGCGGGGTCTCGTAGTCGAAGCGGTGGGCTTGGTAGAGGTCGACGTAGTCGGTGCCGAGTCGCTTCAGCGAGCCGTTGATGGACTCGAGGATGTGCTTGCGGCTCAGCCCGGTGTCGTTCGGGCCCTTGGGTCCGGTCGGGAAGTAGACCTTCGTGAAGATCTCGAGGCTCTCGCGGCGCTGACCCTCGAGCGCCTTGCCGAGCACGACCTCGGCCGCGGTGTTCGCGTACGTGTCGGCCGTGTCGAACGTCGTGATGCCGGCGTCGAGCGCCGCGTGCACCGTCTTGACAGCGGCGTCGTCTTCGACCTGTGAAGCGTGGGTGACCCAGTTGCCGTAGGTGATCTCAGAGACCTTGAGACCGCTGTTGCCGAGATAGCGATAGTTGACCATGCGACAACGCTACCCGCCGCCGCAGACGTCGGGACGGGTTCTCCGTGAACGCTCGGGTATTCTTCTGTGACGCTCCAGCCGAAGGCAGGTAGAACCCCATGCGCCGATTCTCCTCCCTCCTCATTCTTGCCTCGATGACCATCGGGGTCACCGCGTGCGCCCCTGCCATCCCCCAGCCGACGGAGACGACAGTGACCGACGGAAGCGCAGAGAAGCAGGGCGATGGTGTGCTGCGCACAGACCTCGCTCCCATCGCGAAGCGCTACCCGCAGCTCAGCGCGGCCGAGTCTGTCGAGTGGATGAGCGGCACGACCGGGTCGAGTGACATCGGCCCCACCACGTACTGGGTGGATGTCGTCGCGACGCTCCCCGAGTCCGAGATCGAGGCGCTGCGCAGCGCCGCCGGTCTCGAGCAGATCGACGCTCCCGCCCTCGTGCCGGGCATGGCTTCCCAGGTGCCCGCGGGGCCCTTCGAAGGCTCCGCCGAGCTGGACGCCCTGTTCTCGGCCGAGGGTTACAGCGCCTCAGTCGCGATCGATGCCGCGACCCGAACGGTGGTACTGACCGGCCTCTTCGAGTAGTCGCCGATTCGCTTCGACCGCAGTCATCAGGGCATCCGCGCGGCCTGCCCCCCTCACCGCGGCTTCCGATCGCAGTTGATGCCGCCCGGCGCGAGCGTGAGCGGCACGAACTGCGACCGGAACCTCACGACAGCACCACCACGCGGCCCGAACTGCGACCGGAGCGCACCCCGCGTCATCAGACGCGGGGCTCGACCAGCTGCTCCTGCTCCTCCAGCGTCTGCGCCTGGGCGCGCTTCTCCGCGAGCTCGCGCTCCTCCGCCTGTGCGCGCTCCTGCGCCGCCTGCTCGGCTTCCTTGCGCTCGGCCCGCGTCTGGGGTTCGGCAGGCGAAGCATCGGCCTGGATGCCCTGCGACTGCACGTTCACGATCGCCGCGCGGTCGCGGAAGCCCTCGGCGGTCACCTTGTCGAGCGCGACCTGCTTGCGGATCGCCGCGGCCTTCTCATACAGCGACGGGTCACCGTAGGACGTGAGCACCTTCACGAGTACCGGCAGCAGCTCGATCATGAAGAACAGCGCAGCGATCAGGATGTGCGCCCACAGGATCGTGGGCTCCTTCTCGCTCAACCGGTTCAGTCCGCTGATCTGGCTGAGCAGCCCCACCGCCCCTGCATTGCCGGACGCCACGGACTCTGCTCGCGCGTTGTACGCGGCGAGCGCGGTGTCGTAGCTGTCACGCGCGGCGGGGAGCTGCGACTGCGCCTCCTCGCGGTTCTGCGTCTCGGAGGTGCTGGTGTTCTCCTTCGCCGCGGTGCCGGCGGCGGCGAGCTCCTCGTTCGCGGTGCGCAGCTGGGCGGCGAGCGCGTCGTAGGTCTGCTGCGCCTCGGCGAGCTGGGCCTCGGCGGCATCCGAGCTCGCGCCCTCGCCGTTCACGCCGGTGCAGCCGGGGACCGTGCCTGCTCCCTCGCCGGTGAGCTCGCACTGGTACAGAATGCGCGCCTGGTCGATGACGCCCTGCTGGGCGGTCATCTTGGCGGTGAGGTCGTCGACCGTGGCCTGGGCTGCTGATTCGCTCGCGGACGACGAGTCGGTTCCGGCGACGATGCCCGTGGCCGCCTGGTTCTCGAGCTCGGCGACGCGGTCGGACGCGGCATCCAGCGCCTTGCGCTCAGGACCCGTCTCGAGCGCATCCTGGTCGGCCTGCGCCTGCGTGATGTTGGTCGAGGCGACCTCGCGCGCGATGTCGTTGTGGAAGATCTGCAGCACGAGCGGCTCGGCGACGACGAAGCCGATGATCGCGGCCATGATCACACGCGGGATCGCGAGTCCGATGAGCCGCCAGACGTTGCGGGTCGACGACATGGTCGAGGTGAGGAAGCGGTCGAGGTTGAAGATGATCAGCGCCCACACGATCGCGAGCGGCACGGCCAGCCAGATCGCGGCCTGCACACCCGTGGTCAGCGCGAACAGCATCGAGATGGCCGAGACCAGGGCGGTGCCGGCGAGCACGAAGAACATCTGCACGAACCGAGGGGTCTCACCGGGCACGCGGTCGAGGATCTCGCCCTCGGCCCCGCCGAGGATCGCGAGCTTCCGCAGACGCGACCCCGGCACGCGGGGAGTGCGCTCGCGCGGCTGGCGACGCGGCTTCGGCTCACGCACCGGACGAGCGGATGCCGCGGCATCCTGCTCCGGCTCCGGCTCAGGCTCCGACTCGGGAGTCGGGTCGACCTGCGGCTCCTGCAGATCGACGCCGGAGGGCTCGTACGCGCGCAGGAAGTCGAGGTCGTCCGTGTCAGCGTTCGGGTCGCTGTCGAGGATGATGCGACCCTGCGAGTCGAACCGTCCTGGACGGTGAGCGGAATAGGGCATCCCGACAATCTACGAAAGGTCGCCTGTGGATAACGTGCACGAACCCTGTGTTTCCGCCCCTGTTGTGCCCCGAGAAGGGTCAGCTGGGGAGCATGCGACCGAGCGTATCGGCACTCGCGGCGAGCGCATCGTCGAGTGAGAAGTGCCCCGCGGCGCACAGGGTTCCGAGGCCGTGCACGAGCCCCCAGACACCGGTGACGCCGCTCTCGCTGTCGAGGCCTGCGGCGACGGACGCGGCCGCCAGCAGCTCTTCGAGCTCGACGATCAGCGGCGCCATGGTCTCGCTCGGCTCACCGGGGATGCACACGGTCGGGTCGTAGATCACGTCGAAGCCGTGCGGATGCTCGACCGCGTAGCGGATGTACGCCGCGCCGCCCTCGATCACCGCGGATGCCGGGTCGGGGGCGGTCTCGACCGCCGTGCGCACCGCCGTGACCAGGTCGGCCATGCTCCGCTCGGCGAGCACCTTGAGCAGCCCCCGGCGGTCGGAGAAGTGGTGGTACGGGGCGTTGTGGCTCACATCGGCGGCTCGGGCGACCTCGCGCAGGCTGATCTCCCCCGCGGGCTTCTCGGCGAGCAGTTGCATCGCCGCGGCCTCGAGGGCGTGGGCGAGATCGCCGTGGTGATAGCCGGATCGGGAACTTGACACAAGCAACATTGTCTCTTATCTTGACAGTGTCCACCAGTTCTTGACACTGTCAACATAGGAGTCCGCATGTCTTCCGCCCTGATCATCGACGGCCACCCGGATGCCCGATCCCTCACCGCCGAACTCGCTCGGCGCTACGCCGCGGCGCACGGCGATGCTCGCATCCTCGCCCTGCGCGATCTCGACTTCGACCCGTCGCTGCGCTTCGGCTACCGGGAGCGAATGGAGCTCGAGCCCGACCTGATCGACGCCAAGCAGGCCCTCTCCGAGGCTGCGACAGTCGTCGTGTTCACGCCGCTGTGGTGGGGATCGGTGCCTGCACTGCTGAAGGGCTTCTTCGATCGGGCGCTGCTGCCGCAGCAGGAGTACCGGTACTCGAAGCTCGGCCTCCCCGAGGGGCTGCTGCCTGCCCGCAACGGCCGTCTTTTCCTGCTGGCGGACACCCCGTGGTTCCTCACGCCGTTCACCGGCCTGCCGGCGCAGACGCATGTGGCGCGGGGAACGCTGCGCTTCTGCGGCATCCGCTCGGTGCGCACCACCCGGATGCTCGGCGTCAAGGACGCGAGCGCCGAGCGCATCGAGACCTGGCTGTCACGCGCCGAGTCCCTCGGTCGTCGAGACGGCCTCCGCGACGGCCTCCGCGACCGGAGCGGTGCAGCTCATCCTCAGGCCATCGCGGCTGAGGCGGCCTCGTCTTCGGTCGTGGCGACGAGCTGACCGCAGGCTCCGTCGATCTCCTTGCCGCGGGTGTCGCGGAGGGTCGTCGGGATGCCGGCGTCGTTGAGCCGGCGCACGAACTCGTTCTGCACCGACGGCTCGGACGACGTCCAGATCGAGCCGGGCGTCGGGTTCAGCGGGATCGGGTTGACGTGCACCCAGCCGCGGCCGCGCTCGTTGAGCTTGTCGGCGAGCAGGTCGGCACGCCAGGCGTGATCGTTCATGTCCTTGATCAGCGCGTACTCGATCGAGACACGGCGACCGGTCTTGGCGTAGTAGTCGTACGCGGCGTCGAGCGCCTCGTCGACCTTCCAGCGCGAGTTCACCGGGATGAGCTCGTCACGCAGGTGGTCGTCCGGCGCGTGCAGGGACAGCGCGAAGGTGACGGGGATGCCCTCGTCGGCGAGCTTCTTGATCGCCGGCACGAGTCCGACGGTCGACACCGTGATGCCGCGGGCGCTCATTCCCAGCCCGTCGGGCTGCGGCGCGACCATCGAGCGCACCGCGTCCATCACGCGCTTGTAGTTGGCGAGCGGCTCACCCATGCCCATGAAGACGATGTTCGACACGCGCTCCATCGAGTGGTCGTCGGCCTTCTTGCCGCCGAGGCCGCCGTCGGCGATCAGACGGTTGGCACGGACGATCTGCTCGATGATCTCGGCGGTCGACATGTTGCGCGTGAGGCCCGCTTGGCCCGTCGCGCAGAACGGGCAGTTCATGCCGCATCCCGCCTGCGACGACACGCACAGGGTGATGCGGCCGGGGTACCGCATGAGCACCGACTCGACCAGGGCGCCGTCGTGCAGGCGCCACAGGAACTTGATCGTGTCCCCGCGGTCGGTCTCGAGGCGACGCACCTCGGTGAGCAGCGGCGGCAGCATGCCGGCGACGAGCTGCTCGCGGGTGTCGGCCGGGAGGTCGGTCATCTCGGCGGCATCCGACGTGTAGTGGCGGAAGTAGTGGGTCGAGAGCTGCTTCGCTCGGAACCCGGGCAGGCCCAGCTCCTTGACCTTCTCGACGCGCTCGGCCGGGGTGAGGTCGGCGAGGTGCACCGGCGGCTTGCCGCGCTTGGGGCTCGCGAACTGCAGCAGCGGCCGCCCCTCGGCATCCTTCTGCTGGGTCCAGCCCTCTGTCGTGGGGCGCACCTGCGGGGTGCCTGTGGAGCGGATGGCCCCCGAACGGGACGACGCGGGTGCCGTGGCGGGGCGCGTCTCGCGCGTGCGGGGAGTCTCGGTCATATCTCCAGGGTACGCGGTGCCGGGTGGGAAGGCCCTGGGGCGGGAGGGCACGCGTCCCTAGACTGAGCGGATGGACATCATCCTCGCTCTCGGCGGAGTCATCCTCGTCATCGCCGTCGGCGTGCTGGTCATCGGAGCCGCACTGCGATCGATGCGGCCGAAGGCCCCGGAGCCGCACGTGTTCACCCCGTCACCGACGATGGCCCGGTCGGTCGCCTCGTCCTCCACGTCGACTGCCTCGGCCTCGCAGCTGACGCCTGCCGCAATCGCCGAGATCGACCGCCTCGTGGCCGCGGGGCAGAAGATCCACGCCATCAAGCTCTACCGCCAGCACACCGGCGTCCGCCTGCAGGAGGCGAAGGACCGCATCGACCACTGGTCTGTCAGCACCACGGCACCGCATCTCGCTGCGGTCTCGAACGCCGCGGCGGCCCACTCGTCGATCACGGCCACGCCGTCGTCGGTGCGCGGCGCACTCCCGGCATCCGTCGCGGCAGAGGTCGACCGCCTCGTCGCGGCCGATCAGAAGATCAACGCGATCAAGCTGGTCAGAGAGCACACGGGCCTCGGACTCAAAGAGTCGAAGGACGTCGTCGAGGCCTGGCCCCACCCGCGTCACTTGTAATTACAGGTTATCGTCGGGGAGAATGGGTGGGATCCCCCCGCTGAAGGCCTCTGAAGGAGCCCCGATGACCGACCGTCTCTCCCGCGCCCGCGCCACCGGCGTTCTCGCCGTTCTCCGCGCACCGTCGCCCGAGCTCGCACTCGAGGCCTCCGAGGCGATCATCCGCGGCGGGGTGACCGGCATCGAGGTGACCTTCTCGACGCCCGACGCCCCCGCGGTGATCCGAGAGCTGATCGCCCGCCACGGCGATGCCGCCTACATCGGAGCAGGCACGGTCACGACCGCCGAGCAGGCCGCACTCGCAGCCGACGCCGGAGCGGAGTTCCTCGTGAGCCCGGGCACGCTGCCTGCGCTGACCCGCGCGATGCTCGACACCGGCCGCGTCGTGATGACCGGCGCCATGACCCCGACCGAGGTCATGGGCGCGCTCGAGCTCGGCGTCGACGTGGTCAAGATCTTCCCCGCCTCTCTCGGCGGCCCCTCGTACCTCGGCGCGCTCCGGGGCCCCTTCCCGGACGCACCGCTGATGCCGACCGGCGGCGTCAGCCCCGACAACCTCGCCGAGTGGTTCCGCGCCGGCGCGGTCGCCGTCGGCGCGGGCGGCGACCTCGCCAACGGCGCCTCGCTCGCGGCATCCGACTGGGCCGACATCGAGCAGCGCTCGGCTCGCTTCGCCGCAGCACTCGCCGCCAGCCGCAGCTGATCCGATTCTCATGCGGCTTTGGTAGACCAGGACGCATGAGAGCTCGACGGATGCTGGCCGCCACCGCCCTCGCGGCCATGCTCACTCTCGGCGCAACCGCCTGCACGGCGTCGCTCGACACCCCACCGCCCTCTGAGGAGTCCTCCATGTCTGACAGCACCCGTGATCTCTTCGACGCCGCCGCTGCGGGTGACGCGGATGCCGTGCGCACCGCCCTCGACGCCGGAGCCGACATAGAGGCCCGCGGAGACGGCGGCATGACCGCGCTCGTCGCCGCGACCAAGGCCGACCATGTCGACGCGGCCCGGGTGCTCATCGAGGCCGGGGCCGACGTGAACGCCAAGGACGACATCCAGGACTCCGCGTATCTCTACGCGGGCGCCCGCGGGCACGACGAGATCCTGCAGCTCACGCTCGAGAACGGCGCCGACCTCGCCAGCACGAACCGCTTCGGAGGCACGGCGCTGATCCCGGCATCCGAGCGCGGGCTGCTGTCGACCATCGGCATCCTGCTCGAGGCGGGCGTCGACCCGAACCACATCAACAACCTGAACTGGACGGCGCTGCACGAGGCGATCGTGCTCGGCGACGGATCCGACACCTACGTCGACGTCGTGCGCACCCTGATCGAGGGCGGTGCCGACATCACGATCCGCGACGGCGACGGCGTGCTGCCTCGCGATCTCGCCGCCGCCCGCGGCTACGACGAGATCGTCGCCCTGCTGGAACGACGATGACCCGGTGATCGAACTCGCACCCCTCGCCTGGGCCGCACTCGGACTCGCGGCCGTCACGATCGGCATCTCGAAGACCGCGCTCCCCGGCGGCAGCATCCTGGCGATCGCGCTCTTCGCGACCGTCCTGCCCGCGCGCACGTCGACAGCCGCGATGCTTCTGCTGCTCATCGTCGGCGACGTGTTCGCACTGATCACCTACCGCCGCCACGCGCACTGGCCCACCCTGCTGCGCCTCGCCCCGGCAGTGATCGCCGGCCTCGTCGCCGGGTTCGCGTTCCTCGCGCTCGCGGGTGACGGCATCGTGCGCCGCGCGATCGGCGTGATCCTGCTGGCGATGATCGCCGTCACGCTCTGGCGGCGATGGAGACAGAGTCGAGCGGATGCCGCGGCCCACGCGCCCGGCGGCCTCGCGCTCTCGGGGGTCTACGGCACACTCGGCGGTTTCACGACCATGGTCGCGAATGCCGGCGGCCCCGTCATGTCGATGTACTTCCTCGCGACCCGCACACCCGTGCAGGTGTTCCTCGGCACCTCGGCCTGGTTCTTCGCGATCATCAACCTCGTGAAGATCCCGTTCCTCGCGGGCCTCGGCCTGTTCGAGGGGCACGTGCTGCTGATGGATGCCGTGCTGGCGCCGCTCGTCGTGATCGGTGCCCTCGTCGGCATCCGCCTAGCGAAGCGGATGAACCAGGTGCTGTTCGACCGCATCGTGATCGTGCTGACGATCGCCGGGGCCGTCTACCTGCTCTTCTGACTCATCTGCCCGCCGTCCTCTGCACGGAGAACAGAGACGCATCGCCCTTCGCTCGGCGCGTCGCCGAACGACACGCCGAGCCGACCACGTCCCGTCTCCTTTTCCCGGTCTGAGTCCGGGGCGGATGCTGAGAGCGCCCGCTCAGTCGAGGAAAATGTCCGGGAACAGCCGGTCGTCCGGGGTTCCCAGCACTGCGGCGTACTTCGAGAAGTCGGTCACTCCGTCGGCCTCGAGCACGTCTTCGACGATCAGCGTCTGACCCGTGTACTCCGCCGCGGGCTTGAGCAGCACCGCGTAGGCGGCGTCGGCGTAGATGTCGGGCGTGCGGCTCGCAGCCATGACCTTGTCGCCGCCGAGCAGGTTCTGCACCGCCGCGGTGGCGATCGTCGTACGCGGCCACAGGGTGTTGGCGGCGATGCCGTCGCGGGCGAACTCCGCCGCGAGCCCGAGCGTCACCATCGTCATGCCGAACTTCGCGAGGGTGTAGCCGGTGTGCGCACCGAGCCACTTCGGCGTCGGGTTGAGCGGCGGTGAGAGCGACAGGATGTGCGGGTTCTCAGCATCCTTGAGGATCGGGACCGCCGCGCGGGACAGCATGAACGTGCCGCGCACGTTGACGTCCTGCATCAGGTCGTATTTCTTCGCGCCGAGGTCGAGCGAGCGCGAGAGGTCGATGACACTGGCGTTGTTGATGACGATGTCGATGCCGCCGAACTCGCCCTGCGTCTTGAGCACGGCCTCGGTGATGTCGTCGTCGTCGCGCACGTCGCCGACGATCGGCAGCGCCTGGCCGCCGGCGGCCCGGATCTGCTCGGCCGCCGAGTGCACCGTGCCCTCGAGCTTGGGATGCGGGGTGTCGGTCTTCGCGAGCATCGCGATGTTCGCGCCGTCGGCTGCGGCGCGCAGCGCGATCGCGAGGCCGATGCCGCGGCTGCCGCCCGACATGAGGATGGTCTTTCCTGCCAGTGTGTTCATCGGCCGCCTTCTCGTTTCGAATCGCGTGGATTGCTGCATGTCGGGCTCGAATCGGGCCAGTTGCGCGATTCGAACGCCGGTGGGGTCACTTGGGAGCCATGCGGATCGCGCCGTCGAGGCGGATCGTCTCGCCGTTGAGGTAGCCGTTCTCAACGATCTGCTGCACGAGGGCGGCGTACTCGTCGGGGCGTCCGAGGCGCGAGGGGAACGGCACCTGCTGGCCGAGCGAGTCCTGCGCGGCCTGCGGGAGGCCCATCAGCATCGGAGTCTCCATGATGCCGGGCGCGATGGTGCAGACGCGGATGCCGTAACGGGCGAGCTCGCGAGCGACCGGGAGGGTCATGGCGTGCACTCCGCCCTTCGATGCGGAGTACGCGGGCTGGCCGATCTGGCCGTCGAAGGCGGCGACGCTCGCGGTGTTCACGATGACGCCGCGATCACCGTCATCGGTGGCGTCGTTCTTCGCGATCACTGCGGATGCCTGCGAGAGGACGTTGAAGGTGCCCACCAGGTTGATGCGCACGATGCGCTCGAAGTCGGCGAGCACGGCCGGGTTTCCCTCGCGGTCGAGGACCTTGGCCGGAGGGGCGATCCCCGCGCAGTTGACGACCACGCGCAGCGGGGCTGCGGCCTGGGCTGCGGTGGCGGCCTCGGCCGCGTCATCCGCGCTCGTGACGTCGCCGGCGGCGAAGACTCCGCCGAGCTCGGCGGCGATCTCGGCGCCGGCCGATGAGGGGAGGTCGAGGATGGTCACGACGGCGCCGGCGGCTGCCAGCCTGCGTGCGGTGGCGAGGCCCAGACCGGACGCACCGCCGGTGATGAGAGCACTCGAGCCCTGGATCTGCATGCGGTTCTCCTTCGAAACGTGTGCGACTCAGTGCCAGTTTAGCTGACTCCGAGTTTCAGTCGATGCGCGGCGGCGTTGCACCCCGACCGCATCGACCCCAGCGCATCGACACCGAGCCTACGCCGCACACGACGAAGGGGGAGAGCCGCACGGCCCTCCCCCTTCGTCGACGCATGCACTCAGACCTCGATCTGCGCGGCGATGCCCTTCAGCTTGTGGCGGGCGAGAGCGAGGTTCGCCGCTGCCCGGTTCAGCACGAGGTAGATGAACAGCCCGTTCGCGCTCTGCGTGTTGAGCACGTTGATCAGGTGGTACTGCGAGCTCAGCGTGATGAGGATGTCATCGATCTCGTCGGTGACGCCGAGGTCGCGCATGGTCGCCAGCTTCGCGCGGACGACGTTGGAGTTGCCCGCAGCCGCGATGCCGAGGTCGAACGACGGATTGCCGCCCTGGGCGAGAGCCATGCCGCTGCCGTAGTCGACGATCGCGGCGCCGGTCGCGCCTTCGATGGCCAGCAGCTGCTGCAGGGCGTCATCAAGTGAACTCATGTTGTACTGCTCCTCTGTGGTGGTGCGTGTGTCCGCGACGCGCTCGTCTGCCGTGGATGCGTGGGCCTCTTCGGCCCAGATCCATTCGACGAACCGGTCGAGGTCCCCCTCGTCGGGCTCCCGCGACGAGATCACCGGGGCCCTGGGCAGATCGCCCGCGACGTCCTGAACCGCGTCCGCACCGTCGGACGCGGGTGGGTTCGACGACGCGTCGACATCACTGCCGTGGCGTCGCCACCACTGCGATCGAGACGAAACGCGCACGAAGACCTCGGTGTATCGATGGGAGAGATGAAGCGGTCGCCGACGGCGACCGGGATCGACACTAACCGCGTCCGAGCCCGCAGAACCGGGAGAATATGTGCATACCGATATACGTTCCAAAGGGGGCGATGCATGACGATTCCGGACACCGCGGTCGAGATCCCGGCGGTCGTGCGCGCGCTCGCCGGGGACGCCGCCCTGACCCCTGTCTGGCTCAACGGCATCGGCGGGCTGACCTTCCGCACCGATGATGCGCGGTACATCAAATGGGGCCCTCACGACGCCGAGGCGAACATGCGCGACGAGGCGGAGCGGATGCAGTGGGCTCGGCAGTGGATCGTCGTGCCTGAGGTCCTGGAGCAGGGCCAGGATGCCGATCACGAGTGGCTCGTCACGGCAGCGCTCGCGGGTCGCAGCGCGGTGGACCCGCGGTGGCGTGACGATCCGGAGACCGCCGTGCGCGCGGTCGGCATCGCGCTGCGCACGCTGCACGAGTCGCTGCCGGTCGACGAATGCCCCTGGGCCTGGGACCCGGCGTCGAGGATCGCGAACGCCCGGGAGCGCGGCGTCGACGTGCCGGACGACCTGCTCACGCCGCCTCCCGTCGACCGACTCGTCGTGTGCCACGGCGATGCGTGCATGCCGAACACGCTGCTCGATGCTGACGGCCGCCCGCTCGCCCACGTCGATCTCGCCGCTCTCGGCACCGCGGACCGCTGGGCGGACATCGCCGTGGCCTCGATGAGCACGACGTGGAACTTCGGCCCGGGGTGGGAGGACCTTCTCATCGAGGCCTACGGCGTCGCCCCCGATCGGGAGCGACTGGAGTATTACCGGCGGCTGTGGACCGAGAGCTGAGCGTCACTCCCGCGCGTCAGACTCCGCATCCTCGTGCAGGACGACCCGGATCTCCGCGATCCGTCGTCGGTCGACGGCGGTCACGCGGATCGTCGCGCCTGGCACCTCGACCGCGTCGCCGACCACCGCGAGGCGTCCGAGCATCTCGGTGACGAAGCCCGCGACCGTGTCGGACGCGCCGCGGGGCAGGTCGATCCCGGTGATCTCGGAGAAGTCCTGCAGGTTGAGACGGCCGTCGAGTGCGCCGCCGGCATCCGGCATCCGCTCTTCCGTGTCGTACTCGTCGAAGATCTCGCCGACGACCTCCTCCACGAGGTCTTCGAGAGTCACGATGCCGTCGGTGCCGCCGTACTCGTCGACGACGACGGCGATCTGGTGGCCGGCGGCCCGCATGCGGGTCAGCGTCGGCAGCACACCGGCCGTCGACGGCACGTACTCGACGGGACGCATGAGGCCGAGCACCGGCCGCGTCGCGTCGTCGGCGGCGGCCTCGAACAGGTCACGCACGTGCACGAAGCCGACGATGTCGTCGAGGGAGGCATCGATCACCGGGTACCGCGAGAACGGCAGCTCCCTCACCTGGGCGATGGCATCGGCGAGCGTCGCCGCACCGTCGAGGGCGACGACCTCGGGGCGGGGCCGCATGACCTCGCTCACCTGGCGGCCGCGCAGCGACAGCACGTCGTCGAGGATCCGGCGCTCGTCGTCCGGGAGGCTCTGATGCGTCGCGACGATGTCGCGCAGCTCCTCCTCGCTGAGCTCGTCCGCCGCCTTGTGCGGATCGCCGCCCAGCAGACGCACCATGGCGTTCGTCGACACCGAGAGCAGCCAGATCACCGGGCGCATGAACGTTGCGAAGCCATCGAGCACCGGCGCGACCGCGTAGGCGAACTGGGCATTGCGCTGGATCGCGAGGCGCTTGGGCACGAGCTCGCCGAGCACGAGCGACAGGTACGCGATCACCAGCGTCAGCAGAACCGTCGCGAGGGTCATGGCCAGTGGGGCCGCGACCCCGAGGTTCTCGAGCAGCGGCGCGACAGAGGGGGCGATGGACGTCGCACCGTACGCCGCCGAGGCGAACCCGGCGACGGTCACACCGATCTGCACCGCCGAGAGGAAGGTGTTCGGGTTGCGAGCCAGACTCGCGACCTTCTCCCCTCGCCGGCCGCGGGCGGCGATCGCGTTGATCTGGCTCTCCCGCAGCGTGACGAGGGCCATCTCTGTCGCGGCGAACACGCCGCCGACGAGGACGAAGACGAACACCAGAGCGATGTTCAGCGCGAGGTCACCCATCAGCGGGTCACCTCACGAGGTGCAGGGGCGCCCGAGGTCGTTCGGGCGCCGGGTCTGTCAGGGTCTGCGGACGCGTCGGAGCGGCGCGACTGGTTCACGAGTGTTCCTTCTGGGTGTCGGCGGTGAGACCGGTGTCAGTGGTGAGACCGGTGTCAGTGGTGAGACCGGTGTCAGTGGTGAGGGATACAGAGGTCGAGGAGGAGTCGTCGATCGCGTCGCGCCTGTCGTCGCGGCGCGTCTTCATGAGGCTGGCGACGGTGGCGACCGCGATGGTCGCGCCGATGAACACCAGCGAGAACCAGATCGGGATCTCGGGCGCCCACAGCATCGGCTCTCCGCCGTTGATGAACGGCAGTTCGTTGACGTGCATCGCGTGCAGCACGAGCTTCACGCCGATGAAGGCGAGGATGACTGCGAGGCCCTGCGCGAGGTAGACGAGGCGCTGCAGCAGACCGCCGATGAGGAAGTACAGCTGGCGGAGCCCCATGAGAGCGAAGGCGTTGGCGGTGAAGACGATGTACGCCTCTTCGGTCAGGCCGTAGATCGCGGGGATCGAGTCGACCGCGAAGATCAGGTCGACGAAGCCGATCGCGATGATCACGAGGAACATCGGGGTGAAGAACCGCTTGCCGTCGCGCTGCACGGTGAGGCGGTCGCCGTTGTACTCGTCGCTCACCGGCAGGATGCGGCGCACGAAGCGCATGAATCGGCCGTTGGCCGGGTTGTGGTCACCCTGCGCGAACGCCTGGCGGTACGCGAGGAAGAGCAGCAGAGCGCCGAAGAGGTAGAAGATCCAGGAGAAGTTCTCGATCAGCGTGGCGCCGAGGGCGATGAACCCACCGCGCATGATCAGCGCGATCACGATGCCGATCATCAGCACCTTCTGCTGGTAGATCCGCGGCACGGCGAACCCGGTCATCACGATCAGGAAGACGAAGAGGTTGTCGATCGACAACGCCTTCTCGGTGAGGTAGCCGGCGAAATATTCGCCGCCGTACGTCCAGCCCGAGACGGTGCCGATGCCGACGCCGAACAGCAGCGCGAGACCGATGTAGAAGGCCGACCAGCGGGCGGACTCGCCGATGGTGGGCTCATGCGGCTTTCGCACGTGGGCGAAGAACTCGTACACGAAGAAGGCGATCGTGACGGCGATCGTGATGATCCACACGAGGGGTGTGATGTTCAAGGGGGTCTCCAGAAGACGTAGGCGTGACTGTGTCGACGCCAAGGTCTTCTCCATCCTCGAGAACGAGGACCGGGGACCCGGGATGCAGGGACATCCGTAATGACGAGCCGCCCGTGGTGGAGTACTCCCCTTGGGTTCACTCGATGCTAGCGAATACATCGGCATTCCAGCTATGAGCAAGCTGAGTATGCGCTGGCAGCGTCGAGCGCCGCCGTCAGAGCGTGGGGCCTCAGGCCCTTCGTCAGGCCGTCGGGCCGAGGATGAAGTTCCAGGCCCCCGACAGCACGGCCACGGTGATCGCCACGATCGGGATCACCGCGGCGGCCACCACGAGGAGCGTGTCGCGTCGATCCCACACCGATTCCCTGGCCCACGACCTCGGTCCGCGTCCGCCGAACCCGCGCGCCTCCATGGCCGTGGCCAACGACGACCCGCGACGGATCGCGAGCACGAACAGAGCGAACGCCATGCCGAGTGCGCGGCGTACGCGTCCCTCGTCGGCGACGCCGCGGGCCCTGCGGGCGAGAGCCAGCGCTCGCCAGTCCTCGACGAGCAGGCCCAGCATCCGCATGCCGGCGAGCGCCCCGACGACGAACCGCGCCGGAAGCCTGACCCGCTGGGCGAGACCGTCGGCGAGGTCGGTGGGATCCACCGTGATGAACAGCACCACCGCGGGCAGACCGATCGCGAGCACGCGCACGGCGGTCGCCGCGGCGAGCGCCAGCGATCCGTCGCTGATGCGCATGACCAGCCATTCGAAGTGGATCGTGCCGCTGGTCGCGCCGTACAGGGCGATCGTGACGGCGCCGAGCGGGGCGGCGATCCACAGCACCGCTGTGCGGGTCCAGAACTCCTTCGCGCGGAGGCCTGCGAGCAGCAGGAGCGGGATCTCGAGCAGCAGCGCGACGGATGCCGACACGACGTCGATCGTCAGCACGAGCGGCAGCGCGATGAGCAGAGCCGCGGCGAGCTTCGCGAGGGCCGAGCGCGGGGCGATCGGTCCCGGTCGTTCGATGCGGGCGGTGAGCGGATCGATCATCGGCCGACCTCGATGCGGCGAGCGTGCAGGGCGTCCAGCACCGCCTCGTCGTGACTGATCGCGACGATGGCCGTGCCCTCGTCCCGGAGCCGGGCGATCAGGCCGACGAGCTCGGCCCAGGTGGTCGCATCCTGTCCGAACGTGGGCTCGTCGAGCACCAGCATCCGGGGGCGCGTGGCGAGGGCGGCCGCGACGGTGAGCCGTCTCTTCTCGCCGCCCGACAGCGTGTAAGGATTCGCGCCGGCGAGCGACGTGAGCCGCAGCCTCTCGAGCAGGTCGTCGACCCGCACGGCGATCTCGGCCTCCGGGAGCTTCAGGGCTCGCGGGCCCACCGACAGCTCATCCCGAACGGTCTTCGCGAGCAGCTGGTGCTCGGGCGTCTGCATCACCGTCGCGATGCGGGTGAGGAGAGCGCGTGACGACCAGCGGAAGGGATCGCTCCTCTCGCCCGCGGCGAGGGCGGGGAGCGCCGAGACCACGCCGCTCTCGGCGGGGATGAGCCCCGCCAGCGTGAGCCCGAGAGTCGACTTGCCGGCGCCGTTCGCGCCTGTCACGCCCAACGCCTCGCCGGCGCGCACGTCGATGTCGAAGGGACCGGCCACCGCCAGCCCGCGCCGTCGGGAGACCGAGAGCCCTCGAGCCTCGAGCAGGGTCTCCCCCGGGCGCTGCGACGGCGCCGGCGGGGTGGCGGGCGGATGCCCCGGAACCCACACGCCGGATGCCGCGAGCTCCGCGCCCCGGGCCCCGAGCACCTCGTCGGGGGTGCCGTCGGCGAGGACGACCGTCCCCTCGGGGGCGGCGCCGAGCACGATGACGCGGGTGACCAGCGGCAGCCAGACGTCGATGCGGTGCTCGATCACGACGAGGGTCGCTCCGCTGACGTCGAGCGCTGCGGCCACCGCATCCCGCACATCCTGCACGCCCTGCGGATCGAGGTTGGCTGTCGGCTCGTCGAGCAGGATCGCGCCGGGGCGCATCGCCAGCACCCCGGCCAGGGCGAGGCGCTGCTTCTGTCCGCCCGAGAGGGCTGCCGTCGACCGATCCAGCGCGACGTCGAGATCGACGGCATCCAGCGCCTGCCGCACCCGCTGCCAGATCTCGTCGCGAGGGACACCGAGGTTCTCACAGCCGAACGCGACGTCGTCGCCTACCCTGGCGAGGATCGTCTGGGTGTCGGGGTCCTGAAGGACCATGCCGACGCGTCCGCGCGCATCGGTCGGCTTCTGCCCGTCGACGAGCAGCGCACCCTGCGTCTCGCCCTCATCGGCCCCGCCGAGCACCCCGCCGAAGCCCTGCAGCAGGGTCGATTTGCCCGAACCCGAGGCGCCGAGCAGCAGCACCCGCTCCCCCGGCTCGATGCGCAGGTCGATGCCGCGCACCGCCCAGCGCAGCCGCGTCGCGTACCGCCACCCCCAGCCGCGGGCTTCGAGGGTGGCGGGTGTCGTGGGCGAGGTCACACCCGTGCGGTGACCTCGCGGCCGGCGGCGAACCGACCGAGAGCGCCGGTCGCCGCGAGTCCTCGGGCGATCAGCCAGGCGCCGAGCCCCGCGATGATCGCACCCGAGATGGTCGTCGAGACGATGTAGACGGTGGTGAACAGCGTGTCAGCCCCGGCGTACCAGAGGATGCGGTCGTTGATGCCGCACGCGAGGCCTGCGCCCGCTCCCGCGAGCATGACGACGGGAAGGCGCCAGACGCCGTAGAGGAAGACGAGGAAGATCAGCTCGGCACCGAGGCCCTGCACGAGGCCCGAGACGATCGTGAGCGGTCCCCAGGCGTTGCCGACGAGCGCCGAGATGATGGCGGCGACCAGCTCGGTGTAGAGCGCGGCGCCGGGCTTGCGGATGATGAGACCGCCGAGCACTCCGGCGATCAGCCATGGACCCGCGAGCAGACCCTGCACGCCGGGAAGCAGCGGGGTGAGGATGGTGCTCGGCACCTCGTACCCGACGTTCCAGAGCAGGAAGACCAGGGCGCACGCGACGGCGATGACGCTGGCCACGACGATGTCGACGACCCTCCAGCGCCACAGCTCCGGGCGACCGAGGCCCTTCGAGGGGGATGCAGTGGCAGATGCCGATTCCGTGCTGGATCCGGACGTGGATGTACTCATCAGTGACTCCTCCCTGCGCTGGCATTACCCAGATCAGGTTCGACGGTCGAAGCGCGATTCGCTCCCTCTCAGCCCGGCTCGCCGGACTCCCGTGGTTGTTCTCATGATCTTACCCAGTGCCGACACTCGCGTCTGCTCCTGTTGCAGCGCCGCGGATCTGCGTGCGAGTTCGGTACCGTGAGGAGGTGACCGCTCCTGAATCCGCCGAGGCCACCGCCTCCGACGCGCCTGCTGGCGACGCGCCCGGGGTCGACGCGCCCGGGGTCGACGCGCCCGGGGACGATGCGACGAGCGCCATCCCCGCGACGCCCGCGACCGTCGTCGAGGCTGACGCGCTCACGGTGTTCGACGACGAGCCCGAGGCGCAGTGGGCGGGGGCCGCGAGCGGAGGCACACCGCTGACCTGGGTCGATCCGGTCAGGGTCGCCGAGGAGACGACCGGCGGCTCGCTGGACGACACCGCGGGCACCGCGTCAGGCGCCGCGCTGCTGAAGGATGCTCGGCTGCGGCCGGCGATCGCGCGGCCGGGAGCTCTGGTGCCGCTCGGCGTTCTCGTCGGACTGGTCGCCTCGTACGCGGGGACCACCATGCTCTGGCCTCTGCACGAGGTGGCGCCGACCGTGCAGGCGGTCGAGATCACACCTACCGCTGCGGACGCGGCAGCGATCTCGTGGCCCACGCAGGGAAGCGGCGCCGTCGGCGTCGGCGGGCTCTCCACCACCTCCTCGTCTCTCGATGCCGCAGCGATCGCGAGTGTCACGAAGGTCGTCTCGAGCCTGATGGTGCTCGAACGGATGCCACTCGCCGTGGGCGAGCAGGGCCCGGAGTTCGCCTTCACCCGGGCCGACAATCTCGCGTACTGGGACTATCGGCGCTCGGACCAGTCGGCGCTCGACGTGCCCGTCGGCGGCACGCTCACCGAACTGCAGCTGCTGCAGGGGACCCTGCTGGGTTCTGCGAACAACTACATCGACCGCCTCGCCAGGGAGATCTGGGGGTCGGAGTCGGCGTTCTCCTCCGCCGCCACGGTCTGGCTGCGCGACCGCGGTCTCGACGGCATCACGATCGCGACCCCGTCAGGGTTCGACGCCCGCAACACGGCCACGCCCGAATCCCTCATCGCGCTCGCCGAGATGGCGATGCAGAATCCGGTGTTCGCGGGCATCGTGGGCACTCCCTCGATCGATCTGCCCGGCGCGGGAACCGTCACGAACACGAACGGGATGCTGGCGGATGCCGGCGTCGTCGGCGTGAAGACCGGCACGCTCGGCGACAGCTGGAACCTGCTGACCGCGAAGGACATCACCGTCGACGACATCACGGTGCACCTCTACGCCGCCGTGCTCGGGCAGGCCGATGACGAACAGCGCCTGGCGCAGACCCGGTCGCTGTTCTCGCAGGTCGAGACCGCGCTGCAGTCGCAGGCACCGGCCGTCGCGAAGGGCACGGTGGTCGGGACCGTCACGACCCTGTGGGGAACGACCACAGATGTCGTCGCTGACGCCGACGCGAACCTCGTGATGTGGAACGGGGCGACCGCACAGGCGACATCGACCTTCAACCTCGGGGAGAACCGCGAAGACGGCGACGAGATCGGCACGATCACGAGCGTCGGACCGCTGAACACCGTGACGACGTCGGTATCGCTGGCAGACGACGTGGACGCACCGAGCCCGTGGTGGCGGCTGACTCATCCGCTCGAACTGTTCGGACTCACTGAAGCGCAGCGCTGAGCCGGGGAAGCGCAGCGCTGAGCCGGCTCAGTCCCGGAAGCGCGCATCACCCGGAGCCCGCAGGGCTCGGAAGCCCATCACTCCCGCCGTCCCCGTGCACTGGGAAGCCCGCACGCAGACGCCCCGCCTCGAATCAACGGGGCGGGGCGTCGGTCGGTTCACGCTGCGTTCGCGTCAGCCGTTCTGACCACCGGAGTCCGGTCGCTCGACGATCGCCTGGGCTGCAGCGGTCTCGGCCGCAGGGGTCTGCGCCCCCACCGAGGCACCGACCTGCGCGGCCGCCGCTACATCTTCGGCGTCGCCGCTGACGACCACCGGGGTCGATCCCGTGAGAGCGTCCTCGGCGTCGATGTCGGTCGCCGCCTGTTCGAACTGCGACTGATACAGACGCCAGTAGGCGCCCTGCGCGGCGATCAGCTCGTCGTGCGTGCCCTTCTCGACGATGTCGCCATGCTCCATCACGAGGATGAGGTCGGCGTCTCGGATGGTCGACAGGCGGTGGGCGATCACGAACGACGTGCGTCCCTGCCGCAGAGCGGCCATCGCGTGCTGCAGCAGCAGCTCGGTGCGCGTGTCGACCGCCGATGTCGCCTCGTCGAGAATGAGGATCGACGGCTGGGCGACGAACGCCCGCGCGATCGTGATCAGCTGACGCTCACCCGCCGAGACGTTCGACGCGTCCTCGTCGAGCACCGTGTCGTACCCCTCGGGCAGGGCGTGCACGAAGCGGTCGACGTACGTCGCCTTCGCAGCCTCGAGAACCTCGTCGTCGGTCGCGGTCGAGCGGCCGTACCGGATGTTCTCGCGGATGCTTCCGGCGAACAGCCACGGATCCTGCAGCACCATGCCGGTGCGCGAACGCAGCTGGTCGCGCGTGACCTCGGAGATGTCCTGACCGTCGAGCAGGATGCGCCCGCCGTTCAGCTCGTAGAACCGCATGATCAGGTTGACGAGCGTCGTCTTTCCTGCCCCGGTGGGGCCGACGATCGCGACGGTCTGGCCCGGCTCGACGCGGAACGAGAGGTCGGTGATCAGAGGACGCTCGGGCGTGTAGGAGAACGCGACGTTCTCGAACTCCACGACGCCCTGGCCGTCTGCGAGCGCCGGAGCGTCTGCGTCATCGGCCTCCTGCTCCTCGGTGTCGAGAAGCTCGAACACCCGCTCGGCCGATGCGGTTCCCGACTGCACGACCGCAGCCATGCCGCCCAGCTCCGACAGCGGCTGCGTGAACTGCTGCGAGTACTGGATGAACGCCTGCACGTCACCGAGGCGCAGCTGGCCGTTCGCGACCATGAGCCCTCCGAGCACGGCGATGCCCACATAGGTGAGGCTGCCGACGAAGGTCATCGCGGGCATGATGATGCCCGAGAGGAACTGCGCCTTGAAGCTCGCCTGGAAGAGCTCCTCGTTCTCGTCCTTGAACTTCTCGAGGGCGTCCTGCTCGCGTCCGAAGACCTTCACGAGCGCGTGGCCCGAGAACGCCTCCTCGACGCGGGCGTTCAGTCGACCGACCTTGCGCCACTGCGTGCCGAAGGCCTTCTGCGACCTCGGTCCGATCACACCGAAGATCACACCCATCAGCGGGAGGGCGACGAGCGCGACGAGAGCGAGCTGCCACGAGATCGAGAACATCAGCACCAGCACGCCCACGACCGTGAGAACGGCGGTGATCGCACCGGACAGCGACTGCTGCATGGTCTGGGTGATGTTGTCGATGTCGTTGGTGACGCGCGAGATCAGGTCGCCGCGCTGCACCTTGTCGAAGTACGACAGGGGCAGACGGTTGATCTTCGCCTCGACCTGCTCGCGCAGGCGCCACATGGTGCGCACCATGATGACGTTGATGACGTAGCCCTGGATCCAGCTGAGGAACGCAGCCACGATGTAGATCGCGAGGACAGCGATGATGACCCACCGGAGCGCGTCGAAGTCCACCCCGTCGCCGACCTGGAAGCTGCCGAGCGCCGCGACCTGGTTCGCGAAGTCGTCCTGTCCGCCCTGGCGGAGCGTGGCGACCACGTCGTCCTGCGACGTTCCGGCCGGGAAGCCGGGGAAGTCGCCGTTCGCCTGCCCGAGCTGCACCGAGATGAAGCCCTTGTAGATGAGGTTCGTGGCCTCACCGAGCACCTTCGGCGCAGCGACGGTGAGCACGACACCGACCGCGCCGGCGATGGAGACCAGGATGAACCACACGGCCGAGGGCTTGAGCAGTCCGATCATCCGACTGAAGCTCTTGCCGAAGTTGTCGGCCTTGCCCGGTGCGACGCTGTCCCAGCCGCCGCCGTTCTGGCGCGCCTTCTCGGCGAGCTCGGCCTCGTACTTCTCTTCGTCCGTCAGTTCCGGCTCGGCCGTCGCGGCCGTCGCGGTGGTCGCCGTCGCCTCGGTCGCTGTCGCCTTGGCGGCGCGGCCCCGACGCGTCTGGGGTTCGTTCTGCTCGCTCATGCGTCCACCCCCAGCTGCGACTCGACGATCTCTCGATAGGTCGTGCTCGTCTCGAGGAGTTCCTCGTGCGTGCCGACGCCGACCATGGTGCCCCCTTCGAGCACGACGATGCGATCCGCATCGGTGATGGACGAGACGCGCTGCGCGACCACGATCTTGGTCACGTGAGGCAGCTCGCGCCACAGCGCCTGCCTCAGATGCGCGTCGGTGGTGAGGTCGAGCGCCGAGAATGAGTCGTCGAACACGAGGATCTGCGGCTGCCGCACGATCGCACGGGCGATCGCGAGACGCTGACGCTGCCCGCCTGAGACGTTCGTGCCACCCTGCGTGATCCGCGAGTCGAGGCCGTCGGGCATCTCCTCGACGAAGTCGCGACCCTGCGCGATCTCGAGGGCGTGCCACAGCTCTTCGTCCGTGGCGTCTTCGCGGCCGTAGCGCAGGTTCGATGCGACGGTTCCCGTGAACAGGAACGGACGCTGGGGAACCAGTCCGATGGTCGCCCACAGCGACTCGACATCGGCCTTGCGGACGTCGGTTCCTCCGACGAACACCGCGCCGCCCGTGGCATCGAAGAGTCGAGGGATCAGCGAGACGAGCGTGGTCTTGCCCGCACCCGTCGAGCCGACGATCGCCACCGTCTCGCCGGGCTCAGCCGCGAAGCTGATGCCGGTGAGCACGGGCGAATCCGCGCCGGGGTAGGTGAACTCGACGTCGTCGAACGCGACAGCACCCGGAGCAGGGAAGTCGGTGACGCCGTCGGCCGGGCGCTCCATGCTCGACTTCGTGTCGAGGACCTCGCCGATGCGCTCGGCCGAGACGGCGGCGCGCGGGATCATGATCGCCATGAAGCTCGCCATGATGACGCCGCCCATGATCTGACCGATGTACTGCATGAAGGCGAAGATCGTGCCGACCTGCACGGTGCCGCTGTTGACCTCGATGCCGCCGAACCAGACGACCGCCACGACCGTGACGTTGAGGATCAGCATGAACAGCGGGAACAGGAGCACGAACAGCGAGCCGACCTTGCGCCCGACGACCATGATGTCGGTGTTCGCCTCACGGAATCGCTCTTCTTCGATGCGCTCGCGCACGAAGGCCCGGACGACGCGCACGCCGGTCAGCTGCTCGCGCATGACGCGGTTCACGGTGTCGAGCTTGCCCTGATAGCTGCGGAACAGCGGAACCATGCGGCTCACGACGAGACCTGCGACGATCAGCAGCAGCGGCACGGAGACCGCGATCAGCCAGCTGAGACCGATGTTCGTCTGGACGGCGAAGATGATGCCGCCGATCGCGAGGAGCGGCGCGGTGACGAGCATGGTGGCGCCCATCATCGCGAGCATCTGCACCTGCTGCACGTCGTTCGTGTTGCGGGTGATGAGGGAACCGGCCCCGAACTGCGAGACCTCGCGTTCGGAGAAACCGCTCACCTTGCCGAAGACGTCGGCGCGGATGTCGCGGCCAGCCCCCATCGACGCACGGGCGGCGAAGTAGGTGGCGATGACCGAGGCGATGATCTGGCCGAGCGACACGGCGAGCATGAACAGACCGGTGCGCCAGATGTAGTCGGTGTCGGACTGAGCGACGCCCTTGTTGATGATGTCTTCGTTGAGACGGGGAAGGTACAGAGTCGCGATCGCGCTGGCGAACTGGAACACCAGAACGGCCACGAGCAACCACTTATAGCGGGACAGATATCGAACGAGGATTTTTCCCAGCACAGGCGGACTTTCTAGGAAGGATGAAGCGACAGATCTCTCGACGGGCGGACGCAGGCCGACGATCGCGCATATGACAGAGTGCCACGAACCGCGGACATTCGTATCCCCCTGTGGGTGGACCTTCGCTGACAGCGAACCATTCCGCCTGCGGCCAGCCGTTTATGCGCGGCGGCGAACAACCACGGATATATCGATGTACGTCAGAAGAGGGGGCGATCGGGCACGAACTCGCGTGCCTCGGCACCCGCATCCGGAGCAAGATCGGCGATCTTCGCGGGATCCCACTGCGGGTTGCGGTCCTTGTCGATGAGCTGCGCGCGGATCCCCTCGACGAGATCGGGGTGATGCGTCACGAACCACATCACGCGGCGGTACTCGCCCTCGAGCGCTACGCGGAGATTCGGGAGCGCTCGAGCCTCGCGAACCGCGTCGAGCGTCACGGCGAGGCCGGTCGGGGCGAGGCCGTCGAGCAACTCGGCGGTGGCGATGGCATCCGCCGTCCCCTGCTCCTGCAGGCGCGCGACGATCTCGGCGACGGTGTCGGCGGAGAACGCCTCGTCGATCCACGCGCGCGCGGCGGGCAGCTCGGACGGATCGGGCGTCTCGTCGAACAGCAGTACGATCTCGGCCGGCCCGGTGGGATCGGCACGGTACGCCAGCGCCTCGCGCAGCGCGTCGAGGCGGTCGGACGGGACGAAGTGATCGGCGAAGCCCATCAGCACCGCGTCCGCTCCGTTCATGGTGCCGCCCGTGAGACCGAAGTACTCGCCCAGCCGGCCGGGTGCGCGACCGAGCAGCCACGTGCCGCCCACGTCGGGCGTGAAGCCGATGCGGGTCTCGGGCATCGCGAGCTTCGAGCGCTCCGTGACGATGCGGATGGCCGCGTGACCCGAGAGGCCGACACCTCCACCCATCGTGATGCCGTCGGCCAGCGAGACGACCGGCTTCGAGTACTCGGCG
Source organism: Microbacterium sp. WCS2018Hpa-23 (assembly GCF_031843845.1). NCBI lineage: Bacteria > Bacillati > Actinomycetota > Actinomycetes > Micrococcales > Microbacteriaceae > Microbacterium > Microbacterium sp. WCS2018Hpa-23. The sequence goes on from NZ_JAVTIZ010000009.1 coordinate 131,043, forward strand.
ATCATCGCGTTCAGTGCGTACTCGGCACGGAAGAACTCCGCGGTCTCGTCGGCTCGATCAGCCACGATCTGCGCGTGGAGTCCGCGCACGTCGCCGCCCGCGCACATCCCGCGCTCGCCCTCGCCGTCGATCAGGACGATCTGCACATCCGTGTCCTCGCGCCATGCCTCGAGCGCCTCGGTGAGCAGCTGGATCATGCCGAGATCGAGGGCGTTGATCGCCTCGGGCCGGTTCAGCGTGAGCCTGCCGAGCGCGCCTTCTGTGCGGACGAGGACCCGGGGAGCGGCGATGGAATCGGTCACGGGTGCCACGTTACCCCTCGACCGCAGCCTTGCATTCGGGTGGGTTTGTGCGGTAAATGCGCGATCCGGCGGCTTTTCCGGCAGGATAGAGAGAACTGCCCACTGCAACGAGAGGTCGCAGATGCCCGACGGACAGGTGCTCGAGTTCACGCGCGTCACCAAGCGATTCAATGACGTGACGGCGGTGTCCGACTTCTCCGCGCGAGTCGAGCCCGGTGTCGTGACAGCCTTCCTCGGCCCGAACGGAGCCGGGAAGACCACGACACTGCGGATCCTCCTCGGTCAGGTGCGCGCCAGCTCCGGCACGGCCACGATCGGCGGGGTCGCATTCTCGGAACTCCGCCACCCCCTGCGCACCATCGGATCGGTGCTCGAAGAGACGGTGTACCGCCCTCGACGTTCGGCTGCCCGCCAGCTGACCATGGCGGCCAAGGCCAACGGCATCCCGCTGTCGCGCGTCGACGAGGTCCTCTCGCTGGTCGGTCTCGAGCACGAGAGCGAAGGGCGCATCGGCAGCTTCTCGCTGGGCATGCGTCAGCGACTCAGCGTCGCCCACGCCCTGCTCGGCGACCCCGGTGCCCTCGTGTTCGACGAGCCCGCCAACGGACTCGATCCCGAAGGCATCCGCTGGATGCGCCTGCTCATGCGCCGCCTCGCCGACGAGGGCCGCACGGTTCTCGTCTCCTCGCACGTGCTGAGCGAGATCGAGCAGGTCGCCGACCATGTGCTCGTGCTCTCGAAGGGGCAGCTCATGCTGTCCAGCGGCATCGAGAAGCTCGCAGACCCGTCTGCCGGATCGGTCGTCGTGGATGCCGCGGACCGCGCCGCGCTGAAGGCGGCGCTCTCGGCCGCCGGTCTCGAGGTCGAGGTGCTCCGCTCCGGACTCACCGTCCGCGGCAGCAACGCCGGAAAGGTCGGCGCCATCGCGGCATCGGCCGGCATCGCCCTCACCACTCTGGTGCAGCGCGGCCCCACCCTCGAAGACGTGTTCATCGAGCTCGTGCGCGGCGGCACGCTCGCACCGCACGCCATCGCGGCAGCCTCGCAGTTCATCGTCCCTGAGGCCGGGGCCGGGGCCGGGGCCGGGGCTGGGTCGTCGGATGCTTTGCACGACGCCGCTCCTGCGACCACGGTCCTGCCTGCAGTGATCGGCGAGACACCTGCAGACGCCTCCGTCGAGACGGCGGACGCCTCCGTCGAGACAGCTGCAGATGCCTCCGTCGAGACGGTGGACGCAGAAGACGGATCGGACGACGCTGAAGATGCGCCTGCGGACGACGCGGCGAACGTCGACGAGGGCGCGGAGATCGACGCCGAGGCCTCCGAAGCTGAGACTGCTACGGAATACTCCGCCGAACCTGAGGGCTCGGATGCTGCGGATTCAGCTGACTCGGGACAGGCGGACGCTGCTGCTGAGACTGACGCTGCTGCTGAGACCGAAGTTGCTGCTGAGACCGAAGCTGCCGCGGCGGATGCCGCTGAGGCCAAGGCCGACGACGCTGCCTATGCGGCGGCTGCGGCGCGAGACATCGAGCACGCGGCGGCAGAGCTCGGCTACGCGGCCGACGCATCCGACGCGAATGACGCCGAAGACGCGGCAGATGTCGTTTCGGAGGCCGCCGAGTCGGACGAACACTCCGGGCACGACGCGGATCCCGACGGTTCATCCGACGATGGCGACGTCGCCTCCGAGGAGGGCGCCCGTCCCTCGTTCGACGACATCCTGTTCGGGAACGCGACGGCAAACGATGCGGAACCGTCCGTCAACGCTGATGCCGGCTCCGAGAACGAGTCCGTACCCGCAGCCGAAAGCGTCGACGAGCACTCCGGAGTCGAGTTCTTCACCGAAATTCCGGCATCCGATGAGTCGGCATCCGACGAGACGGTCTCCGCTGACGGCGCAGACTCGGCTTCCGGCGAGGGAGACGCGTCGGACGACGACCCACGCTCTGCGGCTGTCAGCTCGATGCTCGCCGCAGCCGCACGCGCCTACTACGAGGACGAGCCGAAGGACTACCCGCTCGGCGAGTCGGAGGCATCCGAGGAGCAGCCGGACGCTCATGCCGAGCACCACGAGGGTGAGCACCACGAGGGTGAGCACCACGAGCAGCACGATGGCGGGCACCACGACGGTGAGCACCACGAGCAGCACGAGGGCCAGCACCACGACGGTGAGCACCACGAGCAGCACGAGGGCCACGCGGGCGAGCACCACCAGTCCTGAGGCCGCGCCGCCGAGCTTCATGCGAACGCCCTCTGCGCCGAAAGGCTGCGGAGGGCGTTCGCTCGTTCTGGGGCCGGGTCAGGCCGGCCGCGGACGGATCACCGGGCGACGGCTGCCCTTCGACACCGGAGTCGGCGACGTGGCGACGATCTCCTCGACGTCTGCCGGCTCATCGGAGACGTCGAGCCTGAGCGCCTGAGTCAGTGCGAGGCCGTGCCTGGTCGTGAGGATCAGCCGCCGGTACTGCTCGTCGCCCGCGAGGTCGATGACGACACTGGGGCGACGCCGACGGATCAGCACGAAGTCCACGCTTCCGGCGGCCTTCCACGTTCCCGCGGCGAGAACGCCGGGGATGTGCGTTCCGGGGTTCGGCACGCCGCGCAGCCAGGTCCATGCGTCGTCGATCAGCTGCACCTTGGTGATGGTGTCGCGAACGAGTCGTACGTTGTCACGGTGGAAGCTCGCCGCACGCTCGATCGGCGAGAGCACGATCTCGAGTTGCGTCTGGTCGAGCAGCAACGTCACCATGCGTCCAGTCTGCCAGCGGCACCCTCCCAGATGTCTGTGTCTTGCTCACAGGAAGGCAACGATCCGTTGTCGGTTCCCACGATTCCACCCCTCTCCCATTCCGATGTTCCGCTCGAGTTTCGAACAAATCTACTAGACTCAGAGCATGACATTCGCCACCGACAACGGTCTCGAGCAGCGCAGGGAGCTGCTCGATTCCTGGGTCGAGAAGCGGCGACAGATCGCCTGTCTCGAGGCGGAGGCATCTGACCTCCTCGCCGAGCGAATGCGGCTCGCCGGAACGGATTCCGATGACAGCCCGTTCCACCGTGATGCGATTCATCGATCGATGGTCGCAGAATACTCAGCAGCCGGCCGCATGACCCAGGGCAGTGTCGAATACGCCTTCACCGACGCAGTCTTCCTCGACGCCAGCCATCCGCGCGTGCGCGAGGCGTTCCGGCGCGGCGCCATCAGCGGTGCACACGTCCGCGAGATCGTCCGAGCTGCCGGAGTCGTGCGCGAGGCGGTGAACAACGGCCGAGCGGATGCCGACGTGCTGCCCCTGTACGACACGGTCGCTGTCATCGTCGCCGAGCGCGAGACCGCTGCACGCACGCGTGTGCATCTGCGGGAGCTGGCTGCGGTGCTGTCGGGCTCGACGACCACCGAGCGCCACGCACGAGCGGCGTCGGAGCGCACGGTGACCGTGCGGCCGGCAGGAGACGGGCTCTCCGTCCTGACTGTCGTGCTCCCCGAGCACCTCGCGACGGCAATCCTCGATCGCCTCACTCAGCTCGCTCACGCCGTCATCCGCGGACGGGACGACCGCGAGCCGGCGCTCGAGCCGTTCGATGACGGCGAAGATCCGATCTACCCGGAGGACATCGCTCACGACGATCCTTCACGCGATGACTACGCGATCTTCGGCGACGGGACGTTCACGACCGACCCCACCTGCCCCACGGGGCCCGCGGTCGAGCACATCCCGGCAGATACGCGCACGATCGATCAGGTGCGCGCCGATCTGCTGATCGACCTCCTGCTCGCGTCCGACCCGAGCGCCGCCAACGGCGCGGGACTCGACAACATCCAGGGACGGATTCACGTCACGAGGGCCGCAACCACTCTCGCCGGGTGCGACGATCGTTCCGCCCAGCTCGACGGGCACGGCCCTCTTCACCCCGACATCGCGCGTGACCTCGCCGGCCGCAACGGCGGGTGGTCACGCCTGTTCCTCGATCCGACCGGCCTGGTCGTCGAGACCGACACCTACCGGCCCACCGAGCCGATGCGACGGTTCCTGCGGGCCCGAGACCAACACTGCCGATTCCCCGGATGCAGAATGCCGGTGCATCGGTGCCAGATCGACCACACCTTCGATCATGCGAAGGGCGGCAGGACGAACATCCACAATCTGGGTCATCTCTGCGCGACCCACCACGGGATCAAACATCCCGATGTCGGTGACGACCACAGGTGGACGGCGCACCAGCTTCCCGACGGAACGATCGACTGGCTCAGCCCACTCGGGCGCACCTACAGGGATTCACCGCGACGGCGAGTGATGTTCGTCTGAGGAAAGCGCGCTCGGCTAAACGAAACGGGTTTGTCTGAGCGAAACGGATTTGTCTGAGCGAAACGGATTTGTCTGAGCGAAGTGGGGCGCCGACGGTTCGGCCGGCGACTCAGGCGGTCGCCTGCGCTGCGGCACGGGCAGCGATCGGCAGTGCGGCCTCGATGCGCTGCAGCTCCTCTTCGCCGTGAGCGGCGGTGAGGAACCATGCCTCGAACACGCTCGGCGGCAAGGCGACCCCTTGCTCGCGCATGGCGTGGAAGAAGGGTGCGTATCGGAACGACTCCTGTGCCTGCGCCTCGGCATACGTACGAGGCGCAGATGCTCGGAAGGACGCGCTGAACAGGCTCCCCGCATGGGCGACGGCGTGCGTGACACCGGCATCGGTCAGCGCGGTGTCCAGCGCAGCGGCGACGCGAGCGGCCGCCGCATCGACCGTCGCGTAGACCTCCGGGGTCGCGAGGCGCAGCGTCGCGAGGCCAGCTGCGACCGAGAGCGGATTACCCGAGAGCGTGCCCGCCTGGTAGACGGGCCCGAGGGGCGCAAGCATGTCCATGACCTCGGCACGTCCGCCGAGAGCCGCCAGGGGCATCCCCCCGCCGACGACCTTGCCGAAGGTGACGATGTCGGGCAGGTAGTCCTCCCCTGCCGCAGCCTGAAGCCCCCAGAAACCCGCGGGGTGCACACGGAAGCCCGTCAGCACCTCATCGAGGATCAGCAGCGCGCCATGCGCGTGAGCGGTGTCGGCCAGCAGACGGTTGAATCCGGGCGCAGGCGGCACCACGCCCATGTTGGCGGCGGCCGCTTCGACGATCACCGCAGCGATGCGATCGCCGTGCTCGGCGAAGACCGCAGCCAACGCGTCGGGGTCGTTGTAGTCGATGACCAGAGTCTGAGCCGCGATCGGCGCGGGAACACCCGCGGACCCCGGCAGCGCGAGCGTCGCGACGCCGGATCCCGCCGCCGCGAGTAGGCCGTCGGAGTGCCCGTGGTAGTGGCCGGCGAACTTCACCAGCAGGTCGCGGCCTGTCGCACCACGTGCGAGGCGGATCGCCGTCATGGTGGCTTCGGTGCCCGTCGAGACGAGACGCACGCGCTCGATGGGCCGGACCTCGCCGAACCGCACGCGGTCGGCGATCAGCTGGGCGAGTTCGACCTCGCCCTCGGTCGGAGCGCCGAACGAGAGCCCTCGGGTGGCAGCCTCCTGCACAGCGGCCACGACCTCGGGTTGCGCATGTCCGAGCAGCGCAGGACCCCACGAGGCGACCAGGTCGACGTACTCGTTGCCCGCGGCATCCGTGACCGTCGCGCCCCTCGCAGACGCGAGGAAGCGCGGCGTACCGCCGACGGAACCGTATGCGCGCACCGGCGAATTCACGCCGCCGGGGATCACCGTGCGTGCGGCGGAGAACAGGTCGTCATTGCGGTCGGTCACAGCACACTCCTCAACGATGCGCGGAGCTCTCCCGGCATCCCCTCCAGGCTAGCCCGCACACCTGAGCACCGGATTCAGACGAGAACGCGAGAACAGCGACTCGGACCGAGAAGAGAGAACTCGCTCAGCCCCGCAGCCAGCGCGCGGCTTCCGTCGCCCAGTAGGTGAGGACGACGTCGGCACCCGCCCGGCGGATCGACAGCAGGGACTCGAGGATCGACGCGCGACGATCGATCCAGCCGTTCGCGGCAGCGGCCTCGATCATGGCGTACTCGCCGGACACCTGGTATGCCCACACCGGAATATGCACGGTGTCGCGCACCTCGCGCAGCACGTCGAGGAAGGCCATGGCCGGCTTCACCATGACGATGTCCGCGCCCTCCTCCTCATCGACGACGGCTTCGCGCACGCCCTCGCGGCGGTTGCCGGGGTCGAGCTGGTACGTACGGCGATCGCCCGTCAGCTGAGAGTCGACGGCCTCGCGGAACGGGCCGTAGAACGCGCTCGCGTACTTCGCGGCGTAGGCGAGCAGAAGCACGTCGGTGTAGCCGTCCGAGTCGAGCGCCTCGCGGATGACGGCGACCTGGCCGTCCATCATGCCCGAAAGGCCGAGCAGCTGGGAGCCGGCGCGGGCCTGCGCCAGTGCCATCGATGCATAGCGCTCGAGCGTGGCGTCGTTGTCGACCGAGCCGTCTGCCGCGAGAACGCCGCAGTGCCCGTGGTCGGTGAACTCGTCGAGGCACAGGTCGGTCTGCACGACGAGCGCGTCGCCGACCTCGGCGGCGAGCACCTCGGTCGCGACGTTCAGGATGCCCTTCGGGTCATCCGCGCCCGAGCCCTGCGCATCGCGCACGGCGGGCACTCCGAACAGCATCACGCCGCCGACACCTGCCTCGGCCGCCTCGGTCGCGGCCTTCCGCAGTGAGTCGAGCGAGTGCTGAGCGACCCCGGGCATGGAGCCGATCGGCGCGGCCTCGGTGATGCCCTCGCGCACGAACAGCGGGAGCACCAGCTGACGCGGCTCGAGAGATGTCTCGCGCACGAGGCCACGAACCGCCGGAGACTGGCGCAGTCGGCGCAGCCTGACGTCGGGGAAGCTCACGGCGCCAGCTCGTCTGCCGCGTGCGGGAGGGTGAAGGTCGACACCGCGTCGATCAGCGCATCCACGGTCTGCTTGTCGGCGACGACCGTGATCGGGAGGCCGGCCTTTCCGGCATCCTTCGCAGTCCGAGGACCGATCGCCGCGAGAAGCGTCTCGTCGGGGATCTCGGGGAACTGCTCGCGCACCTGCGCCGCGACAGAACCGCTCGTGATCAGGATGGCGTTGATGCGGCCGTTCTCGACATCGCGCTTGATGCGATCCGTCACAGGCACACCGACCGTGCGATATGCCACCACGCTGTCGACGTCGTGGCCCGCCTCCTGCAGCAGCACGCTGAGCACGGGCTTCGCGATCTCACTGCGCAGGGCCAGGATGCGGCGGGGCTGCGTCTCGAGAGCGATGAGCTGCTCGGCCATGCCCTCGGCCGAGTTGTCCTGCTCGGGAACGAGAGCGACCTCGTATCCGACGGCCTGCAGGGCGGCAGCCGTGGTCTCGCCGACTGCGGCGATCTTCGTGCCGCGCGGCACGACGGCCCTGTGGGCGAACATCACGTCGACGGTGGTCGCGCTCGTCACCGTCAGCCAGTCGTACGACCCGCCGGCGAGCTGTGCGAGCGCCACGTCGAGCGCTGCCTGGTCGGTGGTCGGCGCGAAGTTGATCAGCGGCGCGACGACGGGCACCGCGCCCTGCGCGCGCAGGCTCGCTGCCACACCGTCGCCCCACGGGCCTCCGCGGGGTACGAGGATGCGCCAGCCGTCCAGCGGTCGGTCCTGCTTCGAATTGGTCATGATGAGGAATGCTCTCGGGAGACGAGGTCGGCCGCCCCTTGCTCGAGCAGCCGATGGGCGACAGACAACCCGATCTCGCGTGCTGCGTGCATCGGGTCTGCACCACCGGCAGCATCCGCTCCGTTGCCGCTGCCGTTCCGACGAATATACTCCCCGTTCAGGGCTTCGGTGACGTCGAGGCCGATACGCCGGGCCCCGTCGGTCGCGTAGACCACTGTCCTGACGCGGATCTGGTCGCCGTCGACGACAGCGTGTGCGGCCATCGGCGCCTGGCATCCCGCGTCGAGTCCTTCGAGCACAGCACGCTCCACCGTGACGGCCAGTCGGGTGGCCTCGTCGTCGAGTTCGGCGAGCGCCGCGAGAAGCTCCTCCGGAGCATCCGTCCGGGTCTCGACCGCGAGCGATCCCTGCCCCGGTGCGGTCGGCCACTCGGCGAGACCGAGCTCCTCGCGCCGGAGCGGCGAGTCGGAGCCGAGACGCGACAGTCCGGCCGCCGCCAGGATGACGGCATCCAGCTCGCCCGTTGCGACCCGCTGCAGACGGGAGTCCACGTTGCCGCGGATGTCGACGACCTCGGCGTGCGGAGCCCTGCGGCGCACCTGGGCGATGCGCCGCGGCGAGCCGGTGCCGACCTTGCTGCCGGAACGAAGCTCGTGCAGCGGCGTGCCCCCACGAGTGATCGCGACATCGCGGGCGTCCTCACGCACGGGGGTGGCAGCGATCACGAGGCCCTCCGGGATCGCGGTGGGCAGGTCCTTCAACGAGTGCACGAGGAAGTCGCACTCCCCCGCGAGCAGTGCCTCACGCAGACGGGTGGCGAAGATGCCCTGACCGCCGATCTCCGACAGCGAGGCACGGTTCGTGTCGCCCTCGCTCGTGATCGGAACGAGCTCGACGGCTCGTCCGGAGATCTTCTCGAGGGCGGCGGCGACGTGACCGGACTGCGCCTGCGCGAGCGCGCTGCGGCGGGTGCCCAGTCGGATCGGTGTGGTCCGAGTGCTCTGAATCGTCATCGTCGGCCTACTGCAGCACGTCCGCGATCTCGTCGAACCGGAGGCGACGCCCCGTGTAGAAGGGGATCTCCTCCTTCACGTACAGACGCGCATCGGTGTAGCGCAGGTCGCGCATGAGGTCGACGAGCTCGGTGACCTCATCGGCCTCGAGCGGCAGGATCCACTCGTAGTCGCCGAGAGCGAATGCGGCCACCGTGTTCGCGATGACGCCCTTGAAGGCGGCACCCTTGCGACCGTGGTCGGCGAGCATCTTGCGACGCTCCTCTTCTGGCGCGAGATACCACTCGGGCGTGCGCACGAACGGGTACAGGCACAGCCAGTCCTTGGGCTCGACGCCACGCAGGAACCCGGGCACGTGAGCGCGGTTGAACTCCGCATCGCGGTGCACGCCCATGACGTTCCACACCGGCAGCAGCGTGCGCAGCAGTTCGGTGCGACGCAGGCGCCGGAGCGCCTTCTGCAGGTCTTCTGCGGTGTCTCCGTGCAGCCAGACGAGCAGGTCAGCGTCGGCCTTCAGGCCCGAGACGTCGTAGAAGCCGCGGACGGTGACGCCGGAGTCCTCGACGTACGAGACGATGGTCTCGAGTTCGGTCGAGTCGGATTCGGTGACCGGAACGTCGGGGTTTCGTCGCCAGACGGCCCACAGGGTGAAGCCGGACGGGTTCTCTTCGCGCTCATCGGACATACGACCAGTCTGCCCCCTTTGCAGAGCACTCGCGAACGCGAGCCAGAATGCCGGAGTTGCGCCGAACGGTCAGCGCGAGAGCGCCCGGGCGATGACCCAGACGGCCCCACCGACGACTGCGGCGACGCCGACGGCCGCAGCGATCGCCGCCGCGGGGTTGCGGTCGGCGAACACACGCGCCTTCGCCGCTGCCCGCTTGGACGCCTTGTCGATGCGCCGCGGGAAGTTGCCCTTGACCTCGATCGCCGCGAGAGCGGCCTTCAACTCGGCACGGGCCGACTGCACAGGATCGACGATCCCCGCAGGGACGGCGGTCTTCGGCAGCGACCTCGTGATGTCAGAGTTCGTCATCGCCGGCCTCCTTCACGAGTCGGATGTCCTCGCCCACCGCCTGCGCGGGGTTCTTCCGAGCGAGCACCTTGCGGAACTTCAGGATGCCGAGCAGTGCGAACAGCAGCACGGCGAGGATCAGGATGCCGAGCACTGCCAGCGCCGACAGCCACACCGGCCACCAGGACGACAAACCTGCGATCGCGAACACCAGGATCACCGGCACGGCCCAGAACAGGAAGAACAGGGCGACCAGGAACCAGACGGAACCGATGCCCGCATCCTTCGCGGTCTTCGAGACCCACGCCTTGGCCGCGTTGACCTCGGCCTTGACCAGGCTGCTGATGAGTTCGGGGAGGTCGCCGATCAGGGACAGCAGGCTGTCCTCGGCGCGGTCGCGGTATCCGCGGGGCATGTCAGCTACCGGACTTCGCAGCGGTGGAGCGCGAGGATGCCGGCTTCTTGGCCGCAGGCTTCTTGGCCGCGGGCTTGTTCGCGGCATCCTTGGCCTCGTCGACGGCGTCCTCGGTCGCGTCGACGATGTCCTCAGCGGCCTTCTTGCCTGCGGCGACAGCCGAGTCAAGACGCTGACCGGCGGTCTTGTCGCCGCCGCCTGCCGACTTGACGACCTTCTGCACGCCGGTCCAGATGGCACCGGGCACGGCCGCGGCCTTGTCGCCGACGTATCCCTTGACCCGCTCGACCTGCTCCTGCACCGGGTCGAGGTTCCAGACCTTGAGCCACTGCGTCTTGATCTGCTCGTAGCGCTCGCGTCCTGCGCGCGTTCCGATGACGTATCCCACGCCGAGTCCTACGACGAGTCCGATCTTCCCCTTCATGGGGTCTCCTCACGTTGTTCCGGTGCGAACGCCCTGCGGCGAACCGGCGGCTCGGCGCCGCCTGCCAGGTGTCCAGCGTAGCCCCGTATGCCGATTTCGGCATCTATCTCGCACGGGGTTGACAGCAGACCGTCTTTCGGTTTCGCGGAGGGTTGCAGCGGCTGCGGACCCTGCCTCACGACATGCCACGCCCGCGGATCAGTCCCAGAGCAGAGCTCGACGAAGACGATCCGCTTCCTCCCGCGCATCCGGGATGACCTGCGCGAGACCCGTGCCGGCGAGCCAGGCACCCACCGCTGCGACCCCGGGAACCGCCTGGATGGCGCTTCGCGCCGCCTCGCGTCGCCCCGCCGAGCCGATGATCGATGCGGGCTGCGACTGCACGTACCGCGCACGATGCGCGGCGACGAGGGCGCTCTCGGGCAGTGCGACGCCGAGCAGGGCGGATGCCTCACGCAGCGCGACTCTCGCTGCGGCTGTGTCTTCGAGGGCGGCTGTCGCCGCCGGTTCGCCCTGCGCCCCGAATGAGACGCGCAGGAGGTGCCTGCCGCCGGCCGCCTCGCGCACCCAGTCCCACTTCGCGCTCGAGTGGGTCAGCGCCTTGGCCGTATGACTTCCGGGGACCGTCAGCACTCCGGTGCCACGAGGAGCGCCGTCCAGCGCCGATGCAGCCAGCAGCAGCGTCACGATCTCGATCTCAGGGGCGTCCGCCGCCGTGGTGTCGGCGAGCGCCGGTACCGCCTTGTCGAGTACACGCCGCGCCACATCCTCGGAGGTGGCGATCACGACCCCGTCGGCGGTGAGATCGAGATCTTCCGCCTCGCCGGCATCGAGCTCATCGCTCGCGTCGACAGTGGTCTTCACCTCGGCCCGAATGGTCCAGGCATCCCCCGCCTGGGTGATCTCCGTCACGCGAGCAGCCGTGCGCACCACTCCGCCGAGCTTCTCGATGTCTGCGACGAGCGCTTCGACCAGCACCATCATGCCGCCGTCGATCCCCTCGACCGCGGCGCCGGGAGCCTGGGCGGCGCGCGAAGCCTGGGCGGCACGCGCTGCGCTCTGCTCGCGCAGCGCCTGGACGGCTCCCGACAGCGAACCGACGCTCGTCAGCGCGGCGTTGAGTCCCGGTGCGGCGATGTCGACGTCGACGTCGTCGGGTGACGCGGAGTACACACCGGTCGTCACGGGCGCCACGAGACGGTCGCGGACCTTGGCGCCCATACGCGATGACACCAGCTTGCCGAGGCTGTGGTTGTGACCGATCGTCAGCGGCGGGCGCACGCGATCGAGATACGCACGCCATGCTCCCGACCAGCCGATGACGCGACGGACGTCCTCCTGGAACGGGTTGCCGGGGATGCCGAGGATCCCGCCGACCGGCAGCGGTGCGGCACCGATTCCGGGGATGCCGGCGAGCCAGGCGCCTCCTGCCGCGGGTGCGACGATGCGATCCTCGAGCCCGAGCTCCTCGAGGAGCGCGCGCACCCGGCCGCCTCTGGTCGCGTAACTCTCGGCTCCTGCATCGACCACGATCCCATCGAGCTCGGCTCGACGGATCGCTCCGCCCACGGCATCCGACGCCTCCAGCAGCGTCACGCGCATGCCGACCTTCACGCATTCGCGGGCCGCGATCAGCCCGCCGATGCCACCGCCGACCACGACGATGTGTCGCTTCGACGCGCGGACGGCCAGATCGGCGGGCTCGGCACGGGACGACTCACGGTTCGCGGGCTTCGGGGTCATGGGTCAATCCTTTCACCCGCAGCCTGGACGGCATCCGGTCGCCGACCGGAGAAACCGTCGCACCCGCCGACGGGTCGCGCGCTCAGGCTTCGGCGGAAGTCTGAGCTGCGCGGCCGGAGCCGCGCTTGCGCACCTCGCGGAGCACCATCTGCTCGGGGCACACGGTCGAGAGGAAGTCGCCGACCGAGAGCGCCAGGCGCTCGCCGACGAGCGAGTAGAGGATGCGGTTAGCGTCGCGTCGCTCGCTGACGAGCCCGGCCTGACGCAGCACGCTGAGGTGTCGTGAGATGGTCGGCCCGCTCGACGAGAATCGCGACGCGATCTCGCCCGCCGCGAGCTCTCCCTCTTTGAGGTCCTGGAGGATCTGACGCCGGGTCGGGTGGGCCAACGCGGCGAAGATGTCTGACGCGCTATCTGCCATGTTTGCAATATAGCACCCGAGCTAGATAGTGTTTAGCCCGATAGCTAATGAGCGAAGGAGTCTTCATGAGGGTCGCGATCACCGGTGGTACCGGATTCGTCGGGCGGAACCTGGCCGAGCGCCTGCCCGATGCCGTCATCGTCTCCCGCCGCAGCGGCGTCGAGATCGACGACGTCGACGCCCTCGCCGAGGCTTTCGCGGGGTGCGACGCCGTCGCTCACTGCGCCGGGATCAACCGTGAGATCGGCGACCAGACGTTCGCCAGAGTGCATGTCGCCGGCACCCGCGCGGTCGTCGAGGCCGCCCGTCGCGCGGGCGTCCGCCGCATCGTGATGGTGAGCTTCCTCCGCGCTCGACCCGGATGCGGATCGCCCTACCACGAGTCGAAATGGGAGGCCGAGGAGATCATCCGCCACTCGGGCATCGAGCACACGATCCTCAAGTCCGGAATGATCTACGGCCCCGGCGACCACATGGTCGACCACGTCACCAAGGCCGTGCGCACGGTTCCCCTCTTCTGGACCGTCGGATTCCGCGAACGCACCGCGCGCCCCATCCCCGTCGACGACGCCGTCGACGTCCTGGTCGCGGCGCTGGAGGGACGCATCCCCGACCCGACGGTGGCCGTCATGGGCGCCGACGAGGTCACGCTCGGAGAGGCGATCCGGCGCATCGCCCGCGTGGCAGGACGACGACCCGCGTTCATGCCGGTGCCGACCTGGAGCATCCGGATCCTCGCTCAGCTCACCGAGTGGGCGATGGTCACCCCACTCGTCGCCAAGGCTCAGGCGAGGATGCTCGCAGAGGGGGTGAGCGAGCCTCTGCCCGCTGCCCCGGAGCCGCCCGTCGACATCCGCCCGTCCCGCTCCTTCAGCGATGACCGCATCCGTGCCGCGCTCCCCGAAGGACGCTTCGGACCCGACGATCTCCGGATCGTGCGGTGGTGGCGGCGGCGAGCGACGAAGGCGTGAGGCCCACGTATCGCGACGATCAGATCGAGTGCACCAATTCGACGATGCGCGTGAGCTGATCGGGGTCGGTCTCGGGCGGCACGCCGTGTCCGAGGTTGACGATGTGGCCACGGGCAGCGCGACCGCGCTCGACCACGTCGCGCACATGAGCCTCGAGCACCGGCCACGGCGCCGAGAGCAGCGCCGGGTCGATGTTGCCCTGCACCGAGACATCGGGCCCGAGGATCGCCGCGGCCTCGTCCAGCGGCAGTCGCCAGTCGACGCCGACGCCGTCTGCGATGCCGCCCAGCCGCATGTCCGCGAGGAAGGGTCCGGTGCCGACGCCGAAGTGGATGCTCGGCACTCCGATGCCCTCGAGTGCCACGTGGGAGTGCGGGGCGACGAAGGCGCGATAGTCGGCGGTGCTCAGCGACCCCGCCCATGAGTCGAACAGCTGCACGACGGATGCTCCGGCATCGCGCTGGATCTCGAGGAAGCGACGCGAGACCTGCGCCAGCCAGCCGGCGAGACGGTTCCACGACTCGGGATCCGAATGCATCATGGCCCGAGCGCGCAGGTGCTCCTTCGACGGGCCGCCCTCGACGAGGTAGGCGGCGAGAGTGAACGGCGCCCCGGCGAAGCCGATCAGCGGGGTGTCGCCGAGCTCCGCAGTCACGATGCCGACGGCCTCCGCGATCGCGGTGCCGTCGAGCGAGAGCGGATCGATCTCCGTGATGCGGTCGACGTCCGCCGCCGTGCGCACGGGGTTCGCGAAGACGGGTCCGCGACCGGCCTCGATCTCGACCTCCACACCGGCAAGCCGCAGGGGGATGACGATGTCGCTGAAGAACACCGCGGCGTCGACACCGTGTCGACGCACCGGCTGAAGGGTGATCTCGGCGGCGAGGTCGGGCGTGAGGCACGCGTCGAGCATGCGCGTTCCGACCCTCAGCTCGCGGTACTCGGGCAGTGACCTGCCCGCCTGCCGCATGAACCAGACGGGGGCATGCTCGGGTCGGGGGCCGGTGAGGGCGCGCAGCAGCGGAGCATCGGAGAGGGCCATGCATCCATCCTCCCATCCGGTGCTGGGCCGACCTGCATGAAGCCTCAGGTAGAATCGATGCGTGCTGCTGGTTGTCACGGCGAGTCACAAGACCGCCTCCTTCGAATTGCTCGAACGCCTGAGCCGCACCCCCGACGACGTCGCCTCCACTGTTGTGGACATGGCGTCCTGCGTGCAGGGTGCGGTCGTTCTTGCTACCTGCAACCGCTTCGAGGCCTACGTCGAGATGGACGAACCGGTCACCGCCGCGGGTGCGATCGGCGTCGAGGCGGTGCTCGAAGCCGTCGAATCCTCGACCGGCATCAGCACCGCAGAACTCGACGGCGCCTACGAGGTGCACTCCGGTCGCCGCGTCGCGGAGCATCTCTTCTCGGTCGCCTCAGGACTCGAGTCCGTCGTCTCCGGCGAGGGCGAGATCGCAGGGCAGGTGCGCCGCGCGCTGAAGTCCGCCCGCAAGGAGGGCACCACCTCCCCCGAGCTCGAGCGGCTGTTCCAGCGCGCGAGCCAGGCGCAGCGCAAGGTCAAGAACGTCACGGCTCTGGGTCGTGCGGGCCGGTCGCTCGTGCGTCTCGCGCTCGAACTCGCCGACAGCCGCATCGCCGACTGGTCGACCGAGCGCGTGCTGCTCGTCGGCACCGGCGCCTACGCCGCGGTCACGCTCGCGACGCTCCGCGAGCGCGGAGCCGTCAACATCTCGGTCTACTCCCCCTCCGGTCGCGCCGAGAAGTTCGCCGCGAAGCACGGCATCCGCCCGGTCGCAGCCGAGGACTACGCTCGCGTCGCCTCGCGATCGAGCCTGCTCATCACCTGCACGGCCGCCGCCGAACCCGTGCTGACCCCCGAGCACCTGCAGGCGCCGACCGGAATCGCCCCCGAGGGATGCCCCGTCGCGTCGCACAGCCAGATGGTCGTCGACCTCGGCATGCCCCGCAACGTCGACCCCGCCGTCGCGACCCTCGAAGGCGTCGCGCTGCTCGACCTCGAGACCATCAGCCTGCACGCCCCGCTCGAAGAGCTGCAGGCGACGGATGCCGCTCGCACCGTCGTGCGCGAGGCTGCCGACACATTCCATGTCGTAGGCAGCCGACAGAGCGTGACCCCGTCGGTCGTCGCCCTGCGGTCGCATATGTTCGCGCTGTTGGAAGCTGAGATCGGCCGCGCCCGCGCGCGCGGCGATGAAGACGGCAAGGTCGAGCAGGCGCTTCGCCACCTCACCGGCGTTCTGCTGCACACGCCGACCACGCGCGCGCACGAGCTCGCGGCCACCGGTCAGGCGGATGAGTTCGCCGCCGCGCTCTCGACGCTCTACGGCATCCAGCCGGTCGAGCCTGCGCAGTCGTCGGACGCCGACGCCGCGACCGCCTGAGTCGCCACCCTTTCTGTACAGCGAACGTCGGACGGCCACTGTCCCCCGTACTCGGGATTCGGACGACGACCGGGCCACGCGCATCGCTCCTGCTTCATATCGTCGAACCCATGACAGCGCCCGACGCTCGGCGCAGACTGGGAGCATGCTCGTGGACCCGAATGTGATCGGCATCATCATCGCCCTCTTCGGCTTCACCGCGACCGCGCTCGGCGGGGTCTCTCGCATGATCGCCCGTCAGTCCCGAGGGCTGGAGGTGCGTTTCGACAGGATCGACGAGCGGTTCACGAAGGTCGAAACCGACATCGCCGGCCTTAAGACTGAACTCAAGGCGGACATCGCCGAGGTCAGAGTCGAGATGGCCGATCTCAGAACCGAACTCAAGGGCGACATCGCCGAACTCAGAACCGAACTCAAGGGCGACATCACCGAACTCAGAACCGAACTCAAGACGGAGATCGCCGGTGTCAAGACGGAGCTCAAGGCCGACATCGCCGACGTTCGGGTGTCGATCGCGCGTCTCGAAGGCCCACTTCCGAAGCTGCAGCGCATCTGATTCGGCGCGCCCAGGCCGGGCGCGGGATTGACCGGGGTGCCAGACTGGAGGCATGGCCCTTCACATCACCGGAGACACCGCCGCGGACGCCCTGCTCACCGCCAACCCGCTCGCGCTTCTGGTCGGGATGCTGCTGGATCAGCAGGTTCCGATGGAGACGGCTTTCGCGGGCCCGCTGAAGATCGAGCAGCGCACCGGAGCCACGGATGCGTCCACCATCGCCGGCATGGACCCTGACGAGTTCCTCGAGGCGTTCAAGACCACCCCGGCCGTCCACCGCTTCCCGGGCTCGATGGCCACCCGCGTGCAGACCCTGTGTCACGATCTCGTCGAACATTGGGGCGGTGACGCCTCGGCGATCTGGACCGACGGGAACCCGTCGGGCGCAGAGGTCCTGAAGCGACTCAAGGCCCTCCCCGGCTTCGGCGAGCAGAAGGCGAAGATCTTCCTCGCGCTGCTCGGCAAGCAGTACGGCTTCACGGGCGAGGGCTGGCGTGAGGCCGCCGGCGGCTACGGCCTCGAAGGCTCGTACCGCAGCGTCGCGGACATCGTGTCACCGGAGTCTCTGACGAAGGTGCGCGAGCACAAGAAGGCGATGAAGGCCGCGGCGAAGGCGAAGGCATGAAGCCCACCGGCGATGACGTCGCCGGACTCATCGCCCGTTCCAGCCCCGCGATCCGTCGTCGGGACGCCGAGACGCTGACTGCGCTGATGCAGGACATCACCGGTCGCGACCCGCAGACCTGGGGCACGATCATCGGATTCGGCAGCTGCCACTACCGGTACCCGACCGGTACCGAGGGCGACAGCGGACTGCTCGGCTTCGCACCACGCAAGGCGGCGACCACGATCTACCTCTTCGACGGCGTCGACGCCCATGTGGACGCGCTTTCGACACTGGGTCCGCACACGACCGGCGTCGGATGCCTGTATATCAAAGACCTGGAGCAGATCGATCTCGACGTGCTCCGCGGCATCCTCGAGCGATCGCTCGCGTGGGTCGAGGCCGGCGGCACGGATCAGGTGCAGCTCACCGTCACAGGCTGATCCGGATCAGACTGATCCGTTCATGCTGATCCGGATCAGGCTGATCCGGTCGCGGGGCCCTTCAGCGGAGAACCTCGACCAGCGCCACCCACGAGACCACGATCGCGGACACGACCGCGAGCAGACAGCCGGCAGCCGCGAGGTAGAGTCCAGCCGGATGGCCGAAGATGACGAAGACGCCCGCGACGAAGTACGCCGCGATAGGCAGGAATCCCACCAGATACTTCAGCGTCCTGGCGCGATCGGCCGGATCCGGGTCGCGCGCGATGAGCACGGTCGCGTGGATCTGGGACGCCGACGCGAGCAGAGCTGCCACGAGCGTCATACTGCCGAGCCAGAGCGCGTCGATGCCGGGCACGAGACCCAGCGCCGATACCACGAGCGCGAGCAAAAGCGCCGCGATTCCCGCGAGCAGGCGCGCAGTGAGCGTGCGCGACTTCACGATCTCGCCGATGTTGACGCTCGCGGCGACGATCACGAGACCGGCGAGAGCTGCCGTCGCCCCCGCCATCGCGACGTTGAACTCGCTCCACTCCTCGATCATGGGGTCAGCATAGAAGAACTTCACCCGCAAGAGACCCCCTCGTGCGGGCGAGGGGGTCTCCGTTCGGCTATGGATCGGGCGTCTCAGCGCGCCCCGGCGAAGAACTCGCGGATGTCGCCGGCCAGCACCGCCGGGCGCTCGAGGGCCGCGAAGTGGCCACCCTCGTCGAAGCGGCTCCAGTGGACGATGTTCGAGTTGTCGCGCTCCGCGAAGACGCGGATCGTCTGGAAGTCGTCCTTGAAGATCGCGACACCGGTGCGTGCGGCGTTGATCTGCGGCTCGGCCCCCTCCTCCGCATCCGCTCGCGCGTTCTCGAGGTAGCTGCGGCTCATGCCAGACGCTGCGTTCGCGAACCAGGCCACGCTCACCTCGAGCAGGATCTGATCCAACCGCACGAGCGACGTGCCGTTGCCGAACGAGTTGAACAGCTCGCTGTAGGCGAGCAATCCGATCGGAGAGTCGCTGATTCCCACCGAGACGGTCTGCGGGCGAGACGAGTTCATCGCGTTGTACCCGCCGACCGACTGGAACCACTGCATGTGCTCGAGACCGGCGTAGTCCTGCGGCTCGAGCGCCTCGAACTCGGCAGGGTCTCCGGAGGGGAAGGAGAAGAGCTGCAGCACATGCAGTCCGAGGAAGCCATCGGGGTTCATCAGGCCGAGCTCACGAGCGACCATCGCGCCGTTGTCGGAACCGTGGATCCCGTAGCTGTCGTAGCCGAGCCCGCGCATCAGACGGTCGTACGCCGCGGCGACCCGGGCCGTCGTCCAGCCCGCCGAGGACAGCGGCTGCGAGAAGCCGTAGCCGGGAGCATCCGGGATCACGACGTCGAAGGCGTCCTCCGCCCGACCCCCGTGCGCGACGGGGTCGACCAGCTCGTCGATCAGGTCGAGGTAGTCGACCGCGGATCCGGGGTACGTGTGGGCGAGCAGCAGCGGCGTCGCACCTTTGTGCGCGGAGCGGACGTGGATGAAGTGCAGGTTCTGTCCGTCGATCTCGGTCGTGAAGTGCGGGACGGCGTTGATGCCCGCCTCGGCGGCGGTCCAGTCGAACTCGCGCCAGGCGTCGAGCGCTTCGCGGAGGTAGGTGTTGGGGGTTCCCGCATCCCAGTCGTCCGTCGGCGAAGGCTGCGGAAGACGGGTCCGGGCGAGGCGATCGTGCAGATCGGCGATCTCAGCGGCAGGCACCGAGACGGTGAAAGGCGTGGCGGAGAAAGGCGTGGCCGAGAAGGGGCTGGGGGTGCTGTTCGTGTTGTCCATGTCTCGAGAGTAGAAACCCATTAGGTTCGATATGTTCCTAATGGACGAATCGCTTTCAGGAGTTCTCATGGCCGACCCGACGGCTCGATTACTCGCCCTTCTGGCGCTGCTGCAGATGGGCCCCGAGCGCTCCGGCACCGAACTCGCCTCGCGCCTGGGCGTCTCTACGCGCACTGTCCGCCACGACGTCGAGCGCCTCCGCGACCTCGGCTACCCGGTCGATGCGACGCGGGGATCGACCGGCGGATACCGGCTCGGCTCGGGCGGCAAGCTTCCACCCCTCCTGCTCGACGACGAGGAGGCCGTGGCGGTCACGGTCGGGTTGCGGGCGGCGGCGGGGATCGCAGGCATCGCGGAATCGGGCGCCAGGGCGCTCGCGAAGCTTGAGCAGGTGCTGCCATCGCATCTTCGTCCGACCGTCGATGCATTGCGCTCGAGCGTCGACCGCGCGCCCGAGAACAACGACACCGACGCCCCGGACCCTGAGGTCGACGCCGCCGCGCTGCAGGCGATCGCCACCGCGATCCGCGGCGAGGAATGGCTGAGGTTCGATTACGAGAGCGTGACGACACTCGTCGAACCGTATCGCCTGCTCACCTGGCACCGGCGCTGGTATCTCGTGGGCCGAGACCCACAGAGCGGCGAATGGTCGACCTATCGCGTCGATTGGATGGAACTGCGGATGCCGACGCGTCGCCGCTTCGAGCCGCAACCTCTTCCCGGTGGTGACTACACGGCCTTCGCGATGCGCACGATCGCGGTGAGCGGATGGGTCGTGCACGCCAGGCTCCGCATCGATGCTCCCGCCGAGGCGGTGCTCGCCCGCATCCATGCCGCAGTGGGCGTGGTCGAACCCGTCGACGAGACGCACTGCATCCTCGTCACGGGCGCCGACAGCCTCGACACCGTCGCCGCATACATCGGGATGCTGATGATGGACTTCACGGTCGAGTCACCACCGGAGCTGATCCCACGCCTGCAGGTGCTCTCGGAGCGCTACGCCCGCGCGGTCACGGGCTCAGCTGCCGGATCACGGGGATCCGGCAGCTGACACATCACGCGCCCTTGAGGCGATCGGCGAGGTACTGGTGCAGCTCGTCGATCGAGACGCGCTCCTGCGCCATCGTGTCGCGGTCGCGCACGGTGACGGCGCGATCGTCGAGCGAGTCGAAGTCGATGGTGACGCAGAACGGCGTGCCGATCTCGTCCTGGCGGCGGTACCGACGGCCGATCGCGCCCGCGTCGTCGAAGTCGACGGCCCACGAGCTGCGCAGCGTGTCGGCGACCTCGCGTGCCAACGGCGACAGTCGCTCGTTGCGACTCAGCGGCAGCACAGCGGCCTTGACCGGTGCGAGACGCGGGTCGAGCTTGAGAACGGTGCGCACGTCGGTTCCACCCTTGGCGTTCGGAACCTCTTCTTCGCGGTATGCGTCCACGAGGAACGCCATCATGGCGCGGGTGAGACCGAAAGACGGCTCGATCACGTACGGGGTGTAGCGGTCGCCGGTTGCCTGGTCGAAGTACGTCAGGCTCTGGCCCGACGCCTCACTGTGGCTCGACAGGTCGTAGTCGGTGCGGTTGGCGACACCCATGAGCTCGCCCCACTCCTTGCCTGTGAAGCCGAAGCGGTACTCGACGTCGATCGTGCCGGCCGAGTAGTGCGCCCGGTCGTCTTCGGGCACGTCGAACTGACGCATGTTCGCGGGGTCGATGCCCAGATCGATGAACCAGTTCCAGCACGCCTCGACCCAGTGCTCGAACCACTCCTGCGCCTCGGCGGGCGGCGTGAAGAACTCGATCTCCATCTGCTCGAACTCGCGCGTGCGGAAGATGAAGTTGCCGGGCGTGATCTCGTTGCGGAACGCCTTGCCGACCTGGCCGATGCCGAACGGGGGCTTCTTGCGGCTGGCCGTGAGGACGTTCGAGAAGTTCACGAAGATGCCCTGTGCGGTCTCGGGGCGCAGGAAGTGCAGGCCCGACTCGTCGTCGACGACTCCGAGGTAGGTCTTCACGAGGCCCGAGAACGACTTCGGCTCGGTGTACTGACCCTTCGTGCCGCAGTTCGGGCACGGCACGTCGGCGAGGCCGTTCTCGGCCTTGCGTCCCTTGCGCGCCTCGAAGTCCTCGATGAGGTTGTCGGCACGGAAGCGCTTGTGGCAGCTCAGGCACTCGACCAGCGGGTCGGTGAAGGTCGCGACGTGACCCGACGCCTCCCAGACGCGCTTGGGCAGGATGATGCTGGAGTCGAGGCCCACCATGTCGCCACGGCCGCGCACGAACGTCTGCCACCACTGGCGGCGGATGTTCTCCTTGAGCTCCGTGCCGAGGGGCCCGTAGTCCCACGCGGACCGCGAACCGCCGTAGATCTCACCCGCCTGAAAGACGAACCCGCGGTGGCGGGCAAGGGCGATGACCTTGTCAAGACGGGACTGTTCGGCCACGGTGGCTCCAATGGTCGGCGGTGGGAAAGCCCGTGATCACGGGCACATCAATCCTATCCGCGACCGCTTCCTCGCAGCACCGGGCCTCGGTCCCTCACGCCGTGACTCACGCCGTGAAGAGGTAACCCTTCTCGACGTCGAAGCCCGCCAGGGTCAGTCCGCTGCTCAGCAGGCCCTCCATCTGCGCGCGAAGGCGGGTGCGCCACTCGTGCGCGGCATCCGGATCCTCGACCCGGATCGTCTCGATGTCGGAGGGGATCTCCAGCGTCTCGACGACCGCATCGGATGCCGGGGACTTCGCGATGTCGGCGAGCGCCCATTCGACATCCAGCCGGTCGCTCTCGTCTCCTGCATCCCCACCGCCGAAGATGCCGTACCTGTTGACGGAGTATCCGGTCACGCGTGCACCGAGAACGGTGAGGAAGAAGTGCGCGTTGCGGGCGACGAGGGGGTCGAACGTCCAGGTGATGCGACCGACATCACGCGAGAACGCCCACTGACGCTGGTGCTCTTTGAGTTCCCGGCCCCAGCCGCGCCCGCGGTACTCGGGCAGCAGCGCGGTGATGTGCGAGTGCATCGCCCGGCGTCCGGGGGCGCCGAAGAAGGCGATCGAGGCGCCGACCATCCGCTCTTCGCCGTTCTCGGCGTCGAAGAGACCGACGACGTAATTGCCGGACTGCTGCAGAGCGCGCAGAGTACCGGCGTCGATCACGCGCTCGGGACCCCGGATGGAGTCGAGCAGGCCCTGCGCGTCGATGATGAGTTCAACGGTGTCCAGATCACGGATGGTTCGCACGCCCCCAGTCTGCCCCTCCGGTCGCTGTTTTCGGAATCGCGTGACCCGAATGGTCTGGGATGCGCACGCTGACCGGGCGTACCGTGGAGGGATGTCAACCAGCGATACGAGGGCCGAGAAGTCCGACAGCCGGTTCTTCGGGCAGCCCTGGGCGCTCGTCCACATCTTCGGCGTCGAGATGTGGGAGCGCTTCAGCTTCTACGGCATGCAGGGCATCCTGCTCATCTACCTGTACTTCTCGGTCAGCGAGGGAGGCCTCGGTCTTTCGCAGGCCGTCGCCGGTGGCATCGTCGGTGCGTACGGCGGGTCGGTCTACCTCTCCACCATCCTCGGCGCCTGGATCGCCGACCGGATGCTGGGCTCGGAGCGCGTGCTGTTCCTCAGCGCGATCGTGATCGTCGCAGGACACATCGCGCTCGCTCTTCTTCCCGGATTCATCGGCGTCGGGGTCGGTCTCGTGCTCGTCGCCCTCGGCTCGGGCGGGCTCAAGGCGAACGCGACCTCGGTGGTCGGCACGCTCTACAGCGCAGACGACACCCGTCGGGATGCCGGCTTCTCGCTGTTCTACCTCGGCATCAACCTCGGCGCCTTCATGGGCCCGATCCTCACCGGCATCCTGCAGTCGTCGCTCGGCTTCCACTACGGCTTCGGGCTCGCCGCGATCGGGATGACGCTCGGACTCGTGCAGTACTCGTTCGGTCGCAGGGCCCTGCCCGACGAGGCCCGGCGCGTGCCCAACCCGCTCCCCTCCTCGCGGTACCCGCTGGTCGCGATCATCGCGCTGGCGGCGATCGCCCTCATCGTCGTGCTGGTTCTCGTCGGCGTCATCAAGGCCGACAACCTGTCGACCATCGTGATCATCGGCACGATCGTCGCCGCGGTCGCCTACTTCGCGGTGATCCTCAGCAGCCGTCGCATCGACGGCACCGAACGCTCGCGGGTATGGGGCTTCCTGCCGCTGTTCGTCACGAGCGTCGCGTTCTGGTCGCTGTACCAGCAGCAGTTCACCGTGCTCACGGTCTATTCGGACGAGCGCCTCGACCGCAACATCTTCGGATTCGAGATGCCGGTCTCGTGGGTGCAGTCGATCAACCCGGTGTTCATCATCATCCTGTCGGGCGTCTTCGCGGCGATCTGGACGCGCCTCGGCACCCGCCAGCCGTCGACGCCGGTGAAGTTCGCCCTCGGCGCGATCATCATGGGCGCAGCCTTCCTGCTCTTCCTCCCGTTCGCTGGAGGAGGTGCGAACTCCACTCCACTGCTCGCGATCGTCGGCATCCTGTTCGTGTTCACGGTCGCCGAGCTGCTGATCTCACCGGTCGGCCTGTCGGTCACGACGAAGCTCGCACCGAAGGTCTTCCACACGCAGATGGTTGCACTGTTCTTCCTCTCGATCGCCCTGGGCACCGCGATCTCGGGTTGGCTCGTGCAGTTCTACGATCCGAAGAACGAGGTGCCGTACTTCTCGATCCTCGGCGGCATCGCGATCGTGGTCGGCCTGGGGCTGCTCTTCGCCGTGAAGCCGGTGCTGCGGCTCATGAAGGGCGTGAACTGACGGCACTGCCCGTCTGGAGAGCGTCTGGTTCGGGCCGCGCGCGCCTCGGGTGTCGCGGGCGCCGATAGCCTGAAGGGATGGGAGAGAACGATGATCGCGCGCGCAGAAGACTCTCCCGAACACCTCCGAAGTGGGCGATCGTCGCGGTTCTGGCATTCGCCGGACTCTGCTCGTCGTTCATGTTCACGCTGGTCGTGCCGCTGCAGGCCGAGCTGCCCCGCCTCCTGAACGCATCTCGCGAGGACACCACCTGGGTCGTCACGATCACGCTGCTCGTCGCGGCCGTCGCCACCCCGATCTCGGGCCGCCTCGGCGACATGTACGGCAAGCGGCGCGTGGTGATCGTCCTGCTCGGGCTCCTCATCCTCGGCTCCCTGATCGCCGCGCTCTCCGGCTCGATCGTGGGTGTCATCATCGGCCGTGCGCTGCAGGGCGCCGTCACGGGGGTCGTGCCTCTCGGCATCGCGATCATGCGCGACGTGCTCCCTCCCGAACGCCTCGGCACGGCGGTCGCGCTGATGAGCGCCACGATGGGCGTCGGCGGTGCGATCGGGATGCCGGTGGCCGCCCTCCTCGCCGAGAACGCCGACTGGCACTGGCTGTTCTGGCTCGCCGCCGGGCTCGGAGTCGTCGGCCTCGCCCTCGTGCTCCTCGTGGTCCCCGAGGACGTGCTGCGCTTCCCCGGCCGCCTCGATGTGCTCGGCGCGATCGGTCTCGCGATCGGCCTCACCGGCATCCTGCTCTTCGTCTCGCGGGGAGCCGAGTGGGGCTGGACCGCTCCGCTGACGCTCACCTGCATCATCGGCGGCGTCGGCGTGCTGCTGATCTGGGGCTGGTACCAGCTGCGCACGAAGGATCCGCTGCTGGATCTTCGCGTCGCCGCGCGACCTGCGGTGCTGTTCACGAACATCGCCGCGATCGGCATGGGGTTCGCGCTCTTCGCCTCGAACGTGACGTTCCCGCAGCTGCTCGAGGGCCCCGCAGCCTCCGGCGCCGGCTTCGGACTCGACATGGTGTCGGCCTCGCTCATCATCATGCCCGCGGGGCTCGTGATGATGGTGATCTCGCCGCTGTCGGGCTGGCTCGAGCGCGCCGTCGGACCCCGCCCCCTGTTCACGGTCGGCGCCGGTGCGATCGTGCTCGCGTACGTCTTCGTGCTGCTGTGGTCGAGCGAGGTCTGGCACATCCTGGTCGGCAACCTGCTGATCGGCGTCGGCATCGGGTTCACCTTCGCCGCCATGCCGATGATCATCATGCGGTCGGTGCCGACCAACGAGACGGGTGCCTCCAACGGACTGAACGCGCTCTTCCGCTCGGTCGGCACCTCCAGCGCCTCGGCCGTGATGGGCGGGGTGCTCGCGGCCATGAGCGTCGACGTCGGCGGGGTCTCCGTGCCCACCCGCGCGGCGTTCGATCTGTGCTTCTGGCTGGCGATCGCCGCCGGCATCGTCGCCCTGGTGCTGTCGCTCTTCATCCCGCGCCAGCGCGCTGCCGAGCAGCATCCGTCGCTCCCGGGGTAGGCGCCGATCCGACCGTGGTCAGATCACGCGCGGATCGGGATCGGCCGCCGTCGGCGGTCGCAACCGCGCAGGAATCGGCCACTCGAGCACGAACTGCTGCACGGATGGCCGGGTGACGTCGCCGAAGTCGTCGATCTTCACCACGATGCGCCCGGGAACCCCGGCTTCATCGGGGGTGACCTCGAGGATGCGCACGCGAAGGGGGCGCTCCGCGTCGCCCTCGAGCATCCACGGATCCGCGAGCCACGCGAGACCCCGTTCCTCGAGCGCAGCCTCGGGGTCGAGCCACTCCGTGGGATCAGATGCCGGACGGCCGAGCACATCGACGGCGACCCAGGCGTCCCCCTCCGGGTGGATCCACCCGAGCAGCTCACGGTCATCGCGGCGATGCGGGGTCCAGTCGGGGCGGGGCATGCCTCGATGCTAGCCGCGCCGACGAGCGGCCGCGGGGAACTCAGTGCGTGTACTCCATGAGTTCGACGCCGAGCACGCGGAAGGCGTCGTGAGCGCGCAGCCGATGCGTGATCGACAGGTCGTCGAAGCACACGATCAGTGAGTAGGCGATGCCCGCGCGGGGCCCTGCGAGCACACCCGCCTCGGCCCGCACGCCGCGGTCGCGCCCGGTCTTGTTGATGAACAGGAGGCCGTGGGCATCGTGGTCGTGCGCGAACGGGTCGAGCCCGGTCGATGCAGCCACGAGGCTGAGATCCTGGTTCAGGCTGAGCCACTCCGATACCTGAGCGCTCACCGAGGCGCCGACCACCTGCGAGTTCACGAGGGCCGAGAAGAGACCGGCGAGCTCCCGCGCGGAGCCGACGGCCACCTGAGGCGCGTCGTCGGGGCCGCGCTCATCGCGGAACCGGTCGAGGAGCGCCGTGCGGCGAAGCCCCAGAGCCTCGATGCGCTCGCGCACGCGGTCGTGACCGACCCGCTGCAACAGCGCGTTGACCGCGATCGGATCTCCGGCCGTCGCCGCGAGCACGGCGAGGTCTTCGAGCGGAAGCGCCGGTGCGTGCAGGTGCCGCCACAGTCCCGAGCTCGAGACGGACTCGACGGCGCTGCGTTCGACGATCTCGAGCGGGTCGAGGGTTCCTGCCTCGAACGCCGAGGCCACCTCGATCAGCAGGGGGACGACCCCGAGACCCGCGATCGGCATCGTGACGTGGTCGTCGCCCGAGAGGACGTGCACGTGACTGTCGAGGTCGACGACGTGCACAGAGACCTGCGCGCCGGAATCGGCCAGCTGCTCGAGCGCCTGCAGGGTCGAGGTAAACGAGCGTCGCCCCGCGGCGGCACGACGCGGCAAGCGTCGGCTGGTCCGCTGAGAGCGGCGCAGCGAGGCCAGTGACGGCCCTTCGACAGGCTCGGGAGCACCCACGCGTGATCCTTAAAGGGGGGTTGGATTGGCGGGATGCTGCGGGGTTCATCCCCCGCAGCATCGATATCGTAACCCCCTCAGGTGAGGATGCCCTACAGACTCCGATGTTTGGTCATCAGATCGTCATGCAGGAGAAAGCAGGGCACCCCCGGAACCGGATTCGGCTACGACCGACGACTCACCAGATCGTCACACGCGAGTCCTGCGGCAGCCAGAGGGCGTCGGACTCCGCGACGTCGAAGGCCTCGTAGAAGGCGTCGATGTTGCGGACGATCTGGTTGCAGCGGAACTCGTTGGGCGAGTGCGGGTCGATCGTCAGCAGTCGCAGCGTCTCGGCGTCGCGGCTCTTCTGCTGCCACACCTGCGCCCACGACAGCAGCAGTCGCTGCACGCCCGTGTATCCGTCGATGACCGGAGCCTCCGCCCCGTCGAGCGAGAGCTCGTAGGCCTTCAGCGCGATGCCGAGACCACCGAGGTCGCCGATGTTCTCGCCGATCGTGAGGGCGCCGTTGACATGGTGCGCGGCGTCGAGCCCCTCGGGAACCAGCTCGTCGTACTGCGCGATGAGAGCTTTGGTGCGCTCCTCGAACGCAGCGCGGTCGGCATCCGTCCACCAGTCCTCGAGCTTGCCGGCGCCGTCGTAGCGGCTTCCCTGATCGTCGAAGCCGTGGCCGATCTCGTGCCCGATGACCGCGCCGATGCCGCCGTAGTTCGCTGCGGCATCGCGGGAGACGTCGAAGAACGGGTACTGCAGGATCGCCGCAGGGAAGACGATCTCGTTCATCGACGGGTTGTAGTACGCGTTGACCATCTGCGGAGGCATGTGCCACTCGTCACGGTCGATCGGCTTTCCGACCTTCGCGACGTTGCGGTCGTGCTCGAAGATCGCCGCACGCCGCACGTTGCCGAACAGGTCGTCGCGGTCGATGACGAGGCTCGAGTAGTCGCGCCAGACCGTGGGGTGACCGATCTTGGGGGTGAACGAGTCGAGCTTCGCAAGGGCGCGCTCTCGGGTCTCGGCGGTCATCCACTCGAGGTCGGTGATGCTCCGGCGATATGCCTCGATGAGGTTCGCGACGAGCTCGTCCATCGCGGCCTTCGCCGTCGGCGGGTAGTGGCGCTCGACGTAGACCTTGCCGATCGCCTCGCTCAGCGCGCTCTCGGTGACCGAGACGCCGCGCTTCCAGCGCTCGCGGATCGTCGGGACGCCGGTGAGCTCGGTGCCGTAGAACGAGAAGTTCTCCTGAACGAAGTCATCGGTGAGGTAGGGAGCTGCGGCGTGCACGACCTGCGCGCGCAGCCACGCCTTCCAGTCGTCGAGGCGCTCGGCGACGAGAAGCGTGCCGAGGCCCTCGAGGAAGCTCGGCTGGGAGACGACGATCTCGGAGAACGCCTCGGGGTGCTCGGGGGCGACGGCGTCGCGCCACGGCTCGAGGTCGACGCCGGCGAGTTCCTGGAGCTCGGCCCAGGACTTGAGGTTGTAGGTCGCGACGGCGTCGCGGCTCTTCACGTTGTCCCAGTGGTGACCGGCGAGCTCGGTCTCGAGCGCGATCGCGCGGTCGGCGGTGCCTGCCGCTTCCGGGATGCCGGCGAGCGACAGCAGTCGCTCGAGATGGGCGCGGTACGCCGCACGCGTCTCGGCGAACGTGTCGAGGCGGAAGTAGCTCTCGTCGGGGAGCGAGAGGCCCGACTGCACGACGACGGGGAGGTAGCGCTCGGGGTTGCCGGGGTCGCCGTCGACGTAGAAGCCGATCAGGTGCGCGCGGCCGTCGCGGTCGTATGCGCCGACCGTGCGGAGGAAGGCCGGGACGCCGTCGATGGAGTCGATCTCGGCGAGGGTCTCGGCGAGCGGCGTGACACCGGCCGCCGCGATGCGGTCGGTGTCCATGAAGCTCGCGAACAGGTCGCCGATCTTGCGTGCGAGAGTGCCGTCCTCGGCATCCTGCGACTCCTCGATGATCGCCCTGACGTCTTTCTCGGCCTGCTCGGCGAGCAGGTGGAACGACCCCCAGCGCGCTTTGTCGCCCGGGATCTCGGTGCGCGCGAGCCACGCGCCGTTGACGTGACGATAGAGGTCGTCCTGCGGGCGGATGTCGGAGCTGAACTCGGAGGTCTCGAGGCCGGAGGGAAGCACGTCTGTCATGCGAACAGCCTATGCGTCGCTCCGACATTCGGGAGGAAAGGGACGGACGCCCTGCAGTATGACGCCCTGCGGTCTCAGCCCCTGCGACGGATGCCGAACCGCCGACGCCGCGGCTGCTCCGGTGCCTCCGTGGCGCGGGCGGCGAATCTCGCCGCCCGCCTGTCGGCCCAGGCCGCGATCTCGGCGTCGATGTCGCGAGGTTCCGTGACGACGGGAGGCCCGCCCTGCAGTTGACGGCGGGCCTCGATGACACGCCTGTTGAAGTCCACGAGCACGTCGCGCACGTCTGCCTCGCGCCCCAGCAGGTCGAGCTGGTCGTCGAGCTCGCGGTCCTCGGTGCGCAGCAGGATGGCCGGCGGGCCGAGTCCGGTGAGGTTCTCCTGCTCGATCTTGCGGCGGATCCACCAGTCCGGGTCGTGATGCGTGCCGAGTCCTTCGAGGGGCTTGCCCGCACCGGGCAGATCGTCGAAGTCGCCCCGGCGGATCGCGACCTGGATCGCCGTCTCGATGAACGCCGCCCGATCGGTCGCGGCGGCGATCCCCGGAGCGGCGCCGGACTCGGCATCCTCCTCCGAACTCTCGCTCTGCTGTCGCGCGCGATATCGCGCCGCGGCTTCGCGCGGATCCGTCATGATGCACCTCCCGTGCCATCCGAGTGCTCCCAGCGTACGACCGGAACGGCGCAGCGAGCACTGTCGGCACCAGCCCATAGGCTCGGAGGATGACCGAGCGCACCCTCAATCGTGAGATCCTGCGCCTCGCCGTCCCCGCCCTCGGCGCGCTGATCGCCGAACCGGCGTTCCTCATCGTCGACGCCGCCCTCGTCGGGCACCTCGGCACCACCCCGCTCGCGGGCCTCGGCATCGCCGGAGCCGTGCTGCAGACGATCGTCGGCCTCATGGTCTTCCTCGCCTACTCGACCACCCCTGCGGTGGCTCGGCTCTTCGGCGCCGGACGGCCGGGCGAAGCCGTCTCGGTCGGCATCAACGGCATGTGGCTGGCGCTCGCGATCGGAGCCGTGCTCGCCGCGGCGGGCGCTGCGTCTTCCCCGTGGCTCGTGTCGCTGTTCGGCGCGACCGATGCCGTGGCCGCCCAGGCGAACGACTACCTCATCGTCTCGATGTGGGGTCTCCCCGCCATGCTGATCGTGTTCGCTGCCACGGGGCTGCTGCGCGGCATGCAGGACACCATGACGCCCCTGTGGATCGCGGGCCTGGGGTTCGGCGCGAACGCGCTGCTCAACGTCGTGTTCATCTACGGGTTCGGTTGGGGCATCGCCGGTTCGGCAGCCGGAACCGTCGTCGCGCAGTGGGGCATGGTCGGTGCCTACGTGCTGGTGATCCGCCGTCTCGCCGTGAAGCACGACGCCTCACTGCGAGCACGCAGGGAGGGCATGGGCAGCACTGCGCGTTCGGGCGGCTGGCTGTTCCTGCGCACGGTGAGCCTGCGGGCGGCTCTCCTCGTAACCGTCGCCGTGGCCACGGGCATCGGCACGGACGAGCTCGCCGGCTGGCAGATCGTGTTCACGATCTTCTCGGCGGCGGCCTTCGCCCTCGATGCTCTGGCGATCGCCGCGCAGGCGCTGATCGGCAAGGAGCTCGGCGCAGGTGATGAGCTCCAGGTACACCGCGTTCTCAGGCGCACCGTCGCCTGGGGCGCATGGTTCGGCGTCGTGGTCGGTGCGCTCATCGCGGCGCTCTCAGGCGTGCTCGGCATCGTGTTCACGGGTGACCCGACGGTCGCCGCCCTCGTGCAGCCGGCGCTCCTGATCCTGGCGGTCGCCCAGCCGATCGCGGGCGTCGTGTTCGTGCTCGACGGCGTTCTCATGGGCGCGAACGATGCCCGCTACCTCGCGCTCGCGGGCGTGCTCAACCTCCTGCCGTTCCTGCCTGCGCTGTGGATCATCGCCGCGACGGGGGTCGACGGCGCCGCCGGTCTCATCTGGCTCGCCGTCGTGTTCTTCGGCGTCTATCTGCTCGCACGGCTCGGCACCCTCGGCTGGCGCGTGCGATCAGGGCGCTGGATCTCGGCCGGCATCTGAGACTGCACGATCGTCGCAGAGACTGACCTGTCAGGGATCAGGCGTTCTCGAGGTCGGCGATCACGATCTTCTTCATGTGCATGAGCGCCTGGATCTGCTCCGGCCGCTGCTGCAGCAGATCGAGGCCCGCCGGCACGACCTGCCAGCTGACCCCGAACCTGTCCTTGCACCAGCCGCAGGCCTCGGACTCGGGCACGGCAGAGAGCGCCGCCCAATAGCGATCGATCTCGTCCTGATCCGCACAGCCGATCACGAACGAGATGGACTCGTTGAAGGCGAACTCGGGTCCGCCGTCGAGGCAGCCGAACGGTGTGCCGTTCAGGGTGAACTCCCCGTTGAGCACCTTGCCGCTCATGCCCTCGAAATGTCGATCGAGCGATTCGTCGGGGTAGAGCACCACCTGGTCGATCGACGAGTTCGGGAACACCGAGACGTAGTACTCCATCGCCTCCTGCGCCCGACCGTCGAACCAGAGGAACGGGCGGATGGGACTGATCTCTGCCATGGCAGCCTCCTCGGATCGGCACTCACGCTACGCCCGTGACCGAGCCTTGTCGAGAGGAGCATGCGACACCTGTCAGCCCGCGTATCTCCGGCACCACTCGTACATGATCACGGCGGCCGCCGCGCTCGCGTTGATCGATCGCGTCGAACCGTACTGGGTGATCTCGACGTGCGCGGATGCTGCGGCGAGCGCGGCATCCGAGAGCCCCGGACCCTCCTGCCCGAACAGCAGCACGCAGGCCTGCGGCAGCTCGGCGCGATCCACGGGCACGGCGCCGTCGACGTTGTCGACGGCGATGATCGGGATGCCGACGGCCGCCGCCCATTCGGCGAACGTCTCGACGTCCTCGTGGTGCACGACGTGCTGGTATCGGTCGGTGACCATGGCGCCGCGCTTGTTCCAGCGGCGGCGCCCGATGATGTGCACGGTGTCGGCGAGGAACGCGTTGGCGCTGCGCACGATCGAACCGATGTTCATGTCGTGCTGCCAGTTCTCGATCGCGACGTGGAACGGATGCCGCTGCGTATCGAGGTCGGCGACGATCGCCTCCATCCGCCAGTAGCGGTAGCGATCGATCACGTTGCGCGTGTCACCCGCCGCAAGCAGCTCGGGATCGTACTGCTCGCCCTCGGGCCATTCCGACTCGCCCCCGGGCCACGGCCCCACCCCGTATCCGGGCTGCGCCGACGATCCGCCTGTCTCCGCTGCTGCCGCGGGCGCCTGCTCATCCATTCCGCCAGGCTATCCGCCACACGACGGACACCATATTTAGGTGTGCCGAAAAATCCGCTACGATTTCGGCATGCCTAAAAATGTCGCGCTCGACGAGGTCGCCCCCTCAGCCCGCGCCGCCGCACCCCGCAGCCTGTGGCTGCTCGGCCCCGCCCTGGTCGCGGGCGTCGCCTACCTCGACCCGGGCAACGTCGCCAGCAACATGACCGCCGGAGCCCAGTACGGCTACCTGCTCGTGTGGGTCGTCGTCGCCGGAAACGTCATGGCGTGGCTGATCCAGTACCTCTCGGCGAAGCTCGGAGTGGTCACCGGGCAGAGCCTCCCCGAGGTGCTCGGCACGCGGCTCACGCGGCCGTGGGCTCGACGGGCGTATTGGCTGCAGGCCGAGCTCGTCGCGATGGCGACCGACCTGGCCGAGGTCATCGGCGGCGCGGTCGCGCTCTACCTGCTCTTCGACATCCCCCTGCTCCTCGGAGGGGTCATCACCGGGGCGGTGTCGATGATCCTGCTCACGGTGCAGAGCCGGCGCGGCGCTCGACCCTTCGAGTTCGTGATCATCGGGCTCATGGTGATCATCACGGTCGGCTTCGTCGCCGGGCTCTTCGTCGCCCCGCCGGACGCGGCGAGCGTGGTCGCAGGGCTCGTGCCCCGCTTCGAGGACACGGGGTCGGTGCTGCTCGCGGCATCCATTCTCGGCGCGACCATCATGCCGCACGCGATCTACGCCCACTCGTCGCTGACACGAGACCGATTCGGCTCGGCGGCAGCGCACGCCCCGACCGAGGCCGCGCGCACCGAGACCTCGCGCATCCGCCGCCTGCTCACAGCGACCCGCTGGGACGTCTCGATCGCGATGGTGATCGCGGGCACTGTGAATCTCGGCATCCTGCTGCTCGCCGCCGCGAACCTCGCCGGCGTCGAGGGCACCGATTCGCTCGAGGGTGCCCATGCCGCGTTGGCCGCCGGGCTCGGCCCCGTCGTGGCGACATTCTTCGCGGTGGGCCTGCTCGCCTCGGGCCTCGCCTCGACCTCGGTCGGCGCGTACGCGGGAGCCGAGATCATGCACGGCCTGCTGCACGTGCGCATCCCGCTGCTCGCTCGACGCCTGGTGACGTTGATTCCGGCGCTCGTGATTCTCGGCGTCGGAGTGGATCCGACCCTGGCCCTCGTGCTCAGCCAGGTCGTGCTGTCGTTCGGCATCCCGTTCGCCCTGATTCCGCTCGTCGCGCTCACCGCCCAGCGCCGCACGCTCGGCCCCTGGGTGAACCGGGTGTGGACGACGGCGGCGGGCGTCGTGGCGTCGGTGCTGCTCATCGCTCTCAACGGCGCCCTGCTCTGGCTGGTGCTGACCGGCGCCTGAGGCGGCGCAGAGGCGCGCACG
This sequence comes from Microbacterium sp. WCS2018Hpa-23, assembly GCF_031843845.1. Lineage (NCBI taxonomy): Bacteria > Bacillati > Actinomycetota > Actinomycetes > Micrococcales > Microbacteriaceae > Microbacterium > Microbacterium sp. WCS2018Hpa-23. Next base: position 165,285 of record NZ_JAVTIZ010000009.1, read on the forward strand.
CGGGAGCAGGAGCAGCACTCGAGGGACAAGACAGAACCGCCCCGAGCCGGCACGGGAAGATTCGGCTCGGGGCGGCGGTCTATCACCGCACGAGTGCTCAGCGCTTGCGGAGGGTCTCCGTCCACGTCGAGTCGGCGCCGTCGGCGATGCGGTAGCCGGCATCCGGCACTGCGACGACGGTCACCTCACCGGTGACGCGCACCTTTCCGTTGCGCGCTTCGACCTTCTCGCCGTTCACGTAGTACGTGATGCCTTTCACGTTCGTCGGCACCTTCACCTCGTCGCGAGCGGTGCCCGGCTTGTCGGTGAAGGTCGGAGCCTTCGGCGTCGTCGGCGTCGTCAGCACCGGGACGTTCGCCCAGTCGAGGTCGCTCGCGAGATAGAACGAGGTGTACGCCGGCTGGTTGTACGTCGTCTGCTGACGAGCGGTCTCGACCCGGTACTGCACGTCATGCATGAGGGTCGTGAGCTTGTGCGCCGTGGGCTCGGTGGTCGTGAAGAACCGCAGTGCGCTCGAGTCGGCCGTGCGCACGAGCAGCTCCTCCCGCCAGTCACCCAGCACGTCGGCGACCAGCGAGGGGTTGCCCTTGGTGCCGTTGTTGGTCAGCGTGCCGGTGGCGGTCAGCACGGTGCCCCGCGTCCAGTCGTCGATCGTGGGCGTCTGGTCGCCGCTGCCGTTGACGAGCTGGGTGGTCATGTCTCCCGCCCAACGGATCGACATGTTCGTGCCAGGCGTCTCGGCCTGCAGCACCTCACCGGTCGCACTGAGAAGGCCGCTGCCCTCGGTGCCGCCGGGCATGCTCGACCACACCTCGATGCCGGGCACATCCGGTCGCACGTCGCCGATCATCGCTCGACCCGTGTCACGGCCGGAGTAGGCGCCGAAGAGCGACTCCCCGGTCGCGGCGTCGCGCATCACGGAACCGTACGGCGCACTGGTCGCGCCCTCGTGGGCGGTCCAGATCTCGAGGCCGGGGCGGTTCTGATCGATGTCGGTCACGTGCATCGCGTCTCCGTGGCCGAGTCGCACGGTCGCGCCGGGGTCGGCACTGCCCTCAGGCAGCACGTCGAACGAGCTGTACAGCAGGCTGCCGTCATCGTCGATGGTCGCCGATCCGTAGACGAGCTCCTGCTTTCCGTCGGCATCCACGTCGGCGAAGCTCAGCGAGTGATCGCCCTGAGTCGTGATCGTGCCGAACTCGGGGTCGGTGCCGTCTCGGCCGTGCGGCGAGTCGTTGAAAGGGTTCGACATGGGCGCGTGGCCGCTGTCGACATCCCAGCGCTGCGTCAGACGCTTGCCGTCCCAATCGAAGGCGGCGACGGTCGTGCGCGTGTAGTACCCGCGAGCGAACACGGCCGACGGATGCTGTCCGTCGAGGTATCCGACACCGGCCAGGAATCGATCGACGCGGTTGGCCGGCTCGATGCGCGACATCGCGTAGTCGCCCCACAGCAGTCCGTCGTCCCCTCGCTCGGTCGGATATGGGATGGTCTGCAGCTCCGTGCCGGTCGCGCTGTCGAAGACCGTGAGGTATTCGGGGCCGTCGACGATGAAGCCCTCGAACTCGCGCAGCAGGTTGCGCGCGCTGCGACTGGGTGCGTAGACGTCGATGAAGGTGGTGGCGAGCTCCTGAGCGGCCTCAGGAGACAGCGGGTACTCGTGAGTCACGGGCATGCCCCATGCCTCTTCGAGAGTGGCCGGCCACTGACCGGACACGACCTCGTCGCGCTCGCTCCAGCCGAGGAACATCTCGACCAGGTGCGCCTCGTAGTCGGCGGCACTGAGGCGGTAGTCGTCGTCGTTCGAGTAGCCGGCCTTGCGGTCGGGCTTGGGGAGCGTGATGTACGACTCGCTCGCCACCGAGCCGTCGGCCGCGAACTGCACCGACTTCGTGCCGGGCGCCGTCTTCAGCATCGTCTCGGATCGCCCGTCGCCGTCGAAGTCGTAGACGAGGAACTGCGTGTAGTGCGCGCCCGCGCGGATGTTCACGCCGAGGTCGAGACGGTTCAGCAGGGTGCCGTCGAGCTCGTAGGTGTCGAGATAGACCGGGCCCGTGTAGCCGCGCTGCGAGACGTCCTTCGAGTTTGAGGGATCCCACTTCACGACGTACTCGTACTGCCCGTCGCCGTCGACGTCGCCGACCGAGACGTCGTTCGCCAAGTATGTGTACGCCTCCCCCTTCGGGGTGACGCCGTCGGCGGGCTTCTGGAGCGGCAGGTCGTAGTGCCCCTCGGCCCAGGCGGTGACGGATGCCGAGGCGGATGCCGTCAGCTCGACGCCGTTCACGATCGGGACCACGGAGTACTCCGAGGTCGCGGTCCCGTCGGCATCCGCGTAGTTCGTGCTGTCGGTGACGGTCGCGATCTTCGCGCCGTCGCGGTAGACGGCGAAGTCGGGGCCGGCGAGACCTGTGTCGGTCGCGCCGGTCGCCTCGGTGGCCAGCAGCCTCCAGCTGAGGAAGACGCCGTCGGCGGTCGAGACGGCGACGAGGCCACGGTCGAGAGCCTCCAGCTGCGGTCCGCTGGATCCGGGGTCGTGGCGGCCGGTGACGGGACCGTCTGAGGTGACGGCTCCCGCACTCTGCGCGCCCCCGGCGAGGAGGCAGCCGGCGGCGGCCACCGCCACGACGGCGCGGAACGAATGGTGTCGGATATTCATCGTCGAAATCCTTCTCTGAGCATCGAGCTCGTTCGGATAGCGTTTTCCCGTGCCCGCTCGAAGCTACCTGCCCTACCGTGGCCCGTCAAGGAATCCCCGCAGATTGCGACGATTCACAGCCCCCGTCGGCGATTAGGCTCGAAGTCATGTCTGCCGAAACCGCGCGCCGCTCCGTCCGCATCCTCACCTGGATCGGAATCGCGACCGGCGTGATCGGCGGACTCCTCGTCGCCTTCCCCACCGTGCTGCCCGTCGGCGGCCCCTGGGTGCAGCTCGCGCTGGGGATCGCCACGCTCGTCCTGGCCTTCCGCGCCCGCAAGATCGGGATCGCCGAGCTCGAAGGGTTCGACGGGCGGATCTCGCTCTTCGCCGCACTGCTCGGATTCCTCATCGTCTTCTTCGCCGGCCAGGTCGCCTTCGGCATCCTCGTCGACGTCGCCAACCCCTGAGCCCAGCGCACCCCTGAGTACAGCGCACCCCTGAGTACAGCGCACCCCTGATCTAGGCTGGACCCGTGGCATCCCCGGCAGCAGACGACTACCTCAAGACCGTCTACGCGCATACCGAGTGGCAGGACGCGCCGATCACCCCCTCGGTGCTCGCGGCGAAGCTCGGCATCGCTCCCTCGTCGGTGACCGAGATGGTGAAGAAGCTCGCGGCCGCCGGGCTCGTCTCGCACGTGCCCTACGGCGCGGTGCGATTGACGGATGCCGGAACACAGCGCGCCCTGGCGATGGTGCGCCGCCACCGGCTGATCGAGACCTGGCTCGTGCAGGAGTTCGACTACGGCTGGCACGAGGTGCACGACGAGGCCGAGGTGCTCGAGCACACGATCAGCGACCGACTGCTCGAGGGCATCGATGCGCGACTCGGACGACCCCGTTTCGACCCGCACGGCGATGCGATCCCCGATGCGAACGGCGCGGTCGACCGCGAGCCCTTCGTCCTGCTCGCCGATGCGCCGACCGGCCACACCGGCCGGGTGCTGCGCGTCGAAGACCGCGACCCCGAGCTGCTGCGGGCGCTGGAGGCGGCCGGCGTCACTGTCGCCGCGACCGTCACGATCACGGCATCCGGCATCGAGCTCGGCGGCGCGCAGACGGCCCTCCCCGAGGGTGCGTCCGAGGTCGTCTGGCTCAGCGCCTGAGCGGTTCCGGGTCGTCCGCTCGAACCTGACACCTGCCCGTAACCGCGGGCCAATAGGCTGTGCACATGGCACACCGCGATGACATCGAATGCTGGCTGACCGACATGGACGGCGTGCTCGTCCATGAGAACGACGCCATTCCCGGAGCCGCCGAGCTGCTCGCCGGATGGGAGCAGAACGAGATCCCGTATCTGGTGCTGACGAACAACTCGATCTTCACCGCGCGCGACCTCTCCGCCCGCCTGCGTGCCAGCGGCCTGACCGTGCCCGAGGAGCGCATCTGGACCTCGGCCCTCGCCACCGCCGACTTCCTCGCGCAGCAGCTGCCGGGGGGCTCGGCCTTCGTGATCGGCGAGGCCGGCATCCTGACCGCCCTGCACGAGGCGGGGTTCATCATGACCGAGACGAACCCCGACTTCGTGGTCGTCGGCGAGACCCGCAACTACTCGTTCGAGGCGATCACCAAGGCGATCCGCCTCATCATCAGGGGCGCGCGCTTCATCGTCACCAACCCCGACGCCACGGGCCCGTCGGCCGACGGCGTGATGCCGGCGACCGGCGCGATCGCCGCCCTCATCACCAAGGCCACCGGCAAGGAGCCGTACGTCGTCGGCAAGCCGAACCCGATGATGTTCCGCTCGGCCCTGAACAAGATCGGCGCGCACTCCAAGAAGACGGGCATGATCGGCGACCGCATGGACACCGACATCATCGCCGGCATCGAGGCGGGCCTGCACACCGTGCTGGTGATGACCGGCATCAGCGACCAGGCCGAGGTCGAGAAGTACCCGTTCCGCCCCGACGAGATCGTCGACTCGGTCGCCGATCTGCTTCCGACCGTCACCGAGTCGATCCCGACGCTCGACGAGGACTGACATGGGCGCGCTCGACGAGGGAGAGCGTTTCGCGGCAGCCGATGCTGCCGTCTGGCGCGCCTGGCTCGAGGAGCATCACGAGCGCACCGCCGGAGTCTGGCTGCTGAGCGTTCGAGGCACCCGCGCGGACGGCGTCGGATACGAGGATGCCGTGCGCCAGGCGCTGTGCTTCGGGTGGATCGACGGCCCGGTGCGCACCTTCGACGATCAGACCGTCGGGCAGTGGTTCTCACCCCGACGCCGCGGCAGCGGGTGGGCGGCGACGAACAAGGCGCGTCTGATCGACCTCGCGACCGCCGGATTGCTTGCCCCGGCCGGCATCCGCGTGCTCGAGGCCGCGAAGGCCGACGGGTCCTGGACCGTGCTCGACGGCCCCGAGGCGGGCATCGAGCCCGTCGAGCTGGCCGAGGCGTTGGATGCCGTGACCGCCGCGCGCGCGAACTGGGATGCGTTCCCGAAGTCGGTCAAGAAATTCGGCCTCACACACATCGCGATGGCGAAGCGCGCAGAGACGCGCGCGGCGCGGATCGCCAAGATCGTGGCGGATGCCGCGGAGGGGAAACGTCCATGAACCAGTCCGATGTGCTCTTCCTGGTGGTCTTCCTGATCCTCCTCAGCACGCTGACGGTGTTCGTCGTGCAGTTCTGGCGCTCACGCCGTCGCGGCGGAGGTGACGAGGGCCAAGGCCGCGCCGGTTGGTGGGAAGGCCCCTGGGACGACGACGACCGCAAGCGCTGAGCGCGGCTGATCTTCGACCTGTCAGCGCAGGGTCAGGCTGAGAACACGCTCGACCGGTTCCGGCATCCGCAGCGGCCCTGTGCCAGGCGTGATCGTGCCGAGGATGCGCGGCTCGCGCGCTCCTGTGCCTCCGGGCGTCACCGCGGCCACGCCGTGCATCGTGCACCAGCCGATCAGCGCGAACAGGATCGCCTCCTTGCTGTCGACCGGGGCGCCGAGCGCGTCGGCGAGCACGACCTCGACATCCGGGAGGGCGGCGCGGAGCCCCTGCATGATCAGCGGGTTGTGGCATCCGCCGCCTGAGACCGCGAGGAAGCGGATGCCCGCAGCCAGGACGTCCTGCGTGACCGTGCGCACAGTCAGCTCGGTGAGGGTCCGCACGAGATCGGGGACGGAGAGCGCGCGACCCGAGGAGCCCGTGAGGCGATCGACGTGCGCACGCACGTAGTCGAGGTGGAAGTGCTCCTTGCCGGTGCTCTTGGGCGCCGCGAGGGAGTAGTACGGGTCGGCGAGAAGAGCTGCGAGGAGATCCTCGTCGACGGCGCCGGTGCGCGCGATGGCGGCATCCGCGTCGTACCCGCAATCGTTCAGTCCTTCGGCCACGACGACCGCGTCGACCAGCGCGTTCGCCGGCCCGATGTCATACGCCGAGAGCCCGTCCGGGCCTACGACTGTCATGTTCGCGATGCCGCCGAGATTCACCGCAGCCGAGACTCCCGCGCGGCCGCGCAGCAGCAGTTCGTCGAGGAACGACACCAGGGGCGCACCGTGGCCGCCGGCAGTGATGTCGCGGATCCGGACATCGGAGACGACGGGAGCGCCCACGCGCTCGGCGATCCATGCGGGCTGACCGATCTGCAGAGTGCCGAGCGCGTGCCCCTCGTCGACCCAGTGGAAGACCGTCTGACCGTGGGTGCACACGGCGTGCACTCCCCCGACCGCGGCGGATGCGGATGCGGCGACCTCGGCGAAGGCCTGGCCGATCAGGGTGTCGAGCTCGCAGACCTCGGCGAATGTCGTGGGTGCGGGCGGCAGCGCAGCGACGAGGCGAGCCCGCAGTTCGGGGTCGTACGGAACGCTGTCCTCGTGCAGAACGGTGCCGCGTAGCGCTCCGTCGCTCTCGTCGAAATCGACGACCGTGACGTCGATGCCGTCGTGTGAGGTGCCTGAGAGCAGTCCGAGTACGCGCATGCGTGTTCCTTCCGTCGCCTGCTACGAGCGTATGCCGCTTTTGTTAGGGAGGCGAACGGAACCGGTGGATCTCTTCTGCACCGATGATCACCTGAACGAGTAGTCCACTCTGGTCGACGCCGCGCTCGCCATCGCACCGCCCCCTGTCCGTGACGTACGTAGCATTCTGCGAGACCCCACCCTCCACCCGCAGAATGGGAGCATGTTCGTGTCCGCAGAGCTCATCACGATCGTCCTCAGCGCCGTCGGCCTCCTGCTGACGCAGGGCAGCCTCATGTTCGCGGGCTTCGCCTGGTGCATCCGCAGATCCGACTCCCTCCGCACCGATCTCGTCGGCGTCGAGACGTCGCTCGGGGTGCGTATCGACGGAGTGGAACAGAGGCTCGGGGTGCGTATCGACGGAGTCGAGGAGAAACTCACCGCACGCATCGACGGAGTCGAAGAGAAACTCACCGCACGCATCGACGGAGTCGAGGAGAAACTCACGGCACGCATCGACGGAGTCGAGGAGAAACTCACCGCACGCATCGACGGAGTCGGAGACAAACTCACCTCACGCATCGACGGAGTCGCCGCCGACGTCACCGAACTCAAGATCGCGATGGCCCGCATCGAAGGGCCGCAGCGTCACCTGATCGTCGCCGCCCGCTGAGTAGCGAGTCAGCGCAGGACGAGTGCCGCGGCGCCGATGAGCGGCCCCTCGTCACCGAGCCCCGAGCGCACCACTCGGGTGCGACGCGAGTACTCGTGCGCGGCACTGGCCGTGAGCGCCTGCTGCACGAGATCGATGTAGTCGGCGGACACCCGCGAGAACCCGCCGCCGATCGCGACCATGTCGAGGTCTACGAGGGTCGCCGCGTCAGCGAGCGCTTCGCCCACCGCCTTCGCCGACCGCTCGATCGCGGCGCGCGCGACCGCGTCACCGGCAGCGGAATCGCGTGCCAGGTCCTCGCCCGTCGCTCCGGTCCAGCCCTGCTGCTGCGCCCAGGCGGCGCTCGCAGGCCCCGAAGCGATCTCCTCGAGAGTGAGGCCGCCCTCGCGGCGCACCTGACCGAGATGGCCGGCGTTGCCGGTGGCACCGGGGATGTACGCGCCGTTCACGACGAAACCTCCGCCGACACCGGTCGAGACGACGATCGAGAGTGACGCACCGGCATCCTGCGTGGCGCCCAGCCACGACTCGGCGAGAGCGAGCGCGCCGCCGTCGTGGCCGAGCGTGGTCGGCACTTCGCGGCCGAGAACTTCGGATGCCGCTGAGCGCACGGACTCCGCGAGTCCGAAACCACGGGCGAGCGGCATGTTCACCGGCATGATCGCTCCGGCGCCGCGGTCGATGGGACCGGCACTGCCTGCACCCGCGCCCACGAACTCTGCATCCGCGGGAAGAGCGGCGAGGGCGTGCGTCACGATCGCGAGCACGGCGGCGTCGAGCGACTCGATCGTCGCCTCGCGACCGGTCGCCTGGCGCGAACGACTGCCGTCGACCAGCTCGCCATGCTCGCTCACGAGCGCGGCCTCCATCTTGGTGCCGCCGACGTCGACAGCCAGGGCGTAGCGGGTCACTGGGGGTCGAGTCCGAGGTCGTCGAGGTCGAAGGCCGCACGCCATTCGAGGCCCTCGGCTTCGATCGCGGCCTGGGCACCGGTCTTGCGGTCGACGATCACGGCGACGGCGACGATCTCGGCACCCTCCTTGCGCAGCGCCTCGACGGCCTTGAGCGCCGACTGGCCGGTCGTCGAGGTGTCTTCGAGCACGACGACGCGCTTGCCCTTGACGTCGGCGCCCTCGATCTGGCGGCCTCGGCCGTGGTCCTTGGGCTCCTTGCGCACGACGAAGGCGTCGAGCGGCTTCTCGGCGGCGACCGACGCGTGCAGCACCGAGTTGGCGATGGGATCGGCCCCGAGAGTCAGGCCCCCGACCGCGACGACGTCGAGGTCGCCGATCAGGTCGAGCATGATGCGCCCGATGGCGGGAGCCGCGCGGTGATCGAGCGTCAGCTTGCGCATGTCGACGTAATACGTCGCCTTCTTGCCGCTCGAGAGCGTGAAGTCTCCGTGGAACACCGCCTCGTCCTTGATCAGGTCGAGGAGGGTCTGGCGGTCTGCGTCGAGTGCGGTCACGGCATCCAGTGTAGGAGGTGGGCCCTAGGCTTGACGCATGCGCTTGGCCACCTGGAACGTCAACTCCATCCGCACCCGTGTCACCCGCACCGTCGAGTTCGCCGTCCGCGAGGACATCGACGTGCTGGCGATGCAGGAGATCAAGTGCAAGCCCGAGCAGTTCCCGTACGGGCCGTTCGAAGAGGCCGGCTACCACGTCGAGGTGCACGGCCTGAATCAGTGGAACGGCGTCGCGATCGCGAGCCGCCTGCCGATCACCGACGTGCGCACCGCGTTCGACGGCATGCCTGGGTTCGCCAAGGGGCACGAGGGGCCGGATGCTCCGCTCGAGGCGCGAGCGCTGGGCGTGCTCGTCGACGGCGTGCGCGTGTGGAGCCTGTACGTGCCGAACGGCCGCTCGCTCGATGACCCGCACTACGCCTACAAGCTGCACTGGCTCGAGGAGTTGAAGAAGGCTACCGCCGCCGAGCTGTCGGCGAACCCCGATCTGCCGCTCGCACTGGTCGGCGACTTCAACATCATCCCGTTCGACAAGGACAACGGCGACCCCGACATCGTCGAGGGCGTCTCGACGCATGTCTCCCCGCAGGAGCGTCAGGCGTTCTTCGCGTTCGCCGATGCGGGCCTCACCGACGTGGTGCGACCGCTGATCCCCGAGGGATTCACCTACTGGGACTACCAGCGCCTGAAGTTCCCACGCAACGAGGGCGTGCGCATCGACTTCGTCCTCGGCTCGAAGACGCTTGCGGATGCGGTCACCGGCGCCTCGATCCACCGCGACGAGCGCAAGGGCGAGCAGCCGAGCGACCACGTCCCCGTGGTCGTCGAGTTCGATCTCGGCGGCGCTGAAGAAGACGACGACGACCTGCCGATGATCTTCTCCTGAGTGCTGTGTCTCTCCGCCTGATCGCCACCGATCTCGACGGGACTCTGCTCGATTCCTCGTCCACGGTCACGCGGCGCACACGGGCGGCGCTCGATCAGGCGCGGGCCCGCGGCATCCATGTCGTGCCCGTGACCGCCCGGCAACCGATCGGGCTCCGCGTGATCGCGAGCGGCGCGGGCTTCGACGGCTGGGCGCTGTGCAGCAACGGCGCCTACGCGACGCACCTCACGGACGGACGGATGCTGTTCGCCGAGGAGCTGCCAGCGGAGACGATCCGCACCCTGGCCGAGGCGCTGCGCGCCAGCATCCCCGGGCTGTTGTTCGCGAGCGTGCGCGAGGGCGGCGAGACGTTCGTCGCCCAGCACGGCTACGCCGAGATCGCCGATCTGTCGGACCACAAGCGCGATCCGCGCACGATGGGCGGCGTGGGGCTCGACCAGGTGCTCGCCGCTCCCAGCCTGAAGCTCGTGATCCGGCATCCGGAGCTCGCACCGTCCGCGCTGTTCGAGGCCCTGTGCGACCTCGGTCTCACCGGTTTCGAGGCCACGTTGTCGGGAGCGCCGTTCGTCGAGGTCATGGCCGAGGGTGTCACCAAGGCCACCGGCCTCGCCCGCCTCTGCGAGCACCTCGAGATCGACCGCCGAGATGTGATCGCCTTCGGCGATGCGCTCAACGACGTCGAGATGCTCCGATGGGCGGGCCGCGGGGTCGCGATGGCCGATGCCGACGACGTCGTGCAGGATGCCGCCGACGAGACCACGACCTCGAACGATGACGACGGCGTCGCCAGGGTGATCGAGCGTCTGCTCGGCTGACTCGAAGCCGATCAGTCCTCGAAGGTACCGACCGCGGGCACGCGGTCCGTGCGACCGTACCGCAGCAGCAGCACACCGCCTTCGTCCGCGACCGGGGGCTCGAGCAGCCGAAGCACCGACGGCAGCGCGCCGTCGTCGAAGACCTTCTTGCCCCTGCCGAGCAGGATCGGATAGACCCACAGGTTGAGTTCGTCGAAGAGCCCCGCAGCGAGCAGCGAGTGCACGAAGTCGATGCTGCCGATCACATGCACCTCGTGGTGCTGCGCGCGCATCTCGGCGATCTCTGCGGCGAGATCATCACCGACGCGCACGCTGCCCTTCCACGACAGGTCGATGTCGGCATCCCGCGTCGCCACATACTTCGGCACCCGATCGAACAGCCTGCCGATCTCACCGGACGGGCCGTCGGTGTGATGCGGCCAGTATGCGGCGAAGATGTCGTACGTCCGGCGCCCGAGCAGCAGCGCGTCGAGCTGCTGCATCCCCTGCGAAACGGTCTCTCCCATGCCCGACGACGGATATCCGGCCTGCCAGCCGCTGAACTCGAACCCTCCCGAGGTGTCCTCGTCAGTGCCGCCCGGACCCTGAGCGACGCCGTCGAGGGTCATGAAGAGGTCGATCAGAATGCGTCCGGTCATCAGAGTGCTCCTTTGCACGAGAGGGCGGCGATCTTCACAGTATGCGCCCGCGCCGCGCCCCGTGCGCCGTCAAGAGGCTCGGCTGCGGTGGCGACGTGATCCCCCGTGCGGGGGATGCCGCAGCATCCGCCTTCGATCTACGGTGGGGGAATGCCCGCAGCGCCGTTCACCCGCACGCCCAGTGTCCGCGAGCAGCGCAGCGACCTCATCCTCGCCGCCGTGATGTTCGTGGGCGCGGTGCTGAGCGCCGCCCTCTCGACGGTCGCCGAGATCTACGGCGACACCCGGGCTGAGCCCTGGACCGCACTCGTCTACGCGGTCGCCGTCACCGTGCCGCTCGGCGTGCGGCGCCGCTGGCCCGGCCCCGTCGCCGTGGCGGTGTGCGTCGCCTACTTCCTGGCGATCTCGTTCCAGGTGCCCGAGATCTACGTCGGCAACATCGCCATGTTCGTGTCGCTGTACACGGTGGGCGCGTGGATGAACAACCGCCGAGCCGCGATGATCGTGCGCGTCTCGATCATCGTCGGCATGTTCGTCTGGCTCATCATCACGATGTACCGCCAGGCGATCGAGGAGGCCGACAAGGCCGAGGTCGCGGCCGGCCTGCTCTCGCCCTATCTGGCCTTCATGCTCATCCAGCTGCTGCTGAACGTGCTCTACTTCGGTGGCGCGTACTACTTCGGCGAGCGCTCGTGGCATGCAGCGCACGAGCGGCAGGTGCTCGAGCAGCGCACGGCCGAGCTCGAGAGGGAGCGCGAGGTGACAGCCGCTCAAGCCGTCGCCCTCGACCGCGTGCGCATCGCCCGCGAGCTGCATGACGTGGTCGCCCATCATGTGTCGGTCATGGGCGTGCAGGCGGGCGCCGCCCGTCTCGTGATCGACCAGGATCCGGAGAAGTCCAAGAGCATCCTGACCGGCATCGAGGGGTCGGCGCGCGATGCCATCCATGAGCTCCGGCAGCTGCTCGAGACCCTGCGCTCCCCCGGCAGCGAGGCACCGGATGCCGCATCGACCGTGACCCTCGACGACATCCGCTCGCTGGTCGAGGCGTCGGTCGAGGCGGGACTCCCCACCGACTACGCGGTGATCGGCGAGCCGGTCGCCGTGCCCTCCGTCGTCGCCGTGAACCTCTACCGGATCACGCAGGAGTCGCTGACCAACGCCCGGCGTCACGCCGGAGTCGGCGCCACCGCCGACGTGCGCGTCCGCTACGACGACGGGGGCGTCGAGATCGAGGTCGTCAACACCGGTCGAGCGGTCGCCGTGCTGCGACCGGGTCTGGGTCAGCTCGGCATGCGCGAGCGGGCCGCGGCATCGGGCGGCACCCTCGAGGTGACCCCTCGTCCCTCGGGCGGGCTGCGCGTGCGCGCCCGCGTGCCCCTGGGCGGCACAGCCCTGCAGACCGACGAGCTGACCGAGACGAGCCCCGCCTCATGACCACGCCCGCACCCGCCCCTCCGATCCGCGTGCTCATCGTCGACGACCACGCGATGCTGCGAGCCGGATTCCGGACGATCCTCGACACCCAGCCCGACATCACGGTCGTGGGCGAGGCGGCGACCGGCGCCGAGGCGCTGGCGCAGGCATCCGCTCTGCACCCCGACGTGATCACGATGGACGTGCAGATGCCCGACATGGACGGCATCGAGGCGACCAGGCGGATCGTCGCCGACCCCGCTGTCGCGGCGGCCATCGCGATCGTCACGACGTTCGACCGGGACGACTACCTCTATCAGGCGCTGGATGCCGGAGCGAGCGGCTTCCTGCTGAAGAACGCCGGCGCCGAAGACCTCATCGCCGCGGTTCGCGCACTCGCCGCGGGAGACGGGATGCTCGCGCCCGAGGTCACCCGCCGGGTGCTCGCACGGTTCGCCCACGCACCCGCGCCGACCGCCGCTCCGGCATCCGGGCCCGTCATCGCCCCCACAGCACCGGTGGTGCTCGTCGACCCGCTCACCGACCGCGAGGCGGAGGTGCTCGTGCTGCTCGCGGATGCCCGCAGCAACGCCGAGATCGCGAGCGCGCTGTTCATCGGCGAGGCGACCGTGAAGACCCACGTCTCACGCATCCTGCAGAAGCTCGGCGCCCGCGACCGTGTCCAGGCGGTCGTGCTCGCGCACCGCATGGGACTCACGTAACACGGCCCCCGATACGCTCGGAGGATGCCGACCGCCGCGCCCCTCTCCCGACCGATCCTGGCCGGCATCGTCACCGCGCTGGTCGGATTCACGAGCTCGTTCGCCGTCGTGCTCACGGGCCTCGGCGCGGTCGGCGCGACACCGGCGCAGGCGGCCAGCGGACTGCTCGCCCTCAGCCTCGCGATGGGACTCGCCTGCATCGTCCTCGCCCGGCGATACCGGATGCCGATCACCGTCGCCTGGTCGACGCCCGGCGCCGCCCTGCTCGCCGCGACCGGCGTGGTCGAGGGCGGCTGGTCGGCGGCCGTCGGCGCGTTCCTCGTCGCAGCAGTGCTGATCCTGCTCACGGCGCTCTGGCCGGCCCTCGGCGCGCTGATCGCGCGCATCCCTCCGTCCATCGCGCAGGCGATGCTCGCCGGCGTCCTGCTGCCCCTGTGTCTCGCGCCGATCACCGGTCTCGTCGCCAACCCCTGGGGAGTGGTGCCCGTCGTGCTGACCTGGCTGGTCTTCGCGCGTCTCGCACCGCGCTGGGCGGTTCCGCTCGCGTTCCTCGCCGCGGCGGTCGTCGTCACCGTCTCGCTCATCCAGGAGGGTGCTCCGGTCGATGCCGGCCTGCTGATCCCCCGCATCGAACTCACGGCGCCCACCTTCACGCTCGGCGCCACGATCGGTGTCGCTCTCCCTCTGTTCATCGTCACGATGGCGTCGCAGAACGTGCCGGGCATCGCGATCATGCGCAGCTTCGGCTACGAGGTTCCGTGGCGTCCCGCCATGCTCGTCACCGGCGTCGGCACCGCGCTCGGGGCCACGGCCGGCGGCCACGCGATCAACCTCGCGGCGATCAGCGCGGCACTCGCGGCATCCCCCGACGCCGACCCCGATCCGAAGCGGCGCTGGGTGGCCGGCGTCTCGACCGGGGCGTCGTATCTTGTGCTCGGCGGTTTCTCGGCCGCGTTCGCCGCGCTCGTTCTCCTCGCACCCGACGCGGTGATCCCCGCGGTCGCCGGGCTCGCGCTGTTCGGGGCGTTCGGCGCATCCGTGCAGCAGGCGATCGACGACCCCGGCGAGCGCATCCCCGCCGTCGTCACCTTCCTGGTGGCGGCATCGGGCGTCTCGCTGCTCGGCGTGAGCGCCGCGTTCTGGGCGCTCGTCGCCGGTCTCCTCGTGCGCACGGCCCTGCATGCCGGGCGGCGCTGAGCCCTCTGCCGATCGGCTCGGCTAGCGTGGGGGCGTGACCGTTCCCGCACCAGCGCCCGTCCCGTCAGCCGGCACCCCCGCCGGTCATTTCGACGCCCGCGCACTGCTCGACCCGGTGAACCCCGCCGAGGTCGACGCGTTCGCCCGTGCCCAGCGCGCCGCCGATCGCTCCTCCGCCGGGCAGATCGTCGCGTGGGTCGCCATGGGATTCGCCCTGCTGTGCGTGGTGCCGGTCATCGGCATCATGATCCTGGGCCTCGGGTACACGATCGGACGCGGCACCGGGGTCGCGGTCGCCGGGCTCCTCGCCCTGCTGCTGTTCGCGGGTCTCATCGTCGGAATCGTGATGCTCGTGCGTCGAGGCATCCGCACACGCAATCTGACCCGCTTCCGCCTCGCGCGCTTCGCAGGAGCGAACGCGATGAGCTATTTCGAACGGATCGATGACCCGCCTCTGCCCGGGATGATCTTCTCGAGCGGATCGAGCCGGATGTCGACCGACGTGCTCCGCGGGGTCGAACCCCGGTTCGTCGAGTTCGGCAACTACCAGTACACGACGAGCAACGGCAAGCAGTCGCAGACGCACCGCTGGGGCTACGTCGCCGTCAAGCTCGACGTCCCGCTGCCGAACATCGTGCTCGACGCGCTCGGCAACAACACCCTCGGCAGCACCGTCGCCGGCGCGTTCAGCGGCGACCAGCGGCTCTCGCTCGAGGGCGACTTCGACCGGTACTTCTCGCTGTTCTGCCCTGCGGGCTACGAGGTCGACGCCCTGTACCTCTTCACGCCCGACGTCATGGCGCGCTTCATCGATCACGCCGCACAGCTCGATGTCGAGATCGTCGACGACTGGCTCTTCCTCTACGCACGACGCGAGGTGTCGACGCTCGACCCGGCGACCTGGGCGTGGCTGTTCGGCGCGGTCGGCGCTCTGCTGACGAAGCTCGACCAGTGGGCGCGGTGGCGCGACGACCGGCTGCGGCTGTCCGCGCCTGTCGCACAGCATCCGTCTCTCCCCGCCTCCGGGGCCGCAGCCCCGGGGCATGCGGGAGCCCCGGTGCCCGCGGGAGCTCCGACACTGCCGTTCGCGGCTCCGCAGGGTCTGCTCACCCCTCCTCCTCCCGGTGTCGCCCCGCCCGGTCAGCGCCTCAAGCGCCGAAGCCCATGGCTGATCGTCGGCATCATCGTCGGGGTCATGCTCGTGGTGACCATGGCCCCGTTCGCGATCGGCATCTTCTCTTTCCTGTTCCTGGGCTGAGGCAGGGCTCTCCCCCGCGCGGCGGACGAGCACGGCTTCGGGCGAGGTGCAGATCCACCGCGCAGATCCGCCGCAGGGGGGATGCCGCGGTGCCGCGCCCCGCCATAGCGTGAGGGCATGCGATGCACTGAGCGAACGGAGTAAGCCGAAGTGACCACAGGAAAGCTCGTACTGAGCGGCATCACCAAGAGCTACGGCTCGCGGCGTGTGCTCGACGACGTCTCGTTCGAGGTGGCCCCCGGGCGTCTCACCGGGTTCGTCGGCGGCAACGGCGCAGGCAAGACCACGACCATGCGGATCGTCCTCGGGCTGCTCGGCTCCGACGGCGGCCATGTCGAGCTCGACGGCACGGCGCTCACCAGCGCCGACCGTCGACACTTCGGGTACATGCCCGAGGAGCGCGGGCTGTATCCGAAGATGAAGGTGCTCGAGCAGATCGTGTACCTCGCCCGCCTGCACGGCTTCAGCAAGACGGATGCCACGACCCGCGCGACCGCCCTGCTCACCGAGCTCGGACTCGAGGAGCGCCTCGGCGACACGATCGAGTCGCTGTCGCTCGGCAACCAGCAGCGCGCCCAGATCGCGGCAGCCCTCGTGCACGACCCCGAGGTGTTGATCCTCGACGAGCCGTTCTCGGGCCTCGACCCGCTCGCGGTCGACGTCGTGGCGTCGGTGCTGCAGTCTTCGGCCGCGAAGGGCGCCTCGATCCTGTTCTCCTCGCATCAGCTCGACGTCGTCGAACGGCTGTGCGACGACCTGGTGATCCTCGCCGCGGGGACCATCCGCGCGTCCGGTTCCCGCGATGCGCTCCGCGCACAGCACGCGGGCAGCCGATACGAGCTGGTCTCCGCCGGGGACGCCGGGTGGCTGAGGGCCGAGCCGGGCATCACCGTGCTCGACTTCGAGGGCGGCTACGCCCTGTTCGACGCCGACGACGCCGAGGTCGCGCAGCGCGTGCTGCGCACCGCCGTCGAACGCGGCGACGTGGCGAGCTTCGCCCCCAAGCATCCCTCTCTCGCCCAGATCTTCAAGGAGGTCATCCAGTGAGCACCTCGAACACCACCGGGTCTGCCGGCTCCGGCTCCGGCTCCGGCTCGCAGGCCTCGATGATCTGGCTCGTCGCCGAGCGCGAGATCGGCTCGAAGCTGCGCAGCAAGGCCTTCCTGATCTCCACCGCCATCCTGCTGCTCATCACCCTCGCGGGCATCGTGATCGGCGGCTTCGCGAGCAAGAACACCGATGCGATGCCCGTGGCCGTGACCTCTGAGACCGTGTCCCTCGTGTCGGCGGTGCCCGACATCGAGGTCACCGAGGTGTCGGATCAGGCGGCAGCCGAGCAGCTGTTGCGCGACGAGAAGGTCGACGCCGCCGTCCTCCCCGGCGACGGTCCGACCGGCATCACGGTCGTGGCGCTCAAGGACGCGCCGACCAGTCTCGTGTCGGCACTGTCGCAGGCCCCGACGGTAGAGATCCTGGAACCCGCCACGACCAACCCGCTGCTGCGGTACTTCATCGCGATCGCCTTCGGTCTGGTGTTCATGATGGC
Source organism: Microbacterium sp. WCS2018Hpa-23 (assembly GCF_031843845.1). NCBI lineage: Bacteria > Bacillati > Actinomycetota > Actinomycetes > Micrococcales > Microbacteriaceae > Microbacterium > Microbacterium sp. WCS2018Hpa-23. The sequence goes on from NZ_JAVTIZ010000009.1 coordinate 182,493, forward strand.
CGCGGCGACCTTCGGCGGCACGATCGCCCAGAGCGTGGTCGAGGAGAAGCAGACACGGGTGGTCGAGATCCTGCTGTCGACCATCTCGGCGCGCACCCTGCTCGCGGGCAAGGTCGTCGGCAACACGATCCTCGCGATGGGGCAGATCCTGGCGCTGGCGGCGGTCGCGACGATCGGGCTCATAGCGACCGGTCAACGCGAGGTGCTGTCGACGCTCGGCGCCCCCATCATCTGGTTCGCGGTGTTCTTCCTCTTCGGCTTCATCTTGCTCGCGGCCCTCTTCGCCGCAGCGGCGTCGATGGTCTCGCGTCAGGAGGACATCGGCTCGACCACGACCCCGATCACGATGCTGGTGATGGCGCCGTACGTGCTCGTGATCGTCTTCAACGACAACCCGCTGGTGCTGACGATCATGTCGTACGTGCCGTTCTCGGCTCCGGTCGGAATGCCGATGCGGCTGTTCGTAGGCGAGGCGCAGTGGTGGGAGCCGCTGCTGAGCCTGGTGATCCTGCTCGCGAGCTGCGTCGCCGCGATCGTCGTCGGCGCCAAGATCTACGAGAACTCGCTGCTGCGCATGGGCTCGCGGGTCAAGCTCGGCGAGGCGCTGCGCGGCTGACGTCGCTCGGATGCCCCTCCATCGACGAGGCCCCACCGTGCAGATGTCTGCAGGGTGGGGCCTCGTCGTTCAGATGGTGACAGACAGGGTCAGATCAGAGAGGGTCAGATCAGGCCGTCCGACAGGGTCGTGGGGTTTCCGAACCGGTGGTTCGTGATCGACACGGCCTGCTCATGCAGGAACGGCAGCATCTCGACGCGGCCCGCACCCGTGACGGCGTGCGACCAGACGGCGACATCGGGAGTGCCGCCGAGCGCCTCGAACAGAGCGGAGGCGTCGCCTCCGACGAGGCGCACGCGCTGCCAGCTGTGCTCGGCCTTCGCCGCGGCCTTGGCGAAGCGCTTGACCCACGCCGCATCCTTCTCGTGAGTCACCGTGATGCCCTGGGCGCGCAGCGCCTTCTCGACCCGCGACGGCAGCGCAGGAGCCGACACAATGAACGGGCTGCCGCTGCGCAGTGCGGCGGCGATCACGCGGATGCCGTCGGCCAGAGCCGCGGTCTCCCCGATGCGCACGTCGGCGGCGACCGGACGGTACCGGAACACGTTGCGCTCGACGCCGAGGCCCGACTTGTCGCTGACGGTGCCGAACTCGGTGGTCCATGCACGCTCGTCGGCGGCTGCCGCGCGGTGCAGCCACTCGATCTCGACGGCGCCGAGGTCGGAGCCTGCTGCGGCCAGCAGCGCATCGACGGCGGGGATCACGGCGGCGCCGGGGGCTGAGGCCGGGAGCTCAGCGGGACCCCACTCGCCGAGACCGAACAGGTAGTTCGGCCCGCCGGCCTTCGCTCCCGCTCCCACGGCCGACCGCTTCCAGCCGCCGAACGGCTGACGCTGCACGATCGCGCCCGTGATGCCGCGGTTGACGTAGAGGTTGCCGGCCTCGACGCGGTCGAGCCAGATGGCGACCTCGTCGGAGTCGAGCGAGTGGATGCCGGCGGTGAGGCCGTAGTCCACGGCGTTCTGCAGTCGGATCGCCTCGTCGAGGTCCTTCGCGTGCATGATGCCGAGCACCGGTCCGAAGAACTCGGTCAGGTGGGTGGTCGAACCGGGTGCGACGCCGATCTTGACGCCCGGGGTCCACTGCTTTCCCTCGTCGTCGAGCTTCTTCGGCTCGACGAGCCAGCGCTCACCGCGCTCAAGTGTGGTCAGCGCGGTCAGCAGCTTGCCGTTCGCCGGCTCGATGATCGGCCCCATCTGGGTCGCCGGGTCTTCGGGCACACCGACGCGCATCGAGGTGACGGCGTCGACGAGCTGGCGCTCGAACCGCTTCGAGTCGGCCACCGACCCGACGAGGATCGCGAGCGATGCCGCCGAGCACTTCTGGCCCGCGTGGCCGAAGGCGCTGCGGGCCACGTCGGCGGCCGCGAGGTCGAGGTCGGCCGACGGCGTGACGATGATCGCGTTCTTGCCGCTGGTCTCGGCGAGCAGCGGCAGGTCGGAGCGGAACGAGCGGAACAGCTGCGCCGTCTCGTATGCGCCGGTGAGGATGACACGGTCCACCTCGGGGCTCGCGACCAGGCGGGTGCCGAGGTCGCGGTTCGCGAGGTCCACGAGCGCGAGCAGGTCACGGGGAACACCCGCGGCCCACAGCGCCTCGACCATCACGGCACCGCAGCGCTGCGTGAGCTTCGCCGGCTTGATGACGACGCCCGAGCCCGAGGCGAGACCGGCGAGCACGCCGCCCGCGGGGATGGCGACGGGGAAGTTCCATGGCGGCGTGACGACGGTCACCTTCGACGGCACGAACTCGGCACCGTCGACGGTCTCGAGGTCGAGCGCCCGCTCGGCATAGTAGTGCGCGAAGTCGATCGCCTCGGAGACCTCGGGGTCGGCTTCGGCGATGGTCTTGCCCGCCTCGTGCGCCATGATCTCGATCAGCTGACCGCGACGGGCGGCGAGCTCGTCGCCCGCGCGGTGCAGCACGGCGGCGCGCTGGGCGGCGGGCAGGCCGGCCCACGTCGTCGCGGCGGCTGATGCGGCGGCGAAGATGCCGTCGAGTTCGTCGGTCGTCTCGACCTTGGCGAGGGCGATCGAGTCGAGACCCAGCGTCGAGTCCACCGAGCGCGCCAGGATCTCGCGACCCCACGCGCGGTTCGCGGCGATCGCCGGGTCGCTGTCGGCCTGGTTCTCGAAGCCGGTGGTGACGGCGTCGCTCGCGGCAGCCTCGGCCGCGCGATCCTGCACGCGGTTCGACGACGGCACCGAGCGGTCGGCCTCGAGACCTGCGAGAGAACGCTCGAAGCGCTCGCGCTCGCGGGTCAGCAGAGCGGGGTCCGAAGCCAGCTCGAACACGGCCGACATGAAGTTCTCGGGGCTGGCGTTCTCTTCGAGGCGGCGCACGAGGTAGGCGATCGCGACGTCGAACTCGGCAGGGTTCACCACGGGTGTGTACAGCAGCAGCTGGCCGACGTCCTTGCGGACGGCTTCGGCCTGCCCGGTCGCCATGCCCAGCAGCATCTCGTACTCGACGGCATCGGTGACCCCGCGCGCCTGCGCGAGCAGCCAGGTGTACGCGATGTCGAACAGATTGTGGCCCGCGACGCCGATGCGCACGGCATCCATGCGCTCGGGCGTCATCGACCAGTCGAGCACGCGCTTGTAGTTCGTGTCGGAATCCTGCTTGGTGCCGTAGGTGGCGAGCGGCCAGCCGTGCACCTTCGAGTCGACCTCTTCCATCGCGAGGTTCGCGCCCTTGACGACACGCACCTTGATGGGCGCCCCGCCTTTCGCGCGGCGGGCGGTGGCCCACTCCTGCAGCTGCTGCATCGCACCGAGCGCGTCGGGCAGGTAGGCCTGCAGCACGATTCCGGCCTCGAGGTTCTCGAATCCCGGCTGGTCGAGGATGCTGGTGAACGCCGCGATCGTGAGGTCGAGGTCGCGGAACTCCTCCATGTCGAGGTTGATGAACTTGGTCTTGCCTGCGGCCTCAGAGGTCGCGGCGAGCTCGTACAGCGGCGTGAGCTTGGTCACGACGTCGGCCACGGCCTCGTCGAACGACCACATCGACAGCTGGCTGACGACGCTCGAGACCTTGATCGAGACGTAGTCGACATCCTTGCGGGCGAGGAAGTCGTAGGTGCCCTGCAGGCGGCGGCCGGCCTCACGCTCGCCGAGCACCGCCTCGCCGAGGAGGTTGAGGTTCAGGCGGTTGCCGCTCTTGCGCAGCTTGGCGATCGCCGGGCCGAGCTTCGACGGCGTCGCGTCGAGCACGAGGTGCCCGACCATCGCGCGCAGCACGCGGCGCGAGATCGGCACGACGACGCCGGGCAGCTTCGGCGCCCAGAAGCCACCGGTCTTGATCGCGGCGCGCAGGTACCCGGGCAGCAGCGAGGGGGTGATCTCCGACAGCTCGGCGAGCGTGCGGCCCGCGACGCTGAGGTCTTCGGGGCGCATCACGCCGTCGACGAAGCCGACCGTGAAGGCGAGACCGTTCGGGTCCTTCAGGACTTCGGAGAGGCGCTGGGCGGCGGGCTCGACGGGGTGGGTCTCGCTCTCGGCGAGCCAGCGCTGCACGAGGGCTGCGACCTCTTCGGTGCGCGGCGTCGTGTCAGGAGTGGTGGTGTCGGCGACGACAGTCATCAGGGTGAACCTTCCGGGGGATCGCACACCCGGGATCGTGTGCGGCTCGATCATTCTCAGACGCGCGAGTAGGCTACGTCTATCAACCGATTCGAGTGATTTCTGTTCAGTTTCGATGAACGATTTCACCGGTGCGAAAGAAGTGCGGATGCTCGACGTCAACCGACTGCGGATGCTGGTCGAACTGTCCCGTCGCGGCACCCTCTCGGCGGTCGCCGACGCGCTCTCGTACAGCAAGGCGTCGGTGTCCCAGCAGCTGAGTGCGCTCGAACGGGATGTCGGCGTCCCCCTCCTTCGTCGCGTGGGCCGCGGCGTGCAGTTCACCCCGCAGGGGAACGTGCTCGTGGCCGAGGCCATCGGCATCCTCGACCAGCTCGAGCACGCCGAGGTCGCCGTCGCCGAGTCGTTGACCGAGGTCACCGGCACCGTGCACATCGCCGTGTTCCAGTCGACGGCGCACTCCCTGCTCCCCGGGGCGCTCAACACACTGCGCGAGCAGCATCCGGCCCTGCGCGTCGAGGTCACCGAGAGCGACCCCGAGACCGGGCTCGTCGGAGTCTCGAGCCGCGACTTCGATCTGATCCTCGCCGAGCAGTACCCGGGCCGCACCCGTCCGATCCACGCCGACCTCGACAGGGTGGTGCTCGTGCACGACTCGATCGCCCTCGCACGGCAGCCCGGCGCAGCGGATGCCGAGGATGCCGATGCCGTCGCCGCGCTGTGGTCGACCAGGGATGAGCCCTGGGTGCTCGAGCCCGCAGGCACCGCCTCCCGCGCGTGGGCGGAGCAGCTCTGCCGCACCGCGGGCTTCGAACCCGACGTGCGCTTCGAGGTCGCCGACCTCACCGCTCACGTGCGCCTGATCCGAGCCGGTCTCGCGGTCGGTCTGCTGCCCGAGCTCGTGTGGGCCGGCGAGGCGCCGACCGTCGCACTCACCGCGCTCCCCGAGGAGCCGCGGCGGGAGATCTTCTCCTCGGCTCGAAGGGTGTCCGCGGCGGCCCCGTCGATCCGCGCCGTGCGGCGAGCGCTCGCCTCCGCCGCCTCCCGCAACCTGCTCGACTGAGCACGCGGAGAACTGCTCCGTCTGCGGCCCACCGGCGCACATCCGCCACGCATGTTGCAGTCGTACAGTCGAGAGAATGTTCTTGGCTCCCCTCCGACTCCCCCGCGCCCGGCACTTCGCCCTGACCTGGGGGATCGCGGACCAGCACGGCGGTATGACCAGCGCCATGCTGCGCCGCAGCCGGTCGTTCCACGAGCTCGGCGGCGTCGACGTCGACATCCTCACACTCGATGATCGAGCGGACTACGCCGATCTCGAGGAACGGCTGCGAGCTTCGGGCGAGCTGATCGACGGCGTGCGCATCCGCAATCTCTGGGACGATCTGCGTGATCGGACGCTTCGACCCGCCGCTCAGGCCCCCGATGCTCGCGCGCCCCTCGTGCCGGAGCCTGACGACGAGGTCATCGTGCTCGCGGGAGCAGTGATGAGCCGGACTCGCCGAGACGCGTCAGGCCGGGTGGTGGCGGTCGACCGGTTCCGTCGCGACGGCTCGTTGCTGTCCACGGAGCGTTCAGAGGCGGATCAGAGGATCGTCCTCTACGACGCCGACGGGCGCGCGGTGCGCTCCTGGCGCACGAGCCGGGGGTTGCATCGCTGGTGGCTCGACCGTCTGACCGCGGGGGCTCCGAGCTTCCTCGTGGTCGATTCGAAGACGGCGGCGCGATCGGTGCTGGGATACCGACGGCAGCACGTCGTCACGATCCACATCATCCATGCCTCGCACCGATTGGGCGGACGCGCGGGCGCCCTCCGCGCCTCGCGCGCCTCCGTGCTGCGACGAGCGGACGAGTTCGACGGGATCGTCGTGCTGACCGAGCGCCAGCGGACAGACCTCGTCGAGGATCTCTCGACCGTCGGGGTCGAGGCTCGGATCCGCACCATCCCGAACGGTGTCGAGCTTCCTTCGCATGGTCCGTCCGAGCGCGATGGCACCCATGCGGTGATCGTCGCCTCGCTCAACAGGCGCAAACGCCTGGAGCACGCGGTGGATGCACTTGTGACCGCACAGTCCGACGCTCCCGGAATCCACGCGGACATCTTCGGAGAGGGCCCCGACGAGGAACAGCTGCGCCAGCGGATCCATACGCGCGACGCAGCCTCCTACATCCGTCTGCGCGGGCACGACCCGCTCGCGCGATCGGCGTTCGAGTCGGCGGGATTCAGCCTTCTGACGTCGACTTCGGAGGGCCTGCCGCTGGTGCTGGCGGAGAGCATGGCGGTCGGCTGCCTGCCGATCGCCTACGACATCCGCTACGGTCCTGCCGACATCATCCGCGACGGGGTAGACGGCTTCCTCGTCCCGAAAGGCGACGTCGCCGCGCTCTCCCGAACGATCGCCGAGCTGCAGACGATGCCACGGGCCGGGGTGGATGCCATGCGTCAACGCGCGGTCTCCCGCGCCAAGGACTTCTCAGACGCCGCAGTCACGCGACGCTGGTCTCGCGAGCTCCACGCGGTGTACGACGCCAAGCTCCTCGCCGCGGCGAAGGAGCAGCCTCTGCGGGTGCGGCTTCGTCGGCGCGCCGGAGTCCTACGCCGCCGCATCCGGTGGGTGACCGGACGATGACTCCCGATGACGTCATCGGGAATATGCGCGCACATACATCCGTTGACACCCTCGTACCCGGACGAAGGAGTCCGATCGACTCCTTTCTGAAAGGCACTTCCGTGAGCACTCCCGTGATCGACCGCACCGCCCCCACCGAGCACCCCGTCCTCGACGTCCTCGCCGGGCGCTGGAGCCCCCGCGCCTACGACGCGGAGAACACGATCGACGACGCCAAGCTGAACGCCGCCCTCGAGGCCGCGCGCTGGTCGCCGTCCGCTTACAACCTGCAGCCGTGGCGGTTCATCGTCGCTCGCCGCGGCACCGCCCTGTTCGACCAGGTCGTCGACTCGCTGGTCGAGTTCAACCAGCTCTGGGCCTCGAAGGCGTCGGCGCTCATCGTCGCGATCGCCGAGACCGAGTCCGAAGAGGGCAAGGCCATCAGCCACGCGGTATACGACCTCGGCCAGGCCGTGGCGCACTTCTCGGTGCAGGCCCACCACGAGGGTCTCCTCGTGCACCAGATGAGCGGCTTCGACCCCGAGGTCATCCGCGAGTTCGCCGACCTGTCGCCGCGGTTCTCGGCCCTCACCGTGATCGCCGTCGGCGAGTACGGCGACGCCACAGGCCTTCCCGAGGGCCTCCAGCAGGGCGAGACCGCACCGCGCGTGCGCCGCCCGATCGGCGAGACGGTCATCCTCAGCGCCTGACGTCCGCTCGGGTACATACGACAGAGGGGCGGATGCTGCGGCATCCGCCCCTCTGCTGTGTCCGGCGCTGTGTCCGCCCGCAGGTCGGGTCCTACTCGTCGAGCAGCTCGGCCTCGATCACGTCATCGTCGTCCGGCTCGGTCCCGGAGTCGGGCTCCGGCGCAGTCGACGTGAGCACGAGGCCCGTGCCGTCGGCCGCCACGTCGACGCGCACCGTGTCGCCGTCGTGCACCCCACCCGAGAGCAGCGCCGTCGCCAGCTTGTTCTGCACCTCGGTCTGGATGAGGCGCCGCAGCGGACGGGCACCGAACATCGGGTCGTATCCGCGCTCGGCGAGCCACGACCGCGCATCCGGCGTGACCGCGAGGGTGAGCCGGCGATCACGCAGCCGGTTGTGCAGCTGGTCGATCGAGAGCTCGACGATCTGCGCGAGGTCGTCCTGGCTGAGCGCCGAGAACATCACGATGTCGTCGAGGCGGTTGAGGAACTCCGGACGGAACGCCTGGTGCACCAGAGCCATCACCTGCTCGCGCTTCTCATCGGGCGACAGCGTCGGGTCGATGAGGATCGGCGAGCCGAGGTTCGAGGTCAGGATCAGGATGACGTTCGTGAAATCGACCGTGCGACCCTGGCCGTCGGTCAGACGACCGTCGTCGAGCACCTGCAGCAGCACGTCGAACACCTCGGGGTGCGCCTTCTCGACCTCGTCGAGCAGCACCACGCTGTAAGGGCGACGCCGCACGGCCTCGGTGAGCTGACCGCCCTGCTCGTAGCCGACGTATCCGGGAGGAGCGCCGACGAGCCGGGAGACGGAGTGCTTCTCGCCGTACTCCGACATGTCGATGCGCACCATGGCGCGCTCGTCGTCGAACAGGAAGTCCGCGAGGGCCTTCGCGAGCTCGGTCTTGCCGACACCGGTCGGCCCGAGGAACAGGAACGAGCCGGTGGGGCGACCCGGGTCGCTGATGCCTGCGCGGGAGCGCCGCACGGCGTCGGACACGGCCTTGACGGCATCCTTCTGGCCGATCAGGCGACGACCGAGCTCGGATTCGAGGTGCAGCAGTCGTTCGCTCTCACCCTGCAGCAGACGGCCGACGGGGATGCCGGTCCACGCCGCGATCACGGCGGCGATGTCCTCGTCAGCGACCTGCTCGTTGACCATGCGACCCTCGCTCGAGACCGCGGCTTCGGCCTGCTCG
>NZ_JAVTIZ010000010.1:0-183162 GCF_031843845.1 Microbacterium sp. WCS2018Hpa-23
AACACCGGCAGCACCACCACCGGTGACGACGGCATCCTCGGCGGCACCCAGGTCACCGCACCGATCGCGCTTCCGATCACGATCGGCGGCAACGCCATCGCTGTGGTCGGCGAGAGCACGGTGACGACCCCGGGCACCACTCCGGGAACGGACCCCGGGACGGACCCGGGAACCGACCCCGGGACAGACCCGGGAACTGACCCCGGAACTGACCCCGGCACGACCCAGGGCACCGACTCCGGCATGACGCTCTCCGCGGCCCTCACCAGTGGCGGTTCGGTGACCGCGGCCGGATCCGCGCAGGGGCTGGCCGCCACCGGCGGTTCGTCCTCGCTCGGGTACGCCGCGGTGGCTGCGCTCCTGCTCCTCCTCGGAGCCGGGATGCTGCGCCGTCGTCACGTGACGGCGTAGCCAGACCCCGGCGGTGTCGTCATCCTCGGGGGAGGAGATACGGCACCGTCGGTGTGCGGATCCCGTGACGCGGTGAGCAAGGGTCCCCAGCCCAGCCCGCGGTCTACGATGCCGCACAGTTCACGGATGCCCCGCGTCCCCAGCGCGGGGCATCCGTCGTGCCCTCGTGCGCGATTCAGACCAGCCGCAGAGGATCGCCTGCCTAGACTCGCTCGGGGAGGTCACCATGCAGATCGATCACCGTCGTCCGGCACCCACGCCTCGGTCAGCGCGAAGACATGGGCGACCGCACACTCGTACGACCCGCACCCCGGGGCGTTCCCGGTGACCCGCAGCCCGAGACATCTGCGCTGGGCGGTCAACGGCGCGCGGACGTTCGACGTCCCGACGGATGCGACTCGCACGGTTCTCGCCGAGATCGACCGTGCGGTGCGGGCCGCGCACTTCCGCCCGGATGCGCCGCCACACGGCTCGGGCGCGCAGGCGGTCTATCGACGAGGATCAGCCCTGGGCGACGTCCTGATCGGGGGAAGCGGCCTCTCAGCGATCACGACCCGGCTCGGTCCCCTCTCGGTGCATGGCGTCGTCGTCGTCTCGCTCGGCGAGCGCGATCCCGACTCCGCTCGGGTGATCATCTCGCTGGTGGCGGGTTCGCACGTGGGTGGCGACTTCGTCGACGCTGTGGAGGATGCGTTACGCCTCATCCACTCCCGTGGTGTTCCGGTGGACGACACAGGGTGGTCACGTGCAGTCGACATCGAGCGGACGTCGCCAGCGAACCCCCGCCGTGCCACGGAGCTCGGCCTCGTCTGACCCGCACACGCAGAATGCCCCCTGTCCCGAAGGACAGGGGGCATTCGAGAGCGTCGCGCCTTACTTGGCGGCGACGACCTGCAGCGTGATGACTGCGGTCACGTCGTCGTGCAGACGAACCGTGGCCTCGTGCTCACCGGTCGACTTGATCGCCGACGGGATGTGCACCTTGCGCTTGTCGATCGAGCCGAGACCCGCGGCTGCGACAGCATCCGCGATGTGATCGGTCTTGACCGAACCGAAGAGGCGACCCTCGTTGCCGGCCTTGACGGCCAGGCGCACCTTGGTGCCCTCGAGGGAGTTCTTCAGGGCCACGGCCTCGTCGCGGTCGTGGATCGCACGCGCCTGACGAGCCGCCTGGATCGAAGCGACCTGCTTTTCGCCACCGCGGGTCCACGCCGTAGCGAAGCCCTGGGGGATGAGGTAGTTGCGGGCGAACCCGTTCTTGACCTCGACCACGTCACCGGCGCTACCAAGCCCGGCGACCTCGTTCGTGAGAATCAGCTTTGCCATCTCGTTACCCCTTACCGGCCGGCGCCAGCGTAGGGCAGGAGTGCCATTTCGCGTGCGTTCTTGATCGCGGTGGCGATCAGACGCTGCTCCTGCACCGAAACACCGGTGATACGACGGGCACGGATCTTGCCGCGCTCCGAGACGAACTTACGGAGGGTGGAGACATCCTTGTAATCGATGACTCCGACCCGGATCGACTTCGCGGGAGCGGTGGGCTTGCCACCCTTCCGCGGCTTGCGGCGGTCGCCGCTCGACTTTCCAGCCATTGTTTTTCCTTAATTATGAGTCGGATGCCGAAGCATCCGGAGATCCTGTTTCAGAAGGGGGTGTCGTCACCGAAGCTGCCCGGAGTGCTCCAGGCATCTGCGCTGGTCGACGAGCCGGGCGTGGACCACGGCTCCTCCGACACCTGCTGCTGCTGAGCGGGGCGCGACTGTCCGCCGCCACCGCCGCCACCACCGGTCGAGGCCGCACGGGTGACCTGTGCAGTCGCGTACCGGAGCGAGGGGCCGATCTCGTCGACCTCCAGCTCGATCGCGGTGCGCTGGTTGCCCTCGCGGTCCTGGTAGGAGCGCTGACGCAGACGGCCCTGCGCCATGACGCGCATTCCCTTGGTCAGCGAACCCGCCACGTGCTCGGCGAACTCACGCCAGACCGACGCGCGGAGGAACAGCGCTTCGCCGTCCTTCCACTCGTTGGCGGCGCGGTCGAAGTTCCGAGGCGTCGAAGCGATGGTGAAGTTCGCCACCGGCAGTCCGTTCTGCGTGTAGCGCAGCTCGGGGTCGGCCGTGAGGTTTCCCACCACGGTGATGACTGTTTCGCCGGCCATCGGACTCAGGCCTTCGCAGCCTTGGCGGCCTTGCGGGCAGCCTTCTCTTCAGAGCGCTTGGCCTCCGAAGCGACCATCGCCTGAGCTTCCTCAGAGCGAAGGACCTTCGTACGCATGATCTGCTCGTTCAGCTTCAGCTGACGGTCGAGCTCCTGCGTGGCCTCGCTGGTGGCGGTGAAGTTGACGACGGCGTAGATGCCCTCGTTCTTCTTCTGGATCTCGTAAGCCAGACGGCGCTTACCCCAGATGTCGACCTTGTCAATCGAGCCACCATCGTTGGTGATGACCTTCAGGAACTTGTCGAGCGTAGGGGCGACCTGGCGCTCGTCGATCTCGGGGGTCAGAATGACCATGAGTTCGTACTGGTGCGTCACTTACCCACCTCCTTCGGACTAGAACGGCTTCCGGGACTTTCCCGGGAGCAGGAGGGTGTGTGCACGTCATCCGCCCGAGCCACCCCGAATGGGCGCCTGAAGGCAGACAACCTTGACAGTGTAGCGGAGAAAACTTCGGGCCGCCTCCACACGCATCGCCTCAAAGTTGGCATGCTGGTATTCGTGCGTGCCGCCAGGCGATGCACGACAACGACCGAAGGGGGAAACGCCATGCGCGTGAACAAGTGGGGTGTCGGCGTCATGCTCGCCGCCGCCGTAGTGCTGACCGGATGTACCGCAGGTTCCGACGAGCCTGCCGAAGACAAGCCCACCGCGGCTGCGGAAGAGACCACCGCACCCGAGTCCGACTGCCCTGAGCTGTCCGAAGGCGCGACCGTCGACGGCGCAGAGCTCGGCGCCTGCATCACCGAGGCGATGACCGACACTGCCGGCTACGCCGCCAAGACCAGCATCCTGGGCATGGACACCACCGCCCGGTACAACCCGGGAACGGATGCCGTCGAGACCATCACGCCTATGGGGTCGCTCATCGTGATCGGTGACGACGCCTGGGTCAAGAGCTCGACGAGCGAGTGGCAGGTCGCCGACCCCAACTCGAGCGACCCGATCATCGCCGCCCTCAGCAGCGGTGCGCAGACCGCCGCCGACACCGACCCCGCGACCGCCGCGGGTGCTCTGACCGGCGACTTCACCGTCACCGGCACCGGCACGCGCCTGGGCCAGGACGTCTACCTCCTCACCGGCACGTCCGAGGCGCAGGGCGTGGCCGTCGACGTGACCTTCGAGGTCACGAGCGACTACGTGGTGCTCGCCACGACCGGCTCCACCGAGGCCGCCGGCCAGGCCATCGAGACCTCGCTGGAGATCACCGAGTGGGACGTCGAGCAGGACATCGTCGCACCGCTCTGAGCAACGAGCAGACACTGCGGGCCGGGGCGATCGCCTCGGCCCGCAGTGCGTTCCGGGGGGTGATGCGGGACCTGCCGGGGCCCGGGCCGGCGCCTCGGGAGGAGAACCCGCCCTCGGGAGGAGCGATGAGCCACAAGCTCCATCCCCTGGCGCAGTTCTCCTCCCGACCGAGCGCGCGAAAGGGCGAGAGAACGAACGTGTCACCGACCGAAGGGCTACCGAATGCCCGGCGACACAGAGCGCAGCTCAGTCGAGGACGGGGGCGATCTCCGACCACACCGTGCGCTCGTTCGTCGACGGCGCGATCGGGATGCGGCCGGCACCGTCGGGCTCGGGGATCGCGGCGAGCAGCGCCTGCGTGTACGGATGCTGCGGCGCAGACCACACGCGGTCGGTGGCCCCGGCTTCGAGCACACGCCCCGCGAACATCACGAAGGTGCGGTCGGCGATTCGACGGACCACGGCGAGGTCGTGCGAGATGAAGAGCATGCCCGCACCGGATTCGGCGACGAGGTCGCGCATGAGACCGGCGACGCTGGTCTGGGTCGATGCGTCCAACGCCGAGATCGGCTCATCGGCGACGAGCAGTGACGGTCGAGCAGCGAGCGCCCGCGCGATCGCGAGACGCTGCTTCTGTCCGCCCGAGAACTGATGCGGGAACCGTGTGGCGACCTCGGTCGGCAGCCCGACCCGCTCGAGCCACTCGGCGACGGTCGAGCCTTCGGCACCGCGGGCACGCGCCGTGGCGATGCCGTCGGCGATCTGGTCGCCCACCCGGCGCCGCGGATTCAGAGACGTCGACGGATCCTGGAACACCATCTGGATGCCGGTGAGCGCCACGTTACGACGGCGGATGCCGAGCGGCGTGACGGGTGCATCACGGAAGCGCACCTCTCCCCCGGCGAGCTTCTCGATGCCCACGACCGCGCGGGCGAGGCTCGACTTGCCGCTGCCGGATTCTCCGACCAGCGCCACGGTCTCACCCGGCGCGACGGTCAGCGAGACCCCATCGACGGCCACGACCGGCGGGCTGCCGGGGTACCGGACGACCACGTCCCTCGCATCGAGGACGGCGACTTCACTCATCTCGAGCCTCCTCAGCAGCATCCGACAGCTCAGCATCCGACAGCTCGGCATCCGAGGGCACCGGATCCAGGACCGCGACATCTGCATCCGCGATCTCGAGCTTCGACCCCGGCAGCGCGGCCAGCAGTGTGCGGGTGTACTCGTGCTGCGGCGAGCGGAACAGCGTCTCGCGGTCGGCCCGCTCGACGATCTGCCCGTTCTTCATCACGGCGACCTCGTCGGCGATCGCGCTCATGACGCCCAGGTCGTGCGTGACGAGCAGCACGGCGAGGTTGCGCTCGGTCGCGAGGTCACGCAGCAACCTCAGGATGCCGGCCTGCACCGTGACGTCGAGCGCGGTGGTCGGCTCATCGGCCAACAGCACCTCGGGGTCGCACGCGAGAGCGCAGGCGATCGCGATGCGCTGTCGCTGTCCGCCGGAGAACTGGTGCGGATAGCGCTTCAGCGCAGCATCCGGATTCGGCACCTGCACCGTCTCGAGCAGTTCGATGGCCCTGGCCTTCGCCGCCTCTCCCCGAAGGCCGAGGTGCACGCGCATGTGATCGGTGAGCTGGCGGCCGATCGGCAGCTGCGGGTGCAGCGACGCCGACGGGTCCTGGAAGATCATCGCGATGCGCGCGCCCCGGATGCGATTGAGGGCACGGCGACGCATGCCGACCAGCTCCTCCCCCGCGAGTGTGATCGATCCGCCGGTGCGCGCCTGCCTGGGCAGGAGCCCGAGCACGGCGAGGGAGGTGAGCGTCTTGCCCGATCCCGATTCGCCGGCGAGACCGTGGATGCGACCGGCCTCGAGGTCGAGCGAGATGCCGTGGACGAGCGGTCGACCGATGTCGATCGTCAGATCACGGATGCTCAGTGCGGGTGCGCCGCTCATGCTGCCGCTCCCTTCGCCGAGGCGACGTGGTCGGCCTGCTTCTCGTGCGTGACCTCGGCCGTCGGGTCGAGGATGTCGCGCATCGCGTCACCCAGGAAGTTGAAGGCGAGCACCACGGTGAGGATCGCGAGCCCCGGGAAGACCCCGAGCCACCACGCGTCGAAGTTCTGCATCGCCGCGGAGATCATGGATCCCCACTCGGCCGTGGGCGGCTGCGCGCCGAGGCCGAGGAACGACAGGCCCGAGAGCAGCAGGATCGCCGCACCGATGTCGAGCGTCGCGAGCACCAGCACGGGGCCGGCGATGTTCGGCAGGATGTCGACGAACAGCGTCCGCAGCGGCGAGTGTCCGAGCAGGCGACCCGCGATGACGTAGTTCTGCCCGCGGAGGCCGAGCACGATGCTGCGCGTGACTCGCGAGTACTGCGGCCACGAGACGACGATCGCCGCGATCACCGCGTTGAACAGCGACGGGCCGAGGGATGCCGCCACCACCATCGCGAGAATGACGGTCGGGAACGCCATGAACAGGTCGGTGATGCGCATGAGCGTCTCGTCGACCCATCCGCCGAAGTAGCCGGCGACGGCCCCGATCACGGTGCCGATGATCATCGCGGCGATCACGAGCATGAGCGCGAGCGGGAGGCTCACGGTCGCACCGGTCATCAGGCGCGAGAAGATGTCTCGCCCGTTGCCGTCGGTGCCGAGCAGAGTGTCGATGCCCGGCGCCTGCAGACGAGGGAGCACCTGCGCGTTGGGGCCGTAGGGCACCCACCACTGCGCGGTGAACGCGACGATGATCCACGCTCCCGCGATCACGGTGCCGATCACGCCGAGGGGCGTACGCCAGGCCCTGGGCCAGCGGAAGCGGAACCGCCAGGGGCCGGATGCCGAGTCGATGCGGCTCATGCGATCCTCACTCTCGGGTCGAGGACGCCGTAGAGCAGATCGACGACGAAGTTGATGAGGAGGTAGATGAATCCGACGACGAGACCCACGCCCATGATGCCGGGGAGGTCGAGGTTCGCCGCCGAGTTGTAGGCGTAGGTGCCGAGGCCCGGCCACGCGAACACCGACTCAACGAGCACGGTGCCCGAGAGCAGCGAGCCGAAAGCGACGCCGACGACGGTGAGGATCGGGAGGGATGCTCCGCGGAGCACGTAGTCGAGGACCACGCGCATCGCCGGAAGGCCCTTCGCCCTGGCCGCGCGCACGTAGTCGCTGCCGAGCACCTCGAGCACGGAGGTGCGGATGAAGCGGGTCAGCAGACCGATCGTCACGAGCGAGAGCACCATCACCGGCAGGGCGAGGTGCGCGAGAGCATCCGCGAAACCGACGCCGTCGCCGTTGAGCAGGTAGTCGACCGTGTAGAGCCCGGTGATGCGGGGCGGCGGGGTGATCGACGGCGAGATGCGGCCGGAGCCCGGCGCGATGCGCAGCTCGAGGAAGAACACGTAGAAGCTGACCAGCGCGAGCCAGAACGTCGGCACGCTCAGCCCGATCAGCGTCACGATGCGGATCACCTGGTCGGTGACGAGGCCGCGACGGTAGGCCGCGAGGGTTCCGAGCACCACACTCACCGCGAGGCTGAGGATGATGGCGCCGATCGCGATCTCGATCGTCGCCGGCACCGCGGTGGCCAGGTCGCTGGTGACCGGTCGCCCGGTCACCAGCGATGTGCCGAGGTCTCCGCGCAGCAGGTTGCCCATATAGATGAAGTACTGCACGAACAGCGGCTGATCGAGGCCGTGCTCCTTGATGAACGCCTCGCGCGTCGCGGGGTTCTGGGATGCTCCCTCACCCAGCGCCGCCGACACGGGGTCGCCGGGCACCAGGTTCGTCAGCGCGAAGGTCACGATCGTGACCCCCACGAGCAGGAGCAGCGAAGTGCCGATCCGGCGCAGCAGGTATCCGACGAGCGGCGACCTGCGACGCTGAGCCTGCCGTCGCACGGCCACCGTCGTCATGAGTCAGCCCCGATCAGCCGGCAGGCGTGATCTCGGCGATGTCCATCTCCCACACCGAGTTGTACACGGCGCCGGTGACGGCATCCGCCGTGGCGATGTTGCGACCCGGGACGATCAGCGGCACGAAAGGACCCTCGGCCTGCATCGCCTCGGCGAACGAGGTGAAGGCTGCGCTGCGCTGAGCCTCGTCGGTCGCGGCTGCGGCACCCGCCGCGATGCCCGCGATCTCGGGGTTGGCGTCAGCCGCCCATCCGGCGCGCAGACCGACCTTCAGGCCGGGAGCGAACGGAAGGAAGTTCGCGGAGTCGGCGTAGTCCGGACCCCAGAACCACAGGCCGAAGCCCTCGGTGCCGTTGACGTAGGCGTCGAGCTCGGTGGCGAAGGGGGCAGGCGCGAGTTCGACGGCGATGCCGGCATCCTCGAGCTGAGCCTGCACACGCTCGGCGAGCGGGGTGAACTCCACGCCTCCGACCGGGTAGTCGTTCGGGAACTGCAGCTTCAGGGTCTGACCCGTGTAGCCGGCCTCCGCCAGAGCGGCCTTCGACTTCTCGAGGTCCTGCTCCACACCGCTGTCGAGGGCGCCCTCGAATCCGGGCGGGACGACGCCGGTCGCCTGCACCGCGCCGGCACCCGCGAGCTCGAGCAGCGCGTCGTAGTCGAGGGCGTAGCGGATCGCCTCGGCGATCTTGACGTTCGCGAGGTCGCCCGCGACGGCCTCGGACTGGTTGAGCAGCAGGAAGATCGTCTGACCGGACGGCACCGACTCGACGTTCAGTCCGTCGCCGAGGCCCGAGACCTGGTCGCCGTTGAGATCCATGGCGACCATCGAGTCGCCGCCCTTGAGGTTCGCGAGCTGGGTCGCGCTCTCTGAGACGTTGCGCACGACGACGCGGCCGTAAGCGGCCTCTTCGTCGCCGTTGTACTCGTCGCTCTTGGCAAGCACGACCTGCGACGAGAGGTCGAGGGTGTCGAGCACGAACGGACCGGAACCGGCGGACGTTCCGTCGAGGAACTTCTGAGCGCTGTCAGACCCGTCGGTCGCTCCGCCGTTCTCGATCACGACGTCGGAGTTCACGATGCCGAGAGCCGGGTTCGCGAGGATCGCCGGCAGCTGCAGCAGCGGGGTCTCGGAGGTGATCGAGATCGTCTTCTCGTCGACCTCGGTGATGGTCAGGCCGCCCAGGAGGAAGTTCGGCTTGGCGTCTTCCATGCCCTGGATGCGCTGCAGGGTGAAGACGACGTCCTTCGCCTCGATCGGCGTGCCGTCGGAGAAGACGCGGTCGCCCTCGAGCGTGAAGGTGAACTCGGTCGCCTCGTCGTTCTGCTCCCACGAGGCGAGACCGGGCACCGGGGTCGAGACGTCCGAGCCCTCGAAGTCGACGAGCGTCTCGTAGAGCGCCTTGGCGATCATGTTGCCGGTCGGGTCGTAGGTGTGGCCGGGGTCGGCGGTCTCGATCGAGAACGCGGTGTCGATGACGAGCGAATCCGAGCCCGATGACTCGCCGCCGTTGTTCGCGGAGTTGCCACCGGAGCAACCTGCGAGGGCGAAGAGCGCGACGGCTCCGATCGCGATGACGGACGTGCTGCGACGTGACGACATATGGGCCTCCAAGGGCGAGGAGTTCATCGGGTTCGGTCGACACCGGGTGGACGACCGGTGATCAGATTCGCATCATATGGGACGATGTGTCCAGCGATGATGCAGATCACGATCACGGTCTGCCAGAGAGCTCGCACGTGAGGAGCATTGTGTCCACCAAGACCGACGAAGCAGTGAAGCAAGCTGGACGAAGTGCCGCCCCACTGGACGACATCGGATACAGAATCCTCGAGACGCTCCGTGATAACGGTCGTATCTCGATCGCGGCGCTCGCCGAAACGGTCGGCATCTCGAGGGCGAACGCCTACACGCGTGTCGAATCACTCATGCAGGACGGAGTCATCACGGGGTTCAGCGCTCGGGTCGACCAGTCCAAGGCCGGCCTCTCGATCGGTGCCCTCGTCTTCGTGACCGTGCACCCGCAGGCCTGGGCGTCGTTCCGCGAGAGCGTGCTCGAGATGCCCGACATCGAGTGGTGCGCCATCACGACAGGCGAGCACGACGCGATGCTGCTGATCCGCGCCGTCGACGTCAGCGGAGTGCACGAATTCACGACGGGCGTGATCGCGCAGCTCCCCGAGGTGCGCACGGTCGTCAGCGTCGTGGTGCTCGACGAGGTGATCCGTCGTGCCTACCTGCTGCCGAGCGATCTTCCCGAGCGCGACCTGGCGACCCCTCTGGGCATGACCCGCTGGACACCCGCGACGCCGGGTCGCGACACGCTTCCTCCGCGCTGACATCCTGGTCGCTGAGCGAGCGGAGCGAGACGAAGCGCTGGACTTCAGGCGGCGACGGGCTCTTCGCAGACGCTGAGCTGCGGCAGTCCGTGCATCTCGTAGTGCTCGACGAGGCGGATGCGTCCGTCATCCGTCAGCTCGAGCTCGCTCTCGCCGTCTCCTGTCACCACGGATCCGTCGGAGACGAGCACGTGCACGAAGGAGACCCAGATGGTGTCTCCGGTGCGCGTGCCGACGAACCGGCCGAAGGTCACGGTGTCGCCCGAGTAGTCGCCCCAGATCGCGCCGTCCTTCTCGCGGTAGACGAACTCGCTGGGGGCGGCGGCGTCGACGACAGAGGTGGTCGACGAGACCATCGTGAAGCGGCGGCCGTCGAGCGAGGGGATGGATGTGGGGGACGTCATGATCCGATTATGGAGGCCGTCTCCGCGGCGCTCAGAACCAGCTGTCAACCGTCTGGCCCGGCCGCTCGCCCGGTGAACGATGCGAGACGAAACTGCGGCGGCGCTCATCGGCGGGATCGTTTCGTCTGACCCCTCATTCGAGGTCGAGGCGGAGCAACTCCGCCGCGCCCCCGAGTGAAGCGATACCTCGCAGGTACCGTGGGTCGCATGCATTGGATGTCTGACACCTCGGCCGGTGACTGGCTGCGCGAGCGGCTCGACGATCCCTGGAACGGGACGATGCACGCGGTCGTCCCGCACGGATTCCCCGCATACGTCCGCATCCTGCACCCCGCGATCGTGCGATCGCTGCCCGACCGCCCGGTGCCCTCCTTCGAGGAGTACGAGCGGATGCCGGAGGCCGAGCACCTGCGCCTCCGAGACCAGTACATCGATGAGCCCACGACGTGGGCCGAGACCGCATCCGCCTTCGGCACCACGCTGCATCCGCTGGCCCAGTGGCAGCGCATCGTGCGCAGCCCGCCCGACGCTGACTGGAACCTGCGCCTCTCCCCCGACGGTCGCGAGTTCACCGGCCCGATCGAGGGAGAGGTCGCGCCCGAGACGCTCGCGACCATCGCGTCGCACCTCGCCGCCCACACCACGACTCCGGATGCCGGTTTCGCGGCGCTCTGGGAAGGACGGGGCGGGCTGCTCGGTCACATGGGGCACGGCCCGTCACGCGCCTTCCTCACTTTCAGTGACGACCCGAACCATCAGGCGATGCTCGACCGCAGCATCCGCGACCCTCTCAACAACTCCTTCCGCAAGCCGACCTGGCAGGAGGGCATCCTGTCGCGCGAGATCTCGGAGGGGCCGCGGTTCCGTCTGCCCGGGCGCGACCACGTGCTCTTCCGCGGCGCGGTGAGCGACTTCGCGCGTTCCGACTGGGTGCTCGACGCACCCTGGCGCGACCGTCCGGGCGAGGAACACGGCTTCCCGCCATCGGCGCAGAGCCCGAGCATCCTGTGGCCGGACGACCACGCGTGGACCCTCGTGAGCGAGATCGACTACGACTCGACGATCATCGCGGGGTCCGCCGATCTCATCGCCGCGATCTGCGCCGACGAACGCCTCGAGGCGTTTCGCATCCCCGAGAACGCCGACCTCACCTGGGATGCCGACGAGGTGAACCGATGACCGCTCCGCAAGCGGCCCCGTCATTCGACGCCAGCCCTCTCACCGACCCCGTCGACCCGCGGGCCGTCAGCGCCTTCAACGCCCAGCTGCGCTCACGCGGCAAGACCGGCGCGTCGGCCACGACGATCATCGCTTTCGTGATCTTCGGAGTCGTGTTCCTCGTCGCCATGACGGTCGTCGGCGCGACGATGGTCTCGCTGTTCACCGATCCGGGGTCATCGTCGTTCGCCGGTATCGGGATCCTCCTCGCCGCGGCCGTCGGGATCACGATCGCCGCCGTCAGCTGGCGTCGGTCCCGCGTCGCGCGATACCGCCTCGACGCATTCGCCCGAGCCAACGGCATGGCATACGAGGCCAGAGTCATGGACCCTGCGTTGCCGGGCATGCTGTTCAGTCTCGGACGCTCTCGCGAGGCCACCGATCTCGTGCGCGGCACGACACCCCGCTTCGTGGAGTTCGGCAACTACCAGTACACGACCGGCTCGGGGAAGAACTCGACCACCCACCGCTGGGGCTACGTCGCCGTCAAGCTCGATGTACCCCTGCCCAACATCGTGCTCGACGCGAAGGGCAACAACGGCTTCGGGTCGAACCTGCCCGCGTCGTTCCAGCGCGAGCAGCGCCTCTCACTGGAGGGCGACTTCGACCAGTACTTCACGCTCTACTGCCCCGAGGGCTACGAGCGCGATGCGCTCTATCTGTTCACGCCCGACATCATGGCCCGATTCATCGACAACGCCGCAGAACTCGACGTCGAGATCGTCGACGACTGGCTCTTCCTCTACACGCAGCGCAGGGCTTCGACACTCGACCCGGCGACCTGGGCGTGGCTGTTCGGCGCGGTGGGCGCCGTGATCACCAAGCTCGACCAGTGGGAACGCTGGCGTGACGAGCGACTGCTTCTCGAGAACCCGACGGCGGCTGCGTCATCGAGGGTCGCGCCGCAGGATGCGAGCGAGCGGCTGCCGTTCGCTCCGCCGGTGGGCCTGCTCTCACCGCCGCCGGGCGTCGCGCACGAGGGACGACGCCTCAAGAAGAGCTTCCCGTGGCTGCCGTTCGTCGTCGTGATCGGCTTCGCGGTGTTCTGGTTCTGGTCCAGATCGTTCTGAACGGAACCCCCGAGGGTGGGTTGTGGGGGTGGGTGCTGACTGGGGATCAGCGCTCCCACCCCATCCCCCCTCGGGATCAGAAGAAGATCTGACTCTCCCTCCGCAGGACGGTCTAACCGTCCACGCGCGGGTCAGCTGGGGACTGACGACTCTGCGCGTATATGAGTAATGGTATACCGGCATACGTTGCATTCCATTGCGCCGGAGACAGTCCACCGAACGCGTTGCATCGCGTCTAAAAACGTGCGGAATGGGGGCCTGCAGCCTCTTTCCGATGCGGCATTCGTGCATGCTCGCGAAAGGCCTGCCGGCGCGTGGTCACGCATTACCCCGAGTGACGGACCCGGCCCCACCCGCTTCTGCATGCAAGAGAATGGAAGGTGATGTCTGAACGCGAAGATCACACCCACTGGCAGGCCGAGCGCCGCGCCTCCGTCACGTCCGCGACGGGCAACCTCGCGCTGATCGAGACCCGCTGGACGGGTGAGGCGCCCGATCTGGATGCCGAGCAGCAGGCGGCGTCCGACACGGTGACCGTGACGCCGATCCAGCGCACGGACATCGAGACCGGCGCGGCCGAGCACGGGCTGCGCGTCTGGGATGCCGACTCACCCGCCATCCGCGCCTTCGACCACATCGACACCTACGAGTACGACCCCGCGTGGGTTCTCGAGGGTCACTTCACCCCGGTGTCCGGGGATCGCCGCGTGTCGTTCGAGCACATCCGCGACAACGGCGGCACTCGCGATCTCGTCGTCCCCGGCGACATCCGTCTCACACTCGACGGCCGCGAGTACGACCTGGCGGCCTTCGACGATGGCGGAACGCTGCTGCTCGTCTTCGGCGACGAGACGAACGGCTCCGAGACCTATGGATCCGGGCGCTTCCTGTTCGTGCAGCTGCGTGATGACGAGGGCACCGTCGTGCTCGACTTCAACAGGGCTTTCGTGCCGCCGTGCGGGTTCAGCGCGCAGTACAACTGCCCGCTGCCGCCGGCATCCAACCGCTTCCCCCTGCCTATCCGAGCAGGCGAGAAGAACGTCGTCTTCCGCGACGGCTTCGACATCTACGCGGCGTGACGCCGCACACTCTCACCCTGGAGCACTCATGAGAAGAACCCGCATTCTCGGCGCGCTCGGCGCCGTCGCCACGCTCGCCCTCGTGGCCGGCTGCGCGTCGGGCGCCACCGACGACGCCGCGAGCGAAGACGCCACCATCTTCATCGGGTCGCTGTACGAGCCCACAAACCTCAGCAACACGCAGGGTGGCGGCCAGGGTGTGACCGAGGCACTGACCGGCAACGTCTACGAGGGCCTCTATCGCCTGACCGACGACGGCGAGGTCGAGCCTCTTCTCGCCGAGGACGCCCAGGTGTCCGACGACGGCCTCACCTACACGATCACGCTGCGCGACGACGTGACGTTCCACTCGGGTGACCCGCTCACCTCCGCCGACGTGAAGTCGAGCATCGAGGCCGTCACCGCCGAGGACTCGGTCTCGGCGCGCAAGTCGAGCTTCAAGACCATCGCCGACATCGCGACGCCCGACGACCAGACCGTCGTGTTCACGCTGTCGCAGCGGTCGATCTCGTTCCTCTACAACCTCAGCTACGTCTGGATCGTCAACGACGAGGCCGGCGACATCACCGGCAAGGAAGACGGCACCGGCCCTTACACGCTCGACGAGTGGAAGAAGGGCTCGACCCTGACCCTCGAGCGCTGGGACGACTACTGGGGCGAGCCCGCCAAGAACGGCGAGGTCGTCTACACGTACTTCACCGATGCGACCGCCGAGAACAACGCTCTGGCCACCGGCGAGATCGACGTGATCACCAGCGTGCAGAGCCCCGACTCGCTCACGCAGTTCGCAGGTGATGACTACGTCATCAGTGAGGGCACCTCGACCACGAAGGAGCTGCTCGCGTTCAACGACCGGGTCGCACCCTTCGACAACGCACTCGTGCGCAAGGCGATCTACTCGGCCGTCGACACCCAGAAGCTCCTCGAGTCCATCTGGGGCGACTACGGCACGCTCATCGGCTCGATGGTGCCGCCGACCGACCCCTGGTACGAGGACCTCACGACCGTGAACCCGTACGACGTCGAGCTCTCGAAGGATCTGCTCGCCCAGGCCGGCTACGCCGACGGCTTCACGTTCACGCTCGACACCCCGAGCTACGACCCGCACCCCGCGGTGGCGGAGTTCCTGCAGTCGCAGCTCGCCGAGGTCGGCATCACGGTCGAGATCAACAC
Source organism: Microbacterium sp. WCS2018Hpa-23 (assembly GCF_031843845.1). Classification (NCBI taxonomy): domain Bacteria; kingdom Bacillati; phylum Actinomycetota; class Actinomycetes; order Micrococcales; family Microbacteriaceae; genus Microbacterium; species Microbacterium sp. WCS2018Hpa-23. Next base: position 15,078 of record NZ_JAVTIZ010000010.1, read on the forward strand.
GATCAGCGCCGACGAGTGGTACACGAAGGTGTTCAAGGAGCAGGACTTCGAGGCCACCCTGCAGGAGCACGTGAACGACCGTGACGTCGTCTGGTACGGAAACCCCGACTTCTACTGGGGCTACAACGACGCCGACGTGCAGCAGTGGGTCGCCGAGGCCGAGCAGGCCGCCACGACCGACGAGCAGACGGCTCTGCTGAAGCAGGTCAACGAGAAGATCGCCGAGGATGCCGCGAGCGTCTGGTTGTACCTCTACCCGCAGATCGTGGTCGCCTCGAGCGATCTCAGCGGGTACCCGGTCAACGGCCTGAACTCCCAGTTCTTCGCCTACGACATCGTCAAGTCCTGACTCGCGAGGGGGATGCCGCACGTCGGCATCCCCCTCTGTCATCCTGAGAAGCCATGCTCGCCTACCTGTTGCGCCGCCTCGCGTTCCTCGTGGTCTCGCTCGTCGTCGCGATGATCGCGATATTCGTGCTGCTGCGACTGCTGCCCGGCGACCCGGCGAACGCCCTGCTCTCGGTGAACGCCACTCCCGAGCAGATCGCCGCCGCCCGCGCGCAGGTCGGCTCCGATCAGCCGCTTCTGCAGCAGTTCTCGACCTGGGCGGGGCAGCTGCTGCGCTTCGATCTCGGTGAGTCCTTCCTGAGCTCGCGTCCGGTCGGCCCCGACATCGCCGATCGCCTCGCCGTGACCCTTCCGCTCACGTTGATCGCCTTCGCCCTCGCCCTGCTCGTCTCGCTCGTGATCGGCATCACCGCCGCCGTGAAATCCGACCGCTGGTACGGCGTCGCCCTCTCGGGCTTCGCGCAGCTCGGCGTCGCGGTGCCCGTCTTCTGGGTCGGCGTCGTGCTGGTCTGGATCTTCGCGCTCGGACTCGGATTGCTGCCGTCCGGAGGCTTCCCCCGAGACGACTGGGAGGATCCGGCGGATGCGCTGCGCTCGCTCGCACTGCCGATCATCACGATCGTGATCGTCATGAGCGCCTCCCTCAGCCGCTACGTGCGCTCGGCCACACTCGACGTGATCGGCAGCGACTACCTGCGCACCGCACGAGCGGGCGGGTCGGGCATGTCCGAGGCGCTGTTGCGTCATGGTGTGCGCAACGGCTCGGTGCCCGTCGTCGCTATCCTCGGCATCGAGCTGTCCACCACGCTCCTCGGCGCGGTCGTCGTCGAGAGCGTCTTCACTCTTCCCGGTCTCGGCAGCCTGCTGCTGTCGGCCATCGAACAGCACGACTTCCAGGTGATCCAGGGCGTGCTCGTCGTCAGCACGCTGTTCGTGCTGCTCGTCGGGTTCGCCGCCGACATCGTGCAGCGCCTGATCGATCCGCGTCTGCGCACGAGCGTCTCGGGCAATCGATGAGCCGCGTCGCCGAGCAGCTGGTCACCGGCTCCGTCCCCGTGCGGAGGCGGCCCAAGGCGACCCTGCTGATCGGGCTCGTGCTCACCGGCATCATCGTGCTCATCGCGCTGGTGTCGCTGTTCTGGCTCCCCTATCCGCTCGCCGACACGAGTGGAAGCCGTCTCGAGGGGCCGAGCGCCCTGCACCTGCTCGGCACCGATCGGCTCGGCCGCGACCTGCTCTCGCAGCTCATGTGGGGTGCGAGGATCGCCCTGATCGTGGGCATCTGCTCGGTCGCGATCGCCGCGGTGCTCGGCACGATAGTCGGCCTGATCGCCGCGTTCTCGCGCCCCTGGGTCGACGACACCCTCTCCGCGGGCCTCGACGTCGTGATCGCCTTCCCGGTGCTGCTGCTCGCCATGCTCGTCGTCGCGGTGCAGGGCGCATCCCTGTGGTCGGCGGTGTTCGCGATCGGACTTGCGATGTCGGCGGTCGTCGCGCGCCTCACCCGCATCCTGGCCCGTCGCGTGCTGCAGGAGCAGTACATCACCGCGGCGCGCACGAGCGGCACGAGTGTGCTCGGCATCGTGTTCCAGCACGTGCTCCCCAACATCGCACCGACCCTCGCCGTCAGCCTGGCGCTGCAGTTCGGTGCCGCCGTGCTCGCGGAGGCGAGCCTGTCGTACCTCGGACTCGGCGCACCGCCGCCCAACGCCTCGTGGGGTCGGATGCTGCAGGAGGCCCAGGGCACCGTGCTCACCGCCCCCGTCGGTGCGATCGCCCCCGGCATCGCGATCATCGCGCTCGTGCTGGGAGTGAACTTCCTCGCCGACGGCCTGCGCGACCTTGCCGACCCGACACGCAGGAGGAGCCGATGAGCATTCTCGAAGTCTCAGGCCTCACTGTGCGCTCGGGGTCCGGCGCACTCGTGCGCGACGTCTCGTTCTCGCTGGGGGCGGGCGAGCGTTTGGGACTGATCGGCGAATCCGGTTCAGGCAAGTCGCTCACGTCGCTCGCGGTGACCGGGCTCCTGCCTGAGGCGCTCGTCGCCTCCGGGTCAGTGCTGCTCGACGGGCATCAGGTCGTCGGTGCTCGGGATGCCGACCTCCGCCCGCTCCGAGGCCCCGTCGCCCAGATCGTCTTCCAGGAGCCGCTCACCGCGCTCGACCCGCTGATGCGGGTCGGTCGCCAGGTCGCCGAGCCGCTGCGTCGTCATCTCGGCCTGCGCGGTGCTGAGCTGAAGTCGGCGGTCGCAGCCGCCCTCGACGAGGTGTCGCTGTCAGAGCCGCGGTTCGCCCGCGCCTACCCGCACGAGCTCTCGGGTGGTCAGCGCCAGCGAGTCGCGATCGCGATCGCCCTCGCAGCGCGCCCGAAGCTGCTGATCGCCGACGAACCGACGACCGCGCTCGACGTGACAGTGCAGGATGCCGTGCTCTCTCTGCTCGAGCGACTCGTCGCCGAGCGCGGCATGGCGCTGCTGTTCATCAGCCACGACCTCGCCGTCGTGTCGCGCATGGTCGATCGCATCGTGGTGCTCCGTGACGGGCTCGTCGTCGAAGAAGGTGCGGTCGCTCAGGTGCTGCAGCATCCCGCAGAGCCATACACGCGGATGCTGGTCGACAGCGCCCGCGCGCTCGATGCGTTCCTCGATGCGGAGGAGGCCGGCGCATGAGTCTTCTCGAACTGCGCAGTGCCGGTTTCGCCTACGGATCCCGGCGGGTGCTCGACGACATCTCGCTGAGTCTCGACGAAGGGGATTCCCTCGGTCTCGTCGGCGAATCCGGCGCGGGCAAGTCGACCATCCTCCGGCTGCTGCTCGGTCTCTCAGGGCCGCGCGAGGGAGAGGTGCTGTTCGACGGCGCTCCCCTGAATCTGCGCGACCGTGCGCAGATGCGGCGGTTCCGGGCGAGCGTGCAGCCGGTGTTCCAGGATCCTTACTCGTCGCTCGACCCTCGCCAGCGGATCGACCGCATCATCGGCGAACCGCTGCGTTCGCTCGGCCTCGCATCCGGAGCCGATGCGCAGCACCGCATAGCCGAATCCCTCGAGTCGGTCGGCCTTCCCGCTGACACCGCCCGCCGCTACCCTCACGAGTTCTCGGGGGGCCAGCGCCAGCGCATCGCGATCGCGCGGGCCGTGGTCTCCCGTCCACGGGTACTCCTCGCCGATGAGCCGGTCAGCGCGCTCGACGTCACGACGCGCGTGCAGGTGCTCGAGCTGCTCGACCGCCTGCGTCGAGAGAACGGCCTGTCGCTCGTTATGGTGTCGCACGACCTCACCGCGATCGCCTCGGCGTGCGACCGCACGGTCGTGCTGCAGAACGGTCGCGTGGTCGAGCAGGGTGCCACGGCATCCGTGCTGCATGCCCCGCAGGACCCCTACACCCGTGCGCTGGTCGACGCGGTTCCGCGCCTCCCGCGCTGAGGGGCTGATCAGGCTCCGTCAGGTCCAGAGATCCAACTGATCCCATTGCAAGGGGAATCCCATATTGGCTGCGGGTTTAACCAGGGCCTCGACCCCAATCTGGATGGTTGGGAGTTTGCGGATCTGCGTGCGGAAGCTGAGGTACCACGTGGATCCAGATGAGTGCTTCCGGAGAAAGTATGCGAGCAGAGCTGCGTTCACATAGAGGCGGCTGAGCGGCCGTTCGCTCGGCGAGTAGTTCGGGACAGTGAGGTGCTCGAGGAGTGAACGATCGATCGCTCCAGGCACAACCCTTGCCTCCCGCTTGAAGTGCCGGTTGAAGAGGCGTGACCCATGTGCGCAGTAGTTTCGAAAGTCGACCATCGCTCGCAGCCACGCTCCGAACTGTTTGTCTTGGGTCACTCCGAAAGCGTTGGCGACCTCTAGACGATCTGCTCTCTGAGCGATCTCATACAAATAGGGGAGGCTCCCGAAGCTGAGGACATCTACGATGGCCCAGATTGGCAGCGGATGTCCGTACTTCACGAGGAGGTGAGCAACGAAGTCTTCTTGGGCCGAGTCCCGTATCGCTGATCTGTAGGTCTTCTCCCATGCCTCGAACTTCGTCTGTCCCCCAGCCATCTTCAGAGCCTCTGACTGGTCAAGGTGCTGCACGTCGGTGTGTGCGAAAACGTCTCTGCGTGCAAGCGCGTGCGCGAGAGCAGCCCGGACTCTCATCTCGAAGTCCCACAGACCGGCGAGACAGACCTCGCGCAGCTTCGAGTCGAACTTCTCGAGTTCCTGGACATGGGCGAACGTACTCCCCGGGAGGTATCTCTCTGCGCGAAAGGTGCGGGCCGCGGGATTGCGTTGGCCTGAGGAAGGAGCTCTCGAAGCACGTACCGGTACCCACCGGATCGGTAATAGCCCACCTTGCGCAGAAAAGACTCGGCGTCCGCTTTGTCGGGCACCGCCATTCCCAAAGCCTCAAGTTCGAGGACGAGATCACTCAGCTCGCGAAAGGGTTTGGAGTACGGCATGCCCGAGTGCCTCCGAATATATGAAAACCGCCCCCGTAAGTCCGAAGACTCAGAGGGGGGCGGTGTCTGATGAAGCAAACGTAACACACATGACTGACGCTCCGGCCGCCGCCGGACAGCTCACGGCAGCATGCCGGAACTCTCTTCAGAGAGTCGCCCGCGACCCTTCAGCGAGCCGCCGCAGGTCCGAGCCCGAGATACCCCGACTTCACCTCCTCTGGCGCCAGAACCCGGATCATTGACCGCTCCCCGTCGGTCCTTCGAGACGTATCCCGCACCCTGGCTGACGCGGTTCCGCGCCTCCCCCGCTGAGGCAGATCAGCCGATCGTCTGCCAAGCCTTCCGCAACGCGGCGGCAGATGCGGCGAGATCGGGGTCGGGGAGGTGCACGGGCCCATCCGAGATGTCCACGTTCCGAAGAGGGTCGTCCCCCAGATGCTGGGGGAACACGTGGCAGTGAAGATGCGGGGCCCGATGACCCATCACCAGATAGTTGATCTTCCGTGGGGCGAATGCTGTGCCGACGGCCCGGCCCGCGCGCTGGACATCGCGCCAGAACTCGCTGAGCTGCCCGGCGTCCAGCAGACCGAGGTCAGTGACATGCTCGCGGAGGATGACCACGGTGTAGCCGGGATGCGCCTGGTTGCGCACCAGCCGGATGTGAGTCATCTCGGTCGAGGCCACCAGGATGCTGTGCTCGTTCTCCGGCAGATGTGCGTCGGCACACATGCCGCAGAGCTCCGGGTCCACGAGTTCGGCCCACTCCTCATCCGTCCACCACATCGGACCATGTAACCAGGGGAATGCCGCTGCCGGTCGCCTCGAGCGCCGCGGGTCACTATCCTCGACCTATGCGTTTCACCGTTTCGTCGTGGTGGCTGCCGGAGCAGCCGTAACGCATTGACGCGCGGGCTGCACGGCAGCCCGCGATCCCCTCGCGACACCATGTCCGTGCAGCTCCTCTCGAATCAGGAGCAGATCATGGACTCGTACGCCGCAACCCTCGCTCGCATGCCCGACCTTCGGGAGGCGATCGAGCAGCATCCCGAGAGATACCGCGTTCTCACCGGGGAGCGCCCGACAGGACGACTGCACCTCGGTCACTACTTCGGCACCATCCGCGAGCGTGTCCGTCTGCAGGATGCCGGTGTCGAGACGTTCGTCATCCTGGCCGACTACCAGGTGATCACCGACCGCGACTCGGCCGGCGACGTGCGCGGCGCCGTGTACGGAGCGGTTCTCGATTACCTCGCTGCCGGCCTGGCTCCGACCTCGACCACGATCTTCACCCACTCCGCTGTACCGGCCCTCAATCAGCTGCTCGTTCCCTTCCTCAGCCTCGTCAGCGAGGCAGAGCTGCACCGCAACCCGACGGTCAAGGCCGAGCTCGCGGCATCCGGACGCACCTTGAGCGGCCTGCTGCTCACCTATCCCGTCCACCAGGCCGCCGACATCCTGTTCTGCAAGGGCAACCTCGTTCCGGTGGGCAAGGACAACCTCCCGCACGTCGAGATGACGCGCACGATCGCACGTCGATTCAACGAGCGATACGGCAGCGTGTTCCCCGAGCCTGCCGCTCTCGTCACCGAGACCCCTGAGCTTCCGGGCCTCGACGGGCGCAAGATGTCGAAGAGCTACGGGAACGCCATCGCACTGGGGATGTCCGCAGACGAGACCGCCGAAGCCATCCGGCGGGCTCCCACCGATTCGGAGCGCGTCATCACCTACGACCCCACGAACCGGCCCGGAGTGTCGGGGCTGCTCGCAACGGCCGCGGTCGTTCTCGAGCGCACTCCGGAGGAGATCGCGGAGGAGGTCGACGGCGCGGGAGCCGGTGCGCTCAAGCGCCTCACCACAGAGGCGGTGAACGAGTTTCTCGCAGACCACCGTGCTCGTCGCGCAGGTCTCAGCGTGGCCGACGCCGCCACCGTGCTCCGCGAGGGCAATGCGCGCGCGCAGTCGATCGCGAACGACACGCTCGACGAGGTGAGGGCGGCGATGGGCATGACGTACTGACGGCCGTCAAGAGGTCAGTTCGGCTGAACTCCGCATCGCTTCATCGGCTCCTGCATCCGTCCCGGATGACTGTCCGTTCCACGGATGGCTGACCGATCGATGGCGAGTCGCCAGCCAGTTGGGCATCAACCAGCCGATCGGCCGCCCGCCGAAGGCGCGAGCCCGAAGTACGCGAGCTCGGCGTCGTTCAGCATCCGCGAGCGGATCAGGAATCGCATGCCCGTCGGACCCTCGACCGAGAAGCCAGCACCGCGCCCCGGCACGACGTCGATGGTCAGGTGCGTGTACTTCCAGTACTCGAACTGCGACTCCGACATGAAGACCTCGACCGGGTTATCGAGGCCCACGTCGAGCGCACCGAGCAGCACGTCTCCCGGCCCGGTGATGAACATGCCCACGGGGTAGCACATGGGCGACGAGCCGTCGCAGCATCCGCCCGACTGATGGAACATCAGTGGGCCGTGCTGCAAGGTGAGGTCGCGGATGAGGGATGCCGCGGCGTCCGTCACGTCCACCCGCTGATAGGTGCCGATGCTGACCATGGTCCACTCCTCTCGATAGTTTCCCGGTCGTCGATCGGGAGACGCGTTTCCCTGGTCGTTGAGCGAGGACGGCGGAGCCGACCGAGACGAAACGCGGTAAGCGGCTCAGCGCGTTTCGTCTCGGGGCTTCGCTCCTCGCTCAACGACCGGAAGACGGGCTTCGAACTCAGAAGAAGCCCATCGGGCCTTCTGCGTACGAGACCAGGAGGTTCTTCGTCTGCTGGTAGTGGTCGAGCATCATCTTGTGGTTCTCACGCCCGACGCCCGACTGCTTGTATCCCCCGAACGCGGCGTGGGCCGGGTACTGGTGGTAGGTGTTCGTCCAGACACGACCGGCCTCGATCGCCCGACCTGCGCGATAGGCGGTGTCGCCGCTGCGGCTCCACACCCCGGCGCCGAGTCCGTAGAGCGTGTCGTTCGCGATTGAGATCGCGTCGTCGAAGTCATCGAACGAGGTGACCGAGAGCACCGGGCCGAAGATCTCCTCCTGGAAGATGCGCATGTCGTTCGTGCCCTCGAACACCGTCGGGGCGACGTAGTACCCCTCGCTGAGGTCGCCGCCGAGATCTACGCGCTCCCCACCCGTGAGCAGACGGGCGCCGCCCTGTGTGCCGATGTCGATGTAGCTGAGGATCTTCTCCAATTGGTCGTTCGACGCCTGCGCGCCGATCATCGTGGCCGGGTCGAGCGGGTTGCCCTGCACGACCTTTCCGACGCGCTCGAGTCCGTCGGCGAGGAAGCCGTCGTAGATCGACCGTTGGATGAGCGCCCGCGACGGGCAGGTGCAGACCTCGCCCTGGTTCAGCGCGAACATCGTGAAGCCCTCGAGCGCCTTGTCGTAGAACGGGTCGGCTGTGTCGCGGGCGACGTCCTCGAAGAACACGTTCGGGCTCTTGCCACCGAGTTCGAGCGTCACGGGGATCAGGTTCTGCGATGCGTACTGCATGATCAGGCGACCGGTCGTGGTCTCACCCGTGAAGGCGACCTTGCGGATGCGCTTGTGCTGCGCGAGCGGTGCACCCGCCTCGATGCCGAAGCCGTTGACGATGTTCACGACGCCGGCCGGCAGCAGGTCTCCGATGATGTCGAAGAGGAACAGCAGGGATGCCGGCGTCTGCTCGGCCGGCTTGATGACGACGCAGTTGCCTGCGGCGAGCGCCGGGGCGAGCTTCCACACGGCCATGAGGATCGGGAAGTTCCAGGGGATGATCTGGCCCACCACTCCGAGCGGCTCGTGGAAGTGGTACGCGACGGTGTTCTCGTCGAGCTGGCTGATGCCGCCCTCCTGCGCACGCAGCACGCCGGCGAAGTAGCGGAAGTGATCGACCGCGAGCGGGATGTCGGCGGCGAGCGTCTCGCGCACCGGCTTGCCGTTCTCCCAGGTCTCGGCGACGGCGATCTCCTCGAGGTGCTGCTCGATGCGGTCGGCGATCCTGTTGAGCACGACCGAGCGCTCGGCGGGGCTGGTCTTGCCCCAGCTCGCGAACGCCTTCCAGGCGACGTCGACCGCACGGTCGATGTCTTCGACGGTTCCCCGGCCCACCTCGGTGAAGGGCTTGCCGTTGACCGGACTGATGTTGTCGAAGAACTGCCCCTTGACGGGATCCACGAACTCTCCGCCGATGTAATGCCCGTACCGCGGCCGGTAGGTCGCGACGGCGCCCGGCTGACCGGGAGCGGCGTACGCGGAGGATGCGGGGGCGGTGGACACGTCTTCTTCGACGATGGTCATCGGTGACTCCTTCGACGGGCCGTGGCGTCGGTGCCGGTGGCTGTGCTTCGAAGGTAGGTCGGCGGGGGTTGCGCACGGATGCGCAACGTTGCGGGGGGTTGCGGGTCACGCCAGCACGCTTTCGAATCGCGTGAATGACCCGATCCGAGGTCGGAATGCGACCAGTCGCGCGATTCGAACGGGGTCAGAGATCTTCGATGCGCTCGATCCGGGCGACCAGCCCCGCACGCTTCGGCGACCGTGCGGGGAGCATCTCGAGCGCGAGGCGGAGCGCTGCGGCATCCCTCTGGCCCTCCGGGATGTCGGCGTAGGCGAGCAGGACGTCGAGGCTCGCCTCCGACAGCATCGCCTCGCGCAACGCCGCCCTGACGGACTCGCGGAACTCCTCGACGCCGGGCGAGGTCGACTCGGGCAGAACCGGCCCCCGGTAGGCGGTGAGGGCGACGCGGTGGGCTCCTCGGTCGAGCAGCGACAGCACGTCGTGCGCATCGGTCTCGAGGGGCACCGTCAACCGGTAGGGCCGGGACTCGGGCACGAGACTGGGGGCGTGCTTCTCGAGCACTTTGCGCAGGCGCACCATCTCGGGTCGCAGCGTGTCGGCGGATGCCTCCGGTCCGTAGACCAGTTCGCTCAGGCGCTCCGCGGACAGGCCCTGGCGGTTCACCGCCAGCATGAGCAGAATCGCGGCATGACGGGCGCTGAGCTCGATCACGGACTCTTCGAGCTCGGTCTCGCTCTCGAGCCGCGCCCTGTCGCGACCCAGCACATGAAGCGTCGCTCGGATGGTCGGTTTGGCCCGCGACGAGATCGTCGTCGGGCGGGGCGCCTCACTGCGCGCCCGAAGTCTGGCGACCATCAGCTCGGATTCGACGGCGCGCGCGGTGGCATCGACGAGAAGGCGGGCTTGAGTGGAGACGACTTCGTCTCCGCCGGTGATGTCGATCACCCCGAGCACCCGCTTCGTCTCGGGGTCGCGTACAGGTGCCGCGGTGCACGACCACGGGTGCACGAGTCGGTTGTAGTGCTCCGCTCCGCGGATCTGCACGGACTGTCCGAGCATCAGTGCTGTTCCGGGGGCGGTGGTACCGACGGCATCCTCTGCCCAGTTCGCCCCCGCGACGAAACCCATGCCCTCGGTGAGCGACTGCAGCTGGCGGTCGCCTTCGATCCAGAGCAGGCGTCCGGCCTGATCGCCGACGGCGATGACGACGCCGGACTCTTCCGGGGCGCCGGGAAGCAGCAGCGCGCGGATCATGTCCATCGCGGATGCGAGCGGATGCGCGAGTCGGTAGGTCTCGAGCTCGTCTGTGACGAGTTCGATCGACGGTGCGGCCTCGGGTCCCACCCGACCCCGCCAGGAACGGACCCAGGATTCGCGGACCAGGGGGCGCACCTGCTGGAGGCGGTGATCGTCGAGGTTGCCGGCGATAAGTTCCTCGTGCGCACGCTCGATCAGCAGACGAGAGGCCTCAGGTGGGCCGTCACGTGACACCTGCCACGACGCAACCACAGCGTCTCCGATCGTCGATGGTGGAGCGTTACCTCAGTGTAGGAGCCGGATGCCGCGGACGGAACCCGCGATATTCCGGTTCCTCGACACGGCGTCAGACACGCGCCTCGCGCACTACTGTGCAGTGCGTGGTAGTGTCCAGTGCATCGAAGGAGGTCCGATGGACACCACGCAGTTGCTCAAGGGAGTGCTCGACGTCGCGGTTCTCGCGGTGCTCCGCACAGAAGACGGATACGGCTACGACATCGTCCGCAGACTCAGGGATGCCGGGCTCGGCGACGTGGGCGACGCGTCGGTCTACGGCACGTTGCGCCGGCTCTACGCGGCGGGCAGCCTCTCGAGCTACGTCGTCCCCTCCGACGGCGGCCCGCACCGCAAGTACTACGCGATCAACCCGCAGGGTCGTGCGGCTCTCGACTCCCAGACCGTCACCTGGCTGGACTTCGCGGGGGCGATGTCCACGCTGCTCACACTCCCAACCACCGACACACCCACGATCGGAGAGAACCGATGAACGACACCGCCGTCTCGATCGACGAGCAGATCCGCTCGTTCGCACTGGCCGTACGCGAGTACCTCGACGATCTTCCCGCCGACGAGCTCGATGAGATCGTCGGCGGACTCACCGCCGATCTCGCCGACCAGGCTGCGGACAACGACGGAGTGCTCGAGCTCGGTGACCCCGGAGCATACGCCGAAGAGCTGCGATCTGCGGCAGGTCTACCTCCTCGAACGCAGGGCCAACAGCGAGTCCGCCTCGGTGCGCGGGTCCGCTCCTGGGGTCGCGGTGTCGTCGACGGCATCCGCCGCAGCGCGGCCGGCGCGTGGCTCCTCGACCTGCTGATCGCGCTCCGCCCGGTGTGGTGGGTGCTGCGCGGAGTCGGGTTGTACGCAGCGGTCGCCGCGATCATCGCGCTTCTTCCGCCCTTCACCTATCAGCCGTTCGAGTCCTACAACTGGTGGGCCATGCCCGCGTCTCCTCTGCACTGGCTGTTCATCGGCGCGTTCATCCTCATCAGCGTGCAATGGGGTCGTGACCGTTGGCTTCCCAAGAACCCACTGCGCCACGTGCGCACGGTTGCCGGCATCCTGGCTGTGATCGTGCTGCCGGGACTCGTGATCTCGGTGATGTCTCCGCGCGTCGAGCACGTCTATTCGACTCAGCCCGTCGTCATGGACGGGCTGGTTCTCGACGGCGTGCAGATCAACAACATCTTCGCCTACGACGCCGACGGCAACCCCATCGACCACGTGCAGCTCTTCACCGGCAAGGGCACGCCGCTCGACCTGTATGGAGCGTCGGGCGGTCAGATCCTCTTCACCGAGAAGGACGGCGAGACCGAGTTCGGAATGCAGGACAACGGGATGCTGGCGACGATTCCGTCCGAGGACTACCGGGGCAAGCCCGTCTGGAACATCTACCCTCTGGACGAGGCGAAGTGGGATCCGATGACCGGGCAGCCCGACATGTCGACGACGAAGCAGCCGGCGCCGCCGTTCCAGAAGGCGCCGAGCATCGATGCGGCGAGCGCCACACCGGCTCCGGAGACGGATGGTGTGCCGCAGCCGACCGAGTCTCCCGTTCCCTGAGGCCGGACCATGACCGAACGGATCATCTCGATCGACATCTCCCACCTCGTGCGAGAGGCACTGGGCCAGGCAGCCGAGGCCGAAGAACCGGAGGAGTGAGCGGGCTCAGTCCCGGGCGGCCCACCACTCGCGGAGGCGCTGCTCAGAGGCATCCGCGCCGATGACTCCCTCGTCGAGTCGGAGTTCGAGCAGGAACCGGTAGGCCTCGCCGACCTCGCGGCCGGGCGCGATGCCGAGGATCTGCTGGATCTGGTTGCCGTCGAGCTCGGGCCGGATGGAGTCGAGCTCCTCCTGCTCGCGCAGCGCGGCGATGCGCGACTCGATGTCGTCGTACGCCGAGGCGAGGCGACCGGCCTTGCGCTTGTTGCGGGTGGTGACATCGGCACGGGTGAGGATGTGCAGGCGCTCGAGCTGGTCGCCCGCATCGCGGACGTAGCGGCGCACCGCGGCATCCGTCCAGGCACCCTCGGCGTATCCGAAGAATCGCAGGTGCAACTCGATCAGCTTCGACACGGCGTCGGTCGTGTCGGTGTCGAACCGCAGCGCCTGCAGACGCTTGCGCGCCATGCGCGAGCCGACGACGTCGTGGTGGTGGAACGTGACCACCCCGCCGTCTTCGAGCTTGCGCGTGCGCGGCTTGCCGATGTCATGCAGAAGTGCGGCGATGCGCAGAGCGACGTCGGGTTCGGCGCCGGGGTTGCGCGACTGCTCGAGCGAGATCGCCTGGCTGAGCACCGTGAGCGAATGCTCGTAGACGTCCTTGTGGTGGTGGTGCTCGTCGACCTCGAGTCGCAGAGCACTGACCTCGGGCAGGAACTCCTCGATCAGGCCGGTGTCGACCAGCACGCGGATGCCGCGCACGGGGTCTTCGGTCTGCATCAGGCGCACGAGTTCGGACTGGATGCGCTCCGGGCTCACGATCTCGAGGGTCGTCTTGAGCTCGGTGATCGCATCGAATGTGTCGTCGTCGATGCGGAAGCCCAGCTGGGCGCTGAACCGCGCCGCGCGCAGCATCCGCAGCGGGTCATCGCCGAACGAGACCTGCGGATCCGCCGGCGTGCGGAGCACTCCGGCGATGAGGTCTTCGACTCCCCCGGTCGGGTCGACGAGCGTGACGGACGGAACCCGCAGCGCCATCGCATTGACGGTGAAGTCGCGGCGGTGCAGGTCGGCATCGATAGTGTCGCCGAACTCGACGGTCGGCTTGCGGGTCACCCCGTCGTAGCTGTCGGCCCGGTACGTGGTGACCTCGACCTGCTCGCCCTGAACCCGTGCACCGATCGTGCCGAACGCACGGCCGATGTCCCACTGGGCGGTCGAGATCGGCTTGACGATGCGCAGGATGTCGTCGGGCAGCGCGTTCGTGGTGAAGTCGAGGTCGTGCGTGGGGCGGCCGAGCAGCGCGTCGCGCACGGGGCCGCCGACGACGGCGAGGTCGAAGCCCGCCGCCGCGAACGCGTCGGCGAGGGTGCGGACGACCGGATTCTCGGCGAGCGCGCCGAGACGGTCGAGGCCGTCAGCCATGTTGAGCATGGGTTCCAGCGTACCGGGGGTCAGAACAGCGGGTTCTCGCCCTTGGCCTGGGCGACGGCGCGGACTCGTGCCTGCATCAGCCGCACGAGCAGAGCGCTCAGCAGGAATCCGCCGACCACCGCGACCGCGACGATGAACCAGATGCCGATTTCAGGGTCGATGACCTCGAACCCGTAGATCGCGACGGCGAGCAGCAGAAGGACCGGCCCCTCGATCAGCGCGAACGTGATGAAAAGTCGCGTCTGACGTCTGCCGAAGTCGGCGTTGACGGCCCGGACGCGTGCCTCGATCGACGACTCCCCCGCATAGCTCATGCCCCCACCGTAGCGGCGTTCACCCGACCGTCGTCCTGCGGCAACCCCGAGGTCATCCGCTTTCGATGGGCTGGTCGGGCCCCGTGCGGCTGAGCACGGAAAACCCCCACCTCTCGAAGGACACTCATGACCTCCCCCACCCCTGCGGTGCGGTGGCGGCGTTACGGACTCGCGTCCGCCGCCGTCCTCGCCCTGCTCGGCGGCGCCGTCGTCGCCCCCATCGCGACCGCCGCCGGCGAGCCCGATGTGCCGACGGATTCGCTGATCACCGGCGACACCACGTGGCGCTACCTCGACGACGGCTCCGACCCGTCGCCGGCACCCGCCGCGCTCCGCGACTGGACCCTCCCCGACTACGACGACAGCGCCTGGAAGGCAGCGCCCGGCTCGTTCGGCGCGAAGAACGGCACGATCGCGCCCGTCGGCCCGGTCACTCCGAAGACGCTGCTGAACCAATACATCGACGGAGCCGCGGCTCCCACGGTGCCCACCTACTTCTTCCGCACGACGTTCGAGCTCGAGGCGGGCGTGGCCGAGCAGGTCGCGGCGCTGCGCAGCACCATCACTTATGACGACGCCATCGTCGTGTGGATCAACGGCGAAGAGGTCGCGCGATACGTCGACGGGCGCATCACCGACACCGTCAACGTCGAGTACGCCGGAGACAGCGGCGGTGACCCGCTCACCAGCACGTTCAGCGCCGAAGGCGAGCTGCTGCATGACGGCACCAACGAGATCGCCGTCGCCCTGTTCCAGGACCGCGAGACCAGCTCCGACATCTACTTCGACATGTCGTCGCTCACGCTGGTCGAGGCATCCGACCCCGGTTCGCCCGTCGTGGCTCCGCCGACCCGCGTGATCCTGACCCCGACCGAGCAGCCCGCCGTGTCGCAGTCGTTCTCGTGGCTCGCCGGCGACGCCTCGCACACGATCGGCCAGGTCGAGATCGCACCGGCGGCCGGCGGTGAGTCCCGCACCGTCGACGCGTACGACGCCGGGGTCGTCAACGGCAACCCGAACAAGCACTTCTCGGCGACGGTCACCGGCCTCGCGCCTGCGACCGCCTATCGCTACCGCGTGGGCCTTCCCGGCAGCTGGAGCGACTGGTTCGAGTTCCGCACGGCAGACCCGAGCGCCACGGACTTCCAGTTCATCTACTACGGCGATGCCCAGATCGGCCTCGACACCACCTGGCCGAGCGTCGTGAAGCAGGCCGAGGCTCAGGCCCCGCGATCGATCGGATCGGTGCACGCCGGCGACCTGATCAACACCTCGAGCAACGAGAACGAGTGGCTCAACTGGTTCAAGGGCATGGAGGACTCCGCCGTCCGCACCAACGTGATGGCGGCCCCCGGAAACCACGAGTACTCGGGCGACAAGCTGCTCACCGCCTGGAAGGCGGCGTTCGAATACCCGCACAACAACCCCTCGACGAGCACCATCGGCGAGCTGGCCGACCTCGCGAAGGGCGACTCCGAGGTCGCGCAGCAGTACCGCGCGTTCTTCGATCACTGGTCGTCTTTCGCTGCCGAGACCGCGTACTACACCGACTACCAGGGCGTGCGCTTCATCACCCTGAACGCGACGCGCGACACCACGTTCCTGACCCCTGCCGGTCTTCCGTCGTGCACGGGCGCCGAGTGCCCGTCGGCGCAGATCGGCGTGCTGTGGACCCGCTTCCAGGCGGCCTGGCTCGACCTGCTGCTGCAGAACAGCCCGTCGAAGTGGAACGTCGTCACCTTCCACCAGCCGGTGTTCTCGGCATCCGAGGGTCGCGACGAGCCGGTGCTGCGCGCCGAGTGGCTGCCGGTCTTCCAGCGCAACGACATCGACCTGGTGCTCATGGGCCACGACCACACCTACGCACGCGGCTACGTGAACACCGATGCGACCGAGACCCCCGGCATGACCTCGGGCCCCGTGTACGTCGTGTCGAACTCGGGTGCGAAGCACTACGAGCTCGAGACCCCCGAGAAGAACGTCTGGACCAACAACGGCGCCACCCAGGTGCTCCGCGGTCAGGGCGTCACCACCTACCAGGTGATCGACGTCTCGAAGAACCAGCTCGTCTACCGCTCGTACCTTGCGGAGAAGCAGCCCGATGCCACGACCGACCTCCCCGTCGGCTCGGTCTACGACACCTTCACGGTGACGAAGTCGGATGCCGGTGAGAAGTGGGTCACCGAGGCCGGCGTCACGCCGCCCGTGATCGAGGAGCCTGCTGCGCCAGAGGTCACGCTGGGTGCCGCATCCGTGGTCGCCGGTGGAAAGCTCACCGTCTCGGGGAGCGGATTCGAGGCGGATGCCGCACTGCGCTTCGAGCTGCGCTCCGACCCGGTCGACCTCGGCACCGCCACCGCCGATGCGGACGGCGCGTTCAGCCGCACGCTGACGATTCCGGCGAACACCCCGGCCGGAACGCACACGCTCGCGGTGATCCTCGCCGACGGCACCGAGGTCACCTCCTCGGTCACCGTCACGGCAGCGGCGAGCGGTGGGGCGACCACGCCGGGCGGGTCGGGAGGCGCGACCGACGGCTCGCTCGCGACGACGGGTGCCGACAGCACGCCGTACATCGTCGGCGCCGTGGCGCTGCTCGCCCTCGGCCTCGGCCTGTTTGCAATGCGGCGCCGCCGCCACGCGGGCAGCACCGAGTCCGCGGAGTAGCAGACCGCATCCGCTGTTCGGGCGTCGTCGGGACTTCGGTCCCGGCGGCGCCCTTTCATTCCGATGTGCCGCACCCGTGCGCCGGGCACCGTCCCGTCCTAGGATCGGCACCGTGGCCTCAGAAGAGCACGACTCCTCCCCCGCCGCACCGGACACGTCCCGGCGCGGGTTCCTCAAGATGGGCGGCGCCGCTCTCGCAGGCGTCGTGGTCGGCGGTGCCGGCGGTGCAGCGATCGGCGCGAACGTGGGCACCCACCGCAACGGGTTCGCGTCCGACCCCGACCCCTTCGCCGCGCTGACGCCGCGCAGCGAGCCGGGATTCGACCACCTCGTCGTGGTGATGGGCGAGAACCGTTCCTTCGACAACCTGCTCGGATACCTGTACTCGAAGGACACTCTGCCTGCGGGCGAGAAGTTCGAGGGGCTCGCTTTCGGCACGCACAGCAACACCGCATCCGACGGAACGGTGGTCGACGCCCACGTCTACACCGGCGACACCGACCGGATCATGAGCCTGCCCGATCCCGATCCGGGCGAGGAGTATCCGCACGTCAACACGCAGATCTTCGGCACCGTCGACCCGAAGGACAACGCCGATCTCTTCGTCGACCAGATGACGGCGCCCTTCAACGCCCCGACCCACGGCGAGAAGGCCACGATGTCGGGGTTCCTCGAGGACTACATCATCAACTTCCGTCGCCTGCGCAAGGGCACAGAGCCCCAGCCCGAAGAAGCGGCCCACATCATGGGCTCGTTCTCGCCGGCGATGTCCACTCTCGCGTCGGAGTTCGCGGTGTTCGACCACTGGTTCGCGGGGGTGCCGTCGCAGACGTTCTGCAACCGGTCGTTCTTCCACGCGTCGACCTCGCACGGCTTCGTGACCAACCAGGCGGGAGGCGGATACCGCAAGTGGCTCGATGCCCCGGCGGCGCCCACCGTGTTCAACCGCCTGGAAGACGAGAAGATCAGCTGGAAGATCTACATCGACAAGCTGCAGCTCGTCTCGTTCACCGGGATGCTGCATGCCGCCGTGCTCGAGAAGTACTGGCGCACCGACCACTTCGGCACCATGGAGGACTTCTACGCGGACGCGAAGAACGGCACCCTTCCGGCCTATGCGTTCATCGAGCCGCGCATGGTCTACGACCACAACGACTTCCACCCGCCCTTCGGGTCGCCTCGCGAGAGCGAGGTCGACGGCGAAGCCGTGTACGACAGCGCGATCTCCGATGTCAGGGCCGGAGACCGGCTCATCCACGACATCTACGAGGCCGTCCGCACGAGCGCGTCGCCGAAGGGTTCGAACGCGGTCAACACCCTGTTGCTCATCACGTTCGACGAGCACGGCGGGTGCTACGACCACGTGCCGCCACCCGCCGCCACGAAGCCGACGAAGGACACGGAGGCCGGCGAGATGGGCTTCACCTTCGATCGCCTCGGATGCCGGGTGCCCGCCATCGCGATCTCGGCCTACACGAAGCGCGGCACGATCGTGCACGACGAGATGCACCACGGCTCGGTCACCGCGACGCTCTCACGCCTGCACGGGCTGAAACCGCTCAACGATCGAGACCAGTCGGCGAACACGCTCTTCACCGCCGTGAACCTCGACAAGCCTCGCCATCCGGCCGACTGGCCCGTCACGACGCCCGCCTACACCCCGCCGAACCCCGAGAACCGCGAGCCGAAGCCGGGGGAAGCGGATCAGATGAAGCCGCTCACCCCACCGGCACGCGGGCTGCTCGGTCTGCTCATCGCGAAGTACGGGAAGCCGGGCGAACCCGAACCCGAGACATTCGCCGACGCCTACCGACTGCTGCACGAGCACGGCGACGAGCTCTTCGGTCCGGCGAAGGGCACCTGACGGCGGGACTCCTGACAGCGGAGGGTCGGGATGCTGTCATCCCGACCCTCCGAACCGACCTGGTCAGTCAGTCGCTGAGGTCAGTCGCTGATGTCAGTCGCGGTGCGAGCGGCGACGTGAGACGAGGAACAGCACCGCTCCGAGCGCCAGCACAGCTCCGCCCACTGCGGCCCACGTGAACGTCTCCGGTCCGAGCCCCGTTGCGGGCAGGCGGCCGCCGCCGGTGCTCGGAGGGGTGGAGGGCGTCGGCGTCGTGGTCGGCGGATCCGTCGGGGTGACGACGATCGCGGCGAGCGTGAAGTCCTGATCGACGAACGTCTCGCCTGCGGCCGTGACCTCGACCGTGAGCGTCGACGGGCCGACGATCGTGCTGCCCACCGGTGCCGTGATCGTCAGCGTGTAGGTGCCGGGCGGCAGGTCGCCGAGACCGTACGCACCGTCGGCATCCGTGATGAGCTGCTGGTCTCCCTCGTCGGTGGTGAGGGTGATGGTCGCACCGGCGACCGGAGCGCCACTGTCGGTGCGCACGACACCCGAGAGCGCTCCGAGCCTGGCCAGCTCGAAATCGACGTCCGCCACGTCAGCCGTCGCGACCGTCTCATTCTGCGAGGTCTCACCCGTGGCCACGTAGCCCTCGGGCGTCGTGATGGTGATCTCATAGTCGCCCGAGAGCAGACGCGGGAACGAGTAGCCGCCGTCGGCTCCGGTCACGGTCGTGAGCACGATACCTCCGGGCCCGGTCGCGGTCACGGCGACGCCCGCGACACCCGCACCGTTCGCGCGCACAGCCCCGGTCAGGTCGGGGTTCTCGGCGAGCACGAAGTCCGCAAGAGTGATCGGTACCTCGCTGCCCGGCGGGACCACGAGCGGCTCGGTCGGATCCGTGGTGCTGTATCCGGGCGGCGGGGTGACGACGACGGTGTGAGGACCCACCGCGACCTCGTCGAAGAGGTAGTTGCCCTGAGCATCCGTCGTCGTGGTCTGGACTCCGTCGACCGTCACGGTCGCGCCCGGCACCGGGTTGCCGTCGTTGTCGACGACTCGTCCCGAGACGGCGACCGGGATGATGTCGCGCACGGTGAAGTCGGCGACGCCGTCGGCGGTCGTGAGATCCACAGCGGCCGAGGTCGCCCCCTCGGGGATCATGCCCGCGGGGGCCGTCACCCGCACCGTGTATCCCGCCGTCGCGACGACGCCGGGGAACGAGTAGCTGCCGTCGGCGCCGCTGGTCGTGGTCGCGACGACGTCTCCGTTCGCATCGGTCAGGGTGAGTGTCGCTCCCGGCTGCGGTGCCGCGGTGTCGTCGGTGACCACGCCCGTGATGTCGCGCGCGATCGACGCGAACCAGGTCTGGTAGACGGGGAATCCGGATCGGCGGGTGAAGGAGAAGGTGAGGGAGGTGATCGGCACGTTCGGCTCGAACCATGCGGCCGCACCGCTCGTGTCGAGAGCGGCCGCGTTTCCGGTGAGGGTCTGGGTCGTGGCATCCCAGGTCGGCACGTCCGCCGCGTCTCCGGTGCACGAGGGCTTGCCCGTGACTCCGGGCGCGCAGTAGTTGAAGCCGCCCTGGAATCCGAGCTCTGCCGCGGTGAGCGCCTGCCCGTTCGCGCCGATCGCCTGGATGCGCACCGAGTCGGCGTCGATGTCGCCGAGCACGAAGGTCCAGCCGGAGGCGGGAGTGGGGTTCGCGAACGAGTAGGTGGTCGTCGACGGGCTGGCGGCGTTGTCGGCCTTCGGTCGCAGGTTCACGTACGACTGGTTGATGCTCGAGCCGTACTTCGCGCCGACCGGGGTCCCCTGCGCGAGCCAGTTGGTCGCACCCGAGATGACGCTGACCTGGCCGGCGCGGGAGTCGCTCGTCATCGTGGCCGTGATGGCGGGCTGCGCCGCGACCTGCACGGTGGTCGTGTAGGCGCCGCCAGTTCCGGTCAGCGGCTGCCAGGTCGCCCAGGCGGTCGTGGTGGCGGCCGCAGCCGGAATCGCACCGACGAGCGCCGCGACGAGCACGATCGCTCCTGCAAGAAGTCCCCCCCTAGCCACACGCATGCGGCCAGCGTATCGGCATATCGCAATATCGACGAGGGTCGGGGAGCCAGTCCCGGGGCAAGTGGAAGGGGCGGATGCTGCGTGCATCCGCCCCTCTCCTGGCGGTCAGTACGGTCCGTTCCTCAGACCGGATCCCGCTGCACGGGCCCCTCGGTGTTCGACTTCCAGCCGAGCGCCGGGGCGACGTGGGTCGCGAACCACTCGAGTACGTGCAGGTTGTACGCGGGGACGAGCTGGTTCGCGCTGTTCGTTCACCAGCAACGCTCAGGGCACGCTCGCGTCAACGACGCAGAGGGCTTGTTCGACTCTCTGAAGGCCTCGAATCGTCGTCGCTGTGTTCGGGGAGAGCGCTCTTGAGCATCAGGTACGTTCCGACCAAGACGATGCCAGAGATCAGCAGCACGAGGCCGAGCAGGATGAGCGCGACTCCGATCGCAAGCGCCGGCTCCTGTCCGTAGCGAATGCCCGAAACGAAAAGGAAAAGGAAGCCGAGTGCGAACAACAGCGGGCTCGACGCCGCGCCGATGAGCGCAAGCTTGGGAAACTTCACTGCTCGCATGTTCTCCAGAGTATGCAGACGCGATGTCGCAGGGCAAGCACGGCCTCACCTCGCTGAAAGCCGGTTACAGCTTCTCTCCCTCGACAGGGCCCTCCCAGTTGGGCTTCCACCCGAGCGCGGGGGCGACGTGGGTCGCGAACGACTCGAGCACATGCAGGTTGTACTCGGGGCCGAGCTGGTTCGGGATGGTCAGCAGCAGGGTGTCCGCCGACATGACAGCCTCGTCTGCGAGCAGCTGCTGGATCAGCACGTCGGGCTCGGCCGCGTAGGTCTTGCCGAACGTAGAGCGGTAGCCGTCGATGATGCCGATCTGGTCGGAGTTCTCCTCGCTGCGCAGCCCGAAATACGCCCTGTCCATGTCGGACACCAGCGGGAAGACGCTCCGGCTGACCGAGACACGCGGCGTGCCGGTGTGGCCGGCCTCTTTATAGGCGCTGCGGAACAGATCGATCTGCTCGCGCTGCAGCTGGTGGAACGGCACGCCGGTCGCCTCGGTGAGAAGCGTCGAGCTCATCATGTTGAGCCCCTTGCGTCCGGTCTCCTCTGCCGTGGCCCGAGAGCCCGAACCCCACCAGATGTGGTCGCGGAGCGTCGGCGACTGCGGTTCGATCGCCAGGTAGCGCCCCGCACCGACCATGCGGGGGTCGCCGGGAGCGAGGCCCTCTCCGTCGATGGCGCGGAGGAAGAGGTCGAACTTCTCGCGGGCGATGACGCTGCCGCGCTCCGGGTCCTCCTCGTCATGGAAGCCGAAGGTCTCGTAGCCGCGCAGCGCCGTCTCGGGTGAACCACGGCTCACGCCGAGCGCGATCCGCCCGTCGGCGATCAGGTCGAGAGCCGCCGCCTCTTCGGCGAACTGGAACGGGTTCTCGTACCGCATGTCGATGACGCCGGTGCCGACCTCGATGCGCTTGGTGCGTGCGGCCATGGCCGACAGCAGCGGCATCGGAGACGCGGCCTGACGCGCCCAGTGGTGCACGCGCACGGATGCCCCGTTGACGCCGATCTCGTCGGCGCCCTCTGCGATCTCGATGGTCTGCTTCAGCATGTCTCCCGCAGTGCGGGTCGCCGAACCTGGCACGTCGGCATAGTGCCCGAACGAGAGGAATCCGAAAGCCTTCATGGTGTATTCGAACGCATAGACACGGATGCGTATTCCCGCATCACTGCTCCGACACCAGCAGACCGTCGAGCACGAGCTGGCGGATGCGCGGTTCGAGGTCGGCCCACAGGTCGACGAGCGGCACCTCGAACAGGTCGGCCAGCGCCGCGACGATCTGCATGACCGTGAGATCTCCGTCGCACGCGCCGACGAACGCGGCGACCGCGGGGTCGACCGTGATCGTGCGCGCGAAACCGCCGCCCTGACGGAGCTCGATGATGCTGGGGTCGTCGTTGCCGGGAAGCAGGTGACGGGCCTCAGTGACATCGGGGGCCGTGAAGAGGGTCGGCGGCAGGCCGTCGACGAGCAGGTCGTGGGCGGCGAGCCCCGATCGCAGCGCTCCGCCGACGTTCGACACGGGCTGCGACAGGCGCTCGAGACGACGCAGCGGTGCGCCCCGCCCAGGGGACGCGGGCCGTCGCACCAGGATGTAGCCGAAGCCCACAGCGGTGACGCCGCGTGCGGCGAAGTCGTCGAGCCAGGCGGTGAGCAGCGGCGTGAAGCCAGCATCTCGCGGCGTCGTGCCGCCGTCGCGGATCCACAGCTCCGCGTAGCCGAGCGGGGACAGCTCCTCGCGCTGGATGACCCACAGGTCGAGGTCACCGGGCACCCACGACGAGAGTCGATCGAGGCCGACGCGGCCGGTCAGCTCGCGCTGGGCTCCGCGCGACTCCCAGTTGCCGAGCAGCTGGGCGACCCCGCCGGGAGCGAGGAACGCGGGAGCAGCGCGCAGGAACTGCTCGACGAGCGCGTCGCCCACGAGGCCGCCGTCGCGGTACTCGTACTCGGGCACGCCCTCGACACGAGGCGTGATCACGAACGGAGGGTTCGACACGATCAGGTCGAAGGCCTCTCCGTCGACGGGCTCGAACATGCTCCCAAGCCGGAACTCGATGTTCGAGACGCCGTTCAGTCGCGCGTTCAGCTCGGCGTAGGCGAGCGCCCGTGCCGAGATGTCGGTGGCGACGACAGCACCGGCATGGCGCGCGACGAGGAGAGCCTGGATGCCGCATCCGGTGCCGAGATCGAGGGCTCGGTCGACCTCGATCGGCATGATGATCTCGGCGAGGGTGCGGGAGGCTCCGCCCACTCCGAGCACATGATCTGCGGGCAGCGCGCCGTCGAGCGCCACCTCATCGAGATCGCTGGCGATCCACCATTCGCCCATGCCGTCGGCGTCGACGAAGGACTGCGGCCGGAGCAGCGCGGTGGGAACGACCGCGTCACCGTCGATGCGCGCAAGGCCCAGCGCGACCAGGCCGTCGACACCGAGCCGCGGCAGCGCAGCGGCCACGGGAGCCACGGGCTGCGGCATTCCGAGCACCAGCAGGCGTCCGAGTGTCGCGAGCACACCGTCGTCACCGACGATCGCGCGCAGGATGGGCTCGCGCATCCCGCGGGCCAGGGCGTCGTCCTCTTCTTCTCCCCACAGGCGTCGCAGCGGCTCCGAACGCAGGTCGGCGGCGTCGAGATCTGCGGCGAGCGCGGAGCTGTGAAGCGGATCGGGAACGGGCGTGAGGGTGGCGGACACGGCCGTCACTCTACGCGTCTTCAGGGTTCTCATTCAGCCAGCCGCTTAGAATCACAAGGTCAGCACTCGCCGGACGCCTGAGATCACCGGCGTCCGAGGAAGACTCCCATGACCGCGACCACCCCCGAGAACGGCCTCCGCACGCGCCTGCAGCGCCTGGCACGCGGATCCGTCATCTCGGCGATCGTTCTCGGCATGTGCGGTGCAGGCGCCGGAAGCGCGTTCGCGGCCGGCGACTCCGAGACGGAGGACACCCCTGCGGTCGAGCTGCTGCTGTCTGCGGGCGTGCGGGGCACCGTCTCGCCCGGAAGCGCGACGACGGCATCGCTGACCGTGCAGAACGACGCGAAGTCCGCTCTGTCCGCCGGACGCGTCTCCGTCGAGATCAACCGCACTCCCCTGGCTGATGAAGCCGCGGTCACGACGTGGCTGGACGACTCCGAGGCGCCGGGAGGATTCGACCAGCTCGGCGCAGACCTCACCGCGCCGGTCGACGCCGAGGCATCCGTGACGACGAGCCTCATGATCCCGCCCGAGGCCCTCGGCGACCTCGCGCCCGGCGTGTACGCGCTGCGTGCGACGCTCAGCGGGGCGCAGACCGATGCTCAGGATGCCGCCGAGTCCGTGACGTCGACGACAGTCCTCGTCGTCACCGCTGCCGAGAACCCGCCCGTCGCCCTGATGGTGCCGATCACCGCGACCCCGGTCGGCGGCGCACTTCTGACGGCCGAGGAACTCACCGCCCTCACCGCTGCGGACGGCGCACTCACCGCGGTGCTCGAGGGGGTCCGCGGCACTTCGGCCATCCTCGCGATCGATCCGTCGATCCCTGCGGCGATCAGGGCTCTCGGATCCGCCGCACCTCAGACCGCACGCGAATGGCTGCGTCAGCTCGACGCACTGCCCAACGAGCGCTTCGCACTGCAGTTCGGCGACGCGGATGCCACGACGCAGGCCCAGGCCGGCCTCCCCGAACTCCTGCAGCCGACGACGCTCGCGCCGTTCCTCGCCCCGAGCAACTTCCTCACGCTCCCGGATGAGACTCCCGCAGCGACGCCCACCGCGACCCCCGAGCCCACACCGGCGCCCACCGACGGCCCCGAACTGCCGGATGACGCAGACCTCACCGTCGTAGAGGGTGCCTCCCCCGGCATCCTGTGGCCGCGCAGCGATGCTTCGACCGACGACCTCGACGCCTTCTCCGCATACATGGGCGGCGAGGCCATCACCGTCCTGTCGTCGACTGCTGTCGGAGGAGCCGACGATGCCCATGCCACGGTCGGCGAGCACACGGCCCTCGTCACGGATGCGGCGGCATCCGCCGCCCTGTCGGACGCCGCAGGCGAAGACGACGAGGTCGCCCGTCAGCGGTCTCTCGCTGAAGCGAGCGCCCACCTGGCGCTCTCCGCGCAGACCAATCCGACGGCACCTCTTCTCGTCGGGCTCGACCGTGACGAGACGCGCACCGCCGACGCGCTCAACGAGACGATCACCTCGTTCGACACCCTCGGCTTCGGGCTCGCGGAGATCCTGGCCACCCCCGCCGTCTCCGCTGCGCTCACCACGGAACCGGACGCGACCCGCGCCACGGCACTGCAGCGGATGCTCGACAGCGAGGTCGTGCTCGGAGAGTTCGCCACGATCCTCGACGACCGCCAGCTGCTGCTGAGCCCCAAGCGCATCCAGATCATGCGGGCGACGGCGGTCGGCCTCACCGAAGACGGATTCGATGACGCTGTCGCCGATGTGAACACCGCGACCACCGACACCCTCGAGGCCGTCGACATCCCGCCGGCCAGCACCATCCAGCTGCTGTCGGCCAACGCCGACCTGCCTTTCTCGGTGCGCAACGATCTGCCCTGGCCCGTGAACGTCAACCTTTCCGTCAAGCCGAGCGATCCTCGTCTCGAGGTCGAGCCGGTGACCCCCGCGACGATCCAGCCGGGAACCACGAGCAGAGTCAAGGTTCCCGTCTCGGCGAGGGTCGGCAGCGGCGAGGTCGCGCTGAAGCTCGAGCTCTCTAGTCCCACCGGAGTCCCGATCAGCACCCCCGAGACAGTGCGCGTCTCGGTGCGCGCCGAGTGGGAGACGATCGGTCTCGCCGTGTTCGGCGGTCTGATCGTGCTGCTCCTCGGTCTCGGCATCATCCGCACCGTCCGCCGTCGCCGCCGTGAAGCGGGCACGGAGAAGGACACCGTCGAGGAGTCGAATGAGTAGTCTCGGCCGCGCGAGCGCCGTCATCGCCGCCGGCACCATGGTGTCGCGAGTGACCGGTCTGCTGCGCAGCATCGTCCTGGTCGGTGTCCTCGGTTCCATCTCGCAGGCGGCGGACGCGTTCACCGTGGCCAACCAGCTCCCGAACAGCGTCTTCCAGCTCATCTCGGTCGGCGTGCTGACCGCAGTGATCGTCCCGCAGATCGTCAAGGCCACAGCCAAGCCCGACGGCGGTGGGGCGTTCATCTCGAAGATGTTCACGCTCGGCGTCGTCGTGCTCCTCATCTGCACCGCGATCGCCATGATCGCTGCACCGGGTCTGGTGTGGCTCGCCACATCCGAGAAACAGCAGGAGCTGCGGGCGCTCGCGACCGCGCTCGCATACTGGTGTCTTCCGCAGATCCTCTTCTACGGCGTCTACGCGCTCCTCGGCGAGACATTCAACGCGCGCCGCATCTTCGGCCCGTTCACCTGGGCGCCCGTCGTCAACAACGTCGTCTCGATCGCCGGCTTCCTGGCGCTCGGTGCACTGTTCGGCAACGTGCCCACGAGAGCCGCAGCCTGGACCCCCGAGATGACCGCGATGCTCGGCGGCACGGCGACGCTCGGCATCATCCTGCAGGCACTCGTCCTGTTGATCTTCTGGCGGCGCACCGGGCTCTCGTTGCGCCCTGACTTCCGCTGGCGCGGCGCGGGACTCGGCACGGTCGGACGACTCGCCGGGTGGACGCTGCTGATGGCTCTCGCAGGAATCGCCGCGGGATTCTTCCAGACCAGCATTGCGACGGCGGTGTCGGGCACCGACGCCTCGACGACCGTGATGGCGAACGCGTGGCTCGTCTTCATGCTCCCGTACTCGGTCATCGTGCTCTCGATCGGTACCCCGTACTTCACGCAGATCAGTGAGCATGCGGCCGCCGGCCGCGACGACGAGGTGCGCGCAGACATCAGCCGCAGCATCCGGACGCTCGTGTTCTTCATCATGGCCGCGATCGCTGCTGTGGCAGCGGCGACTCTTCCGGCGTCTCGGGTGTTCACGAGGTCGATCGATGAGACGTTCGCGGCGGCACCGGTGCTGATCGCCTATCTCATCGGGCTCCTGCCGCTGACGATCCTGTTCATCGTGCAGCGCACGTTCTACGCCTACGACGACACCCGCACGCCGTTCTGGTTCACGATCCTCCAGTGCGCCCTCGTCGTCGGAACCGCACTGCTCGCCTCGTTCCTGTACACCGCCGATGTGCTGCCCCCGAGCCTGCTGGCCGCAGCGGTCGCGCTCGGGCAGTCGCTCGCGAGCACGGTACAGACACTGCTCGCGATCTGGCTGCTGCACCGCAAGATCGGCGGACTGCAGATCGGATCCTGGATGCTGTCCATCGGCCGCTTCGCGCTCGCGGCGATCCCTGCCGCCGCGGCGGGCTGGGGAGTCTTCCTCCTGATGGGTGGGGACGAAGGGTGGACACTGAAGAGCCAGCTTTTCGGAGCCCTCGGCACGTGCATCATCGGCGTCGCCGTGGTGGTCGTCTACATCGGGATCCTGGCGCTCCTGCGGGCACCGGAGCTCAAGGTCGCCGGCTCCATGCTGCGACGCTTCCTGCCCGGTCGCTGAGCATCCGCGCGCGGGAATGTCGCGCGGTTACCATTGGTTGAAGCAGTCGAACGTCTTTCGGCGTCTCAGCATCTACGACGGAGAGCACATGCGTCAGGTCATCATCATCGGTTCCGGTCCTGCCGGATTCACCGCCGCCATCTACGCGGCGCGCGCGAACCTCAAGCCGCTGCTCATCGCGAGCACGGTCGAGGTCGGCGGAGAGCTGATGAACACCACCGAGGTCGAGAACTACCCGGGCTTCCCCGAAGGAATCCAGGGCCCCGAGCTCATGGCCAAGTTCCAGGAGCAGGCAGAGAAGTTCGGCACCGAGGTCGTCTATGACGACGTCACCGAGCTCGACCTCGCCGGCCCCGTCAAGAAGGTCACGCTCGGCAGCGGAACCGTGCACGAGGCCCAGTCGCTCATCTACGCGACGGGATCTGCATACCGCAAGCTCGGCATCGAGGGCGAAGAGCGCCTCTCGGGCTACGGAGTCTCGTGGTGCGCCACGTGCGACGGCTTCTTCTTCCGTGAGAAGACCATCGCGGTCGTCGGCGGCGGCGACTCGGCGATGGAAGAGGCGACGTTCCTCACCCGCTTCGCCGAGAAGGTCTACGTCATCCACCGCAAGGACTCCCTGCGCGCCTCGAAGATCATGCAGGAGCGTGCGTTCGCGAACGAGAAGATCGAGTTCGTGTGGAACAGCGAGGTCGCCGAGATCCTCGGTGGCGACTCCGTCTCGGGCGTCCAGCTGCGCAACACGGTCGACGGCACGCTCAGCGATCTGCCCCTCGACGGACTGTTCATCGCGATCGGAAACGACCCGCGCACCCACCTCGTGCACGACAAGCTCGAGCTGACCGCAGAGGGCACCATCTGGGTCGACGGCCGCTCGTCGGTCACCTCGGTGCCCGGTGTCTTCGCCGCCGGCGACGTGATCGACCCCACCTACCGTCAGGCGATCACCGCTGCCGGCTCCGGAACGGTCGCCGCCCTCGACGCCGAGCACTTCCTCGCGGATCTCGAAGACGCTTCCGTCGAGTTCCCGGCGGCCGAAGCCGCCGAGATCATCACCGCCTGAGCGGTCGGGAACAGTTTCACCTCGCCCGCTGTTGTAGCAGGCGAACCTCGAATCAAGGAGAACTCTGATGAGTGCAAAGGCTACGAGCCAGGCGACCTGGGAGCAGGACGTTCTGCAGGCCGAAGGTCCCGTCCTCGTGGACTTCTGGGCCGAGTGGTGCGGACCGTGTCGCATGGTCGCCCCCGTTCTGGACCAGATCCAGGCGGACAACCCCGACAAGATCACCATCCTCAAGCTGAACGTGGACGAGAACCCGCAGCTGGCGATGAAGTACCAGATCACCTCCATCCCCGCGATGAAGGTGTTCCAGGGCGGTGAGGTCAAGACGACCATCATCGGCGCCAAGCCGAAGCCGGCCCTCGAGCAGGACCTCGCAGCCTTCATCGGCTGATCAGGATTTCAGGCCGTCACCTCTTCGGAGGTGGCGGCCTTTTTCTGTCCCCGGCCGATACCGGCCACCGAGACTATTTGTCGTGCACCGGCACCGAGGGCAGCCCGCGGGCCGCGCGAGCGCGGTCGACGATCTCCTGGATCGCCGGCGTCTTCGCGGCGTTGTACGTCGATCGCCCGCGCGCCGCGGCCGCCACAGCATCGCACTTCGCGTGCGAGTACCGATCCGCGTCATCCGGGTGTGCGAGCAGCCAGTCCCTGAGGATGCGCTGGTTCGCCGCATCCCAGTCCTCAGCGACGAAGAGGTGCGCGATCGCGGTACGGACACCGTCGGTCTCATGGATCATGACGGGATGCGTGCGCACAGCACTCCCCCGCCGCCATCCTCCGGCCTCGAGCGCCGGCAGGTGCGTGTCGAAGTCCTGGAGATCCCGGATCCTGATGGCCAGGTCGATGATGGGCTTCGCGCGCATCCCCGGGATGGCGGTCGAGCCGATGTGCTCGATCAGCCAATCGGCATCCGTCAGGGTGGTGATCTCCAAGGCGATGCTCGCGAACTGATCGGCCCAGGCGGGGTCGTAGGTGAGAAGCATCCTCGGCATCGCGGCGGAATCCTCAGGATGCGTCGGCGACTGAGGGGTCCCAGCGTCGGTGGCGCTGCTTCTCGTCGAGCAGCCCCCACACGGCCGGTGTGAGCTCGGGATACTCCAGAGCGATCTGGCGCAGCACTCGGTAGTGACGAGCCGCGTTGGGCCGCACGCCATCGTTCGCGGTGATGTTGTCGGCGCGCAGCAGATACACCACGAGCTCGTCGACGCTCGGCAGGTCCTCCATGAACTCCCAGGGGTCTTCTCCACTGAGAAGACGCTCCTGAATGAGCACGGCGAGTTCGTCCGACGCCTCTGCTCGCAGCACTTCCAGGCTGGCGCGACGGGGAACGGACTCGGTCATGCTTCCAGCCTACGTGGCCTTGCGGGTGCCCCGGCGCTCCACCTTCAGCTCGTCCGTCATCTCCTCGAGCTCTTTGCCCTTGGTCTCGGGAACCTTGAAGTACACGAAGAAGAACGACAGCAGCGCAAAGAACGCGTAGAAGCCGTAGGCGAATGTGAGGCCGATGTCGGCGAAGATCGGGAACGTCGTCGAGATGAAGAAGTTCGCCGCCCATTGCGCTGCTGCAGCGACTGCGAGGGCTCCCGCACGGATCGAGTTCGGGAAGATCTCACCCAGAAGCACCCAGACGAGCGGGCCCCACGTGGCTCCGAAGAACACCACGAAGCCGTTGGCACAGATCAGTGCCACCGTGGCCCAGGGATCAGGGAGCGTCGCCGTGCCCTCGGCATCCAACGTGCCGAACGAGAACGCCAGCGCCATCAGCCCCAGCGTGACGGTCATGCCCACAGAACCGACGAGCAGCATGATGCGGCGGCCGATCTTGTCGACGAGCAGGATCGCCACGATCGTGACCACGATGTTCGTGACAGAAGTGATGACCGAGGTCAGCAGCGCGCTCGACTCATCGAATCCGACCGACTGCCACAGCGTCGTCGAGTAGTAGAAGATCACGTTGATGCCGACGAACTGCTGGAACACCGACAGCAGGATGCCGACCCAGACGATCGGCTTCAGGCCCAGGCGGCTGCCTCGAAGATCGCGCAGGGATTCCTTGCGCTCTGTGTCGATCGTGCTCGTGATCTCTTTGATCTTCGCGTCTACGTCGACGGCGCCTGTGACGGTCTGCAGCACCTCAGAAGCTCGGGTGATGTCCCCCGTACGCACCAGGTATCGCGGAGATTCCGGGAGGCGCAGCGACATGATGCCGTAGACCAACGCAGGAATCGCCTCGACGATGAACATCCATCGCCATGCTGTAAGCCCCCACAGCGGCTGGTCAGCGGCCCCTGCGATGTTGGCGAGAAGCGCGTCCGAGAGGAGCGCGGCGAAGATACCGGTGACGATCGCGAGCTGCTGAAGGGATCCGAGTCTTCCTCGGATCTTCGCCGGCGACACCTCTGCGATGTACGCGGGAGCGATGACGGATGCAGCGCCGACGCCGAGTCCACCGACCACGCGCCAGATGATCAGGTCGACGACGCTGAACGCGAGTCCCGACCCGATCGCCGAGATGAAGAACAACACGGCAGCGACGACCATCACCGGGATACGACCGCGTTTGTTCGCGATCGGCCCGGCGAACCAGGCGCCGACCGCGCAGCCGATGAGCGCTGACGAGACGGCGAAGCCCTTGAGCCCCGCGCCGAGATCGAATCCCGAGACGTTCCCCGCCAGAGCGTCGACGGCACCGTTGATGACGGCGGTGTCGAAGCCGAAGAGGAAGCCACCGAGCGCAGCGGCGATACTGACCGCTATGACTTTTCGCTGGAAACCGGATGGACTCTGCGCAGTGGACATGGTCTCCCCTTCATCGTGGCGATCCCGCGAGTCTACGACCGCTCAGTCGCGACGGGGTGGAATCACGCCGATCCGTAGCCGGATTGCCCGATCTCCTCAAGGATCCGGTTCAGATCCTGGATCGAAGCGAAATCGATGATGACCTGGCCTTTGCGAGCACCGAGTGACACCTTGACGCGCGTGTTCAGACGATCACCGAGGTTGCCGGCCACCTCGTCGAGGTAGGCGCGACGGGCTCCGGGCGTGGGCTTCGCCGTGCGCCCGGGAGCAGCCGGCTCGGTCTTCGCTGCGACCTCGGTCGCGCGTACCGAGAGATCCTCGTTCACGACCTTGTCGGCGAGACGCTGCATCGCCTCGGGGGTGTCGAGACTGAGGATCGCGCGAGCGTGACCTGCCGTCAGCACACCTGCCGCCACACGCTGCTGCACGGGAACCGGTAGCTTCAGCAGACGGATCGTGTTGCTGATCTGCGGACGAGAGCGCCCGATGCGCGTGGCCAGCTCCTCCTGAGTGATCCCGAAGTCCTCGAGCAGCTGCTGGTAGGCAGATGCCTCCTCGAGAGGGTTCAGCTCCGAGCGGTGCAGGTTCTCGAGGAGTGCGTCGCGCAGGAGGTCTTCGTCGGCGGTCTCACGGACGACTGCGGGAATGGCTGCCAGACCCGCCTCACGGGCAGCACGGGTGCGCCGCTCCCCCATGATGAGTTCGTACTCGCCCTCGCTGTTCTTGCGGACGACGACGGGCTGCAGCACACCGAACTCCCGCACGCTGTGCACGAGCTCAGCGAGGTCTTCGGGATTGAAATGCGTGCGCGGCTGCCGGGGGTTCGGGACGATCTTCTGCGGGTCGATCTGGATGAGGTGGATGCCTGGGACAGCCTCGAGATCTTCTGCGGCGGGCTGGTCGCTCGTCTGCTCCGTCGCCGGGCGCAGATTCGCGCCGGGGAAGAACACATCCACGGGACGCTCGGACTGATCAGCGGTGGGGATGAGGGCACCGATGCCTCGGCCCAGTCCAGTGCGCTTCGCCATCATTTCTCCTTGCTCTGCGCCGCGGTGCGCGACGCGATCTCGACGGCGGCCTCGCGATAGGCGACGGCGCCGGCGGATTGCCCATCGTAGGCGATCACGGTCTGACCGAAACTCGGTGCTTCCGACACCCGCACAGAGCGCGGGATGACGGTGTCGAGCACCTGATCGGGGAAGTGGGTGCGAACCTCGTCAGCGACCTGCTGAGCGAGTCGCGTACGCCCGTCGAACATCGTCAAGAGGATCGTCGACAGGTGGAGCCCGGGATTCAGGTGCTTCTGGATCATCTGGATACTGCCGAGAAGCTGGCTCAGTCCCTCCAATGCGTAGTACTCGCACTGGATCGGGATGAAGACCTCGTTCGCCGCGGTGAACGCGTTGATCGTGAGGAGACCGAGAGACGGCGGGCAGTCGATGATCACGAAGTCCATCGGGTTGTCGACCAGGTACTCCTCCAGAGCACGGCGCAGGCGGTGCTCTCGTGCGACCTGAGCCACGAGCTCGATCTCAGCCCCGGCGAGGTGGATCGTGCTGGGTGCGCAGAAGAGATTCTCGTCCTCGGGGCTCTGCTGCACGATCTCGGCGAGCGGCACCTCTTCGATCAGGACGTCATAGACGCTCGGGGTCTCCGCGTTGTGCGGTACTCCGAGAGCCGTGGAGGCGTTTCCCTGGGGGTCGAGGTCGATCACGAGTACCTTCGCACCGAGTCCGGCGAGGGCGGATGCGACGTTGACCGCGCTGGTCGTCTTGCCGACCCCACCCTTCTGGTTCGAGACCGTCAGGATGCGGGTGTCCCCCCTGAAGTCGATGTTCACTGCTTCGAGGACTCTGCGGCGAGCTGAGAGGTCCGCGAGTTCCCGCGCGAGCGGCGTATCCATCCCGAAGGAGTCCTTCGGTGATGCCTTTTCGGGCTGTTTCACGTGAAACATCCACTCCTTTCGGGGCCGTGTCCCACTCTAATCGCTGCGGCGGACGTTGCTCACTGTTGGCCATGCTCAGGAGGCTTGTCCTGGGGAACGCTGATGCTCATACAGCCTTGGTCAGTGTGTTTCACGTGGAACATTCATGCGCGCACGAGCGACATGATCTCCTCGGCCACGTCGACGAGCGGCCTCGACGCATCGATCTCACGTGTCGCGCCTCGGCGAAGAAGTGGCTCGATCGACCGAAGGTTCTCTCGGATCTCGGCTCGCTCTGCCTCCGTAGAGCCATAAGGATTCGTCACACGCCCCTGTACGCGCTCAAGGATGATCGCCTCGGGTGCCGAGAGCAGCACCACATGATCGAAGCGATCGTAGAAGTAGCCCTGGTTCTCGACAGTCCCTGCCACCACAAGATCACAGTTTTCGTGGAGTAGTGCCGTCATCCGAACCACGTCCCACAGGCCATCCTGGGTCTTCCAGCTCCCGTAGTCCGTGTCGATGGTCGAAACTCCCCGGTCCCCCAGAAGCGCGACGACACTTGACTTTCCTACGCCTGACATTCCTGTGATGAGAACCCGGGCCATTCCTCCACGGTATCCGTGTTTCACGTGAAACACGGGTCAGGCCGCATCCAACGGCCGCCGACACCTCCGTCACGATGGTTGCGGGACGCAGCTCAACGCGCGTTCACAACGCGATATCCGCCGTCATGGTGCGCACGTTTCACGTGAAACACTCTCTCTGGTCCGGAATCTGGACCGCGCCCATGCGTCCATGACACCACCATGTCCGTATCTTTAGACCGGACCCGTGCCCTGCCATCCCCTCTAGCGTCGGGTTTCAGAAGGTGCTGCTCCGGTCGACAACGCAGATGGCCTCGGCGTGACGAGTACTCCCACACGATGATCTGGCCCAGTGACGCCTGATCACTATCGCGGGCTCCCCATAAGTCCGTCGGCCAGCAAGGAAGCGCGCGGCCCCTGCTCATCACCTCACGATCCGTGGGAGTCAGTACTTCGTGGCCCAGTGGACAAACCGATCCGGTCGAAACACAGCGACTTGGCCTGCGCGTTCACGCTCAGCCCATGGCCGTCTGTCGACACCGACGGCCGGCAGCTCACTACTCGAAGACGGTTCGCGACGAAGGCAAGGTGCACGGCTTGGCTATGGGAACGACGACTCCACTCCCCCAGCAGCCCAACCGATACGTGGTGGTTCCGACTGACGCAGCGCGGGGTCCCGGCGTGCACGGACAGTGCGCCGTCCAGGCCCCGCGTTTCACGTGAAACATTCGTACGTCTCGCCAAGAGATCGCGCCGCCTCAGGTGATGACGCATCAAGGACGACGCACGCATCCACCGGGGTGAGTCTCGTGCTTCGCGAACAAGCGCCTGAGCTATGGACCACACTGTTTCGTCACGGTGGTAGACGGGCGCCTGGCCACGGAACTCTCAATCGCACACAACGCGCTACTCTCGTGTCTACAGCCGCCGACGTGAAGTCCCGGCCCCAGAACCCGGGCCCAGACCCAGGCCGCCGGCCCAGTCCCAGGAACAGGCAACCCAGCCCGACCCACAGACCCAACGCCCACCCGCGAGCACAGACCACAGCCCCAAGTGCCAACCCCCAGTCCGAGTCCGAGTCCCAGACCCAGTCCGAGTCCCAGACCCAGTCCGAATCCCAGGCCCAGTCCGAATCCCAGGCCCAGTCCGAATCCCAGGCCCAGTCCGAATCCTAGGCCCAGTCCCAAGCACAGACACAGACACAGACACAGACACAGACAGGCAAACCCCAGATCAAGAGCCGGATCCAGATCCCGCTCCTCACCAACACACAAGCTGGCTGCAGAAACAACGCGTGTACACGCCCAACTGAACTCAAGCCCCCAGGCTGCAGTCCCAACGCCCCGGCCCAGGGGCAGGACCACTCCCTCGCCCCAGCCTCAAGCCCCAATCCCCAAGCCCCAATCCCCAAGCCCCAAGCCCCAAGCCACCAATTGGCTCAAAGCGACCCGACAGAATGGCTGCAAACCAACACACGCACACACGTACAGCGACTTCAGGGGAACAAGCTCAAATCCCGAGCCCCAGCGCAGAACCCCTGCCCAGTGTCCACAATCCCCAGCCCGGCCCCCACCGGAAGTCCACAATCCCCGAGCTGCGCCACTGGCCGCACCGTGCAGGAGCGCACCCGCCACACCTCCCCGGAAGGACGGCGCTCGACGCGCCATCATGGAGATGTGACGCCGCCACAGCGCCGATGCGATTCACGAGGCGGGGCAGGTTCATCTGCAGTGAGCAGATGGTTTCACGTGAAACATCGCTGATCAGAAACGCTCCCCGCGTTTCGCCCACGCACACCACTCCTGCCATCCGGCCGCTATTTGCCGAGGATTTTGTTTCACGTGAAACACTGCCCCAGGGTCTCGAGAGACGCAGCATGCGGGGCACCTGCGGACCCTTCCTCGACCTGGGATTGCTGCTGTGGTGCGCATGATTGGCTGGTGGGGCAGCACCTGTGTCGCGTAATGACTTGATTCAGCCACGCGCCACGGTTTTCACAGATACGAGCCGTTTCACGTGAAACGTCGACGAAGCCACCCGCCAGCCCAACGAAGTCACTCTCATACCAACCCAGGCACCAGTGGGCGGGATGCTGTTCCCTGGGGACCATCCCCTCCATGCGTGCGGCGAGTCCGCGAGTGCGCAGAACGGGCGGAGGATTACACCCTTGGCGCAGTCGCGACTCGTGATCTCGACTAGCGGTGCATGGGTCACGCGGTCCCCGCTATAGATCTAGAGCCGGCTATAGATTTAGAGTGCGTGCCCTCGCGCAACATGTTTCACGTGAAACCTCTACGGATCAACGGGGAACACGCCACGTTGGGCGAGTCGGGCACCGCAGCGAAGTCCCTCGGCATCCATCACCTACGAAAGGAGTCGACGTACCCCGGTGACCGCGCCGCGTGCCGCGCAGAGACCAGGGCAGAGCACGCCCCGCCGATGAATCCCGCTCATCAGAATGGCGGGAGGCGTGAACACACGCCGAGAACTGCAGCCTGCCTAGCGAACCACGGCCCGAACGACGCGCGTCGACTCGGGAAGCACACTCTCACCGAGAACCTCGACCCGGACGTCCGTCAGGCGGAACTTCTTGATCTGCTTCTGTGCGGCGTCGATCTCGTTCGCCGCGTTCATCCCCTTGAGTAGAACGAGCTCTCCCCCGTCACGAACGAGCGGAGCGGTCAGCGGGATCAGAGTCTTCAGTGCACTGACCGCGCGCGCTGTCACAACATCGAAGCCCTCGGGTCGCCGAGCATCCTCAGCCCGAGCTCGCAACACCTCGACGTTGTCGAGACCCAGCGCATCGACCTGCTCATTCAGCCAGATCACGCGACGCTCCATCGGTTCGATGAGAGTCCATTGCACGTCGGGGCGCGCGATCGCGAGCACAATACCGGGTAGCCCTGCCCCCGAGCCGATGTCTGCAACCGATCCATGGAACAGCGGCGAAGCGATCACGCTGTTCAAGACATGCCTCGTCCACAGCCGCGGAAGCTCGAGCGGCCCGATGAGACCGCGCTCTTCACCATGCTCTGCGAGAGCTGCGGTGAACTGCCTCGCCAGATCGATCCGACCTCCGAAGAGCTCGGCAGCTACGGCGGGCTCCACCTCGACAGCACTCACAGCAGCATCCCGATCAATGTTTCACGTGAAACGTCAGCGACGACGGAGAACGGTGTGGCGGTCAGCACCTTCGCCATACGACTCCGAGACAAGTCCCTGGTCAGCGGCGATATCGTGCACCAACTTGCGCTCGTAGCTCGACATGGCCGGCAGGGACGCCTGCGTTGCTCCATCGTCGAGCTTCGCAGCCGCGGCGTTGACCAGAGTCTCGAGCTGGCGACGACGAGTATCGCGAGAACCACCGACGTCGAGGATAAGACGCGAGAATGAACCCGTCTTGCTCTGCACGGCCAGACGCGTCAGCTCCTGAAGAGCCTGCACGGTGTCAGGGGCCGACAGCAGAGCGAGTCCATCGCCCTCTGCCTCGACCGAGACATAGGCACGCCCCTGGCGCACATCGAGGTTTAGATCCCCATCGATGTCGGCGATGTCGAGCAGCTCTTCGAGGTAGTCGGCTGCGACATCGCCCTCGTTCTCCAGCTCGGCGACCGTGGGCTCCACGATCTCAGTCACGTTGTCGGTCACGAACCGCTCCCCTTCTTCTTCGAACGCTTCTTGCCCACGGGCTGCTGACGCTTGGGAGTCTGTGCCTTCGCACGCTCCACCTCTTCGAGCATCCGCTGCTGTTCTGCCTCGTATGCCGCCATCGGAACGACCTTGCCCGACGAGTCGATCGCCTTGCCCTTGCGGGCCAGACGCTCTTCGCGCGCCTTGGCAGCCTCAGAGCCTGGAGTAGGCATCTCGCGGATGACGAGGAACTGCTGACCCATCGTCCAGAGGTTCGAGATGAACCAGTACACGACGACGCCGAGCGGGAAGAAGATACCCGAGAAGATGAAGCCCAGCGGAAGGATGTAGAGCATGATCTTCTGCATCTGGTACGCCTGGCCGGTCTTGGCCTCGGGCGACAGGTTCTTCGAGATGATCTGCAGCTGAGTGAAGAACTGCGACGCGATCATGAGCACGACGAGCGTGACCAGAATGACGATCGCGGTGGTGTTGCCGGCGTCCACGGCGTTGCCGAGCGTCTCGTGCAGAGAGGCGACGCCGAAGAGCTCGGCGTTGTAGAACTGCTCGGTGAGCTCCGCATTCAGCAGCCCGACGCCACCCACACCGAGGTTGTGGTGCTTCGAGACGTCGCTCAGCACGCTGAACAGCGAGAAGAAGATCGGCATCTGCACCAGCAGCGGAAGACAGCTCGACATCGGCGTCGTGCCGTGCTTCTTGTACAGCCCCATGGTCTCGCGGCTCATGGCCTCGCGAGAGAGCTGATCCTTCTTGCCTCGATACTTCTCCTGAACTTTTCGCAGCTCAGGAGCGATTTCCATCATCTTTCGCTGGCTCTTGATCTGCTTCACGAAGAGCGGGATCAGAGCAGCACGGACGACGACGACGAGTCCGACGATCGACAGGACCCAGGTCAGCCCGGATGCCGCAGGAAGACCGACCGCAGTCAGCAGCCAGTGCCAGGCGACGAGCACCATCTCGACGAGCCACTTGAGCGGCCAGAGAATGGTTCCGATCAGATCGAAGCCGCCGGCGGCAGGCGCCGGCGACGGGGTGGTGCTGGCGAGCAGAAGGTCAAGACCCACCGATCAGTCCTTTCGGGAAGGGACGACGAAACCGTGAGCGGTCAGGTCATAACGGAAATGTTCGTGAGGACGGACGTCATCGACGCCGCCGTGGCTCCAGGGGTTGCAACGGAGGATGCGCCATGCCGAGAGCATCGTTCCCCGCACGGCGCCGTGCTGTTGCACCGCACCTACAGCGTAAGCGGAACAGGATGGGTAATAGGCACAGACATCTCCATACATCGGAGAGATCACCCTGCGGTAGCCGGCCAGGAAACCGAGAACAGCGTTCCTCGGCGCCAACGGGACGCTGCGCAGCAGATCCCCTGCACGCATGTGTCCGGTGCCGATCGACGACGCGGGAAGAGCAGTCATGCTCGCGCCTGCCCGAGACGATCCAGGCAGCGGTTCACGTCGGCACTCAGCTCTGCGTAGCTGGCGGTCGCGGACGCAGGAAGGGCACGGATGACGACATCCGTGCCCTCGGGTACCCGCGGAAGCGCCTCCGCACAGACGGCTTTGAGTCGCCGACGGACGGTGTTGCGCACCACAGCGGTGCCCACCTGCTTGCTGATGATGAATCCGAACCTCGCGGCTCTGCTCTCGCCCGTCGTCAGCATCGAGGTGACGACCTTGGCTCCGCCACAACGGGATCCGCGTCGAACGACCAGTCGATAGTCGCTCCCGCGGGTCACACGAAACGGGCGGGCGAGCACAGCGATCTACGCGGAGAGCTCGGTGCGGCCCTTCGCGCGACGAGCCGAGAGGATGGCACGGCCGGCGCGGGTGCGCATGCGAAGGCGGAAGCCGTGCTTCTTGGCGCGACGACGGTTGTTGGGCTGGTAAGTGCGCTTGCTCATGAAATCACTCCGGGAATGCTGCCACCGGGATCGATTTGACCGGAGACATAGGGATCTGCCATTCAGGCATAAGTCAACCGATTAAGGGTACGTCTTGACGGCGCGCAGAGCAAATCTGCGCGCTTCGACCTCGACCTCCGGCACGATCCGCACAGCTATTATCCACAACCTGTCGCGTGCACGTATGCGCAACACGCGCGCGGATTCCCGTAGGCAGGTTGCCGTTCCCAGCCGCGGTGACTACCGTGGCATCCGAAGTTATCCACAGGGGGGACGCCATTCTCGACGCCCCTCCGAATCCCCAGCACGGAGCGTCATGTCATCACCTGCCCAGCCCGACGTTCCGATCTGGACCACGGTGCAG
This sequence comes from Microbacterium sp. WCS2018Hpa-23, assembly GCF_031843845.1. Classification (NCBI taxonomy): domain Bacteria; kingdom Bacillati; phylum Actinomycetota; class Actinomycetes; order Micrococcales; family Microbacteriaceae; genus Microbacterium; species Microbacterium sp. WCS2018Hpa-23. The sequence goes on from NZ_JAVTIZ010000010.1 coordinate 55,042, forward strand.
GACCTGCTCGAGGCGGATGACAGGGTGACTCCGCAGCTGCAGGGATTCCTCAGCCTCGCCGTCCCCGCCGGTGTGATGTCCGCGACGCTTTATCTGGAGGTCCCCAACGACCTCACCGCGGCGCAGATCAACAAGCGCCTGCGGCTGCCGATCATGGAGGCGCTCTCCCACATCGGTCAGGAGGTCACCTCTTATCGCGTCGTGGTCAACCACGAGCTCGCCGAGCAGCCCACCGCACCGATCGCCGTGGCCGACTACGGCCGCCAGGAGCAGATCCGGATCGAGTCGCCGATGGAGCAGCCGACGCAGCTGCGCCACGAATCCCGCCTGAACCCGAAGTACACGTTCGACAACTTCGTCATCGGCCAATCCAATCGCTTCGCCCATGCCGCGGCGGTCGCGGTGGCCGAGGCCCCCGCCAAGGCATACAACCCTCTCTTCATCTACGGAGACTCGGGTCTGGGCAAGACCCACCTCCTCCATGCGATCGGCGACTACGCCCAGTCCCTCTACGCAGGGGTGAAGGTCAGGTACGTCTCGAGCGAGGAGTTCACGAACGACTTCATCAACTCGATCGCGAACAACCGCGGTGCCGCCTTCCAGGCGCGGTACCGCGACGTCGACATCCTGCTGATCGACGACATCCAGTTCCTGCAGGGTCGTGCCGAGACCCAGGAAGCCTTCTTCCACACCTTCAACACGCTGCACGACCACAACAAGCAGGTCGTGATCACGAGCGATGTCGCGCCGAAGCACCTGACCGGCTTCGAGGATCGGATGCGCAGCCGATTCGAATGGGGTCTGATCACCGATGTGCAGGCGCCCGACCTCGAGACGCGAATCGCGATCCTCCGCAAGAAGGCGCAGAGCGAGGCGCTCCATATTCCCGACGAGGTACTCGAGTACATCGCTACCGTCGTCTCCTCGAACATCCGTGAACTCGAAGGTGCCCTGATCCGCGTCTCGGCGTTCGCGAGTCTGAACCGCTCGGCCCTCGACATCTCCCTCGCACAGACGGTGCTGCGCGACATCATCGACACGGCCGAGGACAACATCATCTCGCCGACGGACATCATCACGGCGACCGCGCAGTACTTCAAGCTGACGGTCGACGATCTGTACGGCTCGAGCCGTTCGCAGCAGATCGCGACGTCGCGACAGATCGCGATGTATCTCTGTCGGGAGCGTACGAGCCTCTCGCTGCCCAAGATCGGACAGCTCTTCGGCAATCGCGATCACACGACGGTCATGTACGCCTACAAGAAGATCAGCGAGCTCATGAAGGAGCGACGTTCGATCTACAACCAGGTGACCGAGATCACCACGCAGCTCGGTCGCCGCTGAGCGTACGACGCCTCGAAAAAGGGGGTCGCAGGGTCCGATGGGACGCTGCGACCCCCTTCTCGTGCGTCTGAGGGGCATCCACAGGTCCGGATAGATGCCAGTTTGCACATGTGGATAACTTGTGGATGGATCGCGTCTAGGTCGGGACGAATGTGTGGGAAACGGGCAAACCTGTGGATAACTATGGGAGAGCGCTCCGACCGGCAGACCCCGTCCACCCGCGGATTCCTCAGGGATTCCACAACTGACAACCGTGTAGTTCCCTACTCGCGTCTGCTTTCCACCGAGTTATCCACAGTATCCACAGGTGTTAACACCGTTAAGGAGTTAATTCAATTCATGGGCGATCCGATCACCAGACGGTGGGGAAACTCCGACAGGCCCGAGCTTCCTCCCGGCCGTAGGGATCCGACCGACTGTGGGGCTAGCATGGGAAGCCCTGCACCGGCAGGAACGATGACGACACGTCTCAGAACGACGACAAGGGAGCACCAGTGAGGTTTCAGGTCAACCGCGATGTCTTCAGCGAGGCAGTCTCGTTCGTCGTCAAGCTGCTCCCGCAGCGCAATCCTCAGCCGATCCTCGCCGGAGTCCTGATCGAAGCCGACGGCTCCGGCCTCACGCTCTCGGCGTTCGACTACGAGGCTTCGGCCCGTACGACCATCGAAGCGACCGTCGACACACCGGGCACGATCCTGGTTCACGGTCGCCTCCTCTCAGACATCGCCAGCCGACTTCCGAATGCTCCGATCGAGATCGCCGTCGAGGACGACGGCAGCATCACCGTGAGCTGCGGCTCCGCCCGATTCACACTCGCGGCCATGCCGGTCGAGGAATATCCCTCGATCCCCGAGGTCTCCGGCTCCTCCGGTGTCGTTCCTGCAGACGACTTCGGCACCGCCATCGCTCAGGTCGGCTTCGCCGCATCCCGCGACGACGTCACCCCGGTGCTCACCGGTGTGCAGCTCGCAGTCTCCGGACACACGCTGAGCCTGGTCGCCACAGACCGTTACCGAGTCTCGCTCCGTGACGTCCCGTGGGACGGCGAAGCCGTCGAGGCGACCGCGCTGGTCCCCGCCCGCACTCTCCTCGAGGTCGGAAAGACCTTCGGTCACGCCGGCACTATCCAGATCGCGTTCTCGGGAGCCGGCGACCGCGAGATCATCGCGTTCACGGCAGGCAACAAGACCGTCACGTCGCTGCTGATCAAGGGCAACTTCCCGCCGGTCCGCCGCCTGTTCCCCGAGCAGACCGAGCACTACGCGGTCGTCAACACCGCGGACCTCGTCGAGGCCGTCCGCCGTGTGTCGCTCGTTCTCGACCGCGCAGCACCTCTGCGTTTCACGTTCTCGAGCGACGGCGTCACCATGGATGCCTCCGGCAGCGAGCATGCACGGGCATCCGAGTCGGTCGATGCGATCCTCTCGGGCGGTGACGACGTCACTCTCGGCCTCAACCCGCAGTACCTCATCGAGGCGCTCGGTGCCGTGAAGAGCGAGTTCGTGCGCGTGACGTTCACTTCGAGCGACAACGCGAACAAGCTCAGCCCCGTGCTGATCACGAGCCAGACTTCGGTCGATCAGGCCGGTCTCGACTCGTTCAAGTACCTGCTGCAGCCCAACCTGCTGCTGCGCTGATCTCACTCCGCGACCTCAGGGGATCGCCTCGGCGCGAGCACCCGACCGCGAGTTCGATGTCAGACCCCGAAGGTAGGCTGACACCGTGATTGTGGAACACCTGAGCCTGGTCGACTTCCGCAATTACGCGACCGCTGATCTCGCCCTGCACAAGGGACCCAACGTCCTCGTCGGGCGAAACGGTCAGGGAAAGACGAATCTCGCGGAGGCCGTCGTCTTCCTGGCGACACTGGGCTCGCACCGGGTCTCCTCCGATGCGCCGATGGTCCGCGAGGGAAAGGACTTCGCGATCATCCGCGCGCGCCTGTCACATGGCGAGCGTCGAGTGCTCGTCGAGGTGCAGCTCAACAAGCAGGGGTCGAACAAAGCCCGTATCAACGGCTCGCCGTCGAAGACCAACGAACTCCCCCGCTACGCGCACGTCGTGCTCTTCGCCCCCGAAGACCTGCAGATCGTCCGCGGCGACCCCTCGGCGCGGCGACGCTTCGTCGACCAGCTGCTCATCCAGCGCACCCCGCGCATGTCGTCGGTCCTCGCGGACTACGACCGGGTGCTCAAACAGCGCAACGCCCTGCTCAAATCCGCCCGTGCCCGCGGCATCAAGGGCGAGGGACTCAGCACGCTCGACGTGTGGGACGACAAGCTCGTCTCGCTCGGGGCCGAGATCATCACGGCCCGACAGCGGCTCGCGACCGATCTGCAGCAGCCGGTGGCCGAGGCCTATGCGGCGATCGCCGGTGAAGACCATCGCCCGCAGCTCGACTGGGCGCTCTCGGTTCGGGGAGCGGATCCCGAAGAGGGGGTGGATGCTCCGGCTGAGACGTCGGGTGACATCGCCGAGATGTTCCACGCCGCACTGCTCGCCAAGCGATCCAACGAACTCGACCGGGGCCTCACTCTCACCGGCCCTCATCGCGACGATCTGGTGCTGCGCGTGCGTGGTCTTCCGGTCAAGGGCTACGCCTCGCACGGCGAATCGTGGTCGGTGGCGCTCGCCCTGCGTCTCGCCTCCGCCGAGCTGCTGCGCAGCGAATCCCCGGCCGGTGACCCTGTGCTGATCCTCGACGATGTGTTCGCCGAGCTCGACGCCGATCGCCGCCAGCGTCTCGCCGCACTGACCGCGGGGTACGAGCAGGTGGTGGTGACCGCGGCGGTGGAGGAGGATATCCCCGAGGTTCTCCATGCCCACGTGGTGCGGATCTCTGCGGGAACCATCAGCGACGAGAGGGAGGTGGCCGATGACTGACATCGCAGCCGTTCCGGCCCCCGAGACTCCGGAGACCGTCGCCACGTACCTGCGTCTGCGGGGCCTCGCGCCGAGCTCGAAGTCGTGGAAGCGCAAGCGGCGCATCGTCACGGACGACGACAACGCCCCGTTCACCCCGGGGCGTGATCCCGGAGCCCTCGGTGCCGTACTCGACAAGCTCAGCCGGGACTCCGGATGGCAGAAGACTCTGGCCCGAGAAGACCTGGTGCGCCAGTGGGCGGATCTTGCCGGATCCGACACCGCGAAGCACTCCGAACCGGTCTCGCTCGAGCGCGGAGTGCTCACCGTGAAGTGCGATTCGACGGCCTGGGCGAAGAATCTCCAGTACATGCGCGGGACGATCCTCACCGAGATCGGTCGTCGGTATCCCGACGCGGGTGTCGAGAACCTCCGCTTCATCGGACCGGACGTACCCTCCTGGAAATGGGGTCCCAGAGTCGTTCCAGGACGGGGCCCACGCGATACCTACGGGTAGGACACCATAGATGGGGTCCGACACGCTCAGAGGGCCACAGGTGGCCGCTGAGCCGCATATCGACACGAAAAGCCGCTAGACTGGGGGTTCGTGATATCGATGTGGAGAATGCCCTCTGATGACGCCTGAATCCCCCGCTGACGAGACGGAATCCACCACCGGGGAGACCCCCGCCACCGACAACAAGATCTCACCCAAGGTGAAGCAGCCCGGTGAGTACGGTGCCGACTCCATCCAGATCCTCGAGGGTCTCGAAGCCGTCCGCAAGCGCCCGGGTATGTACATCGGATCCACGGGCCCGCGCGGTCTGCACCATCTCGTCTACGAGATCGTCGACAACTCGGTCGACGAGGCCCTCGCCGGGTACGCCGACACGATCTTCGTGACGCTGCTCGAAGACGGCGGCGTCCGTGTGATCGACAACGGTCGCGGCATCCCCGTCGATCCGCACTCCTCCGACCCCACGAAGTCGACCGTCGAGGTCGTGCTGACGATCCTGCACGCCGGTGGAAAGTTCGGCGGCGGCGCATACGCCGTCTCGGGTGGACTGCACGGTGTCGGCTCCTCGGTCGTGAACGCCCTGTCGACCCGGTTCGACGTCGAGGTCAAGCAGAAGGGCTTCGTCTGGCGGCACAGCTTCGCCGACGGCGGCGCGCCCCAGCAGCAGCTGGAGAAGGGCGAGCCCACCGACGAGACCGGAACGGCGATCACCTTCTGGCCGGATGCCGAGATCTTCACCGAGACGACGGACTTCGACTACGACACTCTCCGCACGCGCTTCCAGCAGATGGCGTTCCTCAACAAGGGACTCCGCATCGAGCTGTCCGACGAGCGCCCTGCGTCGGCCTACGAGGTCGAGGTCGACGGTCAGGCGACTCTCACTCAGCCGAACGACGTGTTCTTCTACGAGCGCGGCCTCGTCGACTACGTCGAGTACCTCAATAAGGTGCGTCACGCCGAGGTCGTCAACGACGAGATCATCGCCTTCGAGTCTGAGGACACCGAGCGCAAGATCTCCCTCGAGGTCGCGATGCAGTGGACGACCTCGTACACCGAGAACGTCTTCACCTACGCGAACACCATCAACACGCATGAGGGCGGCACCCACGAAGAGGGCTTCCGTGCGGCACTCACGACGCTCGTGAACAAGTACGCGCGAGCGAACAACCTTCTCAAGGAGAAGGACGACAACCTGTCGGGCGACGACGTGCGCGAGGGACTCACCGCAGTCATCTCGATCAAGCTCGGCGAGCCCCAGTTCGAAGGTCAGACCAAGACCAAACTGGGCAACACCGAAGCGAAGGCCTTCGTGCAGAAGGTCGTCGGCGATCAGCTCGGCGACTGGTTCGGTCGCAACCCGATCCAGGCCAAGAACGTGATCCGCAAGGCCATCGACGCGGCGACCGCCCGTCTCGCCGCCCGCAAGGCGCGCGAGACCGCTCGCCGCAAGAGCGTGTTCGAGTCGGCGGCGATGCCCGACAAGCTCAAGGACTGCACCAGCAAGGACCCGTCGATCAGCGAGATCTTCCTCGTCGAGGGCGACTCGGCCGGCGGCTCCGCGGTGCAGGGCCGCGACCCGCACACGCAGGCGATCCTGGCGCTCCGAGGCAAGATCCTCAACGTCGAGCGCGCACGTCTCGACAAGGCACTGGGCAACAAAGAGGTCCAGGCGATGATCCAGGCCTTCGGCACGGGCATTGGCGAAGAGTTCGACATCGAGAAGGCCCGTTATCACAAGATCGTGCTGATGGCCGATGCCGACGTCGATGGTCAGCACATCACCACGCTGCTGCTGACGCTGCTGTTCCGCTACATGCGCGGGCTCATCGAGGCCGGTTTCGTCTATCTCGCGATGCCGCCGCTCTACCGCCTGAAGTGGACCAACCAGCCGCACGAGTACGTGTTCAGCGACGCCGAGCGCGATGCGCTGCTCAAGCACGGACTCGAGAACGGCAAGCGCATCCCGAAGGACGCCGGCATCCAGCGCTACAAGGGTCTCGGCGAGATGAACGCCAAGGAGCTGTGGGAGACCACGATGGACCACACCACGCGGACGCTCCGCCAGGTGACCATCGAGGACGCCGCCGCCGCGGACGAGATCTTCAGCGTGCTGATGGGCGAGGACGTCGAGTCGCGACGCAGCTTCATCCAGCGCAACGCCAAGGACGTCCGCTTCCTCGACATCTGACGCGTCCCCCGCGCCTGCATTCGTTCGACAACCACCGGAATCGACAACACACATGACTGACGAAGTACGCCCCGAGCCGGCACACGACCACGGCAAGATCGATCAGGTCGACCTGCAGTCGGAGATGCAGCGCAGCTACCTCGATTACGCGATGGCCGTCATCGTCGGCCGCGCGCTCCCCGACGTGCGCGACGGGCTCAAGCCCGTGCACCGCCGCGTGATCTACGGCATGTACGACGGCGGATTCCGTCCCGACAAGTCGTTCTCGAAGTGCGCCCGTGTCGTCGGCGAGGTCATGGGTCAGTACCACCCGCACGGTGACTCGGCGATCTACGACGCCCTGGTCCGCCTCGTGCAGCCGTGGTCGCTGCGCTACCCGCTGGCACTCGGCCAGGGCAACTTCGGCTCCCCCGGCAACATGGGCGCCGCTGCTCCGCGATACACCGAGACCAAGATGGCCCCGCTCGCGCTCGAGATGGTGCGCGACATCGAAGAGGACACGGTCGACTTCACCGACAACTACGACGGTCAGACTCAGGAGCCGACCGTCCTGCCTGCGCGGTTCCCGAACCTGCTCGTCAACGGATCCGTCGGCATCGCGGTCGGCATGGCGACGAACATCCCGCCTCACAACCTGCGTGAGGTATCCGCCGCTGCATTGTGGGCTCTCGACAACCCCGGTCTCCCCCGCGAGGAGCTGCTCGAGGGACTGATCCAGCGCATCCCCGGTCCTGACTTCCCGACCGGTGCGCAGATCCTCGGCACCAAGGGTGTGCAGGAGGCGTACCGCACCGGACGCGGATCGATCACGATGCGCGCGGTCGTCAACGTCGAGGAGATCCAGGGCCGCACGTGCCTCGTGATCACCGAGCTGCCATACCAGGTGAACCCCGACAACGTCGCGGTGAAGATCGGCGACCTCGCCCGTGACGCCAAGATCACCGGCATCGCCGACATCCGCGACGAGTCTTCCGACCGCACGGGTCAGCGTCTCGTGGTCGTGCTCAAGCGCGACGCGGTCGCGAAGGTCGTGCTGAACAACCTGTACAAGCACACGCAGCTGCAGGAGAACTTCGGCGCGAACATGCTCGCGATCGTCGACGGCGTGCCCCGCACGCTCGCGATCGACGGCTTCGTGACCCACTGGATCACGCACCAGCTCGAGGTGATCGTCCGACGCACGCGCTTCCGCCTCGCCAAGGCAGAGGCGCGCATGCACATCCTGCGCGCCTACCTCAAGGCGCTCGACGCGCTCGACGAGGTCATCGCTCTCATCCGTCGATCGCAGACCACGCAGGACGCGAACGAGGGACTGCAGAAGCTCCTCGACATCGATGACATCCAGGCCCAGGCCATCCTCGACATGCAGCTGCGCCGACTGGCTGCCCTCGAGCGTCAGAAGATCCTCGACGAGGCCTCGGAGCTCGAGCGGCTCATCGGCGAGTACCAGGCGATCCTCGCCGACGAGTCGCTGCAGCGCGACATCATCCGTGACGAGCTCACCGGCATCGTCGAGCGCTTCGGTGACGACCGTCGCACGCACATCCTGCACGGCTTCGACGGCGACGTCTCGATGGAAGACCTGATCGCCGAAGAGGAGATGGTCGTCACCATCACGCGCGCTGGGTACATCAAGCGCACGCGGAGCGACAACTACCGGTCGCAGCACCGAGGCGGCAAGGGCATCAAGGGCGCGCAGCTGCGAGCGGATGACATCGTCGAGCACTTCTTCGTGACGACGACGCACCACTGGCTGCTGTTCTTCACCGACAAGGGCCGGGTGTACCGCTCGAAGACCTACGAGGTCCCCGAGGCCGGCCGAGACGCGAAGGGCACGCACGTCGCGAACCTCCTCGCTCTGCAGCCCGACGAGAACATCGCGCAGGTGCTCGACATCCGCGATTACGCGGTCGCCGACTACCTCGTGCTCGCGACCCGCGACGGACTCGTCAAGAAGACGCGTCTCGACACGTATGACACCAACCGTCAGGGCGGCGTCATCGCGATCCGCCTGAACGACGAAGACGAACTGGTCTCGGCGCTCATGGTCAACGCCGAAGACGACATCCTCCTCATCAGCCGCCGGGGCATGTCGGTCAGGTTCAGCGCGACCGACGATGCGCTGCGCCCGATGGGACGCGCGACCGCCGGAGTGAAGGGCATGAAGTTCCGTGAGGGCGACAGCCTGCTGTCGGCATCCGTCGCAGCTCCCGGTCAGTTCGTGTTCGTCGTGACGGACGGCGGCTACGCGAAGCGCACCGCCGTCGAGGAATATCGTGTCCAGGGACGCGGTGGTTTCGGCATCAAGGTGGCCAAGCTCCACGACGATCGGGGCACTCTCGCGGGCGGTCTGATGGTCTCCGCCGACGACGAGGTCCTTGTGGTTCTGTCCAGCGGCAAGGTGGTACGCTCTGCCGTGGCCGAGGTGCCCGCCAAGGGCCGAGACACCATGGGAGTGGTGTTCGCACGGACGACGGAAGCCGACCGGATCCTCGCCATCGCCCGCAACGGTGAGCGGGGCCTCACCGACGAAGACGACTCGGATGAGGCTGAGGTGGACTCCGAGACCACCGCCCCCGAGACGAACGAGAACCCTGAGGAAGCAGACGCATGAGCACAGTAGCCGACAAGCTGGCGAAGAAGTCCACGCGCAAGACCGGCGGCAAACAGGTTCGCCTGCGCCTCGTCTACGTCGACTTCTGGTCGGCCGTGAAGCTCTCGTTCCTGGGAGCCGTCGCGCTCGCCATCGTCACGATGGTGTCGTTCTTCCTGATCTACCTCGTGCTGCAGGCGACCGGAATCCTCACGCAGGCCGATGAGTTCATCGGCACGATCACCGACAACTCGGTGCGCATCTCCGAGGTGGCAGGTCTTCCGCAGGTGATGGCGTTCGCGGCTGTCGTCTCGATCCTGAACCTCATCGTGTTCACCGTGCTCGGTGCGGTCATCGCCGGCATCTACAACGTCGCCGTGAAGGTGACGGGCGGACTGCTCGTGGGGTTCATGTCGAACTGATCGACCGGATTCGAAGAGGGGCGGATGCGACTCGCATCCGCCCCTTTTCGCTCCCTGACGTCGGTAGGGAAAACCCGAAGCAGGGTCTCCGGTTGGCTCGGTGTCGGCGGGATCGGGGCCGCCGTACCTTTGAAGCATGACGACACAGACTGCCACGCCACCACCGGCGACGGCCTCGAAGCCGCCGCTGCGCATCTTCCTCTCGATCCTGCATCTGGCGGGCATCGGGGTCATCGGCGGCTTCATCTTCGCGACTCTCCCCGGACTTCTCGGCACAGGTCTCGGGCTGCTCTTCGCCGCCGGCGTCGGGGTCGTGCTCCTCGTCGGATTGGTCTACGCCCTCTTCGGCGTCGGCTGGTTCGAGGTCGCACGCGTCGGTGGGCTCTACAAGACGCCGATCGCCCCGCTGCGCTGGCGGCCTCGTGATCGGCCTGGCTTCGCCGGGTGGCTGCGCTCACTCGGACGCCAAGCCATCGACGGCCGCATGTGGCGGGCGCTGGCGAACTTCGCGATCACTGCGGTGCTGGGCTGGATCGTACTGCGTCTCGCCTGGGGCGTCGTCTGGTCGATCGTGATCTGCTTCGCTCCCCTCGCGGGAACGGACGCCGTGATGGGCCCGTTCGGCGGCGGCGGGATCGACGCCGCCTGGGCGCCGCTCATCGGCATCCTCGGCATCGCCGCCTCCCTCGCGGGCATGATCGGCCTCGCTCTCCTGCACCGGGTGCTCTCGCTGTCCATCGTGATCCGCAGCCGCGAGGCTGAATTGACCGAGCGTGTGCGCACCAGCACCGCGCAGCGGGAGGGGGCGGTACGCGCCGCCGACGTGGAGCGCACCCGCATCGAACGCGACCTGCACGACGGCGTCCAGCCGAGGCTCGTCTCAGTCGGCATGACGCTGGGCCTCGCGCAGCAGAAGATCGACAACGACCCGGATGCCGCGAAGGAACTGATCGCCGAGGCGCACACCTCGACTAAAGCAGCGATCACCGAGCTGCGACAGCTCGCCCGTGGCATCCATGCCTCCGTGCTCGACGACCGTGGCCTCGACGCGGCACTGTCTGCGCTGGCGGGGCGGTCGCACATCCCCGTGAACCTCGATGTGCGGATGGACGGACGCTGCAGCCGTGAGGCAGAGGCAGCGGTCTACTTCTCGATCGCCGAGTCGCTCACGAACGCCGCGAAGCACTCCCGAGCCAGCGAGGCCAGGGTCACGGTGCGTCTGCGTGAGGGCGGGGTGCTGTGGGCCCGCGTCGAAGACAACGGAATGGGTGGCGCTCAGGTGCAGCCCGGTGGCGGTCTCGACGGCATCGCGAACCGCATCCTCGCCGCCGGCGGAACCTTCCGCCTCGAGAGCCCTGTAGGCGGACCGACCAGCCTGGAGGTGAACGTGCCATGCGCATCCTGATCTGCGAGGACTCCGTCCTGCTGCGCGAGGGACTCGTGCGACTGCTCGAGGATGCCGGCCACACCGTGGTCGCAGCCCTCCCCGACACCGAGGGCCTGGTCGAGGCGGTCGCCGATACCGACCCCGAGCTCTGCATCCTCGATGTGCGGCTCCCACCGACGTTCACCGACGAGGGGATCCGTGCCGCTCTCGGACTCCGCGCCACGAACCCCGCGCTGCCGCTGCTCGTGCTCTCGCAGTACGTCGAGGAGCGTTACGCCTCGGATCTGATCGCGGCCCAGGGCGGCCCGCTCGGCTACCTGCTGAAGGATCGCGTGGCCGATGTCTCGGAGTTCCTCGGTTCCGTGCAGCGGATCTCCGAGGGGGCGACCGTGCTCGACCCGGAGGTCGTGGCGCAGCTCCTCACGCGACGCAACAGGGACGATCGGATGCAGCGGCTCACCGAACGGGAGCGCACCGTGCTGGCGCTCATCGCTGAAGGCAAGTCGAACCAGGCGATCGCCGGACTGCTCTTCCTCTCGGAGGCCAGCGTCGAGAAGCACATCACCGCGATCTTCCAGAAGCTGGGCTTCGAGCAGGGCGAATCGGGCAACCGGCGCGTGCTGGCGGCGCTCGCGCACATCGAGAACACGGGCGGCGCGACGCCGACCGGACAGACAGGAGTGGGACGATGACCACGAACGACGACTTCCAGGGCGGGCACACCCCGCTCACTCCCCCGCCGGCCTCCGCCCCGGAGGCGCCGGCGCCCGCACAGGCCCAGGCGCCCGCAGCTTCCGGAGGCGGCGACACGGGTCGCTCGTCGGGGGCGACCGCGGTCATGATCCTCACCGCGGTGGTGGGCGGCATGGCGCTGCTCGGCTCGGGGGCGACCGCTGCGGTCGCCGCGACCGGCAGTCTGGTCGCATCGTCGACCGAGGGCACGGATTCGGTGCTGTCCGAGGACGCCTCGGGGATTCAGAGCATCGACCTCGACGCGGATGCAGGCACGATGCGCATCGAGTTCGGTGACGTCGACGAGGCGGAGCTCGCGATCACCGACAGCCGCGGCGCGGCGTGGACTCTGGAACGTGACGGCGACTCCCTTGTCGTCCGGAGCCCCGACTTCGAGTTCGGATGGTGGTTCGGGAGCTGGTTCGGCGACGACCAGTCGGCCGTTCTCACCCTTCCCGAGAGTCTGCGAGAGAGCGCGCTCGACGCCGACCTCACCCTCGACGCCGGGAGCCTCGACGTGGTCGGCGACTTCGGTGACCTCGACATCACCGTCAACGCGGGCGCGCTGGATGTCGAGGGCGCGGCGAGCAGCCTGACCATCGACATGAGCGCCGGACGCGCCGACGCGACGCTCGACGGCGTCGACCAGGCCGACCTCACTGTGGCGGCCGGAGACCTCAATGTCGAGCTGACCGGCCGTGCGCCGTCGCAGACGACGATCGATGTGAGCGCCGGATCCCTCGATCTCACCGTTCCCGACGAGTCGTACTCGATCACTCAGGACGTCAGTGCGGGCTCGCTGGACGCGAAGGTCGACCAGTCCTCGGACACTCGCCGCGTGATCGACGTGTCGCTCTCCGCAGGCAGTGTGACGATCCGTCCGGGCCGATGATCGCACTCGAGGGCGGGGATCCGTGGGGGTCCCCACCCTCGATTGGGTAATTCCGGAAATCTCCGGTAAAGTTTCGGAGGTTGACGGGCCCATAGCTCAGGCGGTTAGAGCGCTTCACTGATAATGAAGAGGTCCCAGGTTCAAGTCCTGGTGGGCCCACTCCTCAACTCAATATTTCCCTCACGGGGCCTTAGCTCAGTTGGTAGAGCGCCTGCTTTGCAAGCAGGATGTCAGGAGTTCGAATCTCCTAGGCTCCACACTGTGTTGAGACAGTTCGAGAAGGCCCCGCCTGGTGCGGGGCCTTCTCGTTTCTGCCAGCGGATCGCGCGATCCACTCTCGCGGCATGAATATGATCGTCAAGTACGGCACAGATCTCGAACGGAGCGCGTGTGACTCTCAGAGGAAAGACTCTCGGCGCCGTCTGTGTGATCGCCGCTCTGCTCCTCACCTCGTGTGCGCCCGTCCCGACTGCGGATGAAGCGACGCCGGCGCCGACTCCTCCGTTCTCGGAATCGACGATCTCGATCACCTATGTGCAGGACGGCGAGCAGCGCGAGCTGGTCGCCCACCCGTCGAAACCGCTCTGCGACTGGGACGGCTACATCACGGTCATCGGTGAAGATCTCGTCGTGCCGAACGGGGTGATGCTGTCGCTTGAAGACGGCAGCGAGTCGACCATCACGGGCTGGGTGGGCGACGACGGGGTGGCTGCCAACTTCCGGTCGAGTGGTGACGTGTCGATCGTGCGCGGCGAGGAATCCTCTGTGCTCTTCGTGTCGGACTTAGAAGGGTCCGCCGACATCGCACCTCGGGAGGTCGGCGTCGCCGCCTCTATCGACACGGTCATCGGGGAATGGGAGCGTGTGGACGCGACACTGACTTTCGCCGTGACCTGTCCGAACGAGTGACGACTGCGTCGATGCGCCCGTCCACAGTTGTTAACAACCCTGTTAACAACTCCGCAGCGCCCCTCCACACCTGTTAACAAGGGTGTTAACAACTCCGCGGCGGCACTGGATCCGTCGGCTCCCCGCTCGCTGGACGCGTGACGGTACGATCGCGGCATGAGCTCATCGGTGCGCGCGACGACGGAATCCCCCACCCGCCGAAAGCGGTGGGTCGTGCGCCGCCGTGTCGTACTGCTCATGAGCCTGTTCGTCATCCCGTTCGCGATCTCGGCGCTGCTCAACAGCTACGGACCCCTCACGGCAGACAGCGCGATCCGGATGGCATTCGCGACAGTCGCGGGGCAGACTATCGCCATCGGCGGCGCGGTGGCCGCCCTCGTGATCACGGTGGTCTCTCGCCGCAGCATCCCCGGCGTCATCTTCTTCGCTCTGATCGCGCTCGTCGTCACGATGTACGCGTTCACGGTCATGGAAGGCGCCGGTGAGCTGCTGCTCGAACGGCTCGACGTGGTCGCCGAGACCGCGCGCCTGAACTGACTTCTGATTCCACAGGTGTGGATGGATCTGTTAACAACTCGGACGACCTACGAAAAGGAAGGGCCCCCGATGTTCCGAGGCTGCGCATCGACCCCGTCTCACGGGAGCGGCCGGTTCGCAACCCCCCTTTTCAGGTCGGGAGCCCCGGCGTAGCGTGCCGGGCATGAGCGACGCGAAGACGATGATCCAGACAGAGGTGGTCTTCGACGGGACGAGTTATCTGCTCGCCCAGGACCAGGATGTCGGAGACCTCCGACATCGCATCGAGGACGCCGCGAGGATCGGCGGCACATTCGTGGATGTCGTCGTCGTCGGCAACCGGGCGGTGAGCGTTCTCATCACGCCGACGACACGAGTGGCAATCAGCGTCTCGACGGTGGCGTACGACCCTCGAGACACGGGTGACATCGACTTCCCGTACAGCGGGTATTACGACGTGCTCTGAGCTTCGCTGCTCAGACAGGTCGAGCGGTGGTGAGTGCCTCAGCCGCGTCGTGGAGGCACTCGATGAAGGCCGCGCAGATCGCGCTCTCGTCTGCTCGAACCTGCCTGGCAGCCAGGAGCCGCGTCGTCGGCGACCCGGCGAGCGGAATCACGGCGATCGACGGTGGCACCACCTGGCGCACCGATTCGGGCAGTATGCTCGCGCCGACGCCCGCCGCGACGAAACCGAGCGCCGTCTCCTGGTGCACGACTTCCTCCGCGATCCGCATGGCACCCGGGGTGATCCCCAGCACCTCGTGCACCCGATCGACGTATCCGGGCATGAGCGAGTGCGGGTAGGCGATCATCGGCACGTCGAGCACCTGCTCGGCCGTCACCTCCGCGTGGGTCGCGAGGGGATGAGTGATCGGCACGCACAGCACGAGGCGCTCCTCGAACACGACCTCGGCGATCAGCTCGGGTGAGTTCGCACCGGCTCGCGGGAACTCGTCTCGCACGAGGCCGACATCGAGAGCGCCGTCGCGCAGGCGGTCGATCTGCTCGCCCGACGTGAGCGGGACGAGAGACAGTGAGACGCGGTCACGACGCGATCGGAACAGCCTCACGACCTCGGGGAGCACCGTGTAATTCGCCGAGCTCACGAAACCGGCCGTGAGCTGGCCGGCGAGCCCGTCGACGTAGTCGCGCATCTCGGCGCGCACGGCGTCGACCTCGTCGAGGATCCTCCTCGCGCGCTCCTGCAGGTGGCGGCCGGCCGGTGTCAGTGTCACCCGTCGGGTGCTGCGGTCGAACAGTGGCAGACCGACCTCTCGCTCGAGGCGACCGATCTGCACGCTCAGCGGCGGCTGCGACATGTGCAGCCGTCGCGCTGCACGCCCGAAGTGGAGCTCGTCGGCGACCGCCATGAAGTAGCGCAGTTGACGGAGTTCCATCTCGGAACGATACGTGCGATGTATTACCGCGGCGTTACGCGCGCATTGCGAGCAAATCGCTATCAATCCGACGGGAAAAACGTATTTGACCTGGGATTGTCGCGGGGCGTTACCTGTAAGCAGTACGTGATGGAGGGATCAGCACCATGACCGCACCCCGGGTCGCAGCATGAGCGTGCATGTCGCCCTCTTCCATGTGCGCACCCGACGCCAGGCGGCCGCGGCCGCGTATCAGACGCTCCTGGACAGCCTCAATGCCTCAGCCGTCGCGGCGATCGAGCGAGTGGGCTGGACGGCATCGCTGCACGCCGCCGGTGAGGCCCCAGAGCCGCAGCTGAGACGGGCGTCGCGTGAGGCGGATGTCATCGTGCTCCTCGGCGGCGATGACATCGAGCCTCTGCTCTATGGGCAATCCGACCGCCGGCCGCAACGCACCGCCTACCAGCGCCGCGCGGACCGCACGCAGATCGCCGTCGTCATGGAGGCGGTGCGATCGAGGCGCCCCCTGCTCGGGGTCTGCCGGGGGATGCAGCTGCTCAACGTCGCGCTCGGCGGCACACTCCACCAGCACGTCGGCGGGCACCGCAGCACGGGGGACGATCCCTTCGTCGCGACCGATCTGAACGACCTCCGTGCCGTGTCGCCGAGGCTCCGGCAGCCTCTGCTCTGCACGCACCATCAGGCCGTCGATGAGCTCGGGCGAGGGCTGCGCGCGATCGCCCATTCCCGCAACGGCATCGTCGAGGCTGTCGAGCACGAGTCGCTTCCGTTCCTCGGCGTCCAGTGGCATCCGGAGCATCCGTCCCTCCCGCCGGATCAGTTCACCGAGCTTCTGCGGATCGTCCATCGGAGGGGTGCGACTCTCGATCCGGTCACCACGATGGCCGCCGTGGGGCCGCTGGAAGTCACGCGACCGGTATCGCTGTCGACCCATGGGCGGGCTGCAGTCGTGCGCCACTGACACGCCGACGGCTGCCCGCGGAAAGATCGTTCAGATCTTCGTTCCGCGAATGATCCGCACGGGTCCGCGGACCTCGCGGATGCTCACGGGTTCGCCCTTCTGGGTGACCACGATCTCGTCGCGGTCGGCGAGCTCTGCCGCCACCCGACGGACATCGGTCATCAACGAGCGCCAGGACTCGCCGCCGACCGTGCGGGCGACGTCGCTCGGGCAGATCGAGGACTGCTCGCGCTTTCGAGCGAGAGATCGGATGGTCGCCGCGATGCGTTCGTCGAACGCATCACCCGAACGCTCCTCCCACCACGGTGCCCCACGCTCGCCGAGCGCGGTCTTCGCATCGTGCACCCGGCGCCTGGCGTCGACCTCCGCGGACTTCACCGCTCGCCGTGCCGTCATCAGCTCGTCCACCAGCTCCTGACGGAATCCATCGGGGATCGAGGGGTCGGTGGCCCTCCAGCGCCGGCCGTCGATGATGACGTGATGACCGTCGGCCGTGCGCTCGGGACCGGCCTTCTCGCCGGATGGTGCGCCGCTGTCTGCTGCCATAGGGGCAGTCTGCCGTCGTCGGGCCGACCGCCCCAGGGTCTTGACGAAGTCGGCAGGGCGGGTCGGTCAGGTGCTGCGGGGCCTGACCGGTGATGGATCCCCGGTCGAGCGCCTCTCGATGAGCCGCATCGGAAGCACGACGTTCTCGACCGGTCGCGCGCGATCGCTCAGGCGAGCGAGCGCGAGGCGTGCCGCCTGCCTGCCGAGTGACTCGACATCGCCCGTGACGACACTGATGCCGAGCACTCGAGCCCACTCGGGTTCGTCGAAGCCGATCACCGCGGGGCGGTGGGCATCGTCGCCTGCAGCGACCTCTTCCATCACACCGAGCAGGATGCGGTTGTTCCCCGCGACGACCGCGGTGGGCGGATCATCGAGCGCCAGGAGCTCGCGCATGCACTCTCGCGACGACGGCACGTCGTGCGCGTCGGTGCGCAGCAGGTCGCGCCACCGCGCCCCCTCAGCATCGAGCACATCGCCCATGCCGGCCAGACGCTGCCGGTAGGTGGGAAGCCACGCGTAGTCGCCGATGAAGGCGATGCGGCGGTGGCCGGCCTCGATCAGATGCCGCGCCGCGAGTCGTCCGCCCTCGCGGTTGTCGAAAACGACGGAGTCGGCCGCGAGATTCTCGGCAGGCCGATCGACGAACACGACCGGGATTCCCCTCGCCTGCAGCTGCGAGTACTCGGAGTGATCGGGCATCGCCGAGACGGTGATGACGGCTTTGGTCTGCCTGTCGGCGAGGTCATGGGCGACGCGCTGCTCCTGTTCGGCGGACTCACGGGAGTTCGCGACCGACAGGTGCATGCCGTGCGTGCGGATCTCGTCTTCGATCGCGTGGGCGAGGGCCGAGTAGAACGGGTTCGTGAAGTCGCCGGTGATCAGCCCGATCGAATCGGCGAGGCGGCCGCTCGCGAGCAGACTCGCGGCGGCATTGCGCTGGTAGTCGAGCTCGGATGCTGCTGCGAGCACGCTGGCGAGGGTCTTCTCGCTGACGTACGACTCGCCGCCGAGCGCACGCGAGGCCGTCTTCAGGCTCACGCCTGCCCGCGCTGCGACCTGCGCGAGGGTCGGCCGAGGTGCGCCGGCGCCTGCGTCGGTTCGGTTCATGCGTCCCCTCGTCCCCTCCCGTGCGGGTGGATAGCTCATTATCGCGGGTAGGTCTTCGCACGCGGCTCTTCCCCGCATCCCGCGCGCTGTGATAGCGTCCTCAGCATATGACAGCGATGTCATATCGTCACGCGGCATCTCAGACGGTCCGCGACAGACAGACGACACACTGCAGTGGAGTTCAGAGGAGCAACCATGAGGGTCCCCAGCCCGAGGAACGCACGATCCGCCCGCCGTTCGTGGGCGGCAGCCGGCGTCGCCGCCACGGTCGGACTGGCCATGCTGACGCCGATCTCGGCATCGGCCGCGGCAGGCGAGACGACGTTCGCGTCGTCATTCGAAGCCGCTGACACGGCCCCCGCGCTCGCGGGTACGGGCGAGGCCGTCAACGTCACCGGGAGCCGCTTCACGCCGGGCAGCGTGCTCGGCAGCGTCACCGCCGTGACCGCCTCGGCGCAGAACACGCCCAACGAGGCCGCAGCATTCGTCGCAGACGGCAACTCGGCGTCGAAGTGGCTCGCGTTCACGAACACGGCGTGGGTGCAGTACCAGCTGGCAGCGCCCCAGCCGATGACGAGCTACACGCTCACCTCGGGCAACGACGAGCCCGACCGCGACCCGAAGGACTTCCGGGTGCAGGGGTCGACGAACGGCACCGACTGGGTGACCGTCGACGAGCGCAGCGGTGAGCTGTTCTCCGGCCGCGGCGAGACGCGCACCTTCACACTCGCGACTCCGAGCACCGAGTATCTCTACTACCGTCTCGACGTGCTCGCCACGAAGACCCCCAGCAAGAACATCGTGCAGCTCGCCGGGTGGGAGCCGATCGCCGTGGCCGGCGCGACGCCCGAGGCGTCCGACCTGATGCTGCAGATCGGCAACGGCCCCACGAGCTCCGACACCGCCAAGACCGGCGTCGGCTTCACCGGCACCAAGGCGCTGCAGTACGTCGGCCGCCACCTCGACGCCGGCCCCGCATCGTCGACGAGCGTCCTTTACGACGGCGTCGACATCGCTGTCGAGGGCGACAGCGAGCTCTCGTACCTCGTCTTCCCCGTGCTCGACGGCGAGCAGACCTACGCCGCCACCTTCGTGGCCGTCGACCTCACCTTCGACGACGGCACCCGGCTCTCGACCAGCGGCGCTGTCGACTCGTACGGCTACGGCGCGAATGCGCGGCAGCAGGGCCAGGCCAACGTGCTCTGGCCGAACCAGTGGAACAAGGTCACCGTCGATCTCGGTCAGTTCGCGGGGCGCACCGTCGATGACATCGTCTTCAGCTACGACCACCCGGGCACCGATGTGAAGGGCGTCGAGGTTCCCACGGGTGCCACGGCCTTCAGCGGCTGGCTCGACGATGTCGCGATCGGGGCGGCAGAGCAGCGCGACGACACCGACGGACTCGTGTCGTACGTCGACACGCGCCGCGGCACCAACTCGACCGGTGGTTTCTCGCGCGGCAACAACCTTCCCGCGACCGCCTGGCCCAACGGCTTCAACTTCATCACCCCGATGACCAACGCCGACAACGTCGGGACGATCTACCAGTACCAGCGGGCGAACAACGCGCAGAACCTGCCAGCGCTCAACGGCATCGGATTCTCGCACCAGCCGAGCATCTGGATGGGAGACCGCAACCAGATCGCGGTGCTGCCCGCCGCGAACGGCAACCCCACGTCATCGCTCAACGATCGAAAGCTCACCTTCCACCACGAGAACGAGACCGCGCGGCCCGACATCTATTCGGTCGACTTCGACAACGGCATCCGGACCGACGTCACGGCGACGGACCACGGCGCGATCTACCGTTTCGAGTTCACCGGCGACACGAGCTCCATCCTCATCGATCAGCTTGTGAACTCGTCGAAGCTGACGATCAGCGGCGACACGGTCTCGGGGTGGGTCGACGGCGGATCCGGATGGCCCGGACGCACGCGCATGTTCGTCTACGGAACGTTCGACAGGGAGCCGGCCACGGCTGGAGCGACCACCCAGGGCGACCGCAACGGCACCGCTCGCTACGCGGCCTTCGACACCACGTCCGACCGCACCGTCGAGCTTCGGCTGTCGTCGTCGTTCATCTCGCAGGACCAGGCGGAGAAGAACCACGAGTTCGAGCTCGACGGAGTCTCGTTCGACCAGGCGCACGCCGCCGTGCGCGACGCATGGAACGACCGCCTCGGCGTGGTGCACGACGTCGTGGGAGCGAGCGACACCCAGCTCGTCACGCTGTACTCGAGCCTGTACCGCCTGAACCTGTACCCGAACTCGCAGTTCGAGAACACCGGCACCGAGGCCGACCCGGTCTACAAGTACGCGAGTCCCGTGTCGGCGACGACCGGCGCCGCATCCGACACCCAGACGAACGCCAAGATCGTCGACGGCAAGATCTATGTCAACAACGGCTTCTGGGACACCTATCGCACGGCATGGCCGCTCTACTCGCTGCTGTACCCCGACGTCACGGAAGAGCTGGTCGACGGATTCGTGCAGCAGTATCGCGACGGCGGCTGGGTCGCTCGGTGGTCGTCTCCCGGCTATGCCGACCTGATGACCGGCACGAGCTCCGACGTCGCCTTCGCCGACGCGTACCTCGCAGGTGCGCTCACGACCGACACGGCACTCGAGGCGTACGACGCCGCCGTGAAGAACGCCACAGTGCTCCCAGCATCCAATGCCGTCGGGCGGAAGGGCCTCGCTCAGTCGATCTTCCTCGGGTACACCGAGGAGACCACGCACGAGAGCGCATCGTGGGGTCTCGAGGGGTACATCAACGACTTCGGCATCGCCGAGATGGCGAAGGCCCTCTCCGAAGACCCGAACACGCCTGCAGAGCGCGTCGAGCAGCTGAAGGAGGAGGCGACGTACTTCGAGGCCCGTGCCGAGCACTACGTCGAGATGTACAACCCCGAGGCGGGGACCTTCACCTCGCGCAACTCCGACGGCTCCTGGACGTCGGGTGCGGACTTCGACAAGAAGGCCTGGGGCGGTGCGTTCACCGAGGCGAGCGCCTGGACCTTCGGCTTCCACGCTCCGCACGACGTCGACGGACTCGCCGCCCTCTACGGCGGACGACAGGAGCTCGTCGACGTGATGCACGAGTTCCTCACCGTGCGTGAGAAGGCCGACTACTCCGGCATCCACGAGGCGCGTGAAGCACGCGACGTGCGGCTAGGGATGCTGGGGATGTCGAACCAGATCGCGCACCACATCCCCTACGTGCTCGCCGAAGCAGGCGACCCGTCGGGGGCGCAGGAGCTGATCCGCGACATCCAGGACCGACTCTTCGTCGGGTCGGACATCGGACAGGGCTACCCGGGTGATGAGGACAACGGCGAGTTCTCGGCCTGGTACGTGTTCTCGGCACTCGGCTTCTACCCGCTGGAGGTGGGCTCGGGCGACTACACGATCGGCACGCCGCTGTTCGACAGCGCGACCCTGTCGCTGGGCGGCTCCGACCTCGTGATCAACGCCTCCGGCGCATCGTCCGGCAAGGACTACGTGGCAGGCGTCAGCATCAACGGCACGCCCATCGACGAGACGACCTTCGACGGAGACCTGCTGCGCTCCGGTGGCACGCTCGACTTCACGATGAGCGCCGACCCGTCGGCGTGGGGCGCGAAGGATCTCGACGAAGACCTCGAGATCCCGACGACCCTGGTCGACGCGACCAAGCCGGGTCGCGGCACTCTCGCGGCATCCGACGGCACCCCCGTCGGCTCCCTCGTCGACGACAACATGAACTCGACCGTGACGTTCGCGGGGGACACGGCCGAGCTCGTCTGGACCTCGCAGTCCGGACCCGTCTCTATCGGTCAGTACACGCTGACGAGTGCGGCGAAGGGCAGCGCGCCGTCGAGTTGGACGCTCTCCGGATCGATCGACGGCACCACCTGGACCGAGCTCGACAGTCGAGAGGGCGAGACCTTCACGTGGGACTCGCAGACCCGGCCGTTCACGGCGACGGGCGCGGGCGGCTACACGAGCGTCAAGCTGACGGCGAAGACCGGCGGCTCCGCACTGTCGCTGTCAGAGGTCGAGCTGTTCGCCTCCGCATCCTCGGCAGAAGGACTCTCCGTCGCGGCGGGCGCTCCGCAGCGTGTGGCGGTCGACACCGAGTTCACCGGCTCGCTCGCGACGGTCGTCGGCACTGAGACGGATGCGTCGGGCTACGACGTCACGGTCGACTACGGCGACGGCGTCGAGGTCACGGACGTGGCGTTGACCCGTGATGCGCTGGGCGGATGGAAGGTGAGTGCTCCGCACACGTTCACCGCTCCCGGCACGTACTCGGCCGTCGTGACGGTGCGCGACTCGAACGGCGCGATGGCGCAGGCCACAGCCACCGTCACGGCCTTCCGCGACGAGACGTTCGTCGGAGCGTTCAACAACGTCTGCATCGGCGATCTGGGAGTCACCGCGGCGAACTGCGATTCGCAGGGCCACGGGTACTTCCGCGACAAGATCAACGCCGACGGCTTCGTTCAGGGCGAGACCCTCACCGTGCCCGGCACGACGTTGACGTACGACCTCCCGGCGGTGCCGGCGGGCGCGCCTGACAACATCACGGGCGAGGGACAGGATGTGCGTGTGTCGCTCGGCTCCGGTGCGACGCAGATCGCGTTCATCGGAACCGCGACCGAGAGCAACCGCGATTCGGAGGCGACGCTGCATTTCACCGACGGCACCGAGCAGAAGGTGATGATCAGCCTGGGCGACTGGGTCGGCGCATCCGGAAACCCCTACAAGGGCAACACCGTGCTCACCATCTCCGAGGGGCGACTCTCGGGAACCGGCGCCGAGTCGAGCGTGAAGAACACGGCGATCTACGCGACGGCCCCGATCACCCTTGCGGTGGACGGAGACGGTGCGCCGAAGGTGGTCGAATCGCTCACGATGCCGAAGGAGCCGGGAGAGCTCAACGACGGCCGCGTGCACATCTTCGCGCTCGCCTCCGACGGCGACCGTTCGGCGACCGCCGACCTCACGGTCACGGCGGGCACGGTGGACGGTCAGATCACCGGTGAGGAGTTCGACGCCGAACTGGCGACGATCACCGGTGGCGCCGGTGAGACGTCGGCGATCATCAACTGGGGCGACGGATCACCCGTCGCGGATGTCGAGATCGTGGACGGCGCGATCACCGGAACTCACACCTATGCCACGGCCGGCACCTACACGGTGACGATCACGGCGGACGACGGTGTGAAGTCCGCCGACGCGCAGCTGCAGATCGCGGTGGTCGATCCCGAGCCCGAGTACGCACCAGAGATCCAGGCGCCCGCTCAGGCGGCACCCGGAGAGACGGTCACGATCACGGGCACCGGCTTCGCGCCGGGGGAGAACGTCTCGATCCGCATCGACGACGCGGAACCGGTGATCGCGGAGGCCGGGCAGGATGGCGAGATCAGCGGCGACATCGTCGTGCCGGCGGGTGCCGTCGACGGGGATCACCCCGTGGTCGCCCTCGGTGACGTGTCGAAGGTCGAGGCGAGGGCATCGCTCCTGGTCGTCGGCGATCCGTCTGCTCCGAAGAACACCTCGGTGACGCTGGCCTCGGGGTCGGACGACCCGGTCGCGGGCGAATCGATCCCGCTGATCGCGACGGTGAAGCCCGCGGGCGCGGCCGGCACGGTCGAGTTCCTCGAAGGCGACCAGATCGTCGGATCGGCGAGCGTCTCGGCCGGCATCGCCACGGCCGATGTCACCATCGCGACGTCGGGCGAGCACACCTTCGTGGCGCGGTTCGTCCCCTCCGACCCCGGTGCCTTCCGCCCGTCGGAGTCGACGCCGCTGACGATCGACGTGCGGAGCACTCCGGTGCTCGACGCGGAGCTCGTGACCGGAGCGAGCAGCGTGGTCCAGGGCGGAAGCCTCGAGATCACGGGTCGCGGGTTCGGTGCGGGCGAGGTCGTCACGATCACGCTCCACTCCGAGCCGATCCGACTGGGTCAGGCGACTGCCGACGGCACAGGTGCCTTCCGCATCCAGGTCACGGTGCCCGCGGACGCGGAGGTGGGCGCCCACACGCTCATCGCCGTCGGCGCAGCATCCGACCTGAGTGCGGAGGCGCCTCTCACGGTCACGGCCGCGGCGTCCGCAGGCGGCGGACTCGCCGGCACCGGAGGCGTGGTCCCGATCGCGGCGATCGTGGTGCTGCTCCTGCTCCTCGCCGCAGGTGGCGTGCTGGTGATGCGCCGCCGGCGCGTGGAGGCATAGCCCCTGCCCCACTCCCCCGGAAAAGAGAGGCCGCCCACCCCGTCCCCGGGGGTGGGCGGCCTCTGTCGTCAGAATCCCTCTGTCGTCAGACAGCTCTGAGGTCGTGCGGCGCGACGTTCAGCCGCTCGCACCCATCGGCGGTCACGACGACGATGTCCTCGATGCGCGCACCCCACTCCCCTGCGAAGTAGATGCCGGGTTCGATGCTGAACGCCATGCCCTCGCGCAGCACGAGGTCGTTGCCCGGTGCGATGTACGGCTCCTCGTGCACCGAGACGCCGATGCCGTGGCCGGTGCGGTGCAGGAACGCCTCGCCGAGTCCGGCGTCCGTCAGGACCTGTCGTGCGGCGGCATCCACCTCTTCCGCCGTCGCACCGGGTCGAACGGCGTCGACGGCGGCCTGCTGCGCGCGCACGAGCACGGCGATACGCTCGGCGGCGTCACTGTCGGGCGTCCCGACCACGTATGTCCTGGTGCTGTCGGAGTTGTATCCGCTGGGCACCGCACCCCCGATGTCGACGACCACGACCTCGCCGTCGTCGATCACCCGGTCAGACACCTCATGATGCGGATCGGCACCGTTCGGCCCCGAGCCGACGATCACGAACTCGACCGTGCGGTGACCCTCGGTGACGATCGCCTCGGCGATGTCGGCGGCCACCTCGCGCTCCGTCCGTCCGGCGCGCAGCCACTCGGGCACGCGCCGGTGCACGGCGTCGATCGCCGCGCCGGCCCTTCGCAGCTCGGCGATCTCGTCGGCATCCTTGATCATCCGGCTCTCACGCAGCACGGGGGTCGCGAGCTCGACGCGCACGCCGATCCGCTCGGCGAGCGGGATCACGTGCAGGGCGGGGAGAGCGTCGGAGACGCCGACGCGGGAGACGGCGCCGAGAGCTGCGGCCACGAGGTCGTACGGATTCTCACCGTCGACCCAGTCGGACACGGCGAGACCGAGCTCGCCGACAGCTGTGCTGCGCACCTTCGCGAGCTCCATCCGCGGAACGACGATCGTGGGCGCGAGTCCCGGTCCGAGCACGAGTGCAGTCAGCCGCTCGATCGTGTCTCCCTCGACGCCGACCAGATACTGCAGATCGGGGCCAGGACCCACGATGATGGCGTCGAGGCCGGCGTCGGCGGCGAGGGATGCTGCGCGGTCGAGTCGGGCGGCGTACACGGAGGCGGGGAACGGCAGTGTGCTCACGGCATCCACGCTACTGCGCGGGCCGCCGCCCGGGATAGGCGACTCAGCTCACGGCGAGGCGGATGCGGTCGGTGAGCACCGCGCGGTTCGCGGCAGTGAGGTCGAGCAGCGCGTACGCGGTCGGCCACATGGTGCCGTCGTCGAGGTTCGAGATCGGCTCGAAGCCGAAGGTGCCGTAGCGGACCTTGAACTTGCTCGCCGGCTGGAAGAAGCAGAGGACCTTGCCGTCCTTGCCCCACGCCGGCATGCCGTAATACGTGCGCGGCATCAGTTCGGGGGCGACCTCGGTCACGAGGGCGTGCAGCGCCAGCGAAAGCTCTCGATCCTTCTCGTCGGGCAGCTTCGCGACGGCTGCCTCGAGGTCGGCGACTCCCTCGGCGCGCACCTCCTCGGGGGTCTTCTTCGCCCGCGAACGTGACTTGCGCTTGTCGGCAGCAGCCTCCTTCATGGCCTCGCGTTCTTCGGCACTGAAGTTCTTCTCATTGTCAGCCATGGCCGACTCCTTTCACGGGGTGAACTGCGATGTCCCTCACACTACGGACGAGGCGGTCAGCTGTGCTTCTCGATTCCTGATCGATGTGTGAATGCCCACAGGGGCTCGCGGACACAGGTGGCGTGGGGGCATCGGCGTGGCGTTAGTGTGATGGCATGGACATGCGGGTCGCGGCATACGCGGTCGTCACCGATGACGACGGGCGCATACTTCTGGCGCGCTGGACCGAGGGGCGCCGCGTCGCGTGGACCATGCCCGGCGGGGGTCTCGAACCCGGCGAGGCTCCGGAGGACGCGGTCCGGCGGGAGCTCCGTGAGGAGACGGGTTACACCGTCAAGGTCGGCGAGCTGCTCGGCATCCATTCGCGGGTGATCCCGGCAGGTCAGCGCGTGACCCCATCAGATCAGCCGCTGCACACGCTTCGCATCGTCTACCGGGCGACGGTCAGCGGAGGAAAGCTGAGCTTCGAGACCGACGGCTCCACCGACATGGCCGAGTGGTTCACCCGCAAGTCGGTCTCCGAGCTGCAGCGCGTCAAGCTCGTCGACATCGCGCTGCGGATGGCCGGAATCCTCTGACGAGAGCGCGACGGAGGTCAGTCGCGAGGCTCTTGGGGCACCGAGATGTCGGCGACGGTCGCGCCGTAAGCCGAGATCAGGTCGTCGGCATCGACGAAGAGGCTGTACCCGTGTGCTCCGGCGCCCATGGCGATGCGCTGGCCCACGATCGACTCGTCGGCGAATACGGGCCAGTCGGTGGTGCTGCCGATCGGCACGATCGTGCCGCGCTCGTAGCCGGTCGCCGCGAGGGCGAGATCGGGCTCGGGCAGACGGAGCTTGTTGACACCGACGACCGCACGCAGCTTGGGCCACGAGATCGACCGGCCGCCTGGAACCAGCGCGAACAGGTAGGTGTCGTCGGATCGCTTGACGACGAGCGTCTTCACGATCCCGGAGGGAAGGATGCCGAGCAGCTCCGCGGCCTCGAAGAGACTGCGAGCGGCGGGCCGCTCACGGATCTCGATGTCGAGGCCGCGTGAAGCCGCGGCATCCCTCACCCGAGCATGGAGATCACCCGGCTCAGCGGCCGGGGACTCCGATGTCGAGGTCACGCGTCGGGAGCGGAGAGCGGGTCGTCTGCGACCCAGAGCTCGTCATCGGCGCGCAGTGCCTGCCAGGCGGCGTAGAGGACGCCCGCAGCGGCGGCGACTCCGAGGATCAGGGCGATGACCGAACCGACGCTCGGGCCCTTGGGCTCGGGCTGGGTGGCCTTCTTGACCTTCTTGACGACACCCTCGCGCTTGGCGTTCGCGACGTCCCACGCGGTGAGCGCGGTGCCGACGACGCCGCCGACGATCGGAACGACCTTGTCATCGACGACGTGGTGGCCGAAGCGCACCCCGCGGTCGACGACCGGCGCGACGCGACGGTTGTAGGTGTCCTGCACGACAGGACCGACCTGCTCGCGGCCGAAGTGGCCGAGCTGGCGTCCGGCCTCGCGGGCGACGTCGGCGGCGTGGCCGACCAGGACCTGCTGGTTCTCCCACAGCTGGTTAGCGTCGGCCTGAAGACGACGCAGTTCCTTCTTCCGCTTGCGGCTGATGCTCACGATGCTCTCCTGTCGATTGGAGTACGGGTTCCCCATCTTGCCACGCGACCCTGGATGGGGGGAGGGAATCGCCGAACCCTTGCGCCGAGGGCTGAACAGCGGTAGTGGCGGGCCAACTCATGGGAAGCTCTGCGAGAATGAGTGCATGGCTCACGCTTCTCATGTCGCAACCCTGCACACCAACCACGGTGACATCGTCATCAACCTCTTCGGCGATCACGCTCCGAAGACGGTCAAGAACTTCGTCGGCCTGGCCGACGGCACCCAGTCCTGGACCGACCCCGCCACCGGCAAGCCGGGCGAGGGCGCGCTCTACTCGGACGTCATCTTCCACCGCATCATCCCGAACTTCATGATCCAGGGCGGCGACCCGCTCGGACAGGGCGTCGGCGGCCCCGGCTACAACTTCGACGACGAGATCAACATGGAGCTCAACTTCAACGAGCCCTACATCCTCGCCATGGCCAACGCGGGCCTGCGTCGCAACGCCATCACCGGCAAGGCCGAGGGCACCAACGGCTCGCAGTTCTTCATCACGACCGACCCCACCCCCTGGCTCCAGGGAAAGCACACGATCTTCGGCGAGGTCGCCGATGACGCCTCCAAGGCCGTCGTCGACGCCATCGCCGCCGTGCCGACCGCAGCGGGCGACCGCCCGATCGAGCCGGTCGTGCTGCAGTCGATCGACATCGTCGCGGCCTGACGCCGACGCTGGCCGATCCGGATGACGACGCCTGAGTTCGCGGACAACCGCGACAACTTCTGCTACCGGCATCCGGATCGGCAGAGCTTCGTGCTCTGCCAGCGGTGCCTGCGCACCATCTGCCCCGAGTGCCAGACCCAGGCAGCAGTCGGGGTCATCTGCCCCGAGTGCATGGCTGCAGAGCGCAAGAACCGCACTCCTGCCCAGAAGAAGGCCGAACGCCGCTGGGGCGGGCGCAACA
Organism: Microbacterium sp. WCS2018Hpa-23; assembly: GCF_031843845.1. NCBI lineage: Bacteria > Bacillati > Actinomycetota > Actinomycetes > Micrococcales > Microbacteriaceae > Microbacterium > Microbacterium sp. WCS2018Hpa-23. The sequence goes on from NZ_JAVTIZ010000010.1 coordinate 83,883, forward strand.
CCGCGACAGCCACCGTGCGCAGCGGCCGGCCGATGGTCACCTATGTGCTGCTGGCGGTCACGTCGTTCATCGGGCTGCTTCAGCTGATTCCCGGTGTCGGGGACCTCATCACGCAGCAACTGCTGTTCGCCCCGAGGTACCTGTACCCCGATCTCTCGCTCCTTCCCTTCGAGCCGTGGCGACTTCTCACGGCCGTCTTCGCCCATGGCGGGTTCCTGCATCTCGCGCTGAACATGCTCGCCCTGTGGATGCTGGGGCAGAGCCTCGAGCCCATGCTCGGTCGGGTGCGATTCCTGTCGCTCTACCTGATCAGCGGCCTCGGCGGCTCGGTCGCGCTCGCCGTGCTCGACCCGTCGGGCGCCACAGTCGGCGCCTCTGGAGCGGTCTTCGGCCTGATGGCCGCCCTGCTCATCATCGGCCGACACATCGGCGCGAACGTGACCGGGATCCTGGTGATCCTCGGCATCAACTTCGTCATCGGGTTCGTGTTCCAACAGAACATCGCCTGGCAGGCGCACCTCGGCGGAGTGATCGTCGGCGCGCTCGTCGCGTTCATCCTCACCCGCACGCGTCGTCGAGAGCAGCGCACACTGCAGATCGTGCTGCTCGCAGCCGTCGTCGTGGCACTGGTTCTGATCGTCGCCTTCCTGCCCCCATTCCTGATCACGACGGTTTATTCCTGATCAAGAGTTGTTAACAGGGTTGTTAACGGGTGTGAATAACATCTGTGTAATTCTCCCCATGTTGGGGATAACCTGTGGATAACTCGGGGTTCACGGCCTGTCTGCCCTGGCGTATGTGTAGAGCGCGACGTCGTCCCAGTCCACAGGGTTGGCGAGGCGCGGCCCGGCATCGCCTGCGAGGTTCAGACTTGAGGCCAATGCTGCGTTGCACAGTTCGAGCCATCGTTCATCGCCGACGGGTCTGACTCCTTCGAACTCCTCCGGGCTTCCCGTGTCATCCCAGACCCCTGCCGTCGCGTTGACCGAGAAGGATCGGACGAGGTTCGAGGCTGACCAGTGACCGTAGGCGAACATGTCGTTGACTGAGTACGCCGTCAGCAGGCGGATCTCCGCCCACTCGTCGAGCTTGAAGTAGCGCGGATTCAGAATCGGCGGGTCGTAGAGATGCGCATCACGAGTTGCGATGAGAACGCCGTCTTCGAAAACACCGACCGCTGGAGTCGGGCGGGGTGGGAAGCACACGTCGAGTAAGCGGCGCGAAGAGCCTCGGCGGTACGGGGTCCGGGGAAACAGCCGGTGCATGACCGCGTCTGCCTCCTGCGGCTCGGTGGGGCGGGACAGGTCGATCGTGCCAGTGCGCGAATAGACCAAGAACGAAAAGCTGAGTCCCATGTGCAGAGCCTAGGCGAGACCCCCCGGGCCAAGCGTCGGGTTCAGGTCGTGATCGAGCGCTCCTCAGAGAGCGCCCTGACTATGCAGAAGGCCCCTCTCGCCGAGACGAGAGGGGCCTTCTGAAGAAGAGGAGCGGGCGTCAGCGCCAGCGGGTGGTCATGAGGAAGCCGATCAGGGCGATGCCCAAGCCGATCGCGAGGTTCCAGTTGTCGAGACCCGGAATCGGGAACTGCATGCCCGAGATGTAGAACACGAGGATCCACGCCAGACCCAGCAGCATGAAGCCGACCATCACCGGCTTGAACCACACGGCGTTGGGTGCGGCTTCGCCTTCGCTGCGCGGAGCTTCGGGTTCTTCGGTCTTGCGGTCGCGTGCCATTCCCACAGTGTACCCAAAAGTCCTATATCCCACGGAGAATCAGGCGACCACGGCTGGACTTCAGGTCAGCGGGATAAGATCGCGCCATGACTGCATCCGTCGTCTCGGGGGAGCGACGTGCACACCGCCGCCGCCCTCGATCGCGCGCCACTTTCACGAGCGTGCTCGGTGAGCTCCTGCTCACGGCAGGCGTGCTGGTGCTCCTGTTCGTCGCGTGGCAGATGTGGATCGGCGACATCATCATCAGCGCTCAGAAGAACGACGAGGGTGCAGCCGTCTCGCAGGAGTGGGCGAGCGGTCCCACGCCCGAGCTGCCTCCCGTCGTCGAGACCGATGACGGAACGACGATGTACGAGCCGGTGATCCCGGCGCCTCCGGCCGACACCCAGCTGCTGGGCCAGATGCACGTGCCGCGATTCGGCTCCGAGTACAACGTCGGGATCTACGGCGGCACCAGCCGTGCCCGCACGCTCGACAAGCTCGGCATCGGCGTCTACACGGACTCGAAGATGCCCGGCGAGGTGGGCAACTTCGCCATGGCCGGCCACCGCACCACCTGGGGCAAGCCCTTCAACCAGCTCGACAAGCTGCAGGTCGGCGACGCGATCGTCGTCGAGACGCCCGACGGCTGGTTCACCTACCGCTTCCGCACACTCGAGTACGTCAAGCCGACCCAGACCGAGGTGCTCCTCGACGTGCCGCAGATGCCCGGAGTCGCGACCGGCGAGAAGTACATCACGCTGACCGCCTGCTCCCCTCTCTACTCGCTCGCCGAGCGCATCGTCGCCTACGGGGTGTACGAGAGCTTCCAGCCCCGTGCCGAGGGTCCGCCCGCGGCGCTCACCGACCCGCCCCCTCCGCCGGCCGCGCCGTCGATCTAGCCGAACGGAACGAGACGACCCATGTACGCCGCACTCTGGCGCCTGTTGCCCGGCCCGTGGTGGCTCAAGCTGTTCTTCCTGCTCGTGCTCATCACCGCCGTGCTCTACGGCCTGTTCTGGTTCGTGTTCCCCTGGGTGAGCCCTCTGATCACCCCGGGTGAGGTCGACCTCGAATGACCCGCGTGCTGGTCGTGGACAACCACGACAGCTTCGTGCACACCCTCGTAGGGTACCTCCGCGAGCTCGGCGCCGACGTGACGCTGATCGAAGCGGATGCCACGGACGCGGCCGGACTCGATGAGTTGCTGCCCGGGTTCGACGCCCTCATGCTCTCGCCGGGGCCCGGGAGGCCCGCGGATGCCGGAGCGTCGCTCGACGCCGTGCACATCGCGGCGCGGCTCCGAATGCCGCTGCTCGGCGTGTGCCTCGGGCACCAGGCGATCGGCGAGGCGTTCGGCACCCCGGTGACCGAGGCGCCTGAGCTGATGCACGGGATGGCGTCGCGGGCCACCCACGACGGTTCGGCGCTGTTCGCCGGCATCCCCTCACCGTTCGCCGTCGGTCGCTACCACTCGCTTGCGCTCGCCGAATCGGCGCTCCCGGACGACGTGATCGTCTCCGCGCGCACCGAGAGCGGAACCGTCATGGCTCTCGCCCACACTGACCTGCCGATCCTCGGCGTGCAGTTCCACCCCGAGAGCGTGCTCACAGAGGGCGGCTACCGGCTGCTCGCGAACTGGCTCGAGCTGTGCGGCGATGAGGATGCCGTGGCGCGATCAGCCGATCTGCATCCGCTGTCGCGAGCCTGATCAGCCCGCGGCGACGCAGTAGCGCAGCTCGACGGTCGAGCCGATCGCCACGTCACCGGGGGCGGCCGACATCGACGCCACGGTCGGCGGGTTCGTCGGCGCGCAATCCGTCAGCTCGACGGGGCTCGCGCTCAGACCGATGCGTTCGAGTTCGGCCTGGGCGGCTTCCATCGTCCAGCCGGTGACGTCGGTCAGCGTGACGCGACCGCTCGCGACCACGAGGTTCACGACCGTCTTCGGTGCGACCTCGCTCTCGGCGGTCTCGCTGGCCTCCATGACGGTCTCGGCCGCCAGGCCCTTGTCGTTGCGTTGTATCACCGTGCCGAGTTGGAGCCCGGCGGCGGCCAGAGCATCCTTGGCCGCGGACAGCGACAGCCCCTCCAACACCGGGACCACCACCGTCTCCTTGCCCGACGACACGTAGACCGTGACGGAATCGCCCTCGCTGACGGCTGTGCCGCCCTCGGGATCGGTGCGGATCACATTGCCCTCGACGATGTCACTGCTCGACTCGAGCACGAGCTTGGCCGTGAGGTCGAGTTTGCCGAGGTCTTCCTGAGCGCGCTCGGATGAGACGTTGACGAGATCCGGCACGACACGTGAGCTCGACGGAATCTCGTCGGGGCGCATGCTGATCGTCCAGACCCAGAACAGCACGGACGCCAGCAGCACGGCCAGCAGCGCGACACCGGCCCAGATCCACGCGACGGGCGGACCCGACTGCGTGCGCGCCATGGTCGTGTCGGTGCTCAGCTGCCGCAGCGAGCGGGCGGTCTCCTGCGCCGCGCGAGGACTGGGACCATAGAGCTCGCTCGTGAGAGCACCGAGCTCCTTGCGGCTCGGCGCCTGACCCGAGACCGCGGAGTCCAGCGCGGCGCGGAAGTGCGCAGCATCCGGATACCGCTGGTACGGATCTTTGGCGAGGGCACGCAGCACGATCGGGTCGAGGGCTCCGGGGGAGTCCTCGTTCACCTCGGTCGGCGGGACCGGGGTCTCGCTGACGTGCTGGTAGGCGACGGCCACGGGGGATTCGCCGCGGAACGGCTGGCGTCCCGTGAGCAGCTCGTAGAGCACGACACCGGTCGAGTAGAGGTCGGCCCGTGCGTCGACGGGCTCGCCCTTGGCCTGCTCAGGTGAGAAGTACGCGGCGGTGCCGATGATCTGCGTGGTCTCGGCGACAGTGGACGACGAGTCGGACACGGCTCGGGCGATGCCGAAGTCCATGACCTTGACCTGGCCCTTGTCGGTGACCATGACGTTGCCCGGCTTGATGTCGCGGTGCACGACGCCCGCGCGGTGCGAGTAATCGAGGGCCTCGAGGATGCCGTCGACGTAGCGCACGGCATCCTCGACGGGCACGGGTCCCTTCGCGATGATGTCTTTCAGCAGGGTGCCGCTGATCAGCTCCATCACGATGTACGGAGGCTCGTCCGTGCTGCTGTCGGTGGTCGACGGGTCACCCGCGTCATACACCCGCACGATCGAGGGGTGGGACATGCGGGACGCCGACTGCGCCTCCAGACGGAAGCGCGTGCGGAACGCGGTATCGCGGGCGAGCTCGGGGTCGAGGATCTTGATGGCGACGGCGCGGCCGAGGGTCAGGTCGTACCCGCGGTACACCTTCGCCATGCCACCGTGACCGATGAGCTCGTCGACGCGGTAGCGGCCCGCGAGAACGCGTTGCTCTGTCGACACGTACTGACCCCCTGATACGACCTGATGAATTGTCCCAGACTACGTTGCGTGCGGCGGATCAGCCTTCGCCTTCGCCGTCGTCGACCGGTGTGGCGGGAAGGATGATCACGCCCTGCATGGCGTCCGACTGCGCGGACGGCATGTCGCTTCCGCAGAAGACGCGGTACGTGGCCGTGATGCTCTGACCGGCGGTGCCGGGGATGATCTGCGTCGACAGCACGCTCGGACCGAAGCTGCGGATGGACTCGCCGGGGTTGCCGCCCGAGAACGTCGCATTGGTCAGCGTCACCTCGAAGGCGGAGCGTGCAGGAGTGCCGGACGGGCACTCGAAGCTCGGCCAGTTGAGCGTGACGGCAACACCCTCGGTCGCGGTCCCTGCGATGGTCGGGGTTCCGGTCGGCTTGCCGACCTGGACCTGCTCCTTGTACGTCGTGAGGGTGAGGAGCGTCCCCGCGGGCACATTGCCACCGGGCTGGACCGACTCGACGGTCCCGACCTGGTTGGCGCTCGGAGCGACGGTGTTGCCGACGACGCACTCGGCCTGCAGACCCGCGTTAACCGCGGCCGCACGCGCTGCCTCGCACTGCATGCCCTCGAGGCCGAGGGCATCGACGTCGACCTGCTCGGGCTTCTGCGTCGGCGTCTCGGACGGTGTCGGCTTCGGCGTCTGGCTGGTCGTCGCCGAATCGGTCGGCTTCGGATCGCCGTCGCCCTGGTTCATCAGCGCGAAGACCGTTCCGCCGAGCACGATGACCAGCAGGGCGATGAGGGCGATGAGCGGCCACGTCCACGGGCTGCGCTTCTTCTTCTTCTTCTCGCCGTCCTCCAGGGCTTCTTCTCCCGTGGGGAGCTGAGCCGTGGTGGGAAGGATGCGAGTCGTGCCGTCGTCGCCCGATGCCGTCAGCAGTCGGGTGGCGTCGTCGGAGGCGACACCACCGGTCGCGATGGCCGGAACCGCGATCGCGGCGGAGTTGAGGTCACCGCGACGCAGAGCCTGCGCGGCACGGGCGACCGTGGCGGAGGACGAGGGCCGGTCGGCCGGCTTCTTGGCGATCATCGCCATGACGAGGTTCTGCACCGGGATCGGCACGGTCGGCGGCAGCGGCGGAGCCTGCTCGTTGATCTGCGCCATCGCGATCGCGACCTGCGACTCACCCGTGAACGGGCGCTTGCCCGCGAGGCACTCGTACGCGACGATTCCCAGCGAGTAGGTGTCGGTCGCGGGGGAGGCCGGGTGTCCCGAAGCCTGCTCCGGAGAGAGGTACTGCACCGTTCCCATGACCTGGCCGGTGGCCGTCAGCGGCACCTGGTCGGCGATGCGGGCGATGCCGAAGTCGGTGATCTTCACGCGTCCGTCGGGCGTGATCAGCAGGTTTCCCGGCTTGATGTCACGGTGCACGAGACCGGCCGCGTGGGCGGCCTGCAGAGCGGATGCCGTCTGCGCGACGATGTCGAGGGTCTTGTCGGCGCTCAGCGCGCCGTCGCGTTCGAGAACGGTCGAGAGCGCCTCGCCGGGCACGAGCTCCATGACGAGGTAGGCGCTGCCGTTCTCCTCGCCGTAGTCGAAGACGCTCGCGATGCCCTCGTGGTTCACGAGTGCGGCGTGGCGCGCTTCAGCGCGGAACCGCTCGAGGAACCCGGGGTCCCCCATGTACTCGTCCTTGAGGATCTTGATGGCCACGGTGCGGCCGATGACGTGATCCGTCGCCTCCCACACCTCGCCCATGCCGCCGATCGCAATACGCGACTGCAGCTCGTAGCGACCACCGAACGACACACCCTGCGTCGGTCTCATCTGCCCAGCACCGCCTCTATGACCTTCTTTGCAATCGGAGCGGCGATGGTGTCGCCGGATCCTGACTGCCCTTGTCCACCGCCGTCTTCGACGAGGACCGCTACTGCCACCTCGGGGTCGTCCGCCGGCGCGAAGCCGGTGAACCACAACGTGTAAGGCTTGTTCCCGTTCTCGGTCGTACCGGTCTTCCCGGCTACATCGACCCCGTCTATTCTTGCACCCTGCGCAGCCCCGTTCGAGACGCTGGCGACCATGGATGCCGTGATCTGATCGGCGATCGTGCCATCGAACGCGCGGCCGAACTCGGAGTCGTCGTACGCCCTGACGACCGAGAGGTCGTTGCCGATCACGGTGTCGACCAGGCGGGGGTTCATGACGACGCCGTCATTGGCGATTCCGGCCGACAGCATCGCGATCTGCAGTGGAGTCGCGGTGACCTGTCCCTGGCCGAAGCCGGTGAGCGCGGTCTGCGCGTCGTCGAGTGCCCGGGGGTAGCTCGACGGCGTGGATTCCAGCGGAGTCGAGAAGCTCTTGTTGAAGCCGAACTTCTCGGCCATCTCGCGGATCGCGTCGTCGCCGAGCTCGACGGCGAGCTCGGCCATCGGGATGTTGCAGCTCAGCCGGATGGCTTCGGAGATCGTCACGGTGTCGCCGTTGCCGCACGCGCCGCCCCAGGCGTTCGCCACGGTGTTCGTGGAGCCGGGGAGGGTGTAGCGCGCGGGGTTCGGCAGGGTCGAGTCGGGAGTCCAGTTGCCGGACTCGTACGCGGCGGCGGCCACGACGAGCTTGAACGTCGATCCGGGAGGATTGAGGTCACCGGCGATCGCCCGGTTCGACAGCGGCTTGGCTGGGTCGTCGACGAGCTGGTCGTAGGTCGCGTTCGCGGCATCCGCGTCGTGGGTCGCGAGCTGGTTCGTGTCGAATCCGGGGGTCGAGGCCATCGCGAGGATGCGTCCGGTCTTGGGCTCGATCGCCACGACCGCGCCGTTGAGCCCCTCGAGGGCCTGGTACGCCGCGGTCTGCGCGGCGGTGTCGAGCGACAGCTCGACGCTGAATCCGCTCTGCGGCTGGCCTGACAGGATCCGCTCGATCTCAGCGAAGAACGCACTCGATCCGGTACCGGAGAGGTCGGCGTTCATGGCCCGCTCGATGCCGGTCGCGGATTGCAGCGCCGGGTTGAAGTACCCGGTCACGGGGGCCCACATGGCGGCATCCGTGTAGACGCGCTGGAACTGATAGGTGTCGTCCGACGGGGTCGACGAGGCGATCGCGACATCGTCGACGATGATCGATCCGCGCTGGATCTCGTAGCTGTCGAGCAGTGTGCGCTTGTTGTGGCTGTTCTGACCGAGGGCATCGGCCTCGACCACCTGAATCCAGCTGGTCGCCGCGAAGAGCGAGATGAACATGAACAGCATCACGATGCTGAGACGGCGGAGTTCTTTCGTCATGTCAGCCGATCACCGCCCTGGGTTGGCTGCGGACGCCGTCGGAGATGCGCAGCAGGATCGCGACGATCAGCCAGTTGGCGACGAGCGAGGAACCGCCGGCGGCGAGGAACGGCGTCGTCAGACCGGTGAGGGGGATGACCCGCGTCACGCCGCCGACCATGATGAACACCTGCAGCGCGATCGTGAACGAGAGGCCGGTGGCGAGGAGCTTGCCGAAGTCGTCCTGCCCTGCGAGACCGATGCGCACGCCGCGGCTCACGAACACCATGTACAGGCAGAGGATCGCGAACAGCCCGATCAGGCCGATCTCCTCGCCGAGGCTGGTGATGATGTAGTCGCTGTGCGCGAGCGGCGTGACGGCCGGACGGCCCTGACCCCAGCCCGTGCCGAGCAGACCGCCGTGCGCGAGGCCGAACAGGCCCTGCATGGGCTGGTATCCGGCGCCGTCGGGGTCGACCTTGTCGGGGTCGAAGAGGAAGAGCCAGTTCGTGAAGCGGCCCTGCACGTAGCTGAGGATCTGGGTCGCGACCGCGACGCCCGCGGCGACGAGGCCCAGGCCGATGAGCACCCAGCTGGTCTTGCCGGTGGCGACGTAGAGCATCGCGACGAACATGCCGAAGATGAGCGTTCCGGTGCCGAGGTCGCGCTGGATCACGATGATGCCGAGCGAGATCGCCCACACCACGAGCACCGGCCCGAGCTCGCGCATGCGCGGCCAGGTGATGCCGAGGAACTTCGTGCCGACAGACGTCAGGCTCTCGCGCGTGCGCACCAGGTAACCGGCGAAGAAGATCGCGAGGCAGATCTTCGCGAGCTCGCCAGGCTGGAAGGCGAACATGCCGCCGAGCGAGACCCACACCGCGGCGTTCGCGTCGGGGATGCGGAGCCCCGGCACGAACGGCAGCAGGAGCAGCAGGATGCCGGAGAGGCCGAAGATGTACGTGTACCGGAACAGCACCCGGTAGTTGCGCAGCATGATCACGACGGTGATCGCGCCGGCCAGCGAGATGGCCGTCCAGGCGAGCTGCTTCGTCGAGTAGGCGTTCCAGCCCGTGAGGGACTTCGCGATGTCGATGCGGTAGATCATCGCGATGCCGAGGCCCGTGAGCAGGGTCGCGATGGGCAGCAGGAACGGGTCGGCTGACGAGGCGACCGCCCGCAGCACGAAGTGGACGGCGAAGGCGAGAACGGCCAGGCCTCCGCCGATCGCGAGGATCATCGGGTCGATCAGGCCCAGTGCGCCGAGTTGCACGAGAGTGAGGGATGCGCCGCTGATCACGACGGCGAAAAGGAGCAGCCAGAACTCGCGGTTGCGCTGCGTCTGCGGCATCCGCATTCGCTTGAGCGCCTTGATGACGCTGGTGTCGGCCGTGACGTCGGTGCTCATCCTGCGTCCTCCGTCGGAGTCGGCAGGGGAGTGGGCAGCGGGGTCTCGCCGATGACGCGGTCTGCGCCGGCCTGCAGCCTGGCGACGATCGCCTCGGCGTCGGAGAACGAACGGGCGGTGATCGTGCGCTCGACCGAATCGCGCTGGTACGGAGGCAGGTTCGCGAGCAGGATGTCGGTGTCGCGCAGCGGAGTGGACAGGCTGATCGGGCCGATGTTCTGCTGCACGCCCTGGTAGATCACGACGCTGTCCTCGTCGGCGCCGACGAAGTAGCGGGTCTGCGTCCAGCTGTAGGCGGCGAAAGCGGCGAAGGCGAGCATCGCGAGGACGACCAGCATCCCGGCGATCCATCCGAAGCGGCGACGCTTGGCGCGCCGGCGATCCTCCTCGATGAGCTCCTCGAGGTACTCGGGAGCGGGTTCGAAGTGGCTGGGTTCGTTCGCGGCCTGACGCACCGGGTGCAGCCAGTTGCCGCGCGGCGCGCGCACCGGAGGCACCGTGACGTTGGCGGGGTTCGATGCCGAGCCGACGATCGTCGCCGTGCCCGAGTGCATGGCGTGCTGGCCGCCGACCTCGACGAGGACGATGGTGACGTTGTCGGGTGCTCCGCCGTCGAGAGCCTGCTTCAGCAAATTGTCGGCCGTGCGCCCCGGGGCCATGCCCATGCGCATCGCCTTGAGGATGTGCGCCTCGTCGACGACTCCCGAGAGACCGTCGGAGCAGAGCAGCCAGCGGTCGCCCGGCTGGGTGTGCATGACGAAGTTGTCGAGCTCAGGATCGGCATCCATGTCGCTGAGCACGCGCATGAGCACCGAACGGCGCGGGTGGTAGCGGGCCTCTTCGGGCGTGATGCGCCCCGAGTCGACGAGTCGCTGCACGAAGGTGTGGTCGGCCGTGATCTGCGTCACCGCGTCGTCACGGTAGAGGTAGATGCGCGAGTCGCCGATGTGGCCGATGACCGCATAGTCGTCGACCATGATGATCGCGCTCAGCGTGGTGCCGAGGCCTGCGAGCTCTGGGCGGTCCTTCGCGGCGCGGATCAGATCGCCGGCAGCCGTGGTCGCCGCGGCCTGCAGCGAGGCCTGCGCGTCTTCGACCGACGTGTACGGCTGGTCGAGCGGCTCCATCCGGTGGATCGCGATGCTCGAGGCGACGTCACCGCCGGCGTGACCGCCCATGCCGTCGGCGACGACGAAGAGGTTGGCGCCGGAGTACCCGGAGTCCTGGTTGTTGGAGCGGACCTTCCCGGTGTGGGAGATCGCGGCGCTCGAGCCTTCGAAGACCATGCCGGGGTCAGGCTCGCAGCTCGAAGGTCGTGGCGCCCACCTTGATCGGGGTGCCGAGAGCGAGACCGACCGGACCGCCGGTCACCCGCTGACCTGCGACGAACGTGCCGTTGGTCGAGTCGAGGTCCTGGATGGCCCAGCTGTCGCCGCGCAGCAGCAGGCGCGCGTGGTGGCTGGAGGTGTAGTCGTCGCGGATCACGAGGGCGGATTCGCTCGAGCGGCCGATCGTGAGGGTGTCGGTGCCCAGCGGCAGCTCGAGCCCGGCCTTGGGGCCCGAGGTGATCACGAGCCGCTTGGCGGTCGCGACGGTCGCGGGACCGGTGCTGGGCTTCGCCGACGAGGGGCGGGATGCCGCGGGGGCGGCTGCCGGTGCTGGTGCGGACGCCGGAGTCGCCGCGGCGGCCTCGGCCGGGAGCTTACGCACCTTCATTCCGAACAGGTCGGCCCGGAGCGAGTAGACGACTCCGAACACGAAGAACCACAGCAGCAGCAGGAAGCCGATGCGGAGCAGCAGGAGGACGAGTTCACTGGGAGTGCTCACGAGAGGGCTCCGAACGCACGGGTCGCGTCGTCGTCACGCGGCCGCGGCGGGCGTGACGGAGAGGCGACGGGAACGATGCGGAACACCAGATCGGTGCGTCCGATGGTGATGGTGGTGTCGGTGGGGAGCGCGGCTTCGCGCACCTTGTCGCCGTTCACCTTGGTGCCGTTGGTCGAGCCGAGGTCGCGCATCATGGCGCGCTCGCCGTCCCAGAGGACTTCGACGTGCTTGCGGCTGGAGCCGGCATCCGCGATGGTGATGTCGGCATCCGTGCCCCGGCCGATGACCGTGCGGGCGCGGGTGAGCGAGTGGCGACGTCCGTCGACGTCGATCACGGCCTGCCAGTTGACCCGGCCCTCGACCGTGCCCGAGCTGACGTTGACCGTGCCGGTGGCGATCTTGTCGTCGCCCTCGAGGCTGATGGAGAGCGGACCCGAGAAGCTGTAGCCCTGCGACTTCGCGTGCGTGGTGAGGAGTGCGTGCAGCTCGTCCGTGAGGGCCCCGCCGAGGCTCAGCATGCGGTCGGCATCGTCGGTGCTCAGGCGCACGACGAAGCTGTTGGGCGCGATGATGCGGTCCCTGCTCACCACAGCCGCTTTGGTGTCCGCTTCACGCCGAAGGGCCGAAGCGATCTCCACGGGCTGGATGCCGCTGCGGAAGGTCTTCGCGAAGGCGCTGTTCACAGCGCGCTCGAGACCCTTCTCAAAGCTGTCAAGTAGTCCCACTGGGCTCCTCTGGCATGCCGACCGGTAGGGACATCGTAGCCAGGTGTTCTGGGTGAACGCCCTCGCAGGGCGGGAGAACCCCGAGATTCCGGGGGAGTGGCGGAGGGTGCGGGCGCCTCGTAACGGGGTATCGCCGTGGTCGTGGGGGCGCCATTCGTGCGCCGTTCGGGAGGAGATCGGGGTCTGGGGAGGAGGAATCCGGGGAGATTCTCCTCCCCAGGGGCAGAAGTCCTCGGGAAGGGATGCTCGGGTGCGGCCTCGGTTTCTTCATGGGGTGAAACGCGTGATATCTTTGGGAAGTTGAGTTCTTCGGAGCCCGACAGACTCGCGCGAGTGGCGGAATGGTAGACGCGCTGGCTTCAGGTGCCAGTGTCCTTATGGACGTGGGGGTTCAAGTCCCCCCTCGCGCACAGCGAGTGTGTTTGTGAAGATCACCTGACACTGTTTGCGATCAAGGCCCGGTTTCACTTGTGAAGCCGGGCCTTTTTCTTGTCCCCTCGAGGCCCAAGGCATCCAGCAAGGACTCCCGGGTGTCGTCTCACCGACAGCGAGCAACTGCGTCCCGCACCTCTCTCCTGAAGCAGCGCGCTGGGCCGGATCAACGGTCCCCGACAGGTGGAGGGGTGCCCCCGCGATTCGCAGACATCGCGACAGCTTTTCTCTCTACATCCGCGTGATCACGCGGCTCTCTCCCCTGACGCGGGAACCCCCGAACACGGGTTGGACATACCGAAGCGAATCCAACCCCTATCGGAGGAGCTTCCCGTGTCCCCACGCCCCTGGTTCGTATCCGCTGCACTCGTCGCCGTGCTTTCACTTGCCACCCCCATGTCTGCCGTTGCGGCTGCAGCAGACGACGGTCCCGCAGCATGCACCGTCGGAGGAATCGCTGTTCCTGACGGTGAGCCCATCCCCGATGACATCCCCACCGTCATGTCCTGCTTCGACTCGGTAGAGGAGGCCGAGCAGTTCATCGAGGACGGCGCCCCCGGTGACCTCGAACAGCTGCAAACCGCAGGAGTGTCTGCACGCTCAGCGGTCGCAGCTGCCTCGACCGTCACTGTCGGGACGGCATGGACGGGCGCGTCTCGGACCGGTGCCGCCCTCATACACTACGGGGCGGGGAGTGGGTGCTACGGCGTGACGTTCGGGTTCCCGAGCATCGTGTCGGGCTGGAACAACAACGTCCGCTCCGCCGAAGGACTCAACAACTGCTGGTCGACACAGTACGACGGCACCAGCTATATCGGCGGAAAGCTGACCTGCACGCCCTACTGCGCGACCCTGGGGGCACTGGCAGGCAAGACCTCGTCCATCGTCTACCGCCCCGCAGGGACGTGGGGATGAACGATCCTGCCTACCCCTGGAAAGGATGAAGCCTGAGGACCGAGCACTCGACTCGACCGGGGACGACAGCGGCTTCACCTTCGTCGGTGACGCAGGTCGTGAACTCAGAAGGCGCTGATCCCGGAGTGGGGGTGGCCGAGAGTTCGTCGTTGTCGGCGAACGCCCCGCCTTCCCACATCTGAGTGCACAGAGCTTCAGCATCCTCGATGGCGATGACGCCGTCCGGTGTGGCGACACTCGCCGCTGCACCGGACAGCGTGCCGTCGGGGTTCCGATACGGGCCTTCCAGGCAATGCACGACGCCGGTCTCGCTGACCGGGCGCTCGTCGAGGAGGGTGACCGCGGCAACGCCCGCCCCCGCCACCACCAGGATTCCGCCGGCGATTGTGACGCGACCCCAGACGGTCTTCCACCACTTGGGGCGCGCGAGATCGCGGCGCATCTGTTCGATGAGGAGGTCTTGCACCTCCCGGTGATGCGGCATCCGCTCACTCATGCGTTCGCCTCCTCTGATCTCGGAGCATACTCATGCAGGTCGCCGCGAAGCCGCGCCTTCACGCGCGACAATCGCGATTTGACGGTTCCTTCCGGAACGCCGAGAACGACTGCTGCTTCGGCGAGCGGAAGCTCATGAATGATGCAGAGGATCACGACACTTGCTTCGCGAGGATTCAACTGGCGCAGAGCCTCACGCACGCTCTCCGAGATCTTCAGAGAGTCCATCGCGCGAGCGACTTCGTCTGCATGGTCCGCAACGTCTTCGTCGTGGGGGATGCGGTGCAGCAGTCGTTGATACCGACGGCGCGAGCGCAGACTGTTCTTCGCCGCGAACGAGGTGGTCGCCAAGAGCCATGGCAGGACGGATCCGTCGACGATGCGGACTTTGTCGCGCCGTCGCCAGAGTTCGAAGAACGCGGTCGCCGCGACTTCTTCGGCGTCCCAGCTGGTGTGCATGAGCACGAGTGACAGCCGAAAAACGGGCATCTGGTGTCGGTCGTGAAGCATCCGGTAGGCCGGTTCGTCGCCGCGCGAGAGGCGAAAGAGGAGCTCGCCGTCGCTCGGCCCGCCGGGTTCCGACACGATCTCACCTCACACGTCACGGTCGATGTCCTGACCTGAGACGAGTCTACGCGGCGTGAAGGGAAGTGAGCCTGGCTATGCGGCAAGGGAGAGGGCGAGGATTCGGCGATGGTCACGACGCGCTTCTCGCGGAGTGCGATGCAGATAGCGGTGGCACTGGGCCCGGAACGTCTCGTATGTCGCGTACCCGCAGTGTTCTGCGACGACAGACATGGGGATCGAGGGATTGCGGGCGGCGACAACCACGACCTGGCTCAGGCGGCGACGCCCGAGGACTTCCGCCACCCCGTGCCCGCCGCTGAAGGCGCGGTCCAATTGTCGTCTGGACACGTACAGTCCCTGAGCGAGCCATGCCGGGCTGACCTCGGGGTTCTTGTAATGGATGTCGATGAGAGCGACGCATTGCTCCCGCAACGCAGCCAGATCAGTGGACCTCATATTGAGAGATGTCCGGCACTGGCGGGCCGGTTCCATTTTCGTTCTGGGCCGACTGCGACCCGGACCGCTGGTCGCCGCGGGTGCGCGCTTCGAATCCCGTCCGGACACGCTGGCTACAGGAAATGCGCCGTCTTCTGATCCTGAGCGTGGTCTGCGGATACTGCCTCCGCCGCGAAGTGTCTATGTTCCCTCGACGGCGGTCACCAGTTTGTCCACCTCTTGGGGGACAAGGCCTCTTCTCGGGTGGGGGTTAGCGTGACAAGCCGTTGCGGCGAGTCCTCAGTGGGCCCTCGTCGCAGAAGTCGGAGCTTACGCAGCGCCGACGGGTGAACACGAGAACAGGAGTACCTATGAATAAATTGTCTGCTGCTGCAGCGGTCGTCGTTGCCGCCGCTCTTTCCCTCTCAGGTGCAGGCGCTGCGAACGCCGAAGAGACGCCGCGGAATGATGCAGCGTTCATCGAGGTCGTCGAAGCGTTGGGACTGACATTTGACGTCCAGGCGGAGATCGAAGCACGTTTCGATGCCCTCCCGAATACCGAGCAGGACGCGATCCTTGCTCAGGCCGAGACTGACCCAGCTTCGCTGGTGCAGTTCAGCGAGCCGGTTCGATCCGTGACCGTTGCTGACGGTGGAGGCGTGTCCGCTCGCGCGGCTGTGAAGTCGTACCTCGCGAAGGACGTCGTGAATGGCACCTTCCTCGGAGTGACCGTCGGTTCGTTCACGAACGAGTTCAAGTACAACGCGAACACGTCGAACGTGACGAGCATTCTGAGCTGCAAGGGCTGGTTCTCCGGATTCGGCCTGTCCGGATCGACCAACGCTTCCCAGTACATCTCGAACACTGGCCGTGGGACGTGCGACGTCGTGCACAACCTCAGCTTCGTCATCAAGGGATCTCCGGTCACCTTCAACAAGCAGCACACCATCACCACGAACAGTGGCTCGCCCGTCGGCTACAAGGCGACGCTCAAGACGGTCTGAGAGAATCGCCAAATGTCCGCAGTAGAAGCAGAACAAGGCGTCAAGTGGTGGCCTCTGGCCGTGGGGGCAGTCGTGTACGTGGCGGGGTTCTTCACTCCGTGGACGGTCATCATCAGTGTTGCCCTCCTCGCAGCGTCAGTCTTCGGTCTCATGCGAAGGCCATCCACGGTGGAGCGTCGCATCCTCATCGCGGGGGTCATCGTTCTCGCGTTGACCATCGTGGCGTTCGTCGCTCTGTGGATCATGGCGATGACACTGAGCTCCACCCATTCGGGGACGTCAACCCCCCTGTAGCGGTCAAGGCGCGAATAGCGGAGGCCCTCGACTTGCCAGAGGTGAGGGCCTCCGTGTTCGAGAAGATGCGCAGTTCGGCCAGTCACTCCCGCATCGCACGCGAAGCGCTCAGGATGGCGGCCCTCAACTCCTCGGGGTGGTCGGTGCGGAGCACGCGGGAGCGACCGCCGACCGTGGTCACCCTGACCGCAGCACCTGCAGACCACAGCAGGAACTGCTCGGAGCCTGCGAGGCGCCAGCCCACGCCGCCCGCCTGGGCGACTGTGACCTCGGTCACTTCGACCAGATCGACGTCGGCGAGTGGGAGGTGGATGACGCGGAACGGCGTCAGGCGGCCATCGATGTGCGTATCGCTCACCGCGATCGTGATGCGTCGGGTGATCCCCAGAAGGCCGGCGGAGAGGATGAGGAGGAACCCCGCGACGAGCAGAGCGATCGTCCACGCGCCGACCTCATCTGCGCGGCCGATCACGGCAGGCGCTGAGATCACGGTGACGACGACTTGCAGGACGAGTGTCATCGCGCCGGCGACCGCCAGCCATCGCGGTCCGATGAGGGTTTCACGGGGCCGCACGGTGGAGCTCATCGCTCCAGTCTCTCCCGGAGCGAGAGTCAGTCGTGGGCCTCGTGCGATGCGTCCGCGATCGATGCGAGTCGTCGAAGTTCCGCGACGTGCTCCCGAAAGGCGTGGCGCCCCGAGGGTGTGAGCGACAGCAGAGTGCGCTGACGAGCGTTCCTCGTGACCTTGTCGATGCGGAGGTAGTCGATCTCTTCCAGTGCCTTCGCGTGCTTGGAGAGCACGGAATCGGAGACACCGAGTCGCTCACGCAGGAATGAGAACTCCGCGTCGTCGACGGGCGCGAGCAGTCCGCACAGCTCGAGCCGAGTGACCGCGTGGATGGCCGGATCGAGACCGCTCACATCGCCTCCTGCGTCCGGAGTCGGCGACGCCAGACGCGCATCCAGATGAAGCCCGACGCGGTGACGGCAATCCACGCGGTCAGCCCGGCGGCGATGCTGGACCAGATGTCGGAGCTCAGATACGACCAGAAGCCGGTCGCGACGAGAGCCACCAGCATCAGTGCCGTCACCCACCGGGTCGCGCCGTCCGTGTAGCCCGAGACCCACCAACCGTGAGTTCGCCGCCACCAACCGATGAACGCGGGCATGACGAGGATGAACGACACGGCGATGAGGAGCGCCCATGGTTGGGGGAGTCCCTGAGAGGCGATGAAGATCCCCGCTCCGAGACCCAATGCCACGTGATACAAGCCTTCACCGCGGGGCGCGTCGATGTATGTCGTGGCCACCTCATCGAGGCGGGCCAGGGTGGCGAGAGGATCATCCCGTTCACTTTCCATAATGGAAAGCTAGCCTTCACTTTCCGGTTTGGCAAGTCCCTCTCGATCAGGGAGATGATGATCGACAGAAGAAAGTCTGTAAGGAATCCGCCCGAGCCGCATACGCGCGCGGGTATGACCGGTTCGTCCGCGCCGGATACTGATTCTTCGGATCCTGCGCCGCGCCACCCGAGCGGCACACCCCACAGGCGCCGTCGCACCCGAAGTGGGAGGGGGTACCAATGAAGAGGCACTTCGCCGCCGTTGCCGCGCTGGCCGTCTGCGTGCTGCTGATCCCGCAGGCCGCGGCATCTGCATCCGCCTCGGCGCCCGACGACACGGAGATCTCCGACATCGAGTACGCCCTCGAGGCCGTGCCGGGCGGCATCGCGCTCTCGGACAGCCACGCGGTGTGGCCGGCCCTCGGAATGACGCTGACCGCCGGATCGCCGGCGGCGCGATCCGTCGGCTCCTGCGCCACCGGCACGTTCTGCGCCTACACCGGCAGCGGACTGAGCGGCACGAAGCTCGCCTTCACCGTCTGCACGAACGTCAGCACCGCCGCTCTCCGCGTGGTGGCATCGATCGCCAACGGACGCATCTCGGGCAAGGTGCACGCCAAGAACGCCTCCGGCTCCCTTCTCGGCACGGCGGTCGCGAACGGCTCGGCGAACGTCCCGCCCGGCACCACCAGCCTGCTCTGCACGCTCTAGGCGATCGATAGCCTGGCAATGAGAGAGATGGGTGGTCTGGTGCTGCAGCTGTGGGGGGTGGAGAGCCTGCGCATCGCGTATGCCGGATCCGATCTTCCCGACCTGGAGCTTCCCGCGCCGGTGAGAGGCACCTCCACGAGCGGCTCGCCGAGCAAAGAGGTGCTCTACCGCACCCTCTTCGACGAGTACTGGCCACGAGTGCGACGGCACGTCGCCTGCTTCGTCGACAACGCCGACGAGGTCGACGAGATCGCGGCCGAGGTCTTCGTCGTCGCCTGGAGAAAGCTGAATCCGGCGAAGCCGATGGGGCTGAGATGGTTCCTCCGAGTCGCTGACAACAAACTGCGCGACGTGATGCGCCGAGGCCAGTCCCGCACCCGGGCGATCGAGGCGATGACGCGAGGGATGCAGGCGAGTGAGGAGCTGCATCCGCTGGAGGCGCTGGCTCTGCGTCAGGCGCTCCAGAGCCTCAACGCCCGAGAGCGTCAGGTCGTCGTCCTCACCTATTGGGACGGTCTCAGCGCGGGCGAGGTCTCTGAGGTCCTCCGCTGCAGTCAGGCGGCGGTGTGGACGACTCTCACTCGCGCGCGACAGAAGCTGCGCGGCCAACTCGAGGCGAAGGAGGTGGGCGGATGAGCATCTCCGACGACGATCTCGACCGACTGTTCCGCGCCGGGAACCCCGCGCCCCCGGAGGAGTTCGCGTCGTTGCGCGCGAAGGACATCGCCCTGCGCGAGAACATCATCCGCGGCACGGCGACGCCCGTCCGCGCACGACGCCGCAGCTGGGCATGGGCCGGCGCGACCACCGCCGTCGCCTCCCTCGTGATCGTGACGATCGTCGTCGCCAGCATCCTGCTTCCGTCTCAGCAGGCGGTCGCCCTGATGCCGCCTCCACTGCTGTACTCGAACGCGCAGCCGCTCGCCGAGGTCGTCGACGACGCGCACGCCGAGCTCGCCCGCCCCGGTGGTCCCGAGCAGGAGAGTCGCGTCGAGACGCTCTCGTGGGGCTGGAGCATCGACATGGCCGAAGAGAGCGTCGAGGTCGTGCCGCAGTACGCGACGTTCACCTGGTCGCCCGAGGCAGGCTCGTCGAGCGTGGTCATCGCCGGCGAGTCCCTCTGGGACGACGACGATCGCCCCGAAGGGGTGGCAGACAGCCCCTACGAACCGGGCGAGGTGATCAGCGAGGTCTCGACTCCGCCCGGCGAGTTCATCGCGCCTCCCGCCGTGCTCGAACTCGACGGCGCCGACAGGACACAGCTGGCGGCGGCGCTCGAATCGCTCGGCGCTCCGGAGGAGGCATCCTCCGGCCAGCTGCTCGTGGCGATCGGGCAGCTGCTGAGCTTCTGGACGCTGACCGACGAACAGCATGCCGTGCTCATCGACATGCTCGTCGAGGCCGGCGGGGTGACGGTGCTCGGAGAGACGAAGGATCGAGAAGGGCGCCCCGTGGTCGGGCTGCGAGTGTCCGATGACGATTCGCCGTATCAGGACACCGTTCTGATTTCGGCGGCGACCGGACGCATCGCGGGAGTGGAGAACGAGCGCACCGAGCCGATGGACTTCATCCCGGCCGGGGTCGTCGGCTACACGCTCTGGGATCTGCCGCGCCGCTGAACGGACCTTGGAGTACCCCGCACAGGTCCTGTGAATCCTGCGCTGCGTTTTGAGATCACCTCCCCCTCGTGATGGTGTGAATCAGTGCGACGGCCAGAATTCCCCCCGACCGACTCGACTCCGGACCCCACTCCCGACTCCCCCGAGGCGACCCGACCTCGCCGTCGGCGTGGAAAGGTGATCGGCTGGATCAGCGCGCTCATCGTCGTGGCCCTGGTCGCCGTCGGGGCGATCGCCTACGCGCAGCTGCAGGGCAACGTCAGCACCGCACCGTTGCGCTCCGACGACGGCGACGGCGAGCCGGAACTCGCGACCGGAGACCTGAACATCCTCGTGCTCGGGTCCGACACCCGGGCGCTCGCATCGGGGAGTTTCGGCGAGGATGACGGCAGTCAGCGCAGCGACGCCATGGTGCTCGTGCACATCTCGAGCGACAGCTCGCGGATCGATGCGGTGCAGCTGCCGCGCGACACACTCGCCGACCTGCCCGCCTGCGAGGACACCGGGCGTGGGTCCTACGACGGCGGCTACGGGATGCTGAACTCCGCGCTGGAGTACGGACCTGCCTGCTCGGTCGCGGCGGTCGAGCAGCTCGCCGGTGTGACGATCGATCACTTCGTGCAGATGGACTTCGAAGGCTTCATCGGCGTCGTCGACGCCATGGGCGGCATCGACGTATGCCTCCCGGAGGCCCTGTCCGACGGGCACGCGCAGCTCGATCTGCCCGCCGGCGCGCAGTCGATCGACGGCACCCAGGCGCTCGCGCTGGCCCGCACTCGGCATGCGCTCGCCGAAGGCAGCGATGTCGCACGCCTCGGGCACCAGCAGATGGTGCTCTCGGCCATCGTGCAGAAGGCGACGAAGTCGGACGTGCTGGTGCGCCCCGATCGTCTGTACGCGTTCCTCGATGCCGCCACCTCGTCGATGACGGTCGACCCCGGTCTCGGCGCTCTGACAGATCTCGCCGGCCTCGCCGCTCGGGTCGCGAACGTCCCCATGAGCAGCGTCACCTTCTTGACGATGCCCACGACCGAGGCCCCGGAGGACGCCAACCGTGTCGTCCCCACCGCAGATGCCGACGTCATCTTCCGTGCTCTCAGCGACGACGTTCCCGTCGTGCTCACGACGGATGCTGTCGAACCGGATGCGACGGTGCGCACCGCGCCCGTCGAGATCCTCAACGGAGCGGGCGTCGCCGGTCTGGCATCACGCGTGTCCGAAGACGCCACCGCCTACGGATACACGGTGTCGGGACTCGCCAATGCGGAGGCCGTCGATGCCACGACGATCGTCGCCGCCGACACCCCCGAGGCGCAGGCGACGGCGCAGGCACTCGCCACCGAGCTCGGCATCGGCGTGACGGTCACGGTCGGCGACGTCGACGGCGTGCAGCTCCTGCTCGGCGCCGACTACGAGAACCTGACGTCCCAGCCGCAGGCCACACCGGCACCGTCACGCCCGGTCGACGCCATCAACCGCAGCGCCGACACCGACCTCTGCACAGGCTGATCCGAACGGATGCGGTCGGTGACCGCATCCGTTCGTCTTGTCAGCGCCTGATATCAGCGCCCGAGATCGGCGACATTGGGGACGACCGTGGCGTAGAGGTCGGCGATGCCGGCGAGGGCCGCGCGGTGCAGCTGCTCTGCGGGAACGTCTCCGGCGACCGACGGAAGGCTGCGGGTGGCGGTCGCCGCGGCGACGACGGTGGGCCGGTTGCCGCGCAGGAACGCGCCCTCGGTCGTGTAGGTCACGCACATGTGAGTCATGAACCCGGCGATCACGACGTCTTCGTGACCCGCGGCGTCGACGAGGTCGCCGAGTTCGGTGCCCACGAACGAGTTCGGTGCCTTCTTGACGACCACGGCCTCGCCGTCGATCGGAGCGACGCGCTCATGGATCGCCCCGATGTCCTCGCGGATGTCGTACGCCGATCCGGCGCCGCCGTCGTGCTGCACGTGGATGACCGTCGCCCCTGATTCGCGGGCCTGGGCGAGCAGATCGGCCGCGGCGTCGAGAGCAGCATCCCAGCCCTCGAGCTCCATTTCGCCGCGCGTGTAGGTGTTCTGGAAGTCGACGAGCACGACGGTCGAGGTCGCGAGGTCCGCGGGCTGGTCGGCGACGCCGCTGAGTGCGCGGAGGGTTGCGGAGGTGGTCATTCCGGGAGTCCTTGCGGTCGACTGGTCCGCCCGATCAGCCGGATGCCGATCGGTGGCGACGATCGCCGCCTGGACTCTTGAAAGTAGGTGCGGGGTGGAGAGCTCCGTCAACGCGGATCGCGGCGGCTCAACGACGTCCAGCGCATCGATCGGAAACCTCGGCCCCACTCCATTGCGCGGCGGGCAGACTGGAGGGGACTTCCTTTCGTGATCTCAGGAGACGCAATGCCGGAACAGCCTCGTCGAACCCCCAGCCAAGCAGTCCTCACCGTCGAGCAGGTGGAGCAGATCAGCCCCGACCTGGTGCGGATCACGGCAGGCGGCGACGGGTACGAGGACTTCACCGACAATGTCTACACCGACAAGTACGTCAAGATCCTCTTCGCCGACCCGAGCCACGCGCTTACCCCGCCGTACGACCTGGCGCGGCTGCGCGAGGAGAGCCCCGAGAAGCTGCCCACCCGGCGCACCTACACGGTCCGCTCGGCCGACCCGGAGCAGCGCCGACTCGTCATCGACTTCGTGGTGCACGGCGACGAGGGTGTCGCGGGGCCCTGGGCCCGACAGGCGCAGCCGGGCGACACGATCGTCGTCAGCGGTGCCGGCGGCGGCTACCTCCCCGAGCCCGAGCTGCCGTGGCACCTGCTCATCGGCGACCACACGGCTCTGCCCGCGATCTCGTCGGCCATCGAGGCGATGCACGCGGATGCGGTCGGCCACGTCGTCCTGACGGTGGCGGACTCTGCGGACCGCATCCTGCCCGGAGTCCCCTCGGGCGTGACTCTGCGCTGGACCGAGACCGACGAGGAGCTGCTCGCCGTCCTCGCCGACCTGCCGTGGGCTGACGGGCATCCGGGCGTCTTCGCGCACGGTGAGCGGGGAACGATCAAAGAGGTCCGTGCCCTGCTCAAGCAGCGCGATGTTCCGCGAGAGCGACTGTCGATCTCGGCCTACTGGGCTCGAGGCCGCGCCGAAGATCAGTTCCAGGCCGAGAAGCGCGAGCCCATCGGCCAGATCGAGTAAAGGTCTTTCCGCGCCTCAGAACCCTTCGGGCTCGCGAGGCGTGTACGCGGCCTGCAGCGCCTCCAACTCAGAATCCTCGAGATGGATGCCGACGGCGGCGACCGCATCGTCGATGTGACTTGCCTTCGTCGCGCCGACGATCGGTGCAGTGACGGCGGACTGCTGCGCGACCCACGCGAGTGCGATCTGCGCGCGGGAGACGCCGCGCGCCTCGGCGACGAGAGCGACCGCATCCACGATCGCGCGATTCGACTCCTCCTCGCGGCGGTACAGAGTCGCACCGAAGGCATCCGTCGCGGTCCGCGCGGTCTTCTCGTCCCAGTCGCGCGTGAGCCTGCCTCGCGCCAGGGGCGACCACGGCAGCACGCCGACACCCGAGTCGAGGCAGAAGGGGTGCATCTCGCGCTCCTCCTCACGCTGCAGCAGGTTGTACTGGTCCTGCATCGAGACGAACCGCGCCCAGCCGTTCCGGTCGGCTGCGTGCTGCGCCTTCGCGAACTGCCAAGCCCACATCGACGACGCACCGATATACCGGGCCTTGCCCGAGCGGACGACGTCGTTCAGCGCCTCCATCGTCTCTTCGATCGGCGTCTGAGGGTCCCAGCGGTGGATCTGGTACAGATCGACGTGGTCGGTTCCGAGTCGCTTGAGGCTCGCATCGATACCCGACAGGATGTGCGCACGGCTGAGCCCCGCCTGGTTCGCGCCCGGTCCCATGCGCCCGTGCACCTTGGTCGCGATCACGATCTCGTCGCGCCGGGCGAAGTCGCCGAGCGCCCGGCCGATGAACTCCTCGCTCGTGCCGTCGGAGTACACGTCAGCGGTGTCGAACGTGGTGATCCCGGCCTCGAGCGCCTGCCTGATCAGCGGGCGACTGGTCTCCTCGTCGAGCGACCACCCGTGCGCCCCTCGGTCCGGAGCGCCGAAGCTCATGCATCCGAGGACCACCTTCGAGATCTGGAGCCCCGAACCGCCGAGCCTCACGCTGTCTGTCGTGTCGAGCATCCGAGATCTCCCTCGAGTTGTGGCCTGAGATCGATGCTCTCACGGAGCGCACCCGGCGGGGCGCTTCGGTCAGCTGAATCTGAACAGCAGGATGACCAGGCCGAACCAGATGACCTGCCCGAGAAAGGGCACCCAGACCACGAGGAGGACAGCGAGCCCTCCCTTGACCAGGTCGCTGCGTCGGACGAACGCGGCCAGGGCGATGGCGGCGCCCTGCACGACTGTCATGAGGCCGGGAACGACGAGGGGGAGGTGCTGGATCCACGTCAGCACCGCCGGAAAGAGAGTCGAGATCGCGGCGGCGGCCGCCGCGAGCCCGATCACCAGGGTGATGACCTCTGCAGTGATCTCGACGCGCTTCGTCCGGCGCTCCACGACCGTCATCTCGGCGTCCACGACGGCGAGCCTAGAGCCGGATGCTGGGAGCTGCCGGCGCTTGCGGAAGTCATCGAGTCGCCCTCCGCCGAGGAAGTCAGGCGGTGCGACGGCGACGCGACATCATCAGGACTGCTCCGACGATGAGCAGAAGGATGCCGGCGCCCATCGCGCCGACGGGGACCTCGGCGCCGCTGCGGCGAGTGCTGCCGCGCTCGCCGCAGCGGCGCTCGCTCGGCGGGCGACTCAGCGCGGGATCGGCGTCTCCGAGGCGACCACCTCACTCGTCATCGGCAGAGCGCCGAGGATGCGGGGATGACCGTCCAGCCACTCGACGCCGATTCCCTCGGAAGCCAGCCCCTCCTGGCGGATCGCGATGTCGAGGAGCGGGAGGGAGAGGTCGCCGAACCGGGTGGCGACCACGGAGTCGAGTCGGTCCGCGGTCGTGGCGTGGATGAACCCCGCGTCGTCGAGATGCACGCCTCGGGTCGAGACGACGTACTCGCCGAATGCTCGGCTCATCTCCCAGTCGTCCTGGATGGCGATGTGGTGGATGAGGTCGGTCACGATGACTCCTTTAATGAAACGGTTGCGTAGCATTATTGCTAGAGTAACCCTATGACAGGAAAACGAGGTCGGCCCTCCGCCGGCGAGGCCATCGCGCGGGACGAGCGAGTGGTCGACGTGGTGATCGCTCTGCTCACCGCGGAGGGGTTCGACGCCCTGACCTTCGATCGCGTCGCCGCTGAGGCGCACGTGGCGAAGCGCACCCTGTACGGCGTGTTCGGCGACCGCGAAGGCCTTGTGCGGGCGGCGATCCGTCGACAGCATCCGTACCTCGCCGACGCCGGAGAAGGAACGGCCGATCTGCCATCGGCATGCCGAGCGATTCTCGTGCAGCTGCTCGGAGACGAAGCGATCGGCATCCAGCGAGCGATCATCGGCGCTGCAGCCCAGCATCCGTCCCTCGCTGCGGAGTTCTACGACGACGGGCCTCGTCGTGCCCAGGGTTTCCTGGCCGCGCACCTCCCGTCGGATGCCGCGGTGTCGCCGGAACTCCTCTTCACCACACTCCTCGGAGAGCCGCATCGTCGTCGCCTCCTGGGCATCACCGACGCCCCGACCACGGCGGAGATCGACGTGCAGGTCGCCGGTGTGCTGCGCGTCCTCGGTCTGCATGGGCTCACCCACGCATCGGCGGGTCGGGAATCCTCCTCGCCTTGAGCGGAGCTGTCAACCGCCCTGCGCTCGCCGCGGTTCGCGCGGATCATGGTGATTCGGACGAAACCAGAGGAGGGCACCATGTCGAACATCGACGCTTTCGCCAACAGCTTCCCGCCGAACATGCCGGGCGTCCCGCCGGTCGACGATTTCACCGACGGCACATTCCCCACGAACACCGATCAGCCGGAGACGCAGGGCGAGGACGCTCTCGAGGCTGAGCTGGGCGATGATGGCCAGGGCGACCTCGCTCCCGAGGACGAAGGCGCGCAGCACAGTGGCGACGCACCCCAGGATCTGAGAGACGGCGCCGAATGAGCGGCACCGAGAACGATGACACCGTCACGCCCGAGGGGGCGTCGCCTTCTGCCGAGGGCGTCGCCGCACTGATCGAGGAGCGCGACGGCGATGACCCCGGGCAGGTGACCGACACTCCTGCGGGAGGGGCCGGCGCGGACTCCGGCGGCTCTGGTGCGGTGCGGGTCGATCCGTCGTCGGAGTCATCCGTGGCCGATGAATCGGTGCACAACGACGAACCGGGTGTGGGTACCCGTCGCTCGGAGCGCTGACGGCGTCAGATCTCCTCCTGGGGCGGCTGCGGCTGCGGCTCTTGCTGCGCCCGGGAGGAGAACTGCGCCTCGGGAGGAGCGGATTCGAGATTTCCTCCTCCCAAGCGCAGTTCTCCTTCCGAGGCGCAGGGCGCGAGGCGCAGGTATCCCAGGGCAGCAGTCCTTCCGAAGCGCGAGAAGCAGTCGTAGGCTTCTGCGGGTGAGCGACGCACTGGATGACGGCCCCTTCTTCCACGGCACCAAGGCAGACCTGAGACCGGGCGACCTGCTGACGGCCGGGTTCCACTCGAACTACCGCCCCGAGATCGTGATGAACCACATCTACTTCACGGCGGTGGCCGATGGTGCGGGCCTCGCCGCAGAGCTCGCACCGGGTGATCGCGAGCCGCGTGTGTACGAGGTCGAGCCGACCGGCGACTTCGAGAACGACCCGAACGTGACCGACAAGAAGTTCCCCGGAAATCCGACTCGCTCCTATCGCAGCGCTTCGCCGTTGAGGGTCGTCCGCGAAGTGCTCGACTGGACTCGCCTGTCGCCCGAGGCGCTCGCCACCTGGCGGGAGAGGCTCGCCGCACTCCACGCCGACGACAGTGCCGAGATCATCAACTCAGCCGCAGGCCTCGCACATCTGCAAGACCAAAGCACGGATGCAGGGCAGGAGCTCGAGTTCGGTCCTGCATCCGTGCCGTGGTTCTGCAGACGGACCGGGGGGGCGCCTGTGACCGGGCCTGGGCCTCAGGCGCCGTCGGGAGGAGTACTGCGCTTCGGGCGGAGGGAATGCGAGGATTCATCCTCCCCAGGCGCAGTTCTCCTCCTGAGGCGCAGCGCCGGTGCTGCGCGCAGCCTCCCCAGGCGCCGTCGGGACCGGATCAGCGCCGCGCGACCCGCCGGGCGAGTGAGCCGAGCGCGCGGTCGATGATGACGAACACGTAGCCGACGGCGACGAGGGCGATCGTGAGGGCGATGATCCACTGCGTGACGCCGGCGATCCCGAGCGCGTCGACATCCATGAAGGGGTACGGATACGTCTGGCCGGGCGTGAACTCTCCACCGAGCGCTCCGTAGGCGAATGCCCACGTCAGATACGCGTAGGGGATGAGCGTCCACAGCGGCGGGTCGATCCACCGGAACGACCCCTTCGGCACGAAGACCAGCCAGTCGATGATCACCAGCACCGGCGTGATGATGTGGATCAGGTTGTCGGTGAGGGAGAAGATCTCGGCGTCGCCGTCGGCGAACCTCGTGGGCACGAGCACGATCAGATAGA
Organism: Microbacterium sp. WCS2018Hpa-23; assembly: GCF_031843845.1. NCBI lineage: Bacteria > Bacillati > Actinomycetota > Actinomycetes > Micrococcales > Microbacteriaceae > Microbacterium > Microbacterium sp. WCS2018Hpa-23. Next base: position 111,620 of record NZ_JAVTIZ010000010.1, read on the forward strand.
TCAGCATCGTGACGGTGATCGCGAACATCACCGCTCCGCTGCCCCGGGCGCTGGGCGTCGAGGTGCCGATCGGGCCGCTCTGACGCAGATCTCGGACGGTGCGGACGATGAGGAGCAGCACCCAGGCGAGGCAGATCAGATTGCTGACCATCGTGTAGAACAGCACGGTCGTCCAAGACGGATCGCCGGTCAGGAGGTTGGCGTGCCGGATGACACCGGTGAGGACGACCGCCAGCGTGATGAGCCGGTAGACGAGAGCGACCGGTCGGGAGTTCACCGCGGCGTGCGAGAACAGCGATCCGCGTGCGGGCTCTGAGTCGGGTAGGCCGGAAGCCGTGGACGGAGAGATGACGGCTTTGGACATCCTTCGAGGCTACGCGTTTTCGGGCGGCGTCAACGCCGATTCAGCGCCGCACCGGATCGGAATCGCCATCGAGGAAGCGCTCGAGGTCGCGCAGCGTGGGCGCCGCCTCCCAGTCGCCCGGTACGAGGCACGCCATCGCGCCGCACGCGTTCGCGCGGCGCAGGATCGCGTCGAGGTCGAGTCCGTCGAGCAGTCCGCTCAGGTATCCGGCGACGAAGGCGTCGCCCGCGCCGACGGTGTCGACCGGGGTGATCGTGAACCCGGGGCCTGTGACCTCGGCATCCTCGACGAACACGGTGGCACCGTCCGGACCGAGCTTCAGCACGGTCGTCGCGCATCCGGCATCGCGCAGGGAGGCGGCGGCATCCGCAGCCGACGAGCCGGGGTAGAGGATCGCGAACTCCTCCTCGCCGCCGAAGACGATGTCGGAACGCTCCGCGAGCTGGCGGAGCACAGGCCAGGCTGCCTCGGGCGATGCCAACGCCGAGCGGTAGTTGATGTCGAAGCTGACGATCGCACCGCCCGCCCGCGCGCGGTCGATCGCCGCGTGAAGAGCCGCCCGAGCGGTATCCGACAGCAGGGGCGTGATGCCCGTGATGTGCAGCAGCGCTGCGCGCTCGACCCATCCGTCGGGTAGATCGTCCGGATGCAGGCGGGAGCCCGCAGACGCGGCCCGGTAGTAGTGCACGGCGGTGGATGCGGCAGAGGGCCGCTCCTTCACCATCATGCCGGTCGCGGCATCGGGGTCGACGACCGCCCGCACATCGACGCCGTCACCGCGGATCTCGCGTTCCACGCGCTCGCCGAGGGAGTCGGCTCCGACGCGTCCGAGCCAGGAGGTCGAGACTCCGAGGCGGGCGAGCCCGATCGCGACGTTGCTCTCGGCGCCGCCGATGCCGAACGCCAGCGAGTTCGCGTGCCGCAGGGATCCGATCTCGGTCGTGCGCACGAGCGCCATGGTCTCACCGAGCGTGACGACCGAGGGCACGGTCACGAGGATTCCCGCGCGCAGACCTCGACGAATGCCGCAGCCCGCTCGCGCAAGGCGGCGAGGTCTCCGCCGGCGAAGGCGTCGCCGAGCAGCGGGCCGCCCACGCTCACCGCCACGGCACCGGCACGCAGCCAGACTTCCGCTCCGGCGAGGTCGACGCCGCCTGAGGGCACCGCGACCAGGTCGGGGAAGGGCCCGCGCAGATCCTTGAGGTAGGCGGGACCCACCTGTCCTGCCGGGAACACCTTCACCGCAGAGGCACCCGCAGACCACGAGGCGAACAGCTCGGTGGGCGTGAGTCCGCCCGGAACGATCGGCACACCGGCATCCGTCGCCTGCGCGACGAAGTCGGTCGAGGTGATCGGGGTCACGATGTAGGCCGCGCCCACCTCGATCGCCCGTGCCAGGTCGTGGGTGTTCGTGACGGTCCCGATGCCGAGGTCGATCGTGTCACCGAACCGCGCGAGCAGGTGCGGGAAGTGCGCGAACGTGCCCGGGGTCGTGAGCGTCAGCTCGACGCTGCGGATGCCGGCGTCGACGAGCACGTCGAGCACGGCGTCGTAGTCTTCGGCACGCTTCGCGCGTGCGACGACGATCAGACGCGAGTCGATGGTGCGCTGCGGCAGGGCGACCCGGCACGGCTCACCAGTCATGGCCTCACCAGTCATGGACGGTCCCGTCGAGCAGACGGTTCACCGGCAGATAAGCCTTGGTGTACTGGTGGCCGGCCGCGGCATCCTCATCGAGATCGACACCGAGTCCGGGCTTGTCGCCGGGGTGCAGGAAGCCCTTGTCGAACGTGAACGAGGTCTGGAACACCTCGAGCGTCTGCGCGTTGTGCGGCATGTACTCCTGGATGCCGAAGTTGTGGATCGCGAGGTCGAGGTGCAGCGCCGCAGCCATGCCGACGGGGGAGATGTCGGTCGGACCGTGGATGCCGGACTTGATGCCGTAGATCGCTGCGAAGTCGAGCAGCTTCTTCATGGCCGTGATGCCACCTGTATGGGTGACGGCCGAGCGCACGTAGTCGATCAGGCGCTCGGTGATGAGGGTCTGGTAGTCGAACACCGAGTTGAAGACCTCGCCGATCGCGAGCGGCGTGGTCGAGTGCTGGCGCACGAGGCGCAGCGCGGTCTGGTCCTCACCGGGGGTGCAGTCCTCGAGCCAGAACAGGTCGTAGGGCTCGATGTCCTTCGCGAAGCGCGCGGCCTCGATCGGCGACATCCGGTGGTGTCCGTCGTGCAGGATGCGCAGGTCGGTGCCGAAGTCCTCGCGGATCTGCGAGAAGATCCCGGGCATGTGGTTGAGGTAGTTGCGGGTGTCCCAGGTCTCTTCGCTGGGGCGGTCGCCCGAGCGCTTGGCGGGCTCGTAGTCGTAGCGCACGCCGGGGCCGGCGTTCGAGACGCCGTAGATCTGGCCGAGGCCGGGCACACCGGTCTGTACGCGCACGGCGGTGTAGCCGAGCTCCTCGTAGCCGGTGATGGCGTTCTTGAGCGCTGCGTAATCGGTGCCCGAGGCATGGGCATAGACGCGGACTCCCTCACGGCTGGCGCCGCCGAGCAGCTGGTACAACGGCATCCCGGCCTTCTTGGCCTTGATGTCCCACAGCGCCATGTCGACTGCGGCGATCGCGGCCATCGTCACGGGGCCGCGGCGCCAGTACGGGCCGCGGTAGAGGTACTGCCAGGTGTCTTCGATGCGGTCCTCGTCGCGTCCGACGAGCATCGAGGCGACGTGGTCGGAGAGGTACGAGGCGACGGCGAGCTCGCGTCCGTTGAGTGTGGCGTCGCCCAGGCCGACGATTCCGTCGGAGGTCGTGATCTTGAGCGTGACGAAGTTGCGTCCTGGGCTGGTGATGTTGACGTCGACGATCTCGATGGTCATGTCGTTCTCTCCTGGAAATGCGGGGACGAGGTGCGTGATGCGGGGCGAGGTGTGGGGTGCGGACGTTCGGGCGTCCGCACCCCTGGTCGTGATGTGCGGGGCGATCAGATCGCGTCGCGGGGGTCCGTCAGGTCGCGGCCGGCGACCTCCGGCATCCAGATCGAGGCGATCAGCGCGCTCAGCGTGAAGATGAACAGCATGATGATGATCGGGATGAACGAGCCGGTGACGGCGGACACCCATGCGGCGGCGATGACGGGGCCCGCGCCGGTCGCGACGATGGCGGCGATCTCGCGTGCCATGGCCGTGAACGTGTAGCGGTTGCGCGAACCGAACAGCTCGGGGAGCGTGAGGTTCTCGAGCGATGCGAAGCTCATCACCGCGAGGTTGTGCAGCACGACGTAGCCGATGAAGACCTGCACCGTGACACCGCTGCTGATCATGAGCATCGTCGGGACGATGATGATCAGCGCGACGATCGACCAGATCATGTACATGCGCTTGCGGCCGAACCGGTCGCCGAGCCAGCCCGACAGCGGCACGGTGATGAAGGCGACGAGCGACGAGACGATCACGGCGTTGACGCCGATCGAGCGGTCGAGCAGCAGCACGACGGTGATGTAGCTGATCAGGTACGTCTGGATCATGCCCGAGTTGCCGGCCTGGCCGAAGCGCAGCAGGAGCGCGATCGAGAACGCCTTCCAGGGCTTGCGGTTCATCGCCTCGAGCGTGCGGATGTCGTTGGTCTCGGTGGCGAGCTGGATCGTCTCCTCACGCGAGAGGGCCTTGCCGTCGACGACGTCGTCGCGCTCTTCGAAGACCGGGGTCTCCTTGAGGTTGAAGCGCACCCAGATCGCGAAGAGCATGATGATCGCGCTGCCGATGAACGGGATGCGCCATGCCCAGTCGATGACCTCCTGCTCGCTGTAGGCGACGAGCAGGATCGCCCAGATGCCCGAGGCGAGCAGGGTTCCGCAGTTGGTGCCGAGCGCGACGAGCGAGGCGATGATGCCACGGCGCTTGGCCGGTGCGTACTCGGCGAGCATGACGCCGGCGCCCGAGATCTCCGCTCCCGCACCGAAGCCCTGCGCGATGCGCAGCAGCACGAGCAGGATCGGCGCGAGCACGCCCACCTGGTTGTACGTCGGCAGGAAGCCGATCAGGGTGGTCGCGAGACCCATCAGGAGGATCGTGTAGAACAGCACCTTCGTGCGGCCGGTCTTGTCACCGAGACGCGCGAAGAAGAATGCGCCGACCGGGCGGGCGACGTAGCCGACGCCGTAGGTGGCCATCGCGGCGACCACGGCGACCGCCGGGTTCTCGGAGGAGAAGAACAGATCGGCGAAGACGAGCGCGGCTGCCAGCGAGTAGAGCTGGTAGTCCATGAACTCCAGCGCCGTGCCGAGCCATCCGGATATGGCCGCGCGCACGAGGTCTTTGACCGACCTCTTCTCGGCGGGATCGGCGGCCGTGGCCGTCGTCTGCGGTTCTGACATGGGAGGTACTCCTTCGGACCAGGAACAGGGTGGGGTGTTGCGGTGCGGCGGGGCCGCCGGGTGGGGGTGTTGCTAGAGGGAGAGCAGGACCTTGGCCGAAGCGGACGAGTCGCGAGCGAGCTCGAAGGCCTGGACGGCGTCGGATGCCGGGAGGACGTGAGAGATGACGGAGTCGAGGGCGTCGGACTCGGCCAGCAGGGCGACCGCGTCGTCGATCTCGGTGGAGAATCGGAAGGCGCCGCGGATCGTGAGCTCCTTGGCGAGCATCGGAGCGAGGTTCACTCCGATGTCGGCGTTCGGGAGCATGCCGACCTGCACGATCGTGCCGGCGCGGCGAGCGGCGCGGACAGCTGAGGAGAGCGCGACCCCGACGCCGGAGCACTCGAAGACGACGTCGTACGACTCGTTCTCGATCGTGTCGCGGCCGACGAGCGACGCCTCGGTCGCGCCGAGGGACGTCGCCCGGTCGAGGGGCTCTTCGCGCACATCGCTGGCACCCACGACAGCGGCGCCGGCGTGCAGGGCAGCGGCCACGACCAGCAGGCCGATGGGTCCGGCGCCTATCACGAGGACGCGCTTGCCGCTGATGTCACCGGCGAGGTTCACGGCGTGGATCGCGACGGCGAGCGGCTCGGCGAGGGCTGCGCGCTCGAGTGGCAGCGAGGCAGGGAGCACGCGGATCATCTGCTCTTCGACGATCAGCATCTCGGATGCTCCGCCCTGACGGTGCGGGTTCGCCGCGGCGCTGCCGAAGTAGTCGCCGCCGGGGCGCAGGTGTGGACGGTTCTCGAGGCCGGGGACCTCGGGGCCGTAGCGCGCGGGGTGCACGGTGACGGGCGTGCCAGGGGCCAGACGACCCGAGGGGTCGAGGTCGACGACACCCGAGAGCTCGTGACCCGGGGTCAGCGGCTCCTGGATCGTGTACTCGCCGTTGGCGCCGTGGAAGTAGTAGTGCAGGTCGGATCCGCAGATGCCGACGTAGTTGACCCGGAGGCGCACCTCGCCGTCGCCGGGGGTCGGAACCTCGCGGTCCTCCCAGCGGATGTCTTCTTTGCCGTGGATGGCGAGAGCCTTCATGGCTGCAGCTCCTCTGCGCTGATGAATGATGATGTGCTTGTCTGGGATGCCGAGACGGCATCGGCGATCGCGGCATCGACGCCGCGTCGCTGGATGATGTCGACGAGCTCGCCGACGCGTGCGATGAACCCATCCTGCGATCCGAGTCCGTCACCGAACAGGTGCAGCTCGCCGATCACGCGCTGTGCGAGCTCGCGTCCGTTGCGGGCGCTCGCCGCGTACCCGGCCAGTCGTTCGCGGGCGCCGTCGGTCATCGCGGCGGCGTGCAGGCCGGGGTCGAATCCGGGCAGCGGAGCGATGCACGAGAGGTAGCCGGCGACGGTCAGGGCGATCAGGTGCGGCATCCCGCCGTCGCGCAGCACGAGAAGGGCGGGCTCGGGGATGCGCTGTCGCAGCTTGACCGATCCGTCGGTGCCGACCTGGCTGGTGCGGTGCCCCAGAGCGCTGTTGGCCCAGCGGTCGAACAGCTCGCTCTCGTAGGCGCGGATGTCGACGCCGGACGGCACCTCGATCGAGGGCTCGTACTCGTCGCGCAGCACGGCGCGCGCCGCGCTCTCGATGCTGTCGAGTCCGATCGCCTCGGGGATCGTGCCGACGCCGCTGAGCGCACCGAGGTAGGCGATGAGCGAGTGCGTGCCGTTGAGCAGTCGCACCTTCATCTGCTCGTATCGCCCGACCTCGTCGGTGAACACGGCGCCGCCGGCCTCCCATGCGGGGCGACCTCCGGCGAAGCGGTCTTCGATCGCCCACATCGTGAACGGCTCGGCGGGCACGGGGATGTCGTCGCGGGCGCCGAGCAGGGTGCTGACGCGGGTGCGCAGCTCGGCGGTCGTCGACGGCACGATGCGGTCGACCATGCTCGAGGGGAACGACACGGCGCGATCGAGGAACGCGAGCGTGTCTGCGCCCTCGGAACCGGGCAGCTCGTGCAGGAACTCGCGGACGAGTTTCTCGGTGTGAGCGCCGTTGGCCGAGAGGTTGTCGCAGCTGAGGATCGAGATCGGCGCTCCGCCGGCCGCGGCACGGGCCTGCAGGCCTCGCGCCAGCTGGCCGATCGTCGAGCGCGCGGCGCCGCCGCGGAGGTCGGCGCGCACGGTGTCGTCGTCGAGATCGAGGCGCTGGGTGGCGGGGGAGTAGCTGTAGCCGTTCTCGGTGACGGTGAGGGTCACGATGCGGATGCCGGGGTCGACGATCTGCGACACGACGCGTTCGGGCTGCTCGGCGCCGACGAAGGCGTCGGTGTGCACGCCGGGGATGGTCAGCGACGTGGTGCCGGGGGCGATGGTCGCGACCGAGTACAGCATGTCCTGGGCGTGCATCGCGTCGACGATGGAGCGCGAACGCGAGGCGACGCCGATGATGCCCCAGTCGCCGCCGGAGGATTGCAGGGCGGCTGCGGTGTAGACGGCCTGGTGTGCGCGGTGGAAGCTGCCGAGTCCGAGGTGCAGGATGCCTGCGGCTGTCGGGGCGACCAGGGGGGATGCTGTCGCAGAGGTCGTGCGGCTCAGGGCCGGTGCTGGGATGCTCACGCGGTGGCTCCTTCGCTCGGGGCCGCGCACCGCTGAGGGTGATCGGCGTTGATCGTCATGAAAATCAGTGTGCAGGGTTTGTACAAACTTGTCAAGCCGTTTTACATCGGGGGTGAGGATCGTAGGATTGCCTGCGAGGGCGGGAGATCGACATGGCAGCGACGCTGACAGATGTGGCACGGCGTGCAGGCGTGTCCATCGCGACCGCGTCCCGCGCCTTCGGAGAGCCGGATCGCCTCGCCCCGAACACCCTCGGCCGTGTGCTCGAGGCAGCCGGAGAGCTCGGCTACGCCACGTCGCAGTCCGCCACCGCCACCCGCACGTTCGGTGTCGTCGTTCCCGATGTCTCGAACCCCGTCTATGCCACCCTGCTCAAGGCGATCCAGGGGCAGGCGTGGCATGGCCGTCACCGCATCGTGCTCTTCGACGCCGATGAAGACCTGCGCCGCGAACGCGAGCAGATCGAACAGGCCCGCAAGCTCGACGGGATGCTGCTGTGCAGCCCCCGTCTGCCCGATGCCGATGTTCTCGAGCTCGTCGGAGACACCCCCTATGTCGTGGTCAACCGGCAGATCGACGGCGCATCGTGCGTGCTGATGGACCCGGAGCACGGGCCCGCGCAGGCGATCGAGCACCTCGCCGCTCTCGGTCACACGCACATCGCGTACGCCGCCGGTCCTCGTGGTTCGTGGGCTGACGTGCGCCGCGCCGATACGGTCGCCCGGGCGTGCGAGCGCCACGGCATCCGCCTCACCGGGCTCAGCCACCACGCCGCCTCCATCCAGGGCGGGCGAGCCGCCGCGGCCCCTGCCGCGGCGAGCGGTGCCACGGCCGTGATCGCGTACAACGACCTCGTCGCCCTCGGACTCGAGGCCGGACTGCTCGAACTCGGCAAGCGCTGCCCCGCCGACATCAGCATCGTCGGCATCGACGACATCGACCTCGCGGGTGCGGTCACCCCCGCGCTCACGACGGTGCGGATGCCTATCGAGCGCAGTGGCGCGCTCGCCGTCGACCTGCTGCTGCAGGCGATGAACGGCACCGCCATCGACGATGTCGTGACGCTGGGGTCGCAACTGATCGTGCGCGCGTCGACCGCTGCTCCCGCCGCCTGACGACCAGCGTGGGGCGATGCTCGGCGGTCGCTAGTCTGAAACCGGATACTGCCGGAATATCGGCATGCTGATGCACGGCTGAGGAAAGGTGACCGGCGCATGTCGCAACCCCAGGATGACACCCGCCAGCGAGTCGGCGACCGGGTGCCGAGACGCTTCTGGGTGGGCGTGCTCGCCCTCGTCATCTACATCCTGTTCGCTGCTGTGCTGGGAAACATCACCGGCTCATTCGCTCCCGAAGGCGATGTCATGGCGGAGTTCGCCCTCAGCCATCTCATTCCGCTGCCGATCGCCATCGGTCTCGCGCTGTGGTTCACCTGGTGGTCCGGCTGGTGGCGTGACGTGTGGAGCAACACGTCGACGCTGCGCATGCAGCCTCGTCGTCTCTGGCTCATTGCGATCCCCGTGCTGCTGGTCGCGCGCTGCCGCTCGTGCAGCTGCCCGGTATCCCATGGATGGAGCGTGGGCTCGGCACGGTCATGATCGTGCTCGTCGGGACGATCATGGTCGGCCTCGGCGAGGAACTCGTGATTCGCGGCATCCTGTTCGTCTCGCTGCGCGAACGGCACGGCGAACTCGTCACCCTGCTCGCCACCTCGCTGCTCTTCGGTGCCGCGCACACCGTCGGCAGCGTCTGGGCGGGCCTGCCTCCGGCGGCGATCACGTTCCAGGTCGCTTTCCTGAGCATGACCGGCAGCCTCTATTACTGGGTGCGACGGGTCACCGGCCGCCTCTGGGTGGGCATGGCGATCCATGCGCTCACCGACTTCACTCTCTACCTCGCGTCCGGGGAGGCGAGCGCCGCCGAGGCGATGTCATCCCGCGATGATCTGGGACCGCTGACGCCGGTGCTGGTGACGATCCAGACCCTTCTCGTCGCCCTCGCGATCGCCGGCGTGATCAGCGCCGCCAGAGAGGACCACCGCGCGCGCAAGACGCGGAGAGTCGCAGCGGAGCCTCAGGCTTAGGTCACGCCGCCACGATCAGCGGAACGCTCGGCTGATCGCGCTGCCGATCTGGAACAGCGTGATCCACACGATGAACCTCTGGATCGGACGCAGTGGCAGTCCCACCACCCTCCGCCATCCGGAGCGGCGAGACCACGACGAGGTGATCGACACCTGAGTGCCGCCGTTGGTGTGCGTCAAGGCGAAGTCCGTGAGAACCGGAGTGCTTCGAGGAGCATCGGGGTACGTGAAGATCCACGCGATCGTGTCCGGTCGGTGTGCCGTGACGAGCTCGATACTGCGGCGACGGAACTTCGGCTTGACCTTCACCGGCTTCCCATCCGGACGTCGTTCACGTGCGAGACCCGACCACACGGCACCGACGGCCGCATCCTGTTGCGCATGCTCGATCGAGCCGACGCTCATCTGCCACTGGGGAACGTTCATCGGCTCGGCGAGGTAGTCCCATACCTGTTCGATCGGTGCAGGGACGAACGTCTCTGTCGACCCCGTGATCCGTCCGCTGGCCGCGGGCGCGATCGGCGCGATCGCCCGCCTGGACGCGTCGACCGCGTCGAGCTGATCGAGCAGCGCAGCAGGGGTGGCGCCCAGGCGTCCGAGTATGTCGGCGATCATGCCGCTCGGCTCGTCGACGAGTTCTCGGAGCACCGCGGCGGCGTCGCCAGCCTTGTCTTTTTCGGCCGAGCGAGCGATGAGGTCAGAAGCGCGCTTGGTCCACGCGTACCCGTCGGTCTCATGGAACACGATGCGCCCTGCCTCGGGAAACGACGCCTCGATGCCGAGGGATGCCAGTTGAGCCGCGTGCTGCTCTTCGACAGCGCGACGAGCGGCGTCGAGGTCGATGCCGATGTCGCGCAGTGCCCGGCCTGCGGCTTGATCGTTGATCACGAGGGCGAGGAACAGGTGCTCGATGTCGGCGGTGCGAAGCCCGAGTCGGGAGGCTTCTTCCATGGCGGCGAGAGACAGCGACTGGCTCGTCTGAGCGACGCGAACGAACTTGCTCATGAGTTCCTCCTCGAGATCGGGATCGTGGGGTCCACTCGCTTCGAGTGCTTCTTGTGGACGGCCTGCCGGGTCACGCCGAGAGCGTCGGCGATCTCCTGCCACTTCATGCCTGAACGCAGGGCAGCCTCGACCTGGCGAAGCTCCAGGGTGTCTGCGAGCACGCGCAACGAGGCGACTGCCCGCAGGCCGGTTCTCGGGTCGCTGGTGTCCGCTGCCACCGCGGCGATCTGGGAGGACTCCATGCTGTCAACCTAAGTTGCTCTAGAAAGGTTTGTCAACCTTGGTTGCTTCAGGTGGATCGTCCGTCAGCACATTCTGGAATACTTCTACACACTTCTACATATTTGGGCGTAAAGTTGTGTCATGACCACCCAGCCTCTCACGATGTCTTCGACAGTCGCCGCCAGACGAGGTGTCGGCTTCCTCACTTCCGAGGCGCAGGAGCGGCCGGTGAAGTTGACCAGCCACGGCAAGCCGGTCGCGGTCGTGGTGTCTGCGGCCGAGTACGACGAGCAGCGCCGCCTTCTGCGCGATGCCGAGCTCAAGGTTCTGAGCATTGCAGCCGATCTGGTGGCGGATCGCTCGACGATGCTCACGATCGATGATGCGAGGGAGCGACTGCTTGCAGCCGGGTGAGCGTTTCCCCGACGACCAGGCAGAGGTGACGTTCACCCAAGAGAGCATCGACTGGCTCATTGCGAACGTGAACGTATCAGAACGGGAGACGGTCTTTGACACGATCGCCGGGCTCTTCGCCTCTCCTGGGGGGAAGCACCGTCTGTCGAACCACGGGAGGACGAAACTCGTCGGATTCAACACCGTGGAGGCGTGTCAGCGTGCCTACCGAGTCATCTTCCGAGCCAAGATGCATGCCGATGTCGGCGCGATCGAGATCATCACCATCGGATTGCGACGAGACGACGACGTCTATGCCGAGGCACACGATCTGATCCACTCGGGGAAGCTGACCGACGCCGAGCAGACGCAGATCTGGGATGCGCTGAAGCTGCTCGAGGAGACGAAAGAGCGTCTGGGCCTCGAGGAGTGGGACTACTTCGAAGAGCCTGCGCCGATGGGATTGGTGAAAGCGGCAGTGGCCGCCGGCATCCTCGAGGAAGACATCGCCAGACGTCTCACTCAGAGTGAGCTCACGGCGGCGATGACCGCAGCCTGGGAGTCGGGAGAGCTCGATACGCACGCGGCGCTCGCGGCCGCCATGGCGCGGGTCGCCACGAGTGCGACCCCCGACCGTGTCTTCACCTCGAGACGATCGCCTCGGTGCGGCGCCTGGATGCCGATGGCGAACGCCCCATGCATCCGCGCGAAAGAGCATGCGGGCGCCCACCGCGCTTACCGGTGATGCAGTGCCGCCCGCAGAGGGAGGCCGCCGCGACACCCCAGATCTCAGCGGAGGATGCCCTTCTGGCGTGCCGCCGAGACCGCGGCGGTGCGTGAGCTGACGTCGAGCTTCGAGAAGATGTGCGCGAGATGCGATTTCACGGTCGTCTCGCTGACGAAGAGCTGGTCTGCCACCTCGCTGTTCGATCGCCCTGAGGCGACGAGCTCGAGCACCTCGATCTCGCGGCTGCTGAGGCTGACCCGCGGCGCGCGCATGCGATCGAGCAGTCGGGAGGCGATCACGGGCGCGAGCGCGCTCTCTCCGGCCGCCGCCGCGCGCACGGCGGCGGTCAGCTCGTGCGGCGGGGCGTCCTTCAGCAGGTAGCCGCTCGCACCGGCCTCGACGGCGCCGAGGATGTCGGCATCCGAGTCGTAGTTCGTGAGCACGAGCACGTAAGGCGGAGCCTCGAGCGCGCGGATGCGTCGAGTCGCGTCCACTCCCGTGGCCGGGGAGTGGGAACCGAACTGCAGGTCCATCAGCACCACGTCCGGGTTCTCGCGCTCGGCGCAGGCCACGGCCTCATCGGGGGTCGATGCCTCGGCGACCACCTCGAGATCCGCTTCGAGACTGAACAGGGCGATGAGGCCGGCGCGGACGATGGGGTGGTCGTCGGCGATGACGAGGCGGATCATGCGAACTCCGTCAGAGGGAGGTCCACGGTGAGTGTCGTTCCCCGGCCGGATGCCGCATCGATCTCGAGCCTCCCGCCCAACTGCTGCACCCGCTCAGCGGTGGCGCGCAGACCGAAGGAATCCGACTTCTCGGCGGCGGCCGCCGGCTCAGTGATCTTCGCATCGAATCCGGTCCCGTCGTCTTCGACGGTGAAGTGGAGCTGGTCGCTCTCGACGCTGATGGTGACCGTCGCCGTGGTCGCGTGAGCGTGCTGGATGACGTTGGCGATCGCACCCTGCGTGATGCGCAGCAGTGCCGTCTGCAGGTGCATGGGCAGGACGATCGTGTCGGATACCCGCACCTGCACGTCGAGTCCCTCCGTCGCCCACTGCGTGCGGGCCAGTCGACGCAGCGCCCCGCCGAGGGTCTGGTCGTCGAGCTGGGGAGGCGTCAGCTCGCGGATGAACCGCCGCGCCTCGACGAGGTTTGCGGCAGCCGTCTCGCGTGCGAGTCGGATGTGCTCGATCCCCGGGCGGGTGGCATCGGCCCGTTCCGCGGCATGCAGCAGCATCTGGATGCTGGAGAGTCCTTGCGCGAGCGTGTCGTGGATCTCCCGGGCGAGTCGGGCGCGCTCTGCGAGGACGCCTGATTCATGCTCCCGCGCGGCGAGCTCTCCGCGCGTCGCGAGCAGCTCGGCGACCAACGCTTCGCGCTGCTGCGCCTCTCGAGCCAGAGCCTGGTAGCCGAGGCCGATCAGGAGGGCGACGCCGGCGCCGACGAACGGACCGACGACGCCGCCGACGCTCCACCCGCCGTGGATGCCGAGTGCATAGACCGCGATGATCGTCGCCACGAGGATCGCGGCGGATCCTGCCCAACGCCCGAGCAGATGGAGAAACAGGAAGAACAGGGGGAAGACGAGGTAGGCGGCATCGGCGCTCACCCAGAGCAGGCCCAGCCACTCTGCCGAGAGCAGGGCCAGCCAGATCAGTGAGATCAGCCGCCGTCCGGCGGAGAGTCGCGTGAGCAGCAGTCCGGACGCGTAGGTCGCGGCGACGATCACGGCGAGGACGATCGCGGAGACGCTCGACTCCGACGGGTCGAGCACCGCACGGGCGATGACGACCCCCGTCAGGGCGAAGAAGAGAACGTGAAGGCCCGTCCGCAGACCCACGAACACCGGGGTCAGAGCGGTATGCGCCATGGATCGAACTCTACGCCGCCGCACCGAGCCGCCGCATCGTCCGAAAGGACGATCGAGGCGTCCTCATCCTGGGTGCGAAAGCCCGTCCCGGTGGCCGATGACCACGTCGACGTCGACGGCGAAAGTGGAATGGTCGCCGCATCGGCGACAGGAAAGGCCACACCATGTTCGTCGCGTTACGCGATCTTCGCTTCGCCAGTGGGCGATTCATCCTCATCGGCTCCGTCGTCGCCCTCATCACCCTTCTCGTCGGTTTCCTCAGCGGACTCACGGGAGGCCTCGCCATCCAGAACGTCTCGGGCGTGCTCGCGCTGCCCGCTGACCGGATCGTGTTCTCCTCCCCTTCGGGCGGCGACGATGCGGCCAGCTTCGCGGACTCCGCCATCACCGAGCAGCAGGCGGACGACTGGGCGGCGACAGCGGGTGTGACCGACGCGCGGCCCCTCGGCATCAGCCAGACCCGCGCCGAGACCCACGACACCCGTGCCGCGATCGCGGTGTTCGGTGTCGAGCCGGGATTCGACGCCGGAGCGCCCTCCGGCGACGGTCGGGTGAGCCTGTCGGTGCCCGCCGCGGATGCGCTCGGTGTGAAGGTCGGAGAGCAGATCGAGATCGCCGGCGTCTCCTACGACGTCGAGACGATTGAGGGGGATGCCTGGTACAGCCACACGCCGGTCGTGCAGATGACTCTGCAGGATTGGCAGGCGTACTCGGCATCCACCGGAAACCCCGACGCCTACGCCACGGTCCTCGCTGTCACGGGTGCCCCCGACTGGGACGCCGCGGACACAGCGCACGACACGATCTCCGAAACGACCCTCGGAGCGCTGACGGCGCTGAGCGCCTTCCGCTCCGAGATCGGATCGCTCCTGCTCATGGTGGCCATGCTGTTCGGCATCTCGGGACTCGTCATCGGGGCCTTCTTCACCGTGTGGACCATGCAGCGCAAGGGCGACGTCGCCGTCCTCAAGGCACTCGGCGCGAGCACGCGATCGCTGATCCGCGACGCACTGGGTCAGGCGCTGATCGTGCTGCTGGTGGGCATCGGCATCGGTCTGGGCCTCGTCGCCGTGCTCGGCCTGCTCGCCGGCACCGCCCTTCCGTTCCTGCTGAGCCCCGTCACGACGATCCTTCCCGGCGCCATCATGATCGCCCTCGGCCTCGCAGGCGCCGCCTTCGCCCTGCGCTCCGTCACCTCCGCCGACCCCCTCACCGCCCTCGGGAGCAACCGATGATCCGCCTGAACGACGTCACCCTGACCTTCCCCGACGGTGACTCGCGGGTGACCGCCGTGGACGGCGTCTCCCTCACCGCCCACCCCGGAACCGTCACCGGAATCACCGGGCCCAGCGGCTCGGGCAAATCGAGTCTGCTGGCCGTCGCCGGCACCCTTCTGCGCCCGGATTCCGGCGAGATCCTCATCGACGGCAGCGACGTCACGGCTCTCAGCCCGGCCGAGGCGACGCGTCTGCGGCGGGACCGGATCGGGATCGTCTTCCAGCAGCCCAACCTCATCCCCTCGTTGACCGCCCGCGAGCAGCTGAGCGTCATGAACGAGCTCGGGGCCCCGCACAGCCGGCGCCGTCGCGCCAGTGCTGCCGTTCATGCGGATGAGCTGCTCGCCGCGGTCGGCCTCGCCGAACACGGTCACAAGAGGCCGCATCAGCTCTCCGGCGGGCAGCGTCAGCGCGTCAACATCGCTCGTGCACTGATGAACGACCCGAGCGTGCTCCTGGTCGACGAGCCCACCAGTGCCCTGGACCAGGAGCGCGGTGCCGCGATCATCGACCTCATCCTCCGGCTCACCGACGAGCGGAACACGTCGACGTTGCTCGTGACCCATGACCTCGTGCACCTCCCGCGCATGCACGGGGTGCTGCACCTCGTCGACGGTCGGGTCGTCGACGCCGCCGCTGTTGTGAGGCGCTGAGCGGCGCTCAGTCGCCGGAGCTCTGCTTGAACTGACGCTCCCAGTCGCGCAGCTCGCTGCGACCGATGAGCGAGTCGAGGGATACCTGGAACAGCAGTCCCTTGCGGGCATTGACCTGCTTGATGTTGTCGACGATCTGGGTGGTCACCGACGACAGTGCCTCACGCACCTCGGCGATGCGCTCGTCGGGGGCGTCCCACAGGTCGGGCCTGGTCAGCAGGTCGAGCAGGTAGTCGCGATCGAGGGCGGCGACCAGGCGGGCGAGCTTGTCGGAGTACTCGGTTTCGGCGAGCACGCTCTGATCCTCGCCCGCTTTGGCGTCGAGGCGGATGAACAGCTGTTCGACGTGCGAGGCGAGGGCGTCGATGCCTGCGGCGGTCTCGGCAGCGAGAGGGCTGCCCGGAACCGCGGCGTAGTCGGCTCGGAGTTCGCGCAGACGGTTCACTCGAAGACGGATGCCGGCGGGCACCGGGTCCGTCGAGGCCGGGGACGTGCGACGTCGGCGACGGGCGATCAGGCCGAAAGCAGTCACGGCAGCCGCGACGAGCACGACCCCGCCGATCACGAGCGGGATCACCGCTCCGCCTACTGCAGCATCGCCGCCCGGCGACGTCGGGGTCTCGGCCGAGATCTCCTGCACCGTCTCGACGAGCTGATCTTGCAGGCTCCCGCCAGATGACTCGCTCTCGTTCGCGATGCGCAGCGCGTCATCGCCGATCGTCACCGATGCGGCCTGCAGGTCGTCGCCGATCGCGACGATCACGGTCTTCTGGCTCGCGCCCGCCTTGAGCTGCTCGAGGATGTAGGTGTTGTACGGGGTGTCACGCGCAGCATCCGCGGGCAGCACGACCACCGCGATCGAGCCGTCGCCCGGGACGACGCCGGAGAGCGCGTCGGCTATGGCCTGGCCACCTGACACGTCTGGGTCGACGTAGATGTTCTGCCCGGATATGCCTTCGACGGCATCATCGATCCAGGGATTGTTCGACGCGGAGAGAAACGGCATCGCGACCCTCAGAAGTTGTTGATCACGGAGGCGAACACGAGGTCGATCCGCTCGGCGTCGGAGGCGTCGAACAGCTGTCCTCCGGTCACATCCGCGATCCGCTGCAGCGCGGACGTGTCGGCACCCTCTCCATACGCGATCGGGAATATACGCACGGGAGCGTCGTCACCGCCCTCCTTCGTGCTCTTGCCGATCTTCGCGATGAGCGAGTCGAGCGAGATGCTCGAGTCGGTGTCCTCGCCGTCCGACAGCACGACGATCGCGTTGATGCGTCCAGGCTCTGCGCGCTCGCTCATCGCCTCATAGGCGAGCAGGATCGAGTCGTAGAGCGGCGTGCCGTTGCGCTGCGCGTACCGGAGGTCGTCGAGCGAGGAGTCGAGCTTCTCGCCATCGGAACCGAGGGCACTGACATCACGCAGAACCTGGATGCCCTCGCCCTCATCCGAGGAGATGCCGGTGGTGAACGCCCACACGCCGATCTCATCGGTCGGGCGGAAGTGGTTCAGCGTCGACTGCGCGCCCTCGATCGCCCCGTCGAGGCGTGAACGTCCGTCGCCGATCGGATCGTCCATGGATCCAGAGATGTCGATCAGTTCGAGCACTGACGAGGGCTTGCGCACCTGCGTCCACTGGTCGATCGCCGTCGAGATCACGTCGACCTCGGGCTTCGGCAGGGTGACTGCGGGCTGCGCGGGGTCGACGCCGAACTTCGCGGTGAACAGGTCGCCCAGCGGCACCGACTCGTCGAGCGGGCGGAATCCGTAGTCGGGGAGGATCTTCTGCGCCGCGGTGGTCTGCACGAACTCGGCGAAGGCCTCGCCGGCTGTGCGCTGCTCGGCGGTGACCCAGTCGGCACCCAGCACGGTGATCGGGTTGTCCGACCACATGGATCCGCCTGCGGGATAGACCGCGACCAGCTTGGTCTTCGGCGGGGTCAGGGTCTCACCCGGCTGCACGGTGTGCGAGTCGGGGTTTCCCTGGTTGTAGTTGAGCAGCGAAGTCTCTTCCAGGGCGACGGCCGAGACGTAGGCCGAGCCGTTCGAGCCGTTCTGGGTCTCGTCATAGAGCGTCGACAGGACGTTTCCCGTGGTGTCGCCGTAGTGGATGACGCACTCCTCGAACACGCGGGAGAAGTCGGCCGAGGCTTCGACATCTGCCGAGGTGAGGCCTTCGGCCTTGCCGGTCGCCTCGTACGACTGCATGAGGATCGTCGAGAGGCCCGTGGTGGAGGTGTTCGGGTTCGTCTTCGAGATCTTGAACGCACCCCAGATGTCCTTGCCTACGCTGCCCCAGCCGGCGGGGTCCTGGCAGAGGTTCTCGAGGTCCGTGATGCTGATCGGCGTGTTCGGCCAGCCGAGCGCTGTGGCCATCGGCTCGGGCATGCCGAACACGACGGGCGTGCGGGTGAACGACTTCGGCTCGCCCACGAGTCCGGGCGACGCGGCTGCGGCGACGCGATCGGTCCAGACGGTGGATGCGGGAGACCAGAGCGTCGGCCACAGTGACTGATCGTCGCTCGGCCAGTCGTCGCCCGAGGTGAGGAAGCGCGTCGCGTTGCCCGAGGAGACGTTGGTCGGTCGCACGGTGGCGCAGGTCTCGAGCCCTTCGTGCTCGGGCGAGTCCTTGAACGCCTTCGCCAGCTCGTCGAGCATGTTGACCTTCTCCGACGAGGTCGCGACCGCGATGTGCGTGCAGCCGTCGTCGGGGAAGCCCTGCCCACCGTCGCTCGTGGTGCCGTTCTCGCCGCCACCGCCGGTGCAGGCGGTCAATGCCAGGGCGACGATCGCCGCCATGGCGAGGGCGGCGGGTGTCCGTCGTGCGTTGCGGGGCGCGCTCATGCGCCTAGGCTACCCAGGTATCGCGCCCACGATCACGGATCGGTCCGATCCGGCGACCTGCGAGGTACGCTCGCTCGTGTGGGGCGGATCACGACGCGGCGACCGATTCTGAAACTCACCCTCGGCGAGGGTGCGAGTCGTCGCGCCGACACGCTCGCCGTCGAGGAGCCGCTCGAGATCCGAGTCGCGGGTGCGCCGCTCGCCGTGACGATGCGCACCCCGGGGCACGACGTCGAGCTGGCGGCCGGGTTCCTCGTGTCCGAGGGGATCATCGCGCAGACATCCGACTTCCACTCCGCGATCCACTGCGGCGGCCCGGGCACCGGCGGCCAGGAGAACACCTACAACGTGCTCGACATCAGCCTCGCGCACGGCGTCGCGCTCCCTGACCCCGACGCTGCTCGGCGCTTCTACACGACCAGCTCCTGCGGGGTGTGCGGCAAGGCGAGCATCGATGCCGTGCGCACCGTGTCGCAGCATCCGATCGCCGAAGACGACATCCGAATCGAACCGGAGCAGATCGCTGCCTTCCCCGATCGGCTGCGCGCCGAGCAGGCGGCGTTCGACAAGACCGGCGGTCTGCATGCTGCTGCACTGTTCGACGCCGACACGGGCGAGCTGCTCGTGCTGCGCGAAGACGTCGGCCGCCATAACGCCGTCGACAAGGTGGTGGGCTGGGCGCTGCTGAACGATCGACTGCCGCTGCGCCGACAGGTCCTGCAGGTCTCGGGGCGGGCGAGCTTCGAGCTGGTGCAGAAGGCCGCCATGGCCGGCATCCCGCTGCTGAGTGCCGTCTCTGCTCCCTCTTCGCTTGCCGCTGAGCTCGCTGAAGAGTCGGGGGTGACGCTCGTCGGTTTCGTCCGAGGGCGATCCATGAACATCTACGCGCACGCGCATCGGGTGCGTGTCGACGGCCAGGGGGTCGGCACGTCCGAGCCCGCCGCGGAGGGAGCCAGCCATGCTCGATAGCCAAGGAACCTCGGGCACCGCCTTCGGGCTGATGCCGGTCGAGCCGCGCCAGGGCGGGTACGGTCCCCGCACGGATCGGGCGTGGTCGCGCAAGCCCTACGGTCACCCGGCAGCCGGGTGGGGTGCGGCGGTGTCAGTGGGGAGAGTGGTGCTGGATCAGCGCGAGCCGATCGCCGGTCCGCTCGCGATGCTGCAGATGAACCACCCCGTCTCGGGCTACGACTGCCCCGGCTGTGCGTGGCCCGATGATCTCGGCAACCTGAAGCTCGACATCTGCGAGAACGGCATCAAGCATGTGACGTGGGAGATGACGCGCAAGCGCGTCGACCGTCGTTTCTTCGCCGAGCACACGGTCACCGAGCTCGCCACCTGGCCGGATTTCGATCTCGAGGATCAGGGGCGCCTGACTGAGCCGATGACCTACGACGCGGCCACCGATCACTACGTTCCGATCTCGTGGGACGACGCGTTCGCGCTGGTCGGCGACGAGCTGCAGAGTCTCGACAGTCCTGACGAGGCTGCCTTCTACACGTCGGGTCGACTCAGCAACGAGGCCACGTTCCTGTACCAGCTGATGGTGCGGGAGTACGGCACGAACAACCTTCCCGACTGCTCGAACATGTGTCACGAGGCCTCGGGCAGGGCACTCAAGGCGTCGATCGCCACGGGCAAGGGCACAGTCGACATGCACGACTGGGACGACTGCGACGCCCTCTTCGTGCTCGGCGTGAACGCGGCATCCAATGCTCCGCGCATGCTCACGGCGCTGGCGGATGCCGTGAAGCGCGGCGCCCAGGTGGTGCACGTCAATCCGCTCGTCGAAGCGGGCGCCACCCGCACGATCGTGCCGCACGACTTCGTCGACATGGCGCGCTTCAAGGCGACGGGCACGAGCACGATGAACCTGCAGGTGCGCCCCGGTGGCGACCTCGCTCTGATCCGCGGCATGTCGAAGGTGGTCTTCGAGGCCGCTGCGGATGACCCGTCGGTTCTCGACACCGAGTTCCTCGGCGCCCTGACCCAGGGCGCGGCGGAGTACCGCGCGCTGGTCGAGGCGACTCCGTGGGCAGACCTGGTCACGCAGTCGGGGCTGACGGAGGAGCAGATCCGCGCAGCCGCGGCCGTGTACCTCACGGCGGAGCGCACGATCATCAGCTGGTGTCTCGGCATCAGCCAGCACGAGCACGGCGTCGACACCGTGCGCGAGATCGTCAACCTGCTGCTTCTTCGTGGCAACATCGGCCGCCAGGGTGCGGGACCCTCACCGATCCGCGGCCACAGCAATGTGCAGGGCAACCGCACGTGCGGCATCGACCACCGGCCGACGGATGCCTGGCTCGATCGCCTTGCCGAGGTCTGCCGCATCGATCCGCCGCGGCATCCCGGTCTCGACACCGTCCGCACCATCGAGGCGATGCATGACGAACGGGTCAAGGTGTTCGTCGGCATGGGCGGCAACTTCGTTCTCGCGGCTCCCGACACCCCGTTCACGGCGCAGGGGCTCGAGAAGTGCCGTCTCACCGTGCAGGTGAGCACGAAGCTCAACCGCAGCCACCTCGTGCACGGCGAGAAGGCTCTGATCCTGCCCTGCCTCGGTCGCACCGAGCGCGACCAGCAGACGCAGGGCCCGCAGGGTGTCACGGTCGAGGATGCGATGAGCATGGTGCACCTCTCGGTGGGGCGCAAGCAACCGGCATCCGCGTACCTCAAGTCGGAGCCCGCGATCATCGCGGGACTGGCGAAGGCGACCCTCCCGCACACCGCCACCCCGTGGGACTGGTACGTCGGCGACTACGCCCGCATCCGTGACGTGATGGCCGAGGTGCTGCCGGGCTTCGAGGGGTTCAACGAGCTCGTGAGCGACAGGCACGGATTCCGCATCCCGCAGCCGGCCAGGGAACGGGTGTTCCAGACGCCGTCGGGCCGTGCGGAGTTCTCGCACGCGCCGCTGCCCGACGTCATTCCCGAATCCGCCGAGACCCTGGTGCTGCAGACCGTGCGCTCGCACGACCAATGGAACACGACGATCTACTCGAACGACGATCGTTACCGCGGCGTGAAGAACCTGCGAGAGCTCGTGTTCCTGCACGAGGACGACATGCGCGACCGCGGGCTCGTCGAGGGCGATCTGGTCGACATCGTGTCGACCTCGAAAGACGGCTCGACGCGGATGCTCAGGGCGTTCCGCGCCGTGCCGTACGACCTTCCTCGCGGCAGCGCGGCCGGCTATATGCCCGAGATGAACGTGCTGATCGGGCGCAAGGACTTCAGCGTGCAGAGCGATCAGCCGCTGATGAAGAGCATCCAGGTGACCGTCGCGCGCAGCGCTTCGTGAGCGCGCTCGTCGGCGACTAGGCGTCGACCGTCGAACCCTGCAGTGCGTGCACGACCGGCGCGAGCTCGGGCTGGGTCACCGCATCGCTGAGCGCGCGTTCGAGGGTGTCGTCATGGATCGGGTGCGCCTGCTCGTACAGCGCAAGACCGGCCGGCGTGAGCTCGGTGTAGATGCCTCGACGGTCGTCGGCGCAGAGGATGCGGGTGAGCAGCCCGCGGTCTTCGAGCCGGGTCACGAGCCGTGTCGTCGCACTCGGGCTCAGGGCCGTCGCGCGGGCGAGCTGCTGCATCCGCATGTGCCAGCCGTCCTGCCTGCTGAGCGCGTCGAGCACGGTGTACTCGACGACTGAGAGTCCCACCGATGCGCCGAGCGCCTTTTCGAGGTCTGCCTCGATGATGCCGTGCAGAGCGGCGAGGGTGCGCCAGCCGCGCGCCCGGATCTCGACAGCGTCGTCTGAGATGCCCACAGTGACCTCCGAAGTAGTTGCTTGCGCGGGATACTTGCGTGTGCAATGATTATCCCTCGGACGCAATATCCCGCGTCTGCAACTACTTTAGCAGAGGACCACGGAGCGCACCCATGCCACTCGGACTCATCGCGCTCGCCATCGGCGCCTTCGGGATCGGACTCACCGAGTTCGTGATCATGGGCCTCCTTCCCGAGGTGGCCACCGACTTCGGGGTCACCGAGGCCACGGCCGGCTGGCTCATCTCGGGCTACGCGCTGAGCGTCGTCGTCGGCGCGCTCGGCCTCACCGCCGCCACGACGCGACTGCCGCGCAAGCCCGTGCTGCTCGGACTCGTGGTGCTGTTCATCGCGGGCAACGCGCTGACCGCGCTCGCCCCCGACTACACGATCGCCATGATCGGCCGCATCATCGCCGCCCTCTGCCACGGCGCGTTCTTCGGCATCGGGGCAGTCGTCGCAGCCGAGCTCGTCGCCCCCGAGAAGAAGGCGCGGGCGATCGCCATCATGTTCACCGGCCTCACGGCCGCCAACGTGTTCGGCGTTCCTTTCGGTACGTTCCTCGGCCAGCAGTTCGGCTGGCGTTCGACCTTCTGGGTGATCTCGGCCATAGGCGTGGTCGCGTTCGCCGGGATCGCGCTGCTCGTCACTGCCCCGAAGGCCACCGGTCAGCAGGTGAGCCTTCGGAGCGAGCTCCGCGCCTTCCGTTCGGGCCAGGTCTGGCTTTCGCTCATCGTCACCGCACTCGCGTTCGGCGGGATGTTCGGCGCCTTCACCTACATCGCGTACACATTGACCGGCGTCACGGGCTTCGCCGACACCACGGTTCCGTGGCTTCTCGTGCTCTTCGGCGCCGGGCTCGTTGCGGGCAACTGGATCGGCGGACGCCTGGCGGATCGCTCGATCGACCGCACCCTCCTGATCTTCATCGCCGCCCTGGCCGTCGTGCTGATCCTGTTCGGCTTCTTCGCATGGTCGCAGCCGGTGACGATCGCGATCCTCGTGCTGATGGGCGCCTTCGGCTTCGGCACGGTGCCGGGGTTGCAGAGCCGCATCATGCATTACGCCGGCGGAGCGCCGACCCTCGCCTCGGGAGCGAACATCGGTGCGTTCAACGTCGGCAACGCACTCGGCGCCTGGGCCGGCGGGCTCGGCATCGCCGCAGGCCTCGGCTACACCTCTCCCATCTGGATCGGCGCGGCGATCACGGCATCCGCCCTCGTCGTGATGGCGATCGCAATGGTCGCCGCCCGTCGGCCCGCGCCGGCCGCCACCGGCACTCTGCAGACCGTCGCTGCCTGACGCTCCATCCCGAACCGCAGACAGAACAAGAAGGACACAGCAGTGAGCACTCCCACCATCCCCACCGTCACCCTGAACAACGGCATCGAGATGCCGCAGCTCGGCTACGGCGTCTTCCAGGTGCCGGATGCCGAGACGACGGCGGCCGTCGCCGCAGCCCTCGACGCCGGATACCGCAGCATCGACACCGCGGCGATCTACGGCAACGAAGCGGGCGTCGGCCGCGCGCTCAGCCAGTCGGGCATCGACCGCAGCGATCTCTTCGTGACCTCCAAGGTCTGGATCGCCGACCACGGCTACGACGCCGCACTCCGCGCATACGACGAGTCGCTCGAGCGTCTCGGTCTCGACCACCTCGACCTGTATCTGATCCACTGGCCCACGCCCGCGCTCGGAACGTATGCCGAGACGTGGCGGGCCCTCGAGAAGCTCTACGCCGACGGGCGAGTGCGCGCGATCGGGGTGTCTAACTTCGAGCCGCAGCACCTCGAGCGGATCTCGTCCGACGGGGGCATCGTGCCCGTCGTCAACCAGGTCGAGCTGCATCCTGCGTTGCAGAATCGCGCGGTCGCCGCGGCGAACACCGAGCGCGGCATCGTCACGGAGGCCTGGAGCCCGCTCGCGCAGGGTGCCGTGCTCGGTGACGCCTCCGTGGTCGATATCGCCGACCGCCACGGCAAGACTCCCGCACAGGTGGTGCTGCGCTGGCATCTGCAGCAGGGTCGTGTCGTGATCCCGAAATCAGTGACCCCGGCGCGCATCGCGCAGAACCTCGACGTGTTCGACTTCGTGCTGGACGCCGCGGAACTTGCGACGATCGATGCTCTCGAGCGCGACGGTCGCACGGGACCGCACCCCGCGGCGTTCAACGGCTGAGTCGATCGGCCGTTGAGCCGATCGGCCGCTGAGCTGATCGGGTCGTGCGGGCGCGGTGGCTACTGCGCCCGCATGAACTCCTCGGCGGCCGCGACCTGCTCGGGGGTCGGGCGGAGGCCGGTGTAGAGCACGAACTGCTCGAGCGCCTGCAGGGTCGCGACCTCGGCTCCGGTGATGACGGTCTTGTCGGCCGCGCGCCCGGCCGCGATCAGCGGGGTCTCAGCAGGAAGAGCCACGACGTCGAACACGACGGATGCCGCGGCGATCTGCGCGGTCGAGAACGACACGGTGTGCTCGTCGGCGCCGCCGGCCATGCCGATCGGGGTGATGTTGACGATCACGTCGGCGGTCACGGCATCCGCATCCGCCGTCCAGTCGAACCCGTAGAGGTCGGCGAGCCCGCGACCGCGCTCCTCGTTGCGCGCCGCGATCGTGACGCGCGAGAATCCGGCGTCACGGAAGGCGGCGGCCGTCGCCTTCGCCATGCCGCCGGAACCGCGCAGAAGCACGGATGACGACGGGTCGAGAGCGTTCCGCTCGATCAGCTGGGCGATGGCGCTGTAGTCGGTGTTGTAGGCCGTGAGCACGCCGTCGTCGTTCACGATGGTGTTGACCGAGTCGATCGCGGTGGCCGACGGGTCCATGCGGTCGACGAGTGCGATCACGTCCTCTTTGTAGGGCATCGAGATCGCGCATCCGCGGATGCCGAGGCCACGCACGCCGGCGATCGCCTGCCCGAGGTCGGTCGGTGCGAACGCCTTGTAGATCCAGTTCAGCCCCAGCTCCTCGTAGAGGAAGTTGTGGAAGCGGGTTCCGTTGTTGCTCGGGCGCGCGGAGAGCGAGACGCACAGCGTCATGTCCTTGTTCAGCATGGTCACCGCCCCAGGGTACCCGCGGAGTCTGCGAGCGATCGGGCCGGGAGGCCTTCACCGATATCGCCCGGGGTCAACCCCCATGGCGTCCCGGAGCAGGCTCCCCTAGTGTGAAGGTGCGTGCACAGGGGATTGATCGTCTCCGTCTACCCCAGACGACGGGCTGCCTTCCCCAGAGGCAAGGGCGATCCGTGCACGCGATTGGGCCCTCTCGAGTGGTTCTGTCCCCAACGGGCTGCTCGAGAGGGCCGCTGATCGCCCGTCTTTCGACTTTTTTCCGATTTGTCCCCCATATGGGGGACAAATGAGGTTCGGAGGGGTTAGGCTGGAATCTGACGCACCCTCCGGTCGTCTTCGGCCCTCATCGCTCCCCCCGCGGTGAGGGCCACACCATTTTTCGGCCCCTTTCGTCGTCGAGGCGAGTGCCGCGTGTGTGACCGACGATTACCGCTCATGCAACATTTGGGTTACGGGCTGACCTCGGGACTTCCGCTCAGCGCGTGCTCCACTAGCGTGGAGCACGTCGGGGCATCCTGCGTCGGCTTCTTTCCAGCAGAACAGGCAGTACATGAGCACCCAGGGCACGGTTAAGTGGTTCAACTCGGAGAAGGGCTTCGGCTTCATCTCCCCCGACGACGGCGGCGCTGACGTTTTCGCGCACTACTCCGCCATCGAGTCATCCGGCTACCGCTCTCTTGAAGAGAACCAGCGAGTCGAGTTCGACGTGGCGCAGGGCCCCAAGGGCCTGCAGGCTGAGAACATCCGTCCGCTCTGAGAGCGGACGTCCATAGAACTCCCTGACCGGGGGCCCGCACTCGTTGCGACCTCCGGCAGGGAGTTCTGTGCTTTCTGGGGGCCGGCCCGCAGTGGTGACGCCAAGACTCGGCGGAGGACTGTTCCTCGGGAGGAGGACTGTTCCTCGGGAGGAGTATTTCGGACCGAGGCTCCTCCCCAAGGGAAGTTCCCCTCCCGGGGGTGCGCCCGCAGGCCGGCAGTCAGCTGAGCAGCAGTGCACGCAGCTCGTCGGCAGATGCGGCGCGGAACGCGGCCTCGTCGCCTTCGTGCGTGTCGCTGAAGCCCCACTCGACGAAGATCACGGGCACGCCGTTCGCGTTGCCGCCCTCGACGTCGTGGTGGCGGTCGCCGATGAGTATCGGCCGCGACACGTCCGCGCCGCGGTCGGCGAGACGGCGTAGCGCCTCGGCCACGATGTCGGTCTTCGATGCGAGGGTCGACTCGTCGGGAGTCGCGCCGACGGTCGTGAGGAAATAAGGGCGCAGCTCGAAGAAGTCGATGATCGCGTCGACCTGGATCTCGGGCTTCGAGCTCGCCGTAGCCTGGGGCACCCCGGCGGTGTGCAGGTCTCGGATGATCTCGGGCACGCCGGGGTAGGTGGCTACGTCGGTCGTGTAGCCGTCGGCCTTGCCGAGTGTCCGGTAGAACGCCACGGCCTCGGCGGACTGCTCGGGCGTCATTCCGGCCTGCGCCTGGAAAGACTGGAACATCGGCGGGCCGATCCAGTGCACCAGCTGCTCGCGCGTCGGGGCAGGGTGACCGAAGTGCGTGAGGGCGACGTTCAGGCGACGGAGGATGCCGACCGACGCGTCGGCGATCGTGCCGTCGACGTCCCAGAGCACGCAGGAGTAGGGGGAAGAAGCCATGCCTTCCAGCCTATGGGCAGTGCACAAGTCGACCGACCACGATGAACATGTGTGCAGGCGGCCTCAGAAGAGGCGGTCTCAGAACAGGCGGGGGATGCCGGACTCGATGCCCTTCATGTCGTCGTAGTCGAGCACGAGGCAGCGGATGCCGCGATCCTCGGCGAGCACGCGTGCCTGAGGCTTGATCTCCTGCGCGGCGAAAACGCCCTGCACCGGGGCGAGATGCGGGTCGCGACCCAGCAGCTCGAGGTAGCGGGTGAGCTGCTCGACGCCGTCGATGTCGCCACGGCGCTTGATCTCGACGGCGATGGCCGCGCCGTCGGCATCCCGTACGAGGAGGTCGACCGGGCCGATCGCCGTCGGGTACTCGCGCCGCACCAGCGTCGCGCCGTCGGAGATGCGCTCGACCTGCTCGGCGAGAAGCCGCTGCAGGTCGGCTTCGACGCCGTCTTTCTGCAGACCGGGGTCGATGCCGAGCTCGTGAGTGGTGTCGTGCAGGATCTCGTAGATCTGCACCCGCAGCGCATCGCCGGTCTTCTTGTGTGTGACGCGCCAGACCTCGGTGACGCCGGCGATCGACTCCTCTTCACCGGGTTCCTCGGAGGCGAGGGAGCACGGCGGGCTCATCCAGTTCAGCGGCTTGTAGCTGCCGCCGTCCGAGTGCACGAGCAGACTCCCGTCGCCCTTGTGCACGAGCAGACGTGTGGCGAGCGGGAGATGAGCATTGAGCCGCCCGGTGTAATCCACGGAGCAGCGGGCGATGACGAGACGCACCCGTCGAGCCTACTTCGTCGGGCGGACTCCTTCTGCTGACATGAGCGTCCGCGCCGGAGTTTCCACATCTGCGGCGGATCGATGCCGGTCGGCGATTCCGTGCGACTGGATCCTGACATTCTGGGCTGACGGGTCAAGGATGAGGAGATGACGGTGTCGATAGAGCTGGTGACCATGATCGTGACCGTCGCGACCACGTTGCTGGGCCTTGCCGCAGGCTTCGGATGGATGATCACGCGCACGGACACGCGATTCGAGAAGTTCGAGCAGCGGATGGATGCCCGGTTCGAGATGTCCGAGCAGCGGATGGATGCCCGGTTCGACAAGTTCGAGCAGCGCATGGACGCGCGGTTCGAGATGTCCGAACAGCGCATGGATGCGCGGTTCACGAAAGTGGACGTTCAGTCCGACCGTGTCGACGCGCGATTCGATCGGCTGGAGGGTGAGCTGAAGGAGGTTCGGGCCGAGATCGGCGAGGTGAAGATCGCCGTCGCTCGCCTCGAAGGCCCGTCGCCGCGCCTCCTCGTAGCCCGCTGATCTAAGAGGCTGACGTCGCCGCGACGGGCGGCGTCGACATCTCGTCCTGGCGCAGCGGGCGGGCGGCGCCCGAGAACAGACCCGAGAGCACGACGAGGCCGACCAGGATGAACAGGGTGTTCAGCAGCCCGATGTGCTCGCTGATGAAGCCGAGCACCGGAGGGCCGCCCAGGAACGAGATGTAGCCGATCGTCGCGGCGGCGCTCACGCGTGCGGCCGCCTTGGCGGGGTCGTCCGCGGCGGCGGACATGCCGAGCGGGAAGCCGAGCGATGCGCCGATGCCCCACAGTGCCGCACCCGCGAACACCAGCGGGAGGCTCGGCGCGAAGATGAACAGCAGGATGCCGGAGGCCGCGGCGACTGCCAGGATACGCAGCACCGCCACACGGCCGAATCGGTCGACCAGTGGCCCACCGAAGACGCGCACGACCGTCATCGCGACCGAGAAGGTGGCGAGGGCGGCCGCGCCGAGCGCGGTTCCGCCACCGTGGTCTTCGGCGACTCCGAGGGCGAGCCAGTCGTTGGCGCCGCCCTCGGCGAAGGACATGCCGAGCATCACGACGCCGATCGCATACGTGCGCGGTTCGCGCCAAGCCGACATGGCGACGTGCATCCGCTCGCGCCAGTGCGGCTTCTCGCTGTCCTCGTCGCTCGGGTCGAGCGCCTCCTGGCGTCGGGGAACGCTGGCGATGCTGACGACACCGATCGCGGCGATCAGCATCGCGATCACGAGGGTGTGCGTGAAGACGTTGATCTGCAGCTGCGCGGCGAGGGCGCCGAGCCCGGCTCCGATGACCGTGCCGAAGCTGAAGAACGCGTGGAAGAGCGGGAGGATCGTCTTGCCCGAGTGCTGCTCGATCGCCGTCGCCTCGACATTCATCATGACGTCGACGCATCCGTTGCCTAGGCCGAACAGCACCAGTCCGATGAGCACGACGGCATACGAGCCGAGCGCATTGGCTCCGATGCCGATCAGCGCGACGCCGGACGCGAACGTGAAGATCGACACCATCATGCCGAGGCGTGCGCCGGTGCGCGCCATGATCGCGGGACTGGTCGAGATTCCGATGATCGACGCGATTCCCGCGCCGAGCAGCAGCATGCCGACCTGTGCCTTGTCGACCTCGAGCGCGAGCTTGATGTCGGGGACACGCGATGCCCAGGTGGCGATCGACAGACCGCTGGCGAGGAAGATCGCGAAGATCGCCGTGCGCCAGCGCACGTACTGCGATCGGGAGAGAGCCGTGTCCATGATCGACAGCATATCGAATCGATTCGATGGGAGGGAACCGGGGGAGCTATCCTCGGAGTATGACGAGTCACGAGACCACGCGCCGCGCGACGATCGCTGACGTCGCACGCGCGGCGGGCGTGGCGACGTCGACCGCATCCGTCGTCTTCAGTGGCAAGGCCAACGTCGCGCCCGGCACTCGTGAGCGGGTGCTCGCGGTCGCTGCCGAACTCGGCTACGCCGGACCTGACCCGCGTGCCGCCTCACTGCGCCGAGGACGCAGCGGCATCGTCGCCGTGGTGCTCGAGGGCCACCTGCGGGCGGCGTTCCTCGACCCGGTGACCACCGCGATGATGGACGGTCTCACCGACGGGATGGCCGACCTGAGTGCGGGCATCCTGCTCATGCGCGACGAGCCAGGCGACGACGGATCGTCGCTCTCGAACGCGCCGGTCGATGCGGTCGTGCTGATCGGATGCTCCGGCCGCACCAAGGCCTCGCTCGGCATCGTGCGCAGCCGTGGTCTGCCGGTCGTCGTGATCGAGGGCGATGCGGGCGAGGGGATCCCGAGGATCACCCTCGACAACGCCGCGGCGGCCGCCGATGTCGCCCGTCATCTGCGCGACCTGGGGCACCGCGACGTCGCCCTCGTCACTCTGCCCCTCGACACCGGGCGCGACCGGGGGCCGGTCACGCAGGAGCGCATCGACTCCGCCACCGTCGACGTCACGATCGACCGCCTCGCCGGCATGCGCGAGATCTTCCCTGATGCGCCGGCCATCTCGGCGGGCGGCAGCCTGATCGACGAGGGTCTTCTCGCCGGACGTATTCTGCTGGCGGATGCTGAGTCGCGGCCGACGGCCATCCTGGCCCAGAGCGACCTCATCGCGGTCGGGATCGTCCGCGCGGCGGAGGAACTCGGACTGAGGGTGCCCGAAGACCTGTCGGTCGCGGGCTTCGACGGCATCGCTGCCGACGGCCTCGGCGATCTTGTGCTCACCACGAGCGTGCAGCCGGCGGTCGAGAAGGGGCGCGCGGCGGGCGAGCAGGTCGCCCGGATGCTCCGAGGCGAGCCCGGCCTGACGCTGCACCTCACCTGTCGGTTCCGCGAGGGGACGACGACGGCACCCCCCGCGCGCTGACCTTCAGCTGTGCGCAGACCTTCAGCTGTGGGCAGGGCCGAGGGGCAGAGATGCGGCACCGAAGTCGAGGATCGAGTACCGGCCGCAGTCGACGATCTCGTCAGAAACGGCGGACTCCGGGAGGTCCCACTGCACGGTCTGGGAGTCTTCGACCAGGAACGAGACCTCGCCGACCTCGAAGTCGGTGCGATTCACGAGCCACGCGTATCCGTTGAGCTGATGATCGACCTGCACCAGCTGTGACGGATCGGCGAGGTGCAGCTTCGGGAGACGGACTGTCCAGAACTGCCCTGCGCCGGTGCGTCCCGAGGCGTCCACCCACTCGGTGACGCAGGCGAGGTCGGGGTCGGTCTGCTGCGCGGCATCCGCGAGGCGAGGGATGCTCAGGCCACCGCCGACGAGCAGCAGCGCGCCGGCAGCCGCGGCCGCCCCTCGGCGCAGGCGCACAGGGAACGTCACCACACGGGGCGCGGCGACGAGCGCGAGCAGCGGTGCGAAGACGATCGGCTGGAGGTAGCGCGCCGCGTGGGTGCCGAGAGCGATGGCGCCGACGACGACCAGCAACGGCACGATCCACGCCACGACGGCGACGAACCGCGAGCCGACGTCGGGCGCGCGAAGGGTGCGGACCACGGCGAGCGTGACGAGAGCCAGGGTCATCAGCGACGCGAGGATGCCGGGCGGTGTCGAGAGACGGTCTGCGAGCAGCCCGCCGTAGTAGGTGATCGATTCCGGCCAGAGCTCCGGCTGTGCGTATCCGGCTCCCGTGTTCGCGATCCATGCCGCGAACGGAATACGTGCGAGGAAGCCGAGTCCGGTCGCCCCGACGAGGATGGCCGACGAGGTGAGGATGCGGGTCCGCCGACCCGCGTCGAGCAGCGCGGTGACGGAGAGGACGAGCGTCAGTGGCACCGTCGCCCAGACGGCGAAGAGCGGGTTGGAGAGGGTCGAGACCAGAGCGACCACGCCGAGGGCGACAGCGAGTCCGACGCCGCGTGCTCGTCGATCGAGCATCCGTCGCATGATGCCGACCGCAAGGATCACGGCGACGACCGTCGCCGAGTAGTAGGTGGTGGTCAGCTGCAGTGACGCGAGTTCGAGCGCGTCGCGCGACGCGGATGTCTCGGTCATCGCCAGAGCGCCGAAAGCAGCGAGAGCGATGATCGACCAGGCCACCGGAGCGGAACCCGGGCGGGACCGGCCCGCGACCAGGCGGATCGCCCCGTACAGGGCGAGCAGGTTCAGTGCCCCGCTCACCGCGAAGAGGCCGTTCACGCCGAGGGGGAGAGCGGCGTCGAGAGCCGCGAAGCCGGCGGATTCGGGGAGGAAGAGCACGCTCGACATGGCCCAGTCGAGCTTCTCTCCGGAGAGCAGCGACCGGGCGACCATCGCGACGATCAGCGAGTCGCCGTCGCGGAACATCAGCTCGGCGCGGGCGGACGCCGCCACCGTGGCTGCGGTGATCAGCGAGACGGCGGCGGCCGCAATCCACCCGGTCAGCTCTCGCGCCCATGCCCGTGTCACGGAGCTACTCTGCCACGGCCCGCGCACGTTCGAATCGCGTGAATGGCTGCATCCGGACACGATTTACGACCATTTGCGCGATTCGAAAGGGTCGGTGACCCCGTCAGGACGAGGCCTGAGTCCTCAGATCCCAGATCTGCTCGAGGGGAGCCGTGCCCTCGTCTCCGTCGGCGTCGCGGAAGACCTCGACGAACCGGCCGATGTCGGCCTGCCAGGCGTGGTCGGCCGGGTCGTCCTTCAGCGCCGCGACCGCGGCATCCCAGTCGTCGCAGTCGACGAGGTGGAACAGGCGGTGGCCCGACCGCCAGATCGTCCAGTCGTGGATGCCGATGCGAGCGAACGTCGCCGCGAGGGCATCCGGGATGCGCGCGTGGTTCGTGCGATAGTCGTCGATCGCGCCGTCGCGGATCTCGGAGTGCAGGGCGATGCGCATGAAGAGGCCTCTCGTCAGTCCCGAGGGCGGAAGGAGATCGCGACGGGGGTCGCGGCATCCGCCACATCGACCAGGATCCCACCGTGGGGCCTCGCAGCAGTCGATGAACGCATCCGAATGATCTGATTCCGGACTTCGAATCGCGCAAATTGCCCGAAATGCCGGGGGGAATCAGCCATTTGCGCGATTCGAAAGCGACATCATCGACCCGGAATGCCGGAATCGCAAGGTAAACTAGGTAGCGACACCCGCCCGCCTGCGCCGCCCCCCGGCCGACGAGCTTTGAGGAGCCGCGTATATGCTGACGCTCCTCGCCGTGTTCCTCCTCGGGTCGATTCTGATGCCGGTGCTGGTGCGATGGCTGGGATCTCAGGCATTCGCGATCGCGGCTCTCATTCCCGCAGCGGCATTCGTCCACGCGCTCGTCCTCACACCCCAGGTGCTCGACGGGCCCACGCCGTTCGTGTCGGTCGAGTGGATCCCACAGCTCGGGCTCGACCTGTCGATGAACATGGACGTGCTCGGCTGGGTGCTCACCCTGATCGTCACGGGCGTCGGTGCTCTCGTACTGCTCTACTGCCGCT
Organism: Microbacterium sp. WCS2018Hpa-23; assembly: GCF_031843845.1. NCBI lineage: Bacteria > Bacillati > Actinomycetota > Actinomycetes > Micrococcales > Microbacteriaceae > Microbacterium > Microbacterium sp. WCS2018Hpa-23. Next base: position 144,743 of record NZ_JAVTIZ010000010.1, read on the forward strand.
GGTACTTCCACGACGACTCGGCGGGGATCGGCCAGTTCGCGGCCGTCCTGCTCGGATTCGCCGGCGCGATGTACGGTCTCGTCCTGACCGACGACCTGGTCATGCTCGTCATGTTCTGGGAGGTGACGAGCATCCTCTCGTACCTCCTGATCGGGCACTACCGGCGCCGCGCGGCCAGCCGACGTGCGGCCCTGCAGGCGCTCCTGGTCACCACCCTCGGCGGACTCGTCATGTTCGTCGGGGTCGTGCTGCTCGTGGTCGATGCCGGCACCTCCAGCATCCGCGAGATCCTCGAGCTCGCCCCCACCGGTCCCATCGTCGACGCCGCGGTGGTGATGCTCCTGATCGGAGCCATCAGCAAGTCCGCGATCTTCCCGTTCCACTTCTGGCTGCCTGGAGCCATGGCTGCGCCGACGCCGGTGAGCGCGTACCTGCACGCGGCGGCCATGGTGAAGGCGGGGATCTACCTGATCGCGCGCTTCGCACCGATCTTCGCGTTCACCGGCCCGTGGCGGCCGATCATCATCTCGCTGGGCATCCTGACGATGCTGATCGGCGGCATCCAGGCGCTGCGCGAAACCGACCTCAAGCGCATCCTCGCGTTCGGCACCGTCAGCCAGCTGGGCTTCTTCTCGGTCGTGATCGGCTACGGCACCCAGGCGAGCGCGCTGGCCGGTCTCGCACTCGTGATCGCGCACGCGCTGTTCAAGTCGGCGCTGTTCCTGATCGTCGGCGTGATCGACCGTCAGCTGTCGACGCGAGACATCACCGAGCTGAGCGGCGTCGGGCGTCAAGCCCCCGTCATGGCGACCGCGGCATTCATCTCGGTCGCCTCGATGGCGGGCATCGCACCGACCCTCGGATTCGTGGCGAAGGAGTCGACCCTCACCGCGCTCCTCGACGATGCCATGCACGGCTCTCCGTGGGGTCTCGTCGCGATCATCGGCGTCAGCCTCGGATCCATTCTCACTGCGGCATATGGCATCCGCTTCCTCTGGGGAGCCTTCTGGAAGAAGCGGGATGCCGTCGGCGACCGCCTGCCGGACACCGCCTGGCCCGACCCGCCCGTCGGCTTCCTCTCGGCGCCGATCATCCTCGCCGGACTCACGATCGCCGCCGGAATCGGCGCCCCCGCACTCGACACCGCTCTGCAGGGGTACGCACTCACGGCGACCCCCGGACTCGACGCCGAAGGCGTCGCCGCAGAGGGCCCCGGGCACCTCGCGCTCTGGCACGGGCTGGAGCCCGCGCTCGGCATCTCGATCCTCTCGATCCTTCTCGGTGCGGGGCTCTTCCTGCTCACGGTGCGCACCGGATGGGATCGCAAGGCACGCCTCATACGCTTCACGGCTGCAGACGTCTACTACCTGGTGATGCGCGGCATCGACCGCCTCTCGGTGCTCAGCACGACGCTGACCCAGCGAGGATCTCTCCCCGTCTACGTCGGCACGATCTTCGTCGTGTTCGTGGCGGCCGAGATCACCGCACTCCTGGCCAGCGACATCGACCGATTCCAGCTCTCCGCGTGGCACACACCGGCCCAGCTGGTCGTCGCGCCGATGATGGCGGCAGCCGCCGTCATGGCTGTGCGCGCGCAGAAGCGCTACACCGGTGTCGTGCTCGTCTCGATCACCGGTCTCGGCATGGTCGTGCTGTTCGCGACGAGCGGCGCCCCCGACCTGGCGCTCACGCAGATCCTCGTCGAGACGGTGACCATGGTCACGTTCGCCCTTGTGCTCCGGCGACTGCCAGCGCGGATGGGCGAGCACAATGCCTCCGTCGGTCGCATCCCGCGGGCGCTCCTCGGCGTCGGCGTGGGCCTGACTATGGCCCTGGTCGCGATCGTGGCGACGCAGTCGCGTGTCTCCGACCCCATCTCCGAGGCGTTCCCCAAGCTCGCGTACGAGATCGGCCACGGCAAGAACGTCGTCAACGTCGCGCTCGTCGACCTCCGCGGGTGGGACACGATGGGCGAGCTCTCGGTGCTCGTGCTGGCCGCCACCGGAGTCGCATCGCTGGTGTTCGTCACGCACCGGGCCGACATGCTCTCGGCGACGAAGACGCTGCCCAAGGCCCGTCGCCGTCGCACGCTCAGCCGCCCCCTCGTCGAGACGACCGAGGGCGTGCGCTTCCAGACCTCCGAGAACGAGAGCAGCCCGCGCGCCTGGCTCGTCGGCGGTCCGAAGATGAAGCCCGAGAACAGGTCGATCCTGCTCGAGGTCATCGTCCGCATCCTCTTCCACACGATCATCGTGGTGTCGATCTTCCTGCTGTTCTCCGGACACAACCTCCCCGGTGGCGGGTTCGCCGGCGGACTCGTCGCCGGCATGGCGCTCGTCATGCGATACGTCGCGGGCGGACGCTGGGAGCTCGGAGCGGCTGCACCGACGGATGCCGGTCGACTTCTCGGCACCGGCCTCATCCTCGCCGTCGGAACCGCCGTCGTTCCGCTGTTCTTCGGCATGGCTCCGCTCACCAGCACCTTCTGGGAGTGGGAGATCCCGGGCATCGGCCACATGGAGTTCGTCACCTCGACAATCTTCGACATCGGCGTCTACCTCGTCGTGATCGGGCTCGTGCTGGATGTGCTGCGCAGCCTCGGCGCCGAGGTCGACCGTCAGGCACAGGAGTTCCGCGAGCGGGGGGTGACCATCTGATGGATGTCTCCCTGACCCTGATCGTGATCATGGCCGTGCTGTTCGCGTGCGGTGTCTACGCGATGCTCGAGCGCAGCCTCACCCGCGTGCTGATCGGATTCCTCCTGCTCGGCAACGCCACGAACATCCTGCTGCTCATCGTGATGGGCGTCCCGGGCAACGCGCCCTTCTTCGGCACCGAAGGCGAGCTCAGCGATCCGCTCCCGCAGGCGCTCACGCTCACGGCCATCGTCATCACGTTCGCCGTCTCGGCGTTCCTGCTCGCCCTCATCTACCGCTCTTGGCAGCTGGGTCAGGCCGACACCGTCGAAGACGACGAGGCCGACATCGCGCTCCGCGAGCGCACCGATGCCGACGAGGATCTCATGGACGACGAGGCCGACGCCGCCGACGACGAGGCCACCACCGACTTCGTCGGCGTGCAGACCTCGCCGATCACGGTGCTGCACATGCGCGACCACCCCGCGATCCACGATGACGCGCCCACCGACCGGCCCACGGCGGCTCGCACAGCGCCCACGGATGCGGATGCGGTTCCGGACGTGGATGCCGGCGCGGGCGCATCCGTCCTCGACGGAGAATCGGCCCCGCCTGACGACGGCGGGGCGGCGGACGCGAGGGACTCGTCGGCATTCCGGACGGACTCCGACACCCACGCGGCCGACGCCCATGAGACCGATGCCGCGGACGCCGCTCGAGACACCGCGGCAGACACAGCTTCCGATGACAGCGCACCGGAGCACACCGATGACGGGGAGGACCGCCGATGAGCGCCCTCGTCCCCCTGCTCGTCGCGCTGCCGCTGCTCGGTGCCGCGGTCACGCTGATCTTCGGCCGCAATCCGCGCCTGCAGGCCTTCGTCACGGTCGCGACCCTGGCGATCGTCTCGGTGATCGCCGCGGTGCTGCTGGTGGTCGTCGACGCCGGCGCCCCGCTCGCCGTCTCGGTCGGCGGCTGGCCCGTGCCGTTCGGCATCGTCCTCTACGTCGACCGACTCGCCGCGCTCCTGGTGCTCATCTCGAGCATCGTGCTGCTCGCCGTGCTGCTCTTCTCGATCGGTCAGGGTGCAGCAGACGGCACGGACGAGACACCGATCTCGATCTTCAACCCGTCGTACCTGATCCTCGCCGCCGGAATCTTCAACGCGTTCATCGCGGGCGATCTCTTCAACCTGTACGTCGGCTTCGAGATCCTGCTCGTCGCGTCATACGTGCTGATCACGTTGGGCAGCACCGAGTCCCGCATCCGCACCGGCGCCGTCTACATCGTCGTGTCTCTGGTCTCGTCGATCCTGTTCCTCGCTTCGATCGCGATGATCTACGGGGCCCTCGGCACTGTGAACATGGCGCAGATCGCCGAGCGGATGACCGAGCTGCCGCAGGAGACGCAGCTCGTGCTGCACCTCATGCTGGTGGTCGCGTTCGGCATCAAGGCCGCCATCTTCCCGGTGTCCTTCTGGCTGCCCGACTCGTATCCGACCGCCCCGGCTCCTGTCACCGCGGTCTTCGCCGGCTTGCTGACGAAGGTCGGCGTGTACGCGCTGATCCGCACCGAGACGCAGCTGTTCGCCGACAACAGCATCGACACCCTGCTCCTGATCATCGCGCTCGCGACCATGATCGTGGGAGTACTCGGTGCCGTCGCTCAGGCGGAGCTCAAACGAATCCTGTCGTTCACGCTGGTGAGTCACGTCGGGTACATGATCTTCGGTCTCGCGATAGCGACGCCTGCCGCGATCGGCGCGACGGTGTACTACATCGTCCACCACATCATCGTGCAGACCACCCTGTTCCTCGCCGTCGGCCTCATCGAGCGCCGCGCAGGCAGCACGTCGATCCTCAGGGTGAAGGGACTGCTCAAGGTCGCGCCGGTGATCGCCGTGCTCTACTTCATCCCGGCGATCAACCTCGGCGGCCTGCCTCCGTTCTCCGGGTTCATCGGCAAGTTCGCGCTGTTCGAGGCCGCGGCATCCGTCGGAACCCCGCTGATGATCGTGCTGATCTTCGGCGGGATCGTCACCTCGCTCCTCACCCTCTACGCGCTGATGCGCGCCTGGAACCTCGCGTTCTGGCGCGAGGAGGAGGACTCCGCCGAGACCGAGGGACGCATCTCGTACCTGGGCAACGCCCCGGCGGCGGACGAGCAGCAGGAGCGTCGCCGCATCCCGAGGATCATGACCGTCGCGACAGCCGGCATGGTCGGGGTCACTCTGGCGCTGACCGTCTTCGCGGGCCCCCTCTACGCGCTGTGCGACCGCATCGGTGAAGCTCTGCTCGACCCGGTGAGCCTCATCCAGCTGGAAGACGAGGTCGAGGGATGAGCCCCACCGAGACCGGCCGTCATTTCTGGCGTGACATCCGCGTGCAGCTTCCGTTCCTCGCGTGGCTCGTCGTGCTGTGGATGCTGCTGTGGGCGCAGTTCACGGTGCTCGCCTTCCTGTCCGGGCTCGTCGTCGCCGTGTTCGTCACGCGCGTCTTCCGGCTGCCGACGGTCGAGCTCTCCGGGCGCATCAACGTCTGGTACGCCGCGCTTCTGGTCGTGCAGTTCCTGTTCGCCGTGCTGCGAGGAGCGCTCGCGGTGACCGTGCAGGTCTTCGACTTCCGGCGTCAGCCGGGTGCGGCGATCATCGCCGTGCCGCTGAAGTACGCGGACGACCTCATGATGACGCACGTGTCGGTCGTGTCGTCGCTCGTTCCCGGGTCTCTCGTCGTCGAGGCCGATCGCGACCGCCAGGTGCTGTACCTGCACGTGATCGGCGTGCGCAGCCTGGCCGACGTCGAGAAGCAGCGCGAGGGCGTGCTCCGCTGGGAGCGCAGGGTCGTGCGTGCGCTCGGCGCCCCTGAGCAGTACCGCGCCCTCAAGGCCGACGAGCGCGCGGCGCGTGCTGGCGGTGTCGGTTCTGCCGGTTCTGTCGGATCTGCCGGTGGAGCGAAGAAGGGTGGTGCGCGATGAACATCCTGCTGCTGGCGATCATGGTCGTCTTCGGGCTCGCTGCAATCCTGACGATCGTCCGGATCGTGCGCGGCCCGTCGATCCTCGACCGCGCCGTCGCCTCCGATGTGCTGCTCACCGAAGTGATGTGCGTGCTCGGCGCCGAGATGGCGATCAACGGGCACACCCGCAACATCCCCGTGCTGCTGATCATCGCCGCGGTGGGCGTGTTCGGGTCGATCTCGGTCGCCCGGTTCGTCGCCAGAAGGGACAACACGACGCCATGAACGTATTCGGCCTCAGCATCCCCGACGGCGTCATCGACGTCGCCGTCCTCGTGCTGATCCTGCTCGGTGCGCTGCTCTGCCTCTCTGCCGCCGTAGGACTGCTGCGCTTCCGCGACGTGCCGTCTCGACTGCACGCGGCCACCAAGCCCCAGGTGCTGGGGCTCATCCTGATCTGTCTCGCGATCGCCCTCTCGCTGCGCACGGTCGGAGGGATCCTCGTCGGTCTCGCCCTCGTCGCCCCGATCGTGCTCATGCAGTTCGCCACGGCCCCGTTGTCCGCGCATATCGTGGGACGTCAGGCCTATCGCAACGGCACGACCGACGAGCGAAGCCTGGTCGTCGACGAGCTCGCCGAATCGAAGCAGACTCCTCCCGGCGCGGGCTGAGGGGGCACGGAGGGGGAACCATGTCAGCACCGGAGGGGTGGTACGACGCCGGCACACCGGGTCTTCAGCGCTGGTGGGACGGTGTGCAGTGGACCGCACATGAGCGCGCGGCGGCACCGGCGACTCTGTCGATGGGCTGGTATCCGGTGCCGGGCACGACGGACGTCCGCTGGTGGGACGGCGTGATGTGGACGCCGTATCGCGTCCGCGCCGGCAAGCCGCGGCCCGACTGGTTGGCGGTCGAGCCGCCGGCCATGGGAGTGGTCCTCGGCATCCTGTTCGCCGTGCTCGGGATGCTGCAACTGTTCGCGGCGCTGGTGACGCAGAATCCCGGCAACTTCATCTTCCCCGCGCTGCTTCTGTCGGTGGCGGTCATCTGGTTCGCCGGCGCCGCGTACTCGCGCGGCGTGCGCGGGCTTCCCGTTCCGCAGTCGGCCCCGGTAGTCGACGCGGTCGTCCGGCCGCTGCCGGGTGAGGTCGACGGGCCCGATGCCGGGTGGTATCCGATGACGAGGCAGGTCAGCCGTTGGTGGACGGGTTCCCGATGGAGCTGGTACATCGGCACGAGGTTCGGTCCTCGACCCGGGCACGCCGGGCCTCGCGGCTATCTCACGTCGATGATCGTCGGATGGTGTGTGGCCGGGCTCGCCGTGATCGGTGCGATCGTCGCAGTGCTGGGAACCGTCATGGAGCAGAGCCCCATCACGGTGGTCATGATCGTGTTCGGCGTCTTCGTGGCCCTGATCATGGGCGGCCTGGGCGCGTTCGCCCTTCTGCTGACGCGGGCGCGCCGCAACGCGCTGCTTCTTCCGGCGACACCTCCGCCGGTGCGCTGAGGCATCAGCCGCGCGGGGGTGGAGAGGGTGCGGGTCAGAGGTTGTCGGCGAAGCCCTGGATCAGGCGCGCGGCGGGCTCGGAGTCGCTGATCAGCGTGCCGTGACCGTGATCGGGGATCACCTGCAGGTCGGCGCCGGGGATCTCGTCGATGATCTCCTGGCACCAGCTCATCGGCGCCAGCGGATCGTCCTCACCGCGCAGCACGAGCACAGGCTGGTCGATGCGCGCGAACGCCTTCTCGGGCTGGTGCACGATGGTCGCGCGGATCTTGCGGATCAGGTGGGGGCCGCCCCGGAGGTACTCCCGTGCACCGCGCCAGATCACCAGCGGGCGCTCGCCGACCAGGTCGGTCAGCAGATAGCTCGCCTGCGCGGCGACATTGCGCGCGGCCTTGTTCACCGTGGGGCCGGCGAGCACGACGCCCTCGACGAGCGACGGATGCCGTGCGGCGAGCTCCGCCGCGATCTGACTGCCCATCGAATGGCCGATCACGACGACCGGACCTTCACCGGCGTGACGCAGGTAGGCGGCGACGAGGTCGGCGTGACGCTCCATTGTGAACGTGCGGGCGGGCTCGGGGGCCTCGCCGAACCCGGGGAGGTCGAGTGCGATGACCCGGCCGCGCAGTCGCTGCACGACGTCGAGGTAGACGCTGCGGCCCATGCCGATGCCGTGCAGCAGCAGGAAGGTGTGTGCGCCTTCTCCGAAGGTCTCCGCGATCAGGGTCGCCCCGGCGTGCTCGAACTCGAGCAGCGTGACGGGTGTGCCCTTCGGGGCGAGATAGCTGGAGACCACCCGTCAACGCTAACCGAGTGAGGGCAGTGGGACTAACCCGGGATTCGCGGATCGCATACCGGTGTCTGATGGGGAGCTGGTCGGAGCCGTGCGAGGATGAAGGGTGTCTTCGCCCGATCCCGATCCCGATCAGATCGAGGCGGGGCGCGAGACAGCAGGCTCTTCGAAGGGCCTCATCGCTCGCATCGCAGACGGGCTGAGCGACCCGGTGCTGCGGGCCCTCGTCGCGGCGACCGCCGTCTCGCGGATCGGCCGTGGTGTCTTCCTCGCCGTCACCGTGCTCTTCTTCACGCAGATCATCGGCCTCTCACCCGCGCTCGCGGCGGTGGTGCTCGCGGTGTCGAGCGGATGCGGTGTCGTGGGGTCGCTCCTCGGCGGCTGGCTCGCCGACCGGTGGAGCGCACGACGCCTCGCATTCGGCTTCGAGATGGCCGGCGGTGTACTGCTCGCCGCATATGCGTTCGTCGGCGATTTCGTGTCGGCTCTTCTGCTCGCGAGCCTCTCGGGCTTCTTCGATTCTCTCGGATACTCGGCCCGGTCCGCGATCATCGCGCGAGGATTCGCGCCGGAGAAGAGGGTGCACGCCCGCGCCGTGCTGCGGACCGTCACGAACCTCGCGATCGCGGCGGGCTCCGGTTTCGGTGCGATCGCCCTGGCATTGGGCACTCCGGAGGCCTACCGGGTCGTCATCGCCTGCGCGGGCGCCGTCTGCGCGCTGGGCTCGCTCTCGCTGCTCCGGCTGACGTCGGCCGTCGACGCTCCCGCGCGCAGCCGAGTGACTGCTCAGTTCACCGAGACCGGATCCATCGACACCCGTGCCACCGAGGCGGCATCTGCCGAGCGCAGAGACTGGAACCGCCGCTCGCCGTGGCGCGACCCCAGATACCTGCTGCTGAGTGCGCTATCGGCGATCTTCGGAATGCAGTTCGGAGTCGCGGAGCTCGGGGTGCCGCTGTGGATCAGCGAGTACACGACCGCCCCGGACGCCACCTTCGCGGTGCTGCTGATCGTCAACACGGCGCTGGTCGTGCTGTTCCAGGTGCGCGCATCCCGCGGCACGCACGACCTCCGGATCGCAGGCAGGGTGACGATGATCGCCGGCTGGCTGATGGTCTCCGCCTGCCTGATCTATGCGCTCGCCGCGGGTCTCCCGACGTGGGCGGCGATCGTCATCCTCGTCATCGGCATGATCATGCACACCTTCGCCGAGATCCTGTCACAGGCCGGAGCCTGGGGGCTCAGCTTCGAACTCGCCGATCCGGTGCGGGCGGGCGCGTATCAGGGTGTGTTCGGCATGGGCTTCTCGCTCGGAGCCCTCGCATCGCCTGTCGTCGTGAACGCCACGGCGATCACGTTCGGATTCGCGGGCTGGGTGATCCTGGCGGGGATCTTCCTCTCCGCTGCGATAGGCATCTGGTTGATCGCGCGCCGTGCCGCCGCATCCGAGCCGACGTCTGCACCTGCCTGAGAGCCCGGTCGAGCCGCACCTATTTCGCCGGCGTCAGCACGAGCGTGTGCCGGGCCGCCGCATCCACGGCCTTGTCGGAGAACGCCCACGGATTCTGCACCCCGGCCGCCCAGTCGGGAGTCTGATCGATGTAGTGCGCATCGAATGCGTGTCCCGAGGCTCCGGTGAGGTGGATCCACGTCGAGGAGTCGAAGTCCGACAGGTCGATCACCATCCGCATCGAGGGCACCGTGGTCGTCGCATACGACGTGCCGAGCTCCCACCCCGTCGCGTTGACCACCGATGCACCGCCGCTCACGGCGAAGGGTCCGCGATTGAAGAGCATCTCGATCGGGGCGATGCCTGAGGAGCCGAGGGTGTCGCTCGTCAGGGTGATGGCGTGCAGATCGCCCCACCTCCAGGCGCTGACCGTGGTGCCCTGCAGCGCGGAGAGCTCGTCGTAGGCCTCTTCGGCCGAGAGCGCGAGCATCTCGTCCATGCTCGAGACGTCGAGGGTCGGGTTGGTCCAGAGCGGATCGGTGGGGTCGTCGAGCAGCGCGGCGACCACCGTGAACAGGCGTCCCTGCCCGTCGATCGGCAGCGGCTCGTCGCGTTCGGCGAACAGGTTCTGCACGAGGTTCGACCACAGGACGTTCGCGTAGGCGGCGGCAGCGGAGGATGCCTCGTTCTGGGCATCCCACGAGCGCAGCAGGTCGACGGCATCCGCTGTTCCCGCCCCCTTCACCTCGACCTCGCCCATCGCGGATGCCAGACGCTTGCCGATCCACATCTCGCTGTCCATCTGGATCTCGCGCATGTCCTCAGCGGTGAGCGGCCCAGCTGCGGCCCGTCGTTCGATCAGATGTGCGATGCGTGCCGCCCGGTAGCCGTAGTCCCAGTCCCGCGAGAGGAAGTACGGGTAGGCGTCGGTGACGATCGCGTTGTTCGCGGTCACGATGTACCCCGAAGCGGGGTTGTACGACACCGGCAGCTCCTCGAAGGGGATGAACCCGGTCCAGTCGTAGCTGCTGTCCCACCCGGGCTGCGGCATCCACCCGTCGCCTGCGCCCCGGATCGGCAGGCGTCCGGGCGTCTGGTACCCGATGTTGCCCTCGGTGTCGGCATAGATGAGGTTCTGGGCGGGCACATCGAACAGCGAAGCGGCGTAACGGAACTCCTCGAAGTCCTGCGCCGTGGACAGAGCGAAGATCGCCGTCGCCGCGGTGCCGGGGTCGAGCGCCGTCCACCGCAGGCTGACGGCGTACTCGGAGCCGTCGCCGGCCGGTGCCGGGCTCGTCGCACCGCCGGCCGCGAGACCGGGTTCGGGGTCGTCGCCGATGGCCGTGAAGTCGTCGGTCAGTCCCGAGATGATCGGTCCGTGGACGGTCGAGCGGATGGTCAGCTCGATGTCATCGCCTCCGGCGACCTTGATGGTCTCGGTGCTCTCCTCGAGCGGCACGAGGGTGCCGTCGCGCCAGTACTGGTCGCCCTCGATCCGCTCGATGTACAGGTCGGTGACGTCGGTGGTCAGATTCGTGAAACCCCAGGCGACGTGCTGGTTGTGGCCGATCACGATGCCGGGGAGGCCCGAGAACGAGAAGCCGCCGACATCGAACGGACACTCGTCGGTGACCTCGCTGCACTTCAGCTGCACCTGGTACCAGACCGAGGGCAGGGAGGCGCCGAGATGCGGGTCGTTCGCGAGCAGAGGCATGCCGGTGGAGGTGAGGTCGCCCGACACCACCCACGAGTTTGAGCCGATGCCCTCTCCGACGTCGCCGACCAGGATGCTGGCCGCCTCGATCACGTCGGACGCCTCCTGCCACTCGATCGTGGTGGTGGCCTGCTGCATCTCGCCGTCGTTCTCGTCGTCGCTCTCTTCGGTGGTGAACGCGGCAGGTTCCGCATCCGTCCTGAGGGCCGGCACGGTGGAGATCTCGGGGACGATCACGGGGTGCTCGTCGAACGGATACGCGGGGTAGAGCGCGTCGAGCGTGGCCTGTGTCTCTGCGGCATCCGCAGAACCGGAGGCGAGCTCTGCCGCGAGCAGCGACCGCTCGGTCTCGTCCTCGACGTTGCCGCGGAGGTCCCAGGCCATCGCCTTCAGCCAGGCGACGGAATCCGCGGGCTCCCAGGGCTCAGGCGCGTACTCGGGATTCTGTATGCCCAGAACGGCATACTCGAGCGACAGCTCGGCACCGGACCGCGATGAGAGGTAGGCGTTGACCCCATCGGCGTAGGCCTCGTAGTAGCCGAGGGTCACGTCATCCATGGCTTCGACCTCGGCCTCGGCGACCGTGCGCCAGCCGAGGGTGCGCAGGAACGCATCCGTCCCCGCCTGCGACTCCCCGAACATCTCGGCGACTCGACCTGCCGTGACGTGGCGGCGGAAGTCCATCTCGAAGAAGCGGTCCTGCGCATGCACGAAGCCCTCGGCGTAGAAGAGATCGTGCGTCGAGTCGGCGGTGATGGTGGGGATGCCGCGATCGTCGCGCTGCACGGTGACCTCGGCCTCCAGGCCGTCGAGAGGCAGGGCGCCGTCGGTCTGGGGGAAGGAGCGTTGGATCGTCCAGGTGACGAAGAAGGCGGCGGCGACGGCGATCACGATGATCGCGGCCACGACGAGGAAGGTGATGCGGCCGATGCGCGCACCCAGTGAAGGGCGCGCAGGGTCGACGATCTCCAGCGAATCAGTTGTCATCTTCGAGAACTCTTTCGGGAAGGCAGGGTGGGACTCAGTCCCAGAGAGTCCCAGAGCGCGTCCCAAGGACGCACTCTGGGAATACTACCCACAACCCTCGGATTCCGGGGCCTGTTCTCGTGCGGCCGCGCTCAGCCGATGAGGCTGGGCTGCAAATCGCGCAGTGTGCGTCGGTGCGTCATCCGCGTCACGCCGATGGCCGCCAGCAGCAGCGCGCCGACCAGCCAGATGCCCAGCACGACCATGTCCCAGCCGGCTCGACCCAGGTTGCCCCCGTACATGAGCTGCCTCATCGCGTCGACCACGTAGCCGAGCGGCAGCACATGGTGCAGAGCGGCGAGGGGTGCGGGCAGGGTCTGCCACGGGAAGGTTCCGCCCGCGGTGACGAGCTGCAGCACCATGAGCACGAGCCCCAGGAACTGCCCGACCGAACCGAGCCAGACGTTGAGCGCCAGGATGATCGCGGCGAACGTCGCCGACGCGAAGATCATCACCCCGAGCGTGCCGATGGGATTGTCGAACGTGAAGCCGAGGGTGATCGCGAGGATCCCCATGAGACCGAGCATCTGCACCGCGCCCAGCATGGCCGGGGTCAGCCAGCCCGCGAGCGTGACGCGGATCGGGGAGTGCAGGGCGGTGACCGCTCGACGTGAGATCGGCTTGACGATGAGGAACAGCGCGTAGATGCCGATCCAGGCCGAGAGCGCCGCGAAGAAGGGGGCGAGTCCTGCGCCGTAGTCCTCGGCGGATGCGACCTTGTCACTCGACACCTTCACCGGGTCGGCGATGGTGTCGGCCTGCTGGGTGCGCAGTTCGGGGGTCGACACGGGAATCTGCTCGACCCCGTCGGCCAGCCCGTCGCGCAGCTCGGCCGTGCCCGAAGCGAGGGTGCTGAGTCCGTCGCGCAGCTGGGTCGCGCCGTCGTTCGCCGCTGCCGCGCCTGTGGCCACGGTCTGAGCCCCGCTGGCGACGGTCTGCGCGCCGCTGGCGAGCGTCTGCGTGCCGCTGGCGAGCTGCGAGGCGCCGGATGCCACCGACTCGGCTCCGGCGGCGAGCTGGTCGACCTTGTCGACCGCGTTCTGTACGGTCGAGTTGCCCTCCTGCAGTCGTGTCCCGAGCGGATCGAGGGTCGTGAGCACCCGATCGATCTGCTCCTGCGTCAGGCCCTGATCGGTGAGCACCGCCGCGATGTCCTGGCGTGCCTGGGGTAGAGCATCCGTCGCCTGCTGCACAGCCGACCCCGCGCGGTCGGCGACATCGGCCAGCTGCCGGTTGCCGTCACTGACCTGCTGAGCCCCCGACGCCAGAGTCGCCGCGCCATCGGCCAGCTGAGCCGCACCGCCGGCCAGCTCCGACGTGCCGCCCGCGAGCTGGGACGTGCCGGCGGCGAGCTGCGACGTTCCGTCGGCGAGTGTGGCGCTGCCGGTCGCCGCGGTGTTCGCGCCGTCGGTGAGCTGGTTCGCGCCGTCGACGGCGGTGACGAGGTTGTCGCGCACGTCGCTGAGCCCGGTGAGCAGCCGCTCGGCCGCCTCGCTGCCGACCATCTCGGCCACGGAGCTGCGGATCTTCTCGACAGCCTGCGTGCCCATCGACGACGCCAGGTAGTTGTTGGCGTCGTTGGTCTCGAGCTCGATGCGCGCCTGATGCGGGTCGTCGCCCGAGGCGGAGGTCAGCGCCTCGGAGAAGTCGGTGGGGATCGTGACGGTGAAATCGACGGTGCCCTCGCGGAGAGCATCCGCCGCCTCATCGGCCGACATGCGCTGCCAGTCGAAGGCGTTGCCCTCGATCAGGTTCTCGGCGACGTCCTCGCCGTAGTTGACGGTCTCGCCGGTCGGAGCATCCGTTCCCGTGGAGGGGGTGGCCGCACCTTCGTCATCGACCACCAGGGCGACCGGGACGTCGGGGAACTTGGCATACGGGTCCTGGTTCGCCCAGAGGTAGAGACCGCCGTAGAGGATCGGCACGCACACGAGCGCGATCAGGGCGATGATGCCCATCTTGCTCGCGCTGAGGCGCCGCAGCTCGGCGGCGATCATGGAGGGAACCTTCATCGCTCGGCTCCGTTCTCGGTCGTGTCTGCGGGTGCGTCGGTGTCTGGCGTGTCTGTGTCTGGTCTGTCTGTGTCTGTGCCTGGCGTGTCTGTGTCTGTGCCTGGCGTTTCGTCTCGGTCGGCTTCGCCGTCCTCGCTCAACGACCGGGGCTCCGACGCGGGAAAACCCAGAGCATCGGACGGATCGTCGGCGTGTTCGGCGTCGGCGCGCGGTGCGTCGACCGGCTCATCCGGGTTCTCCGGCTCGGATACCGGGGAGTCGGCGTCAGATGCCGGGGCATCGGCATCGGGATCGGGCGCGTCGAGCACGAGAGGCTGCACGGGGCCTGAGGCGTTGATGGCCTCGAGCTCGTTCATGCGCTCGAGGGCGACCGCGGCGGATCCGCCGATGATCACGAGCATGGCGTAGCCGCGGTCGGCGAACTCCGAAGCGATGCGCCACCAGCCGTCGGGGCTGCCGCCATGGCGGTCGGGGGAGACGAGCACGATCCCTTCGGTGCCCTCGCGCAGCACGGCGAGCTCGCACATGATGCGCACGCGGGCCGCCGGATCGACGGTGCCGATCGGCACTCCGGCGAGTTCGCCGAAGCCGAGCTGGGTGAGCCAACGGCGGGCGTGCAGCGGCGTCGCCCCGACCCCGGCGAACATGAGCTCTTCGCCGACGACACCGGCGAGCGTGATGTCGGCGTGCGGGTCGCTGACGTCGGGGGCGTCGACGAGCGCGACCGTGCGGCGCAGCATCCGGTTGTTCGTCGTGCCGTCGACGGTGACGCGACCGGTCTCGGGCTTCATCCGTCCGCTGGCGATCAGGCCGAGCACGCTCGGGCGCTGCTCGGTCTCGGCGAGAGCGAAGCGCACGGCGCCGGTGTGGAACTCGAGGCTCGTCGTCGGCAGAGCCTGACCGCCGCGACCCTTGCTCACCTCGTGCAGGGTGACTCTCATGCGCTGACCTCTTGTGTGGAGACGATGTCGGGGTGGGCGCTCAGCAGATCGTCGGCTTCGCGCCATGACAGCCCGGCGATGCTGAGGAGCGTACGGACGGCGATGTTGTCTGCGGCGCTGCTCGCGGCATCCGTGCGCGACACGACCGTGCGGGCCACCTCTTCGATGAGCCTCGCGAGCGTGGAGGCGGTCAGGTCGGTGCGGAAGCTGCCGTCGCTCTGGCCGCGCTCGGTGAGGGCGGCCACAGTGCGGCGCAGCGGGGCGAGGGCCGCTGCGGTGTGCTCGACATGCGCCTCGTCGAGCGCGAGCGCGGCGGCGACCTGCACGTGCGAGGCCTCCTGCCAGAGCCTGGCGGCGAGACGGGCGAGGGCGAGGCGAGCGTCGCTGTCGGTCACGGATTCGGCGATCGCATTGAAGCGCTGCGCACCGACGGAGATCAGCTCGCGGATCAGCGCCTCGCGGTCGTCGAAGTGGCCGTAGAGGGTGCGGCGCGAGAGGCCGGCGTTGCGAGCGATGACATCGATCGAGGCTCGGGGGTCAGTGGCGAGGGTCGCGCGGGCCGCGTCGAGGATGCCGGCGCGGTTCTCGACGGAGTCGCGGCGGGGAGCACGGGTGGTCATGCATCCATCGTACTTAATATGCACAGATGTGTGCAAGATAACTCGGCGGACTCACAGGAGCACGCGCCGCCTGGACGATGCCGGATCCAATTGGTCAACGAGCCGTTGACCAATTGCCCTGGGGTCAGGTCATTGACCTGATCACGAAGCTCGACGATCAGGAGCTTCGCGACTGGTACGCGGGCAAGTCCGCTAATTGTCGATCTGTCAGTCGAGTGTGATCGCCTTCTCTCCACCGAACCGGCTAGCGATTCAAGCGTTCCAGCACTGGTGTGGGATGCGAAGCGCCGATGGTAATCTCCGACCATGGGGAGGCGCATACGCCGCGTGGCGATCATCAGTGGCGTCGCGTTTGTCCTCGCGGGTGCGATCATCTGGTACTTCGTTCCGGAGCTGATCGTTAGCAGGGATCTCGGCCCGAAGGTGCCGATGTCGGTTCGAGCTATGGCGCTCACTTCTGCGAGGCAATCAGTCCTCCTGGCCCTCGGAGGAGTCATTGCTGTCGCCGGCGTTGTGGCGACTGTTCTCCGCCTCACCTTCGAGCACGCCCGGAGCTCGCTCGACGTCGATGAAAACGTCACCGATCGGTTCTCGACCGCGATGACCCACCTCGGCCACGAAAGTCCCGCAGTGCAAAACGGGGGCATCTATGCGCTGCAGCGCCTGGCACAGGATTCACCCCGCGAGGTACCAGTCGTCGCTCAAGTAATCGCCGCATTCGTCAGAACCTGCGCGGCGGTTGGCGGCGATCGAAGCGAACCCGAGCGCTCGGCACTTATTATGCTGGCGACGATGGGGTTCGAGGACCTCGACCTTACCGGCGCGAGGCTGTTTGATCTTCAGATTCCCAATGCATCATTCCGGGGTGCACGCCTCGTCGGCGCGGACCTGCATGGCTGTGATCTCACCGGTGGAGACCTCGAACATGCGCGCCTTGACGATGCGAACCTCCGTGGTGCCGTTCTCGATGACGCCACCCTCGTCGATGCGACGCTACGGAATGTCCAAGCGGAGCAGCTAAGCGCGAAGAGGGCGAAGTTCGTTCAAGCGCATATTGCTGGATCGCGCTTCGACGGCGCGCACCTTGAGGATGCCGCGTTTGACCAATCTGCGGTTGCGGGCACTTCTTTCGAGAATGCGCAGCTCAGCCGCACTTCATTCAAGGGCGCAAGGCTTGCGGCCGACCTCTCGAAGGCGCATTTCAGTGACTGGCTTGACCTGTCAAAGGCTGACCTGGTTGGCAGTACGGTCCTCCCCCCGAGCCGCGAGATTGAAGTGAGGGAGATTCTTCTGGCGGGCGCCTGGTGGAACGAGGAGCCCGGACCCGTCATCGGCTACGAGCAATGGGCACAGTTCTACGATCGGGTCTACGTCACGAATCCGCGCATCGTCTATCTTCGTCCCACGTCGAACGGAACTGCAGGCCAGTACTTGTACGTCGATCAGGTTGAAGAGCATCCGCCTCGGACCTAGACGCGGGAAGCCCCGGCAACTGCCCACCCGTCAAAAAACATGAGCGCACTAGTCTCCGATGGTTACGGGTCAACCATTGAGGAGCGAGGCGTTAAAATCGCCGCCCGGCTGAGCGTCCAATTGAAGGACGACAACGCGGCTGCCGCGATTGTGGTGGCAGATCGAGCGCACGATCTTTGAAGGCTCGTCCGATTTCTCTGTCGCCGCTAGAGCACACGCTCGCGCAAAGGAAGGTCGAGAAGCGCGAGCGCTTAGAGTGGCGGCTACGCGTCAGGCCAGTAGCCCTCCGGTTGCCATTCTTGCGGCCAGTTTCGAGCGTAGAGAGGGCCCAGCTCGGTAGGGAGCTTTGCTAGGTGCGTGTTCTTCGTCCGAGAAAAGTCCGCCAGGTCGATCCGAGCAGCGGATAAGTCGACGTCGGTGAGGTCCCCCGTGAAAATGGTCCCCTCGAGGAAAGCACCGTCGAAGACCGTAGTTTTGTCTGGTTGCGGAAGTGATCCATCGCCGAGCTTTGTGCGCCTGAACACCGTCCCCCGGATAGAGGTTGCTCCGCCGAGAAGGGTTGCACTCAGGTCGGCATCGGTGAAGTCGGCATTCGCGAGATCCGCGCCGAGAAAGCTGGCGCCTGACATCGCGGCCCTCCTCAGCGAGGCCCGTCGTAGGTCCGCCTCGTTGAGTACAGCGGTCCCACCGAAGGTGGAGTCGTCCATTCGAGCGCGCTGCAGATTGGCACCAGTGAGATTCGCGTCAAGGAACTGTGCGCTTCGGAGATCGGCGTCGCTCAGATCGATTCCCGAAAGATCAAGTCCGCGGAAGTCCACTCCCCGGAGGTCCGCACCTTGGAGCGCGTCAGCAGCCCGAGGGGAATGCCGTGCGAGCGAGATGTACGCTTCGACGGCAGCCCGCAGGTCGAGTCGCTCATGCGGCCGATCGTCGATCACATAGCCGTTATCGATGGCTGTCTGAGCGCGTATCCACCGAGAGAGAAGCTGGGTGATGTACGCGCGATCGATAGGCGACTCGCGAGCTAGTCGTTCCAACGCTCCGATGCCACCCAGCCTTACTGCGAGGGAGTCGCCTCGGCCGAGTTGATCAACGGCGCTGGTGTAACGCTCGGTGAACTGGCTGTCGCGCTGGACTTCAGCCACCTGCCTCGCGGTCTGGTCGCGCCGCCACGTGAAGCCGAGAGTGATGAGGGCGATCGAGCCGCCAGCCGCGAACAGGATGGACTGCCGGGCAGATGACACTTCCGCTACACGAACAGCAGTAGGTAGCTTGCCCCCATCTGCGGCTTCTTGCACCAGCACTGGAGGAAGAAGCCATGCGGCAACCACGCCAACGACGGCCACCAAGACTAAGAGCCCGAAGACTGCCCACACGGCCGAACCTCCCGCGGACATCCGAGTCGGCTCGTTACGCATATCCGTCCTTCCAACCAAATTCACCGAGGTTCATCGCCTATAGCGTCTCATCGAATCTGGGCGAGCCCGCATGTGAGCGATGACTGAGATAGTGCCAGGACGCCTTGGGTGCGTGGCCCGTGTGTTCTCTGTTCTGTCGTTGGATGGCATCTCAGCCCCTAATCCGATGAACATCTCAATAGCCGATGGCTGTTCGGCTGCTGACCGGTCGTTTGGCTCTCACGGTATCCCACCGCCTCCGTCATCACTTGAGCCCGTGGGGCGCCTGCGATCTCGGCGCCTGAGGTCGAGGGCCCGCGTAGCGCTCGCCTCCTCGCAGTTGCGCCGACTGGCACCCTCCGACGGAGGCGTCATGAGCGCTTTGTACTGATCCGCTGAGATCCCGAGCCGGTGGAGTCCGGCGGGAGGCTTCGAGGTCGGCCTCACTGCCGCCCAACATTGAGAATCCCGGAATGTGGCGCTGTGTCATACACGTCGTCAAACTCTTCGGGGAGCTTCTTAGGGGTGTCTTCCACGTGCGTTCGGGCCGCGTCGAGACGTTCGTCGCGGCCAGGTAGTGTCGCTTCGCGTCACGAGGTGTCGATCCCCTGACCGCCGGACACAGAGAGAGGGGGGCGGATGCCGCAGCACCCGCCCCCTCGCTGAAACCGATGTGTCAGTCGAGCCCGGAGTCGAAGGCCGCACCCTCGGAGGCCGTGTCGACGGCGTCGGCGAGGTTCTCGTCGGCCTCGGAGACCGAGCCCTCCACGGCGCCCGTGATCTCACCGGACTCGCCGGCGGTGACGCGGCCGACGAGCTCACCCGTGGCGCCGCCGATGAGGCCGAGACCCGCGTACTGCTCGAGGCGCGAGCGCGAGTCGGCGATGTCGAGGTTGCGCATGGTCAGCTGTCCGATGCGGTCGACCGGCCCGAAGGCGGCGTCGCCGACGCGCTCCATCGAGAGCTTCTCGGGGCCGTACGACAGGTTCGGCGACGTGGTGTCGAGGATCGTCCAGTCGTCGCCGCGACGCAGGCGGATCGTGACCGAGCCCGAGATCGTGAGGCCGACCCAGCGCTGGATGGACTCGCGCAGCATCAGCGACTGCGGCTCGAGCCAGCGGCCTTCGTACATCAGGCGGCCGAGGCGGCGACCCTGCTCGTGGTACGTGGCGAGGGTGTCTTCGTTCAGGATGCCGTTGACCAGGCGCTCGTACGCGATGAACAGCAGCGACATGGCCGGGGCCTCGTAGATGCCGCGCGACTTGGCCTCGATGATGCGGTTCTCGATCTGGTCGCTCATGCCGAGGCCGTGGCGTCCGCCGATCGTGTTCGCCTCCTGCACCAGGGCCACCGGGTCGGTGTACTCGACGCCGTTGATGGCGACGGGGCGCCCTGCCTCGAACGTGACCGTGACGTCTTCGGTCTCGATCGCGACCGAAGGGTCCCAGAACTTCACGCCCATGATCGGGTCGACGGTCTCGAGCGAGACGTCGAGGCGCTCGAGGGTCTTAGCCTCGTGCGTCGCGCCCCAGATGTTGGCGTCAGTGGAGTACGCCTTCTCCACCGAGTCGCGGTACGGGAAGTCGTGCGCCTGGAGCCACTCGCTCATCTCCTTGCGGCCGCCGAGCTCGGTGACGAAGTCGGCGTCGAGCCACGGCTTGTACACGCGCAGGCGCGGGTTGGCGAGCAGGCCGTAGCGGTAGAACCGCTCGATGTCGTTGCCCTTGTAGGTCGAGCCGTCGCCCCAGATGTCGACGCCGTCTTCCTTCATGGCGCGCACGAGCAGCGTGCCCGTGACGGCGCGGCCGAGAGGAGTGGTGTTGAAGTACGTCTTGCCGCCCGAGCGGATGTGGAAGGCGCCGCACGAGAGGGCGACGAGACCTTCCTCGACCAGTGCGGTCTTGCAGTCGATCAGGCGCGAGGCCTCGGCGCCGTACTCGAGCGCGCGGCCGGGGATCGACTCGATGTCGTCTTCGTCGTACTGCCCGAGATCGCCGGTGTACGTGTAGGGGACGGCACCCTTGTCGCGCATCCACGCGACGGCGACGGAGGTGTCGAGTCCTCCGGAGAAGGCGATGCCGACGCGCTCGCCGACGGGAAGTGACTGGAGGACCTTGGACATGGTTCCCAGTCTATCGGCGGCGTGTCGGCTGTTTCGGACGGGGATGCGACTCAGCGTGCGTCGGCGGCTTCGAGCTCGTCGAGACCCTCGGGCTCGGCAGCGAGTCGCTCGAGTTCGCGCCGCTGGTGCGCAGCGTAGCGACCGCCCCAGTCGGTCAGCGCTTCGACGAGGGGCATGGATCCGCTGCCGAGGTCGCTCAGCCGGTACTCGACCTTGGGTGGGACCTGACGATAGACCGTGCGGATGAGCAGCCCGTCGTCCTCCAGCTCGCGCAGCTGGCGGGTCAGCACGCGGGCGGTGGGTTCGTCGAGCAGCCTGCTGAGTTCGCCGAACCGCAGCACTTCGTGTTCGCCGAGAAGGCTGAGGATGCTGGGCTTCCAGGCCCCACCGAGCACCGCGATCGAGACCTCGGCGTCGCACGAGTCTCCCCACTCCCGGACGATGCGCTCCGTCTTCTCTCTCATCGGTCTGCCTTCCGCTGCGTCATAGTATCCAAACGGTCACTATGTACCATGAATGACCGTACTTGTCTGAAGTGTACCCACAGCGCGAGACTGAGGCAGTGACCTTCCCCATCCCTGTGGCAGCCGCGCGAACCCGCCCGGCTCGGCATCCGTGGCTCGCCATGATTCCCCTGCTCCTCGGCATCCTGATCGGCGCGCTCGCCATCAGCAGCATGTCGACCGCACTGCCGGCGATCCGCGGCGACCTGGTCCTCAGCGACAGCGGCGCGCTCTGGCTCGTCGATGTGTATGCGCTCTCGCTGGCCGCGACGCTGATCGTCGCCGCCCGCGTCGGCGACGCGTTCGGGCGCAAGCGAATCGTGCTGCTCGGCCTCGCCGGCTTCGCCGTGCTCAACGTCGTCGGCGGATTCGCCCAGGACGGGATGCTGCTGATCGTCGTGCGCGCACTCCTCGGCGTCGCCGAGGCGTTCGTCGTGGCCGGCGTCGTCGCCACGATCGGTGCGCACTATCACGCACGGCAGCGCGTGCTGGCCTACGGACTGTGGACCGCGACCTTCGGAGCCGGCAGCGCTCTGGGTCCGGTGCTCGGCGGCATCATCACCGAAGGTCCGGGGTGGCGCTGGCTGCTGCTGGGCAGCGTGCCACTCGCGGTCGTCGCGGGAGTGCTCGCGCTCTGGCTCGTTCCCGATTCCCGCAGCTCGCGGCCCCCGTCGTGGGACGTCCTCAGCATCCTGTCGTCGATCGTCGCCCTCGGGGCTCTCGTCTTCGCCCTGCATGAGGTGCTCGCAGCTCCCCTCGCCGCGGGCGTCGCCGGCGTCGTCGCGGTCGCGACGCTGGTGTTCTTCATCCGCCGTCAGCGGACTCTGAGCGAACCCCTCATCGACATGCGGCTCTTCGGAGTGCCGGGGTTCAGCCCCGCCATCGTGCGCATCGTGGCGAGCAGCGGTGTATCGACGGCATCCGTGCTGCTGGTGAGTCTGCACCTGCAGGATGCCCGGGGATTCAGCGCGGCCGAAGCCGGCATCGCGATCCTTCCGCAGGCGGTCGCCATCGCGCTCGGCGGTGTTCTCGCCCCGGTGTTCCTCCGGTGGCTCACCTCGCCCACGCTCACCGTGGTCGCCCTCGTGATCCAAGGCGCAGGACTCGCCTGGCTGGCGACCGGGGTCGACGTCGTCGCGATCCCGCTCGTGCTGGTCGGTGTCGGGTTCGGCATCGCGGCCACCCTCGCCGCGACGACGCTCTTCGACGTGACGACCGAAGACGACGCGGGCCAGGTCGGGGCGATCCAGGAGGTCGGCTTCGCTCTCGGTGGCGGCCTCGGGATCGCCGTGCTCGGCACGATCGCCTCGATCGTCGGGTCCCGCGGTTTCGTCGTCTCGCTCGTCGTCGCGACCGGCCTGGTCGTCGCGGCGGCGCTGCTGCCGCTCTGGAGGCGCGCACCGAAGCCTCCGATCCTCGACCCCCGCTGAAGAAAGGCCCTCCGTTGTCCGCATCACGCCCGACCGTCCACTGGATCTACGCCCACCCCCAGGAGAACTCGTTCAACGCCCGGCTGTTCCACGACGGAGTCGAGGCTCTGTCGCGCGACCACGACGTGGAGATCACCGATCTGTACGGTCAGGGGTTCGACCCCGTTCTCGCCGCCCGGGATCTGGGCGAGCCGCTCGGCAGGGAGGGCAGCGTCGTCGACCTCATGGGCGAGGCCTATGCCGCGGGGCAGCTGCCGTCGGATGTGACCGAGGAACAGCGCAAGCTCGGGGTCGCCGACCTCGTCGTGCTCCAGTTCCCGCTGTGGTGGTACGGGCCGCCGGCGATCCTCAAGGGGTGGCTCGATCGTGTTCTCACCAACGGATTCGCGTACGGTCCCTCCGACCCCGAGACCGGTCTGCCCCTGCGCTACGGCGAGGGTCCGCTCTCCGGGCGGCGAGCCCTCGTGATCGTCACGGCAGGCGAGGACGACCGGTCGATCGGAGAACGGGGCGTGAGCGGAGACCTGGACTCGCTGCTGTTCCCGCTCACCCACGGCACCCTCTGGTACACCGGCATAGAGCCGCTCGACCTGCACGTCGTCCATGACGCAGACGGCCTGGCGCCGGCGGGTGTCGACCAGGAGAGCGCGCGGCTCGTCGAACGACTCGCCGGGATCAGCGACGAATCGCCGAGCAGCCCGTATCGCCGTCTCCGCGACGGCGAGTATCACGGCACCCGCGCGCTCCGGGCGGATCTGCTGCCCGGGCGCACCGACCTCGGCATCCATCGCGTCCCGGTCGACTGAACCCCTCACCGCTCCGATCGGGCGCGGCGCCTCTGCAGTTTCCGCCCGGGCGGTGGCAGAGTGTCCCTGAAGGAGGCGTCACATGGGCGGAGCGATTCTGTGGGGCATCGTCGCGGCGTCGCCTCTGATCATCGGTGCGGCGCTCGCGCTGCTGCGCACCTGGCCGCCCCGCTGGCTCGGCATCGTGCTCGGCTTCGGCGCCGGAGCGCTGATGGCATCGATCGCCTTCGAGCTGTGGGAGGAGGGGCTGGATCTCGCAGGCCCCATCCCGCTCATCGTCGGCGTCGTGGGTGGCGCCTTGGCGTACTTCATCGCCGACCGGATCCTCGACGCGCGGGCCGCGAAGTCGAAGGACCAGGGCTCGGGGGCAGGTGTGCCGCTCGCGCTCGGCGCGCTGCTCGACGGCATCCCCGAGCAGCTGGTGCTCGGCATCGGGCTCGCCTCCGGTGAGCCGGTGAGCATCGCCCTGGTCGTGGCGATCGTCGTCTCGAACCTTCCCGAGTCGATCGGCTCTGCTGCCGACCTGCTGAAGGGCGGCATGGCGAGGTCGCGTGTGCTGCTGCTCTGGGCGGGCATCTCGGTGATCTGCGCACTGGCGACGGTCGCAGGGTTCGGGCTCGCGAGTGCGACGGGTGACGACTTCCGTGCCGGCGCGAGCGGCTTCGCGGCCGGTGCCCTGCTCGTGATGCTCGTCGACTCGATGGTGCCGGATGCTCAGGAGAAGGCCAAGCAGGTCACGGGTCTCGCGACCGTGCTGGGCTTCGCGCTCGCCGCGGGGCTCTCGCTCGCGTCCTAGCTGCACCTAGCGCGAGGCGCGTCCTAGCTGCACCTACCGCGAGGGCAGCTCGCTCACGTCGAACTGCACCAGGGCGTCTCCGGGGATGTCCGCGACGATGGTCTGGGTGCCCTCGGCGCCGGGGCGCAGGAGCTCCGATGGGAAGGCGGCCTCGATCGTGTACTCGCCGGGGTAGACGAGGTAGAGCAGAGGGGCCTCGGCGGCGTCCGGTGCGACGATCTCGTCGATGCCGGAGATACGGAACGGAGCGGGCTCGAGAACCACCTTGCTCTGCACAGCGGCGATCGACAGAGCGAGCGTCAACGACTGCTCGAGAGTCCACTCGGATGCCTCGTCGTCCCACCGCACCTGCAGTGAGGACTCGTGGGGTTCGCCGTCGAGCACGTAGGAGAACGTCACGCGGCGCAGATCCTCGTCGCCGCCCACCTTCGCTGCCTCGGGCTGCACCTCGACATCCTCGATCCGACTGTCGGCGCCGAGAAGCACGGCGTCGGTGCGCAGCGTCTCGAAGTCACCCTCCTCCGCAGTCGTCGAGTCCGCATGCTCGGCATCGACGGCTGCGCCGTCGAGCGCGGTCGCGGTCGTCGCGTCTCCCTCGGCGATGGCGGTGAGATACTCGCTCACGACCTCCGTCGGCTCGGGTCGCTGCCCGCCGACGCACCCGGTCAGCAGCAGCGCTGACACAGCGACGAGGGCGGATGCTGCAACGCCGCGACGGCTGTCGGATCTGCGCGAAGTGAGACTCATGGGATCGAGCCTAGACGCCGCAGAGCGGAGAGCCAGGGGTTTCGAAGCGCGCTCCGGGAGGGTCAGATCAGCTGGACGTCCGTCTTCAGCGCCGCATACGTTCCGAGTGCGCGCCGGTCGCAGGTCAGCAGCGTGATC
Source organism: Microbacterium sp. WCS2018Hpa-23 (assembly GCF_031843845.1). Lineage (NCBI taxonomy): Bacteria > Bacillati > Actinomycetota > Actinomycetes > Micrococcales > Microbacteriaceae > Microbacterium > Microbacterium sp. WCS2018Hpa-23. Next base: position 169,808 of record NZ_JAVTIZ010000010.1, read on the forward strand.
TCGGCGGAGCGTGCCGCGAGCGCCACAAGTCCGTCGTAGACGGCGCCGCCGGCCACTCCTGCTTCGGCCAGCTCGATCACGGCGCGGACGGCCTCGTCGGCGGGCAGGGCGACCGATCTGGGGAACTCCCGGGCGATCACGTGGCTCGCGGCGGCGGGGCTGAGGCGGCTGCCTCCCGGCAGTCTCGTGAGCACGGAGTAGGTCTCGAGCAGTGCGTGACCCGCGAGCCCGAGGACCAGTCCGGCGCAGGCGTCGCGGACCTTGTCGTGAGCTGCGCTGTCTTCGGTGATCAGGGCGACGGCCGCGCTCGTGTCGAGGAGCAGGTCAGCGCTGGTCGGCAAGCCGGAGCTCCCGGATGTCGTCTGACGTGAGCGTGGTGCCGCTGCCGTTGATGACCAGGCGTCCGTCCTTCTCGACGAGATCGTCAGGCGCGGCGACCTCGATGCGGATGCCCGTTCCGTCGATCATGATGTCGACCGGACCCGGAAGGATGCCGAGGCGCTCACGGATCGACGCAGGGATCACGATCCGCCCCGCTTTGTCGATGGTCGTGTGCATGCCATGACGTTACCATCGGAATGGTAGAGCCGACAGAGCTCACTGGAATCCTGGGTAGTCCTTCAACTTCTCCTCGAATTCCGCCCGGTCGTCCTCGCTGAGCACGGCGCTCGCGATCACGACCAGCTGCAGACCTTCCAGAGGCTCGTCGGTGCGGGCGTTCTGCGCCTCGCGGGTCTTGAGGAAGTCGCCCGTCGGATCGTTCGAGAGGTCGAAGATGTTGGCGTACAGCCGCATCGGGTCGGGGTAGTTGTCGGTGTAGTACTCCCACGTGTGCTGCTCGCGGGGGTCGTCACTGCCGTAGAGCTTCGCGATCATCGTCGGGTCGATCCCCGAGAACTCGCCGTTGAACGAGTACAGCGGCGGCAGCCCGTGCTCGGCCACGACGGAGTCGATCGTCGCCATCACGTCGAGCTTGGTGCTGTAGTCGTGGATCGGCTCGGTGGTCGCCCATCCGATCGACGTGTACTCGATGAGCATCGACTCACCGCCATAGCCGTTGCGCTCCGGACGCAGGTCTTCGTCGCCGACCTGCACCCACTCGTACCCGTACTCCGCGGTGATGCGCTCGCGGATCTCGGCGAACAGGCCGTCGGCCTCCGCCCTCACCTCTTCGAGAGACTGCTGCTGCAGAGCATCCTGCGGATCGGTGCCCTTGATGCCGGGGTAGGCCTCTTCGTGCTTCTGCTCCTCGGTCTTCATGCCGTCGTAGCTGCCGGACGCGGATGTCTGCAGCGCGCCGATGCCGCCGACCGTGGCGACGTTGAAGACGAGCGTGATCCCGAGCGCGACCGCGGCGAAAGTGCGCCCGCGCGAGGTGAAGAGGGTGCCGACGATCACGGCGACGACCACGAGCTGCAGAGCGAGCATGGTGACGCCGTAGAGGGTGTCGGTCGCGCCGACGGCCAGTGTGATGAGCAGGATCACCGCGAACAGGATGCCGACGACCAGGGCGATCCACCCGAGCGCGTTCGCCGGCTTCTTCGTCTCGGATGAGGATGCCGTCGCGGTCGCCGCGGGAGTCGGCGCACCGTACTGCGGCTGCGAGACGGCTCCCGACTGGCGGCGTGCATTGCGGTAGCCGCCGGGCGGCGGGACGGGCGGCGCCCCCTCGGTGCCGGCGACGTAGCGCGCCCGCTGCTTCTCGTGATCCATCACCATGGCTTGTCCGTTCCCGAGCTGCCGCCGTCGTCGCCCTGCTGCTGATCGCGCTCCTGAGTGCCCTGCTCGAGCTGCTCCTTGAGCTCCTCGAGCTTGTCTTCGGACGGCTGCGGCTGCGGCTCCCCCTGCTGCTCCTCGGGAGGAGCTTCCTGCTCGCTCTGCTGCTTCTGCTTCAGGCGGTCCTCGAGACCTTCCTTGCTCTCCTGCAGGTTGCGGTCGGGGTCGGAGGTCTGCTGCTGCGCCTCTTCGCTGTTGCACTCCTCGGGCATCTCGGTCGTGACCGTGAGAGCCTCGCCGTAGAGTGCGGCAGCGCCCGGACCATCCCCGTCGGCACGGGCGGCATCGCCCATCCGCTCGATGACCAGGGCGAGGTTGATGCGCACGCTGCACACCTCGAGGCCGGTCGCGAGGTCGAGTGATTCCTCGAGCTTGCCGCGCGCCTCGGGAAGCATCTCGGCCCCGGCGAGGGCGGTGCCCACGTTGAACGGGGCCTTGTAGGGCTCGAACCAGTTGAGGAACTCCTGCCCGCGCGCCGAGGACTCCGACCCCGAGAAGTCGTCGGCGACATAGGCGGTGATCGACTGGTGCGCGAAGGCGTACATGCTCAGGATCTTGCCGACGAAGAGGAGCGCTGCGAGCGTCAGCGGCAGGGTGCCGATCGCGACCCAGCGGCGGATGCGACGGCGTCGCCGATTCGACGCGAGCAGCGCCGCCGCGGCGGCTGCCCTCAGGTCGTCGGGGCCGGCGGAGGGAGCGGGGCCCTGACGGGTCGACAGGTCGGTCATGCCGTACCTCCGTCGGTGGGGCGCTTCTCGCTGCGCGTGCGGCTGCGGGTGCGGGTGCTCGCGGACGGCGCCCGCAGCAGGCGCAGCCGGGCGACGAGCATGCTGGCGCGCGCGAGTTCGACGCCGAGCAGGGCGACGACCACGAGGGCTGCGATCCAGTAGAGCTCGGTGACGTTGCCGACCGAGCCTGACTCGGCGTAGTCCGTCGTGGTCGACGGCGCTTCGGGAAGCTCCAGCTCGGTGTCCGCGGTGCGGTGCTGGTACTCGACGCCGAGTTCGGCTGCGATCGCCTCGAGGTTGCCCTCGTCGATCACCGACAGGGCATCCGACCCCTGATACTCGATGTAATCGCCCGAACCCGATCCGTCGAGGCTGCCGGTCGTCAGCTGCATCGGGCCGCCCTCGGGCGTGCCGTAGCCGAGCACGGCTCCGGCATCCGTGAAGTTCTCACTGCCGTCGAAGGGTTCGGGTGCCGAGGTGACGGTCTGCTCGCCGTCACCGAAGTAGAAGACCATGCGCGAGCGGTCGGGCGAGGAGGCCGCCGCGTTCGCGAGGGTGTCGGCGAGCAGCTGGTTCGCGATGCCGATCGAGCTGCCGCGCGACTGGCTCGTCACCTCTGGTCGCAGCACGTCGAGCGACGACACGAGCGAGGTCGTGTCGGTGGTGAGCGGCATCCGCAGGTCGGCCGAGGCGTCGAACGTGATCAACGCGAAGCGGGCTCCGGGGTACTCGTCGACGATGGTCTGCACGTCGGCTCGTACTCCGTCGAGGCGGGGCCGATCGCCGTCCCAGTCCTCGGCGACGATGCTCGCGGTGGTGTCGACGACGAGCACGATGTCGGTGTCCGTCGCGAGCGTCTGCGTGACTCCGCCCGGGATCCCGGGGCGCAGGAACATGAAGAAGCAGGCCAGCAGCATCACGAGCCGCATGACCCACAGCGCCTTGTCACGGCCCTTCGCCTTCGTCAGGGCGATCACGGCGAGAGCCGCCACAGGCACGCAGAGCAGCACCAGGAGGAAGATGTTGAGCACGGGCTGGAAGATCACAGCTTCACCTTCCACAGCACCACGATGAAGGAGAGCATCGAGATCATCAGGATGACGATCCAGAGGTCCGGCGTGTCGGTCCAGACGACCTGCGCCTGGCCCTTCAGCTCGGTCGCCTCCTGCTCCTGCACCTGATCGACGATGTCGCTCACTGTGGTGGTGTCGCGCAGACCGTAGGCGGCTCCGCCCGTGGCCTCGGCGGCCTTCGTGAGTTCGGCGCTCACGTCGGCGTCCTTGCCCTGCACGGGGTTGAGGGCGAACACCCGCACGTCGATCGAATCGGCGTAGGCGGCGGCCTCGTCTAGGGTCACGATCGAGGCGCCGTTGATCTCGTTGTCGGTGGCGAAGATGATCGAGCGCGAGCGTTCGTCGTCGGGGTGGTCGAACGCCATCGTGCAGGCGGCGAGGCCATCGCCGATCAGTGAGGCGCCGTTGCCGTTGAGCGTGCCGACCCAGTGCTCGGGGACCGGTTCGTTGGCATCGAAGCCCTCGCGGATGCGCTGCAGATGCCCGCGGATGAACTCGTAGTCGTCGGTCAGCGGGAAGATCTGCACGGGCGAGCTGTTGAAGATCGTCAGGCCGATGCGCTCACCCTCGAAGTCCTTGAGAAGTTCCTCGAAGACCGTGAGCACCTCGACGTCGACCTCTTTCATGGATCCGGAGACATCGAGGCACAGCATGATGTCGCGGCTCGTGTTGACGGGCTGGATCGTCTGCGACGACATCGGTCGCGCCGACACCACACCGGCGGAGAGGGCTGCGACCACACCGAGCAGCAGGATGCCCGACAGCGCGAGCACTCGGCGGTTCAGCGCGGTGCGGAACGTCGGCAGCGCGCGCAGGCGCTCGGCGCGGGCGACGCGAGCCCGCTCGTGCTCCTCGGTCTTCGCGCCGCTGCGCAGCCCGACGATCACGCCGACCACGATCGCCACGATCACGACGCCCGCGGCGACGAGGATCAGCCACCAGTTCGCTAGTGCCATGTGCGCACCACCGTTCTCGCGGCCTCAGCACCGGCGACGGGGTCGATCGCGGGACCCTGACGGAAGATGCTGGGGTAGTAGTGGCGGCCCATCGCATCGATCAGCGCGGGGTGCACCCCGCGCGACACGAGGTCGTCGAGCGCGAGCACCGGAGCCTCGAGTCCGCTGTACTCGTTGACGAACGTGCGCACCACGCGGCTGAACTCGAGGTTGGCGTTGCGTGCCGAGAGCGTGCGGGCGCGGTAGTCGTCCTCGATGCGCTGGATGCGGTCGAGGTACTCCACGCGCAGCTGAGACAGCACGTCCGTGGTGAGCAGCTGCGGCCCCTGCGCCTCGCCGGTCAGGGTGAGGTCGCGACGGGGGCGCGTCAACGCGACCAGCAGCCAGGCGGCCGCGATCAGCACGATCAGGATGCCGAAGGCGAGCAGGATCCACCCCCAGCCGTACTGGGCCGGAGGGTAGAGCTCATCAGAGCCGGGCATTCGACCTCCGATTCAGCAGCTGGAGCAGCTGCGAGACGGCGTCGTCCTGACCTGCCAGAACGCTGTGGCTGATCTCCATGCGCTTGAGGACCTCGGCGAGACGGGCGGCATCGGCTTCGGTCTGGGCGGTGAGCTCGCGGATGATGTCGAGGTCGCCCTGCACGAAGTCGGGCACCTCCCACATGCTGTCGACGTCGCTGCGGATCGTGTTCGTGGTGTGGTCGAGCACCGGATCGGCGTCGCTCACGGTGAGCCACAGTACGTCGTGCTGCACGCGCAGTCGGCGCAGCATCCGTTCGGTCTCATCGGTGACGGGGGCCTCGTCGGTGATGACGCAGACGATCATGCGCCGAGAGATCGTGCGGGTGACGTACGAGAGCAGGGCGTCGCGGTCGCTCGACGCGGTGCTCGAGTCGATCGCCTGGTCGATCGTGCGCAGGGCGTGCTCGAGTGCGCCTTCGCTGCGACCGGGCGCGCGGCGGCGCACGCGGTCGGAATCACCGTAGACGAGCGAGAAGTCATCGCCGTGGCGCAGAGCCAGCACGCCGAGCACGCCCGTCGCGAGGATCGCGAGATCCTTCTTCGACTTCTCGTCGTGCGCGAGGGCCGCCATCGACCTTCCGGTGTCGACCACGAACAGGATCGTGTGCATCCGCATCGCGCGGTGTCTCTTGACCAGCGGCGTGCCCAGTCGTGCCGTGGCGCGCCAGTCGATGTCGCGCACCTGATCGCCGTACTCGTACTTGCGCAGGTCCTCGAAGTCGAGGCTGCGCCCGTGCAGCAGCGACGCGTAGGCGCCGTCGAGCGCGTGCAGCGACTTGCGCGACGAGTGGATGAAGAGCTTGCTCTTCACCTGGGTGATCAGGCTGGCCATGGCGGGATCAGGGCGTGGGAACGGACGCGAAGATCTGGTCGATGATCTCCTCGCTGCGGATGCCCTCGGCGTCGGCCTCGAAGGTGAGCAGCACGCGGTGGCGCAGCACCAGGTGACGGAGCGACCGGATGTCCTCCGGCAGCACGTGAGCGCGACCGTTCAGCAGGGCCAGCGCGCGGGATGCCTGCAGGAAGGCGATGCTCGCACGGGGGCTCGCGCCGTACTTGATGAAGCGGGCGCGGTCCTCGCCGATGTAGGGCGCGGGGTTTCTGGTGACGTAGGCGATCGAGACGATGTAGTTGCGGATCGCGGGGTCGACGTAGATGCGGCTCGCGACGTCCTGCAGCATGTGCACGTCGTCGAGGCTGATCGCGCTCGAGACGTGACGGTCGGGGTCGAGCACGCCGGAGTCGATGCGTCCGAGGATCTCGAACTCCTCGGCGGGGCTCGGGTACTCGACGATCTCCTTCAGCAGGAAGCGGTCCATCTGGGCCTCAGGCAGCTCGTACGTGCCCTCCTGCTCGATGGGGTTCTGCGTGGCGATCACGAGGAAGGGCTTCGGCAGGTGGTGCACCTCGCCACCGATCGTGGTCTGGTGCTCCTGCATCGCCTCGAGCATGGCGCTCTGGGTCTTGGCGCTCGACCGGTTGATCTCGTCGAGCAGCACGAAGTTGGCGTGCACGGGGCCGAGGACGGTGCGGAACGATCCGGTCGCCGCGTCGTAGATCTGGTTGCCGGTGATGTCGCTGGGCAGCAGATCGGGGGTGCACTGGATGCGCTTGAACTGCGCCTTGACGGTGTCGGCCAGTGTGCTCGCTGCGGTGGTCTTCGCGAGCCCCGGGACGCTCTCGAGCAGGATGTGGCCGCCTGCGATCAGCGAGATCAGCAGGCTCATGCGCAGCCGCTCCTGGCCGACCATCTTCGCGGAGTACGCGTCGGAGACCGTCTTCAGCACCTCGCTCGCGCGGCGGAGCTCGGCCTCGGTGGGCGCCTCGGACTTCTTCGACGCCGAGGACGATGCCGCGGGGGTCGGGGGCGCCGGCGGAGGCGGCGGCGTCGAACCTGCGGAGGTGCCGGGCGCGTAGGGCTCGTTCATCGGTGTGTCTCCTCGTTCCCACGGGGACGCGTCGACGATCCCCCGTCGACCAGCGTAACCGCATCCGGTCTCCCCGCTCCGGCCTGGATCCGGATGCAGGTCGAGATCACGGATGCATGCTCAGAACGGCCCGTGCGGCATGCATCCGTGATTCCGGCCTGCAGGTGTCGGGTCTGCGCGTGCGGCGACGCGCAGCATGTGAGTGGCCCGGTGCTCTCGGTGTTCAATCCTGAGGGCGCGATCCGCTGATCGTATCCGTCGCGCTGCCGCGACGGCGGCCGATCCAGACCACGAGGCATGCGACGCCGATGATGGCGATCGCGATGCCGACGATGTATCCCGAGACGCCGAGGTAGCCGCCGGGCACGCGGTGCGGGTTGAGGAACGGGTACGGGTACCACCAGGCCTCGCCGGTGGCGGGCGCGATGATGAAGTTCGCGCGGATCATCGTGTAGACGACCCAGACGATCGGGAACATCGCAACGATGGCGACGGCGCTCCAGCCGAGCGCCCGTCGACGCGGGGCGAACAGCAGGTCGGCGAGGAGGAATAGCGGGATGACGACGTGCAGCACTTCGTTCGACCACGGCACGGTCACGCCCTGGGGCAGCTCGACGCCTCTCAGCAGCGTGTTGTAGACGATGCCGGTGACGATCATGTAGGTGCTCACGCAGGCCAGGACGATCGCGAACCACGTCGGCTCGGGGGAAGTGTCGCGGCGGTGGCGCAGTGCCCAGATCGCCCCGATCGTCAGCACGATCACCGCGAGCACGTTCGACAGGATCGTGAAGAAGCTGAAGAAGTTGGCGGTGACGGTCGGGATGTGCTGGCCCCACTCAGTGGTGGCGTTCAGCGCGTTCTCGATGCTGCGGGCGAGCTGCGCGACGATCGCCGCGAGTCCGAGCGCTGCTGCTGCGAGTCGTGCAAAGGGCCACCAGGTCGTCATATTCGCCTCCGCGCACACTTTATCGGTCACGAAGCGCCCGGACGCTAGACCGATATGTCGATATGTCGATAGCGTCAGACCACAGCGCACGCGGCCGGGAGGGGGCTTGTATGAGCGAGGGCACGACGGGAACGACAGGCGCGGAGACGCGAAAGCGGTCATGGCGGGGGAGGGCGGGCCTCAGCATCCAGTCGAAGCTCCTCATCATGCTGCTGGCGGTGAGTCTCGTCTCGTCGGTGATCGTGGGGACGATCGGGTTCCTCAACGGCAGGCAGTCTCTGCACGACTCTGCGGTCGACCAGCTGATCACCATCCGCTCGATGAGGGCTGCAGAGATCACCGACGCGCTCGAGACGGTGAAGCGCGACGCCTCGCTGAACTCGCGCAACCTCAGTGCGCAGAACCTGTCGACCTCGATCAACGAGGGCTTCGAGGAGCTGCAGCAGGAGCAGCCCGAGCCGGGCGAGCGCGAAGAACTCGAGGCCTACTACACGGACGTGTTCATCCCGAAGCTCGAGGAGCGTACCGGCGACGAGTACGGTGACAGCGCGTTCATCCCCGACTCGGTGGCCGGGCAGCACCTGCAGTCCCACTTCACGACGCAGAATCAGGACTTCGACGCCGACTACGACACGCTCCTCAACGACAACGATCCGGATGACGGAACCCTGTACGGCGAGGCTTCCGTGAGGTACGGCGACTACTTCACGCGTCTGGTCGAGGAGGCGGGGTACGAGGATGCTCTGCTGCTGAACCTCGACGGCGACGTGGTGTTCTCGGCGTACAAGGGGCCGGAGCTCGGCACGAACCTGCTGACCGGGCCGTATCGCGACACGGTGCTCGCGGGTGCGTACGCGGATGCGATCGCGACGAACTCGGTGAACACCGTGGTCCTCACCGACTTCGAGCGCTGGATTCCCTCGCTCAACATCCCGACGATGTGGGTCATCTCCCCCGTGGGCAACGACAGCCGTATCACCGGTGCGATCGCGTATCAGGTGTCGATCGACACGATCAACGGGCTCACGACCGGCTCGGAAGGCTGGAAGGAGCAGGGTCTCGGCGACACCGGCGAGGTCTATCTCGTCGGCCGCGACGACCTGATGCGCAGCAACTCGCGGCGCCTCATCGAGAACCCCGACACGTATGCCGAGATCGCGATCAACGGCGGCGTGCCGCCGAGCGTCGCCGAGCGGGCAGTCGAGATCAACGGCACGGTGCTGCTGCAGCAGGTGAACACGCAGGCGGTGACGGATGCTCAGGCAGGCCGCTCCGGCACGACGATCGGCCGCGACTACCTCGGCCGTGAGAGCGTGACGGCGTACGCGCCGCTCGAGGTCGAGGGGCTCGACTGGGTGATCATCGCGCGGATCGACTCGGAGGAGGCGTTCGCGCCGGTCAGCGACTTCACCCGCACGGTGCTGCTGTCGCTGCTCGGCATCCTGCTGGGCGTCTCGCTGCTGTCGCTGCTGCTCGCCCAGGTGTTCACGCGCCCCGTGCACAGGCTCGTCGGTGCGGTCCATCGCGTCGCCGAGGGCGACCTCGACGTGCAGGTGCCGCAGGGATCGCGCGACGAGTTCGGCGATCTCGGCAGTGCGTTCAACGACATGGCGTCGAGCCTGCGCATCAAACAGGAGCTGATCGACGAGCAGCAGGCCGAGAACGAGAAGCTGCTGCTCACGCTGATGCCCGAGAGCGTCGCCGCGAAGTACAGGCAGGGTGACGAGGCGATCTCGGAGGCGCATGAGAACGTGTCGGTCGTGTTCGCCGAGCTCGTCGGCTTCGACGACTATGCCCGCGGCCTCACCACCGAGCAGGAGATCGGCCACCTCAACACCCTGATGCGGGGCTTCGACGAGGCGGCCGAGAAGGCGGGAGTCGAGAAGGTCCGCACCCTCCGCGGCGGTTACCTCGCCTCGTCCGGGCTCATCGTCCCGCGCGTCGACAACGTGCGCCGCAGCGTCGATTTCGCCAAGAACCTGCTCGGCGTCGTCGAGCGGTTCAATGCTCAGAACGGCGCGTCGATCGGCATTCGTGCCGGTGTCGACACCGGCACCGTGACGAGCGGTCTCGTCGCACGGACGACCCTCGCCTACGACCTCTGGGGTGACGCCGTGAACCTCGCCTACCGGGTGCGCTCGGTGACCGGCGAGCCCGGCGTGTACGTGAGCCAGACCGTCTACGACCGCACACGCGAGATCTTCACCTTCACCGAGGCGGGCGTCGTCGAGGCGCACGGAAAGAGCGAGACCGTCTGGAAGGTGAGCTGACATGCTCGACGACGCGTTCCGCGACGGCTGGGGCTGGTGGGTCGTCGCCCTCGCCGTCGGCGTGCCGGTGCTGCTCGTCGTGCTCACCGAGCTGATCAACGGGCTCCGACGCCGCAACAACCCGCTTGCGGGACCCCTGCGCCTGCTGCGCAACGGGGTCATCCCGGTCGGCGCCCTGTTCGCGCTGCTGGCCTTCGCGATCCAGTCGCCCGCCGATCAGGTCTGGACCCGCGTCGCCGCGACGGTCTTCGGTTTCCTCGTGATCCTGCTGCTGCTGTCGTCGTTCAACGTCGCCCTGTTCGCGAACGCCGCCGAGGACTCGTGGCGCAAACGGATCCCGACGATCTTCGTCGAGATCGCCCGTCTCGTGCTCGTCGCCCTCGGTCTCGCCTTGCTGTTCTCGTGGGTGTGGGATGCCGACGTCGGCGGCCTGTTCACGGCCCTCGGCGTCGGGTCGATCGTGATCGGTCTCGCGCTGCAGAACGCGGTCGGCGGTGTCATCTCGGGCCTGCTGCTGCTGTTCGAGCAGCCGTTCAAGATCGGCGACTTCCTCGATGCGGCCGGCGTCAAGGGGCGGGTGGTCGAGGTCAACTGGCGTGCCGTGCACATCGACACCGGCTCCGGCATCCAGATCGTCCCGAACTCGAGCCTCTCGGGGGCGTCGTTCACGAACCTCTCCGAACCGGACGGGCCGTATTCGGCATCCACCGACGTGAAGTTCGCGACCGATGACCCCCCGCACGAGGTCATGGCGCTGCTCGTCGAGGTCGCCGACGCCCTGCCGATGCTCGCCGACCGGGAGCGCGCGTCCGTCAGCTATTCCGGAGGCGGGGCGTACGGCGTCTCGATTCCGGTCGCAGGGCCCGCGGACGCCGGACGCGCCCTCTCGATGTACCTGTCGTGGGTCTGGTACGCGGCACGGCGGCATGGATTCGCGCTCGACGGCGATGCCACCGACCCGATCGCCGAGCCCGGTCGCCTCGCCGATGCGCTCGCTGAGATCGCCGGCACGCTGCACCTGCACGACGACGACCTCGAGGCGATGACGCAAGCTTCCCACCTGGAGCGCTACGGCGTCGGCGAGGTCGTTCTCGCCAGTGGCGTCGTTCCCGACGAGGTGCGGGTGGTCGTATCGGGCAGAGCGGTGCTCGCGATCGAGGTCGACGGCGGTCGCGTCGAATTCACGTCGGCGGAGAAGGGCGACCTGATCGGTCAGACCGCGCTCACCCGCGAGCGGACGCAGGCCGTGACGGTCGCGGGAGAGATCCTGACCGTCCTCGTGCTGCCGCTCGCCACGATCGACGAGTTGATCCGCACCCGCCCGAGGCTCGCCGCCGAGATCGGGGAGTCGCTCGAACTCAAGCGCAAGCTCGCGGGTGACATGCTCGCGAGCGTCGACGCGCAGCGCGGCTCGATCCGTCAGCGCCGGTCGGTGTCGCCGCGCTGAGGCGGGTGTGCCGGGTGCCCGGGCCGCTGGTCGGGGTCGGGTGCGGGGCCACTTTCGCATCCGAAATGGGTGTGCGCGGTGCGTTATTGACCCCGCCTGGATCGCTCGGGGTGTGGGGTCACTTTCGCACCCGGCTGGTGGTGCGGGGTCACTTTCGCACCCGGCTGGCGGTGTGGGGTCACTTTCGCATCCGAAATGGGCGTGAGCGGTGTGTGTTTGGCCCCGCCTGGATCGCTCGGGGTGTGGGGTCACTTTCGCCCCCGAAATGGGTGTGAGCGGTGTGTTTTTGGCCCCGCCTGGATCGCGCGTGCGGCGCCAGCGCTCAAGACGCTGCGCCTAAGACGCTGCGCCTAAGACGCTGCGCCCAAGGCGCTGCGCCAGAGTCGGGAGCGCTCGAGCACTACGCCGAGGGGCCATGCCCGAGTCGGGCGACGGTCAGCGCGCGCGGCGGCCCCACCGCATCCGGGTGACGAGCACGCCGAGCAGGCACAGCGCGCCGCCGACGAACATCAGCAGCGTCGGTACCTCGCCGAGGATCGCCCACGACATCAGGATCGCGATCGCAGGAACGACGTAGGTCGTGGCCGACGTCTGCCCGGCGGTGCTGCGCTGCAATACGTACGCCCAGGTGGTGAACGCGATCGCCGTCGGGAAGATGCCGAGGTAGACGACCCACAGCGTCGAGTCGAGAGGAGCGGTCTGCAGTGCGCCGATCAGACTGCCCGTCCATGGGAGCAGCGCGACGGTGCCCGCGACGGCACCGAGGAAGGTGAGGGTCGTGGCGTCGGACCCGGCGCTCAGCAGATGCTTCTGCAGCAGCGTGCAGCCCGCGTACATCACGGCCGCGAGCAGCGCGAGCAACAGCCCCGTGATGTCGGGCCCCTCGCTGGTGGACGAGTTCATGCCGATCAGCACCACGCCGAGGAACGCGATCGGGGCTCCGATGATGAGCGGCTTGGGAAAGCCCTCGCGCAGGAACAGCCCGCTGAAGATCACCACCATGAGGGGTGCGAGGTTCACGACCATCGCCGCCGTGCCCGCATCGAGGGTGCGCTCGGCGGCGTTCAGCGCGAGGTTGTAGACGCAGAACCAGCCCACTCCCCACACCGCGACGAGCCACCAGTGGCGGCGTTCGGGAAGACGGATGCCGTGGCGCACTGCGATGATCGCGAGCGCGGCGCTGCCCACGGCCATGCGCAGCAGCGCCAAAGCACCGGGATCGAAATGCGGGCCCGCACCGCGGATGCCGATGAACGCCGACGCCCACAGCACGACCGTCACGAGGGCGGCGACGAGCACGAGCGGACCCTGTGTGCGGGGCTTCTCGGGGTTCAGGCTGTCGTCGCGCTGGACGCGACCGGTCTTCGGCATCCTTCGATCCTTGCACCGGCCACCGACATCGGCGATGCGCCGGAGCGACAGCATCCGCTTCTTTTCCGCCAGTGCGCCGTCGCAGTTCGTGCCGCCCGACGTTTCTCGCTGTTCCCGTCGCACTTCGCGCCGCGTCCGACTGCTCCCGTCGCACTTCGTGCCGCGTCGGGACCGTCCGAGCGGCACGAACTGCGACCGGAGTGGGGGTCCGGCCATGGACGCGGCACGAACTGCGACGGGAGCGGGGCGCCCACGCTCCCACAGTGGTTCGGGCGGCACGAAGTGCGACCGGAACCCCGGATGCGACGCCGCGACGGCACGAAGTGCGACCGGAAC